>CAIMFH010000177.1 GCA_903840265.1 uncultured Schlesneria sp. | reverse complement strand
TGACAATTTCAAAGATAGTTCCCAAGTTTTCCAAACACCGTCTTGATCAGCGCACAGCAAAACGGACAATCAGGTCACGACAAAAGTCGTAGGTGCACCGTAACCAACGGGCACGCCTCTGGGCCGCTCTCTTAGCGGAAGGTCAGAGGTCCCTGTTTTTCAGTTGACGTCGACGACGATCGCGGCCCCCACCTCTTTCTGAGCGGGGGGCGTGAGCCCCTTGGGCCAACAACATACAACCCCTCTTACCGGATGAGTTCGCAAGACAACTTAATGAAAGCACCTTCGCGCGGCTTGGCAGTTGCGTTGATCTGCGAAGCTACAAACTCAACGCGCACGAAAAACTCAACGCGCACGAAGAGGAGAATATGCCCCCATGACGCCCTACCATCACACAACCGCGAATCCTGATCGCCAGTCCGACGTCAGGAAGGCTCGCATCTGTCAGTACCTTTCGCGATTTCCCTTGTTTTTAAGGGGTAATTCTTCCAACACCCCCAAAAAACTGACATGGACTGACAAATTCTGCCAAATCGTAAGGAAACTCAGACCCCGATGACGTTTGCCCAGCACGCGAAACCAATGGACACCGAGGGAAAGCCGTCGTGGGAAATGTCATCGTCGGTTGCTTGCCGTTTCCAGATCCGTGTGGTGGACTGTCGCCGACTGGTTCTTGCTTCCCTTCACCTCTGATCTTCCGGGTTCTTCCGATGTCAAAATATCTCTGGCTGCTGGCAGTGGTAGTTCCCGCAGGACTGCTGGCGGCGGACGAGGCTCCGAAGTCCGTTGACCCTCGGCTGAAGATCGAACTGTTCGCCGAACATCCACAAATCGTCACACCCACCGGAATTGATGTCGACTACCGAGGCCGAGTGTTCGCCATCGAAAGCAATACTCACTTCCCTCCCGAGGGATACAAGGGTCATCCGACCGACCGCGTTCTTGTGATGAGCGATTCCGACAACGACGGTCGCGCGGACAAGATCGTCGTCTTCACCGATGGCCTGACGCACTCGATGAGCGTCCTCGTCCGCCCCCTGTGGTTCCCCGTTGCGAAGACCGACAAGCAGGCTGCGCCGAAGCAATCCGTCTACGTCGCCACACGACGCGAAATTCGCTTGTTTCATGATCACGATGGAGACGACATCGCCGATCGCCACGACTCGATCGTCCGCCTCGAGACGAAAGGAAACTATCCGCATAACGGTCTGGCTGGGTTCGCATTAGATGGTCTCGGTTGGCTGTACTTCGGATTCGGCGAGAATCTGGGAGAAGAATTCAAGATCATTGGATCCGACGGAGTAACAATTGCCGGTAAGGACGGTGGCAATATCTATCGCTGCCGCCTGGATGGTTCGAAGTTGAATCAGATCTGCACCGGCTTCTGGAATCCACACGCCAATGCGTGGGATGCCTTCGGTCATCTGTTCAGTGTCGACAACGATCCCGACAGCCGTCCCCCCTGCCGCCTGATTCATGTGATTCCCGACGGCGACTACGGCTATCGATTCCGCAACGGCCGCAAGGGGCTTCATCCCTTCACCAGTTGGAATGGAGAAGTCCCCGGAACCCTGCCAATGGTGGGTGGGACGGGCGAAGCTCCCTCGGGAATCCTCGCTTATGAATCAGACGGTCTTCCCGATGAGTACGTAGGCAACCTGCTCGTCACCAGTTGGGGCGATCACCGCATTGATCGATTCCGATTGCAACCGAAGGGGACGTCCTTCACGGCGCTGGCGGAACCACTGATCACTGGCGGAGAAAACTTTCGACCGGTCGGAATCGCGACCGCTCCAGATGGATCTCTGTATTGCACCGATTGGGTCTTGCGAGACTACAAGCTGCACGGCCACGGGCGCATCTGGCGGATCCGCAGTGCAGAATCCACGGGCAGAGCTCCGATTGATCTGGCGACGATTCCCGGTTTGGAGCCGACTAGACAAGCCGCCTTGCTGGATTCTTCGCGGCGAGACGTTCGGCGCATGGCCGCACATCAACTGCGACAAGAGGCCAAGCCTGACACCGTGCGCGGGCAACTCGAAGTGCTCTGGAGTCGCCGTGCGAAACAAATCGCGAAGGGGACACCAGTCACAGATGCGGTCGCTGATTTTGCAGACACCCTGCCGAGTTTGGGTTCGACTCCACCGTTTGGTGCCGGTTCACGACATGTGAACTTTCGCGATCTACTCGTCGCAGCGTTAACGACTACGGGAGCGACCTCGACGGATGAAGATCTGCTACTACCACTTCTTGATCGAGAAACCCTGATCGCTAATGGGGAGCAGGTTAAAATTCTCTGCTCGATCGATGATCCGTTTGTGCAATCGTGTTTGGTGACCCTGCTGTCTCGACAGTTCAAGCAAGACGACTTCGCTGCCTATCTGACGCCGGGTTCGAATGCATCCGTCCCCGCTCGGCTGGCCATGCTATTGGCCGCTCGAAAACAGAATCCCAAAGAAGACCGCTTAGTGACATTGGCCTTAAGCGATCACGATGCTGATGTCCGCAGAGTTGCGGTTCAGTGGGTCGCCGAAGAGAAATTGAAAGAGCTGCGACCTCGCGTGGAAGCCGTTCTCAGTTCATCGGGCATGACCGCCGAACTGTTCCTGGCGACGTTAGCTTCATTGCAGATGCTCGACGGTGGCAACCCCGCTGACTTCGACAAAACTCCGCCCGAGAATTACGTGATCCCGTTGATTAAGGATGCGCAGAAGTCTGCAGCCGTCCGCGCCCAGGCGTTACGACTGGTCTCACCCACCGATAAAACTTTGAGCGCAGTACTGCTCGGCGGTTTGGCCATTTCTGACGACAAGACCTTGCGCCTGGAAGCGGTCAGGACGTTGCAAGCCGCGACACCGGACGTGGCGGCAACGCTGCTGCGGGATATCGCTGCCGACGACAATCGCGATGTCACCGAGCGGTGTGAAGCGATTGTTGGTCTGGCTTCGCTGGCGAAGCTGGAATCGGGCAGCGGAC
Organism: uncultured Schlesneria sp.; assembly: GCA_903840265.1. GTDB lineage: Bacteria > Planctomycetota > Planctomycetia > Planctomycetales > Planctomycetaceae > Schlesneria. The sequence goes on along the minus strand of CAIMFH010000177.1, from coordinate 134,326 downwards.
CGACCCGTTCATTATTGATGCTGCTTCTGAAATCGAAAAACGCCTCAATCAAGCGCGAAGTTGTCCGAGCACTGCGAAGTCTTGTCGCAGATGCCGAAATCCGAGCGGCTCTCGAAGGGGTCGCCGATTCTTTAGGTAGTGAGCCGGACGAGTCGATCGCCGTCGAACTTGCCGACCAGATCGCCCTCGGATTTGCCGACGCAAAACTGACGAACCCGGCATCAATCCAGAAGCTTGTTTCGAAACGACCCACAACAAATGCCGAGTGGCTGGCCCAATTGAATCGTGGTCGAGAAGTCGATGCCGCAGCGGGCCGTCGGACATTCTTTCATCCGGCAGGCGCTGGTTGCTTCAAGTGCCATCGGATCGATGGTCGAGGTGGTCGCGTCGGTCCGGATCTGTCACGAGTGGTGGGAACGATGAACCGAGTGCAATTGATCCAGTCGATCCTGGAACCCAGCCGCGAAATCTCGCCGCAATACACCTCATGGTCCTTCGTACTTCACGACGGCCGTGTCGTCAACGGCATGATCGTCCATGAAAATGAAGGCAAGACGATCGTCGGGAACTCGGAAGGACAAACGATCGAATTTAAGACCGCCGACATCGAAGAACGAACCCCGCAACGAACCTCCGTCATGCCTGACAAGCTGGCAGATCGAATGACGTTGAAGGAGCTGCGCGACCTGATCGCTTTTTTGGACGCACAGAGATAGTCACATGCAACGAGATGGCAGAGACTCGATGACGATGAAGGGGCTACGTCGGCGCGCGATTTGCGGTTTATGTCTTGAAGGTGTTATCTTGTTCTCTGTTCGAGTCGTAAAACTTAATTCAACCTTAAGAAGGATGCTGGGCAAAGCAATGATTGCGGTGAAACGTTGAATGGATTGAAAGTGAAACCGATCGCCGCGGATTGGAACAAGACTTCCTCGACCCTCGCCCCGACGGTCTGCATCGTGCTGGCTCTGGTGGTGGTGCTCTTGCTCGGAGGCTGGGGCGTCTATCAGGATGGGGAACGGCACTCGCTGGCAGTTCTGCAGTCGGCGGTCATGAATGCGCGTTCCGGGGCCGAACGAACAGCAGGCCGCGTAGAACAAGAGCTTCTCGATCTCGGTGCAGACGGCACGTTGTCAGGGGCCTCAAACTGGTTGCGTGAACATTGGAAACGAGTGGCTCCGCGTCCCGACCGCCTCTACGGAGCTATCGTCGATACGGATGGAAAGATCATCGCCCATAGCAACGCCAGCTTGGTCGGCGGAATGCTTTGCCCCGCGGCACAGTTCGAACCCGTTCAAGGTATCGGGCCCGATGTTTTTCGAACTTCCTGCTCGACCCTGACCGATCAGAAATCGATTGAGGTCGTCGTTCCGATCGATCTCGGTGGTCTGGAACGAGGGACCTATCATTCGGGCATCAGCTGGAATCTGCTGCAGGAGCGGATCAGAAGTAGCCGCTGGCGAAGTCTGCAGGCCTGGGGCATCATCATCGGAAGCATTCTGCTGGTGGTCTTGTTCTCCAGTATTTCGCTGTACCGCATCACGCATCGAGCCGTGGCATTGGAACATGCTCTGGCCATGTCTAATGCTCGTCGCATCGGAGAAATGAGCCAATTGATCATTGGGCTGGCCCATGAAATTCGAAATCCCTTGAACGCCGTCCGGCTGAATCTTTTTACTGCGGAGCGGGTTTTCCGCCGTGAGGCGGTTTTGAGTGAGGAAGAAACGACGGCCATGCTCAGCGAATCGGTGCGCGAGGTCGTCCGGATCGACGAATTGATTACACTGCTGTTGGGATATGCCCGCCCCGAGCAATCGAAGCCGCAACGTGTCAATGTCGGCAACGAGATCGAAGCAGTTCTGCAATTTCTGCGACCTGGATTGCAGGCAGCAGAGATCAGCGTCATTTTCAACGCACCTCCTGAACCGGTCTTTATCGAGGCCGGTCGCGGGCATGTTCGTCAGATTCTGCTCAACCTGCTATCCAATGCACGCGATGCCGTCAGCCAGCACTCTGGTCGCATTGAATTGGATCTAACGGAGCAGGACGGAATCATCACACTGCGAATCAGCGACAATGGTCCTGGCATTCCGCCCCTGGAATTGCCGCGTATTTTCGAACCGTTCTTCACTACCAAAGAAGACGGCGTCGGATTGGGACTGGCTATCGTTCGCAGCCTGATGGAATTAGGAGGTGGCACCATCGAGTATGTGCCTGCCGCCAGTGGCAGTTCCTTCCGAATACAATGGCCCCTGGCGCCCCAACGTCAGAATGTGGAGTGACTATCTGAATGACGAAGCCGGAAATCTTGATCGTTGAAGACCAATTGCGCGAAGGCAATGCAATGGTTCGTCTTCTGACCACGGAAGGCTATCAAGCCACCCATGCTCGGACAACGGCAGAGGCACTGCAGCGAATATCGCATCCGATTGACCTGGTGATCTGCGACGTTCGCCTGGGTGTGGATAGTGGCGTTGAACTGTTGAAGCTCTGGAAGCAGCAACGCCCTTCAACACGGTTCATCATGGTCACCGCCTATGGTGAGGTTCATTCGGCGGTCAACGCGATGAAACTGGGGGCGGAAGATTACTTAACCAAACCGGTCGATCCCGGTGAGTTCTTGCGGCTTGTCCGCCAGACGCTGGAACGCGATGCATGGAAAGCGGCCAGTCTGCATGCGGCTTCCTCGACCGATCAACAAGGCTTTTCAGGAATTCTCGGACGTTCGCCTGCCGTGCTGGAATTGATCGACAGGATCCAGCGCGCTTCGCAAGTCGAAAGCCAGGTCTTGATCCTTGGTGAATCTGGAACTGGAAAAGAACTTGTCGCCTCCGCGATTCACCAACACAGCCGTCGAAATGCCGGTCCCTACGTCGCAGTCAACATCGCCGCTGTCCCGGAGAGCTTGATCGAGTCCGAGCTATTCGGGTACGTCAAAGGTGCCTTCACTGGGGCGGGACAAGAACGCATCGGACGGTTTGAAGCGGCCCACGGCGGCACGCTGTTTATCGATGAAATCGGAGATTTTCCATTGGCCTCCCAAGCCAAGTTACTACGTGTGCTGGAAAATCTCAGGGTGAACCCCGTCGGCAGTAACGAAGATCGCTCAGTCGATGTGCGTGTCATCGCGGCCACCAGTCGCAATCTGACAGACTTGGTCGCCAATGGAAGCTTCCGCGCGGATTTGTTCTATCGTCTGAACGTCGTCACCATCCAACTGCCGCCCCTACGCGAACGACAGGAAGATCTGCCCATACTGATTGATGCATTCGTCGCGGATAGTTGCGAGCGGCACGATCGACGGTCGCCAGGGTTCTCATCCGATCTGCTGCAATTCCTGCACAGCTATGACTGGCCTGGCAATGTCCGGCAGTTACGAAACACAATTGAAAACATGATCGTGATGTGTCGAGGTGACGTGCTGTCGGTGCATGATCTTCCGGCGTAGCTCAGCGGGAACCCGCACGCTCCGACGATTCCCGCTGTCGCCACAGGTGCGGGCAGCCTGCAGGATATGGAACGAACCGCGATCTTGTCGTCACTGGATCGATTTCATGGAAATCGAACACATGCTGCAGAAGCGCTCGGAATTTCGGTACGCACCCTTCAGCGCAAACTGAAAGCTTGGGGAGTGGGCGGCGAGTCCAACGAGCCGATCGATTGAGTGCGACAATCCGTCATGATTTGCTGACGGAAATGCGACAGCGTGACGTGGTCCGGCACGTGGCCTTGAGCTGTTTCTGCCGAGAAGTGGTTTCAAAGAAGACAATTGTCAAAACGTCTTCTAGAACCCTTCTCTTTCGTCTTGCGGCATCTCAACTGCGTTCAGTGATTGGCGGGGGCCGTAACAAAGCCATCAACGCCAGAGGACGGCAAGAACCGATGCATTATTCTGACCAGTACGTAAAAACTTTCGCCTGTGATTCCCGATACGCCGGAGGGTGGGTCGCACTCTATCGATCGTTGCAGGGAGGTGTTCCTCACGCCTTCGATATTGTGAAAGTATTGAGGTCGCGAGGCTTCACATTTCCTTGGATTCCCGAGTTTTCATTCACCGACACGGAATTACAGTGTTATCGAGTGATCCATCAAGCGTGGCGCGAAAAGTTGCTGCCGGATCTGCTGAGCTTGCTGCAGGCCTGGGAAGAAGAAGGACGACTGGCGAGTCACGCCCGCCGCCCCGAATTTCAAATTGCTGTCCTTGGATTTCGACGAGGGATGCGCCACGTCGAGATTGGCCAGGTCACCGACTGTTTTAGACGCACGAATGAATCAAAGGTGCGACTGAGTGAACTGAGCGAAATGTCGACCACGAGAGAGATCGAAGCACAATTGAACGCAATCTGGCTGTGCTTGGGCGATCGGAACTTGCATTGATCATCTGGATCAAATTCACCGAGAACACTTTAGGCTGAATCGGCTCAAGTCGATACTGGTTCCGGCAACAGTTGGTTGATCGGTGTTCCGGCACAGTATTTCATAGGGCGTCCGATGGGCGTAATCACTTCTTTTGCGTAATCGACGCCCAATGTATGCAGCACTGTGGCATAAAGGTTGGCGACCTCGATGGGGGTTTCAGGTTGAGCCTTTTGGCCCGACGGATCGGTCGCGCCCAGTACGGCACCGCTGCGCAGGCCGCCGCCGCCGACCAAGCAAGAGAACCCCGTTGGCCAGTGATCGCGACCACCCAGGGGATTGATTTTGGGTGTGCGTCCAAACTCACCGATGACCAGCACGACTGTCGATTGCAACAGATCGCGATCGGCGAGATCTTTGAACAGCGTTGCTAGAGCCGGGTCGAGTTCTTTCGCACGGTTCACATGCGCTTCCATGTTCTTTGCGTGTGAATCGAAGCCGTTCAAACTGACTTCGATCGAGCGGACTCCCACTTCCAGCAAGCGGCGTGCGACCAGGCAGCCTGTTCCGAAGGAGAGGCGCCCATAGGCGTCGCGGATGGCGGCGGGTTCCTCTTCGACTTGAAACGCTTTCAACTGTTCGGAGGTCATCATTCGCAACGCCGCATCGACGGTATGCTGATGCAGCGTGTGATCGACCAGAGTGCCGCGACCACGGCGGAACGATTGCGAAACAACTTCCAGGTTTTTCAAGCGGCGCTGCTGGCGATCGGTGTCGACATTCGGTCGCAGATTCTGACCATTCTGGCCGGGATTAAAGATGCGATAGGCATCCAGCTTGTCCCCCAAAAAGCCGCCTCGGGGAGGGAACGGTGAATCACCCAGGCAGACGAACTGCGGGATTTCGACTTTGTCATCGCTCAACTCATGAGTGGCGATCGCGCCGATACTGGGGTGAACCAGTGTCGGTTCGGGGCGATAACCGGTATGCAGCATATAGGCCGCTCGTTCGTGATCTCCTTCCTTCGAGACCAGGGAACGAATGACGGAAACATGATGCAGTTGTTCGGCGGTTTGCGGATAGAGATGAGCGATCTGCGCGTCAGGAATCGTCGACTGGATCGCCTTCACCCCATCGGCACCGCCGCCAATGTCAGTCCCCGCATGAGGATCCCACGTTTCCAGCTGGCTAGGTCCGCCTGACAACCAGATCGTGAGCAACGATTTCTTGCGCTCGGCTCCACGAGCATCCGCCGCGCGCAATTCAAGACCCGGAACAGCGAATGACAACCCGAACGCAGCGGCCGACAGTCGCAGGAAGTCACGTCGCGAACGGGATGCTGTAGTCATGAATAGTCCTTGGATCACCATGTCAGAGCTGATTAGCGTTGTCGCCAATCTCGCCAGGAGATTGAGGCTTCAAGTTCTGATGATGCGCTAATGTCCCCAGCAGAATTCGGCCGAGTTGTACAACGTCCAGAAAATATCTTCGATGGCATTCTTACGAGCGTCGCCGCGTACGTCTTCCAATTGCGGTAACATCTGAGCCTGCTCCTCCGCCGTCGGGTGCCTTGTCAAACAGACCAGGAAGCACAGGTCCAGGCATCGATCAGCAGTTGGTGACATCCCGGCGATGCGGCCGGGGGCACTGAAGGGAGTTCCTTCGGACCGGTCCTTGGCGAATTCCCCATTCATGCGCAACAGTGCCTGCGGGATGGTCCCCGAATGATCAGCGAGTTCGTCGTCCCCCAAGTCCCCATACTCTTTTACGAAGTTCAGTTCCTGGAAGAACCGGAACGTGCGGCTGGCCCAGTGAGAATTTTGATCGATGGTCTTCAGCGATGTGGCTTGCAACATCGCTCCGATCACTTGCTCGGGCCGCAATCGCGTCAGCGGAAACGCGGCCCATGTGTTATCGATAATTGTCGATCGTTCTGGCGATTCGGATTCCGGATGATCGGATGACAGGCGGAATGCATGCGTGGCCGCGATGTTGGCGATCAAGCGTTTCAGGTCGCAGTTGTGCTCGCGAAAGTCACCCCCCAGCACATCCAGCAGATCATCGTGCTGGCGACCCGCTTCATTCGGGTTCGGTAAGTCATCGACGGGTTCAATCCAGGGCTTGCCAAACATCAGCCCCCAGACGCGATTGACGATGGCACGTTCGAAACGACGATTGTCGGGATGCGTCAGCCAGGCCGCCAGACGCTGTCGCTCGGTCCCCTCAGCAGGCATCCACTCGGAATGGAATGGCACCTCAGCCAAGACCTCTTTGTCTTCCAGAGTCTTCCGATCTTGAACTGTATACTTCTCTTTCCGATTGTCCTCGACACCCACAGGTGAAATGCTGACCTTGCTGAAACAGGCTGCCAGACCTTTGAATTGGCCTTGCTTCCAGTCCGCAAAAAAATGGTCATGGCATTGAGCGCAATCAATACGCTGGCCTAGGAACGCGCGGACGGTGCGGCCAGCGAGCTTATCGACATCCACGCTGCCATCGTTGACCGCGGCCGTGATGAAGTTGACTTCAGGGACCCCGGTCCACAAGCCGCGATCGGCGATCATCTCACTTACAATTTCATCGTAGTGGCGATTGTTCTGCAACTGCTCTCCCAACCACGCCCAAAACCGATCGCGGCGAAAGACGACGAATTGCCCTTCGTCGGCGCCTACGTAGACTCGGGCGAGCCTTCGAGCGAAATAGTCCGAAAACCGTCGGTCCGCCAGCAACCGTTCAACCCACCGCTCCATTCGATGCGGTTGGAGATCCGCTTCAAAGACGCGAATCTCTTCGAGCGACGGCACCGTCCCGTGCAGCGACTGCGACAGCCGCCTCAAGACCGTTAAATCGTCAGCCGGGTTGGCGGGGGTGATGTTGGCATCGGCCCAGTTCTTCGCGAACAGACGATCCACCTTGGCGACGACAGAATCGGCATCAGTTGTAATCCGTCCGGCATCGGCAGGCGGCCGTCGCATGACTCGTGTCCGAGCCGATGCTCCCACCACAACAAACACGCCCACGACGACCGCCAAAGGCAGCACGATCTTGGCAACAGGAAGGGGCAGTCGCAACATGCGTCAAATTCCAAGGACTATGGCAACCGACCGGAAGTCTTCGCGTCGTCGCACCCTTCAGCAGGTCAAAGGGATATGAAAAACGAGTGAACTCGGTCCATCGGACGCCGCTTGTTCCAGATTCTACCTTGTTTACCCCCCGCCAGCACGAAAAGTTTCATCTGACAGATTGCAACCTTGGTGGCGTCCGCGGGGTAATTTGGAGAGATTGGATACCAGTTGTCCTCGCGCTCGTCGATTAAGCGACCGCTGGCAACGATTTTTGAACCTGTTTCTGGAAGTAGGTCTTGTGATCCCTCGTTCGGCTGCAACGACGAACCAATCGATCAGCCCGGAAACTGCCGAGCGAGAATTGATCGAGTTTGCTGAGGTGGCGGGGCCAGACAGTGATGGCGCGATCGACGTGACCGATCTGGTACGCGATCCATCTGAAGCTGCTGACGTGAACACCGAAGGTTCTGAGTCGCCGATGTCAGCCGCGTCAGTGGCAAACGCCGAACCGGACGTTGTCGCAGAAGATTCCTATTTTTCATTCGATTCATTGCCCCCGTTCCCGCATCTGTTACGCAACCCGCTCAAAGCGGGATATTGGGTGTTTGAGGTGTTGTTCGGTGTCGTCAGCTTGTTTGCATTGCTGGCATTTCTCGCAGCGATTCCGATCTTCAATTTTTTGGCGTTAGGCTATCTGCTGGAAGCTGAAGGGCGTGTCGCCAGGACGGGCAAGCTCCGATTTGCCATGCCTCTTTTGCCTTTGGCCCCCAAGTTGGGCGGCATCGCCTTAGGGATCTGGGTCTGGTGCAAGCTGGTGCAACTCGTTGCCGATGCCGCCGGCGATGCGCAATTGATCGCGCCAGGGTCAGGTATCGCGATCGCCTGGCGCATCGGATTGGCGGTGTTCGCTGTCGGCGTCGCGATTCATCTGGTTCTCGCGATCGCTCGGGGGGGGCGCCTGGGTCTGTTCTTCTGGCCCACGCCACTGAATGGCCTCTGGCTGGTTCGCCGCGTGATGAATGGCGACTACGCGCAGACGGCCGGAGTCGCCGTACGAGAATTCATCGCGGCACTGCGACTGCGTCACCACTTCTCCTTAGGTGTTCGCGGCTTTTTCGGTGCGTTCGCCTGGTTGCTGGTTCCGACTGCCCTATTCAGCGCATTGCAGGATACTTCGAAGCCGGGACAGGTTCTGGTGACACTGCTGGGTGGGGTGATGCTCGTCTGTGCTCTCAGTGTCGTCCCCTTCCTGCAGGCGAACTTCGCGGCCCAGCATCGGATGAAGGCGTTCCTCGATTTGGGACACGTCTATTCATTGTTTCGCCGAGCCCCCATCGTTCTTCTCTTGTCCCTGATCGTCATGTATGCGATGGCATTGCCGCTGTATCTGTTCAAGCTGTTTGAAATGCCGCAAGATATGCGCTGGATGCTGACTCCGATCTTTGTGGTGTCGATTTATCCGGCTCGCGTGCTGATTGGCTGGGCTTATTCCTGGGCCGACCGAAAACGCAAAAATGCCTGGTTGATCGTCAGCCTGTCGTGCGGTCTACTTGTCTGGCCCCCCCTTGGCTTTTACGTCTTCATGTTGTTCTTCACCCCCGCCGTGGGTGCCGCCGGTCGCGCCGTGTTGTTCCAGCACCACGCTGTGTTACTCCCCTGGCCTTTCTGATGCGTTCGCCGCAAGTTCTTCGCGAAGCTTCCTGGTTTTCAATTCGGGTGGCACGCTCTGAGGCTTTGCGAAGGGCGTGGTCTTGAATGAAGCGAATCCCACTCCCTTCGAAGACTCATGGCGTGCCACACTCCCCGCATTGTGGCAAAGCCATGGCCCTGTGATGCTTCCCGATTGAACTTCAGCACGGGGCGAGTATCTTTAACTCAACGGTGCTGCACTCGGAATGGAAACAATCTTTGGATCTCACGGATGGCAACAAGCGATTTGATCAAGAGTGACTTGCTGGATCAGTCCATTCTCTTCGCCAGACTCGCGGCCGCGGCTTATCTCGACAAATCGGTGATGAACGAACCGGGACTCGAGAAACTGCAGAACGAGTTGCGGCTCAACGAGCACAATTCGGAAAACAAGACGGATACGCAGGCCCTGCTTTGTCGCTGGAACAAGGACATTGTGATCTCGTTCCGGGGTACAGAGCAAAAGTTTGCGGATTGGGGGACGGATCTAAACGGTCGCTTGATTCCGAATCCAGTGGGTGTGGGATTGATTCACTCGGGATTTCACGCGGCGTCTGATTCGGTCTATCAGCACGTGACGCGTTATATCAATCAGGTTCGCGAAGAGGGAACGCGCCTGTTCGTTTGCGGCCACAGCCTGGGCGGTGCGCTGGCATTTATTACGGCCAGCCGACTGATGTTGGACCCCAGTCTACCGCCGGTGCGAGGCGTCTTTACGTATGGTGCTCCGCGCCCCGGCGATGCCGAGTTTGCCAACGCGTTCTTTAACTCGAAGTGCGGCAATCGGACGACGATGTGGTCTGCCAGTGGTGACCCCGTTGTGCGAGTTGTTCCCTTCGCCAGCGGCTATCGGCACGCGGTCCCTCGCCAATTCACTCTAAAAGAAAGCGCCATTGGACTGACGAGTCTGGACGGGGAAGTTGAGCTGCTGCTGGAACACGAATGGCTGAAAGGGATGCCATTGGCCAAGACGGCACTGTGGTTCATCAACAATGTCAGTGAGAATTTGCGAGCGTTTAACGCCAGCATGCACAGCGTTTCCAATTCCTACCTGACACAGTTGATCGCGGCCCGAGGCTGAGCTTCGGGCGATTGGCGAGGTCATCTTGTCATCCGCGACTACCGCTTAACCATCGTTGCGTCTTCGATTCGATAGAGTCCATAGATGTAGCCGCGCTCCGCTTTCAGATCGATTCGAAAGCGACCGACGACTTCCAGCGATTCGCGCATGTTCACGTACTTTGCCTTCGTTCCCGGTTTCATGTCGACCATAAGGTTGTCGTAAATCTTGGCACCGGGGCCAAAGCAGCACTCCAGATTGTCCCGCAACATGATGAATTGCTCGACTTCGGATTCGTAGGTCGGATACATGTAGCCCCGCAGTCGCACTCGCTTTCCATCCAGCGATCGCAGCCATTCGGGCATGTGCGAAACTGCATCCTCCGTGACGGGCTCCATGTTCAGCACCGACAGCAGGTTGAAGTCCTCAAAAGTCAGCCGGATTGCGTCATTTTGACGGTCGATTGCCCATGCTTTTGTGGGCACCAATAGCTCAATTTGTCGCGGATTGGCCAAGGCGAGCGCCGAGGCAGGCAGCTCAGACAACGGCTCCGCGGGAACCGACATCAACGTCTGTGTTTCACTAAGTGATTCTACCGTCTGATCTTCGGTGCTGGTCGTGGTGTCGGAACGAGTGACCAAAGTCTTCGAGACGGCATGGTATTCGCTATTTTGCTGAGCGGCACCGCAACCGCTGGCCAATGCGATGAAGATCTTGATGGAGAGATGCTTGTTCAATCGCATAACAGTGTCCATTCCGTGAACCGATGCTTTCGATTCGACCATTAGCGATGAAAATCAGAGCCTTATTTTCGATCACTTCAGCATATTAATGCGACGGGAAGTTAGTGCGATGATTGCTCTAACGCCAGACGAGTTTGCCCATATTTCGCAAGTCGTGACAACACCGCAAAGTTTTTTTGCGGCGAGCACCACAGTTTCCGTCGCCGACAATCGACGTATCTCGCCCCACGCCAGTGCGAAGCGTGGATCCACATTTTTCCACCAAATAAAACGCAGCCTTTCTGTTCGGAAATCCATAAGGAAATTTGTTGACAGTTTGGTTCCGGAGCCGCATTGTAGATGGTGTCTCCACTGCTTCCGACATCATTTCGTCAACGACCCCGATCACAATTCGACGCCGATTTGCAGCGATCTAATTGAGACGCCAGTTTTGCAACATGGACCGCATGACCACGGGCCCTAGGAGCGACTAAATGAGTACCAGCATTCTCCACGACGATGACCTGACGATTTCCATTGGCGACTCTGGGATTCTGTTCGAGACAGCCTGCGGTGCCGAAAATCTTCGCGTCCTGCAAGCAGGCGAGACTACTACGATTGGCTTTGGTGATCGAGGAGTGCGAGATGCCGCTTGCATCCACACCTACTACGATCGCATTCGCGAACTGATCGAGCAGAATGCTTGTCGAGTCCTGATTCTGGATATGCGAGGTGTCTGGTTCCTGCCCAGCCGAACACTCGGAGCGCTGTTGTCGCTGCGAAAATCGGTTGAGCGCGTGGAACTGCATAACGTCTCCGACGAACTCCGCGAAGGCCTTCGCGTGGCTCAGTTGGATCAGGTGCTGCACGTCTGCGATCCAATTCCCGCTGCGGCCCCTGCTCTTTAGCGTTTCCCGTTTCGATTTGGTTGAGTGCCACGGTTTGTCGTCGACAAAGGCGTGGCATTCGCATTCTTTGACCTGACGCCTCTCTGTTAGGTCCCCTCGCCCGCCCCTGATTCTCCATCTTCCTTGACACTGCTCGACCGCTGCTGTGTGATTCGAGACGAAGCGTCCGAGTTGTCATCAGTGTGTGCTGCGGTGAGGAGTGATTGTGAGACCGAGGTTGTGGATCGGCAAGATCTTGTGGTGTGGCGCCGCCTCTCTGGGCATTGCCCTGTTGGGTGGTATGCTTTCGGTCGTGCTCAAGTCACTGGGTGATGCCGCGGCTGCTGAAGCGGTGCATGGAGTGACCTTGGTGTCATTAGTATTGTTCGCACTGGCCGTGGTGACGCTCGTTGTCATTCTTGCGTTCCTCGAATTGCAGCGTGGCGACCCTCCTGCAGGTCACGATTGAAAGGCATCGCATACGGTTGATCGTTCTCGTGACAGCCGTTCTGGAATCCTCTCAGCATGCCCATCAAATTTCGCTGTAATTTCTGTCGTCAGTTTCTGGGAATCTCTCGCGCCCAGGCGGGGGGAATTGTCGATTGCCCGACCTGCGGGCGATCCATTCGCGTCCCCTTGCTCGATGGCAGTCTGCCACCACTGCCACAGCCGGAATTGAATCTTCAGGATACCCAACTCACACGCGCGCTGGAGGAACTCGCTCGACTGGCCAACCCCGATTCGTCGCCTGTCGTAGTGACTTTCGAGACGGCCGTGGATGCTGATGAGGAAGACGAGAACGGGATCCCGCAACTGATCCCCGAGCCAATTCCGATCGAAGTCCCGATTCCGCCCACTCCGATTGCCATCAACCCGCCGATGCAGGATGACGACGAATCCGATAGCCTCGAAACCCAGCACGTTCATGCGGCTCATACGCCTTCCATCAACTATGATGTTCTCGCTGAATTGGCCGCCGTGGCACCAGTCGATGCGGAATGGAATCCACGAAAACCCTCGCCGGTGCGACCGATGGAATCGCGACCGCCACGAGATCTCAAATCTCTGCCGCGGACGCTGCTGTTCGTCGCGATTGCCTTCGTGGGCGGAATGTTGTTCGAGCGATTCGTCAAAGTCTTCGAATCACGTGGCCCCGCTTCGGCGAATGCGTCAGCCGTCGAGCCAGGTGACGCGAAGCCGAATTCCGTCAGTCAGGTCAGCGGTCGCATCACGTATAAATCCGCGGATGGCACGAGCCAGCCTGATCGTGGCGCCAGAGTGATCGCCTTCCCCATCCAACGCGAAGGCGAGGCGAAGTTGTCCGTGATCGGGTTTCGCCCCGCCGATGGCGAAGTCGACGCGCATGTCGCCTCCGCAACGCTCCACGCGATGGGTGGTGCCCTCGCCACGGCCGACGAGGCTGGCCAGTTTCGCCTCGAACTCCCTGCCGGAACCTATCAGCTGTTGATACTGTCGCATTTCCAATCAGGCGACGAAAAGCAGACGCCTGATCCCGCATTGCAGAAGCTGCTTAGCGCCTATTTCGACAAGCCAGATGATGTGCTGGGACGAGTCAAATACGACTTCAGCCCGCTGCGAGTCAAAGGAACGGGCGACGTTCGGGATCAATCGTTTTAGATCGCATTCCACCTGATTGCGGCGTCCCGCCAGCGGAAACTCGCTGTGTCTAACCCATGTTTCAACGCGACACGGAAGTGCGACCCGCACTAGAAGATGGGGAGGCCCGTCACCAACTGAATAACCCATCCCAAAATGAGGATTGCCACGAATGCAAATGTGAGGAGCATCGGTAACAGAACGATCAGCATCAAAGGCCGCTTGATCGCACGCAGATTCTCCAACACGCTCACTTCATGGCCTACAGCGGTCTCGCTGGTCGAGCCTCCATTCGCAAACTCGCTGGATTCACCTTCGTCGTCGGTGTAGGACCACCCGCATTGTCCGCATTTCGATTGGTCGGAGTGCAGCGAAGCACCACACGATAGACAACAACCAATTGCGTCACTCTCTGGGGACTGGCTTCGCTCAAGCCGCCGGGACCGCAGTTCGCTTAGCACTGCCCGTGCGGCGTCCGCCTGAGACTGTGGAACTCGCAACTTGATGTTGCCAATGGCATTGGCAAGCACCCATTCCGTGCTCACCGCCTCTGCGTCGGCGAGGTGTGCAGAGAACCCTTCTGATTCCAGATGCATTCGCACCGCTTCGGCTTCGGGTAGGAACTGATAAGATTCTACAGTAACAAGCTGATCACTCATGGGCGTTTCTGCCTACTATTCTCGTTCCCAAGCTCCAGCTTGGGAACGCCGGTCTTCGAAGCTCTGCTTTGCGGTCAGTCCTGATCGACGTTCAACATCAGTAACCTATGCTTCAACGCGACACGTAAGTGCGGCACGCGCTAGCTCGCCACCTTGCGATCCAGTTGCTCACCTTTGAATAGCATAAAGAGATACCCCAAAGCGGGCAGCAAAAACACTCCTCCCGTCAAAATCACAATCAGCATCATCCACAACACACCGTCCGGGGACTTCGCCTGAGCCGCTGTGATACTCGGCGGAATGATGGCCGGATACTGCGAGATCCCCCAGCCCCAGATGACTGCCGTCACAGCACCGGACGCCGCGATGACAGCACGCGAACAATTGAGACGCCAGACTTCGATCAGCGAACCGATCCCGCAAACCAGCGAGATGATCACCAGCGGCCACCCGCGAGTCACGAAGCCTTCCGCCAGATGAGGGGCTTCGATGGCCACCATCACCAGTCCTCCGAACGACAGCACACCCATCCACAGGCCCGTCGACAATGATCGCTGTCGCCAGATCGTGGTGAGGTGCTCGTCGCCGATCACATGCGCTTCTCGAGTCAAGAAGACGGCCGCCAGATAGGCGCACATGCCGATGGAATAGAAGCCTGTAAAGACCGCCAATGGAGAAATCCAGCCGATCACGAATTCCGATGGCAGGCTATTCTCGGTCGGGATCTTCAATTTTCCCGAGGCGATCGCACCCGCCGCCGCACCCAGGAACAAGGGTGTCCCCGTTGAGGCTACCGCGAAGATCGCTTCCCACAAGAGAAGCTCTCGCTTCGGCCCTCCCCCGTACGAACGAAAGATGTAGGCCCCCCCGCGGAAAATGATTCCGACCAACGTCAGCAGCAACGGCAGCCATAAGGTCAGGCCAAGCGCCGCGAACGCCTTCGGGAACCCGTTCATCAAGATCATCAGGACGAAGACCAGCCAGACGTGGTTGGCTTCCCACACGGGCCCGATCGCTTTGTAAATGTGCTGACGTTCTCGATCTGTCGCCTGCAGAGCCGTGGTAAATTCCCAGATGCCCGCACCGAAATCAGCACCGCCTAACACAGCGTACAGCGTCAACGCGATCAGCATCACGATCAACAACAGGTCATCAGGTCCCATGAAGATCCTCCTGCAAGGGAACCCTGGCCAGTCGCACGAGCGAAGTAATCGTCGCAATTCCCAGCAGCAGATAGATGGACATCGTTCCTGCGAAAACGGACCAGACGCCGGGCGCTCTCGTGACGGCGTCGGCAGTCCGCATATATCCATGTACGATCCACGGCTGACGTCCCACTTCCGTGACGATCCAGCCTGCCTCCATCGCGACGATCGACAGCGGGCCCATCAGCACGACGGTTCTCAAGAACCATTTTGATTTGGGCCACGATCGAAATCGGACGTAATTCACTAAGCAGCCTGCTGCCAACAGTCCCATCAACGAGCCAATGCCAACCATCACTTGAAAGGCCAGGTGAACGACGATGACGGGTGGTTTTTCGTTGTCCGGAAAATCGTTCAGCCCCTTCACTTCCGCGTTGAAGTCGGCATAGCTGAGGAACGAGAGCGCGCCGGGAATCTCGATGGCATAGCGAGTTTCCCGAGCGACGGGATCCGGTATTCCACCGATGCGCAGCGGCGCGTGTCGCTCGGTCTGAAACTGACCTTCCATCGCGGCCAGTTTCACCGGTTGAGACTTCGCGACGACCTTTGCCGACCAGTCACCGACCACCATTTGAACTGGGACGAAGACCAACCCCAGCAACAACCCCAGCGTGAACGCTCGTCGGCAGTACTCATTTTGCGGATCGCGCAGCAGGCAGAACGCGTAGAATGCCGCCACGCTAAAGCCGGTCACCATGTACGCCGCCACAATCATGTGCGTCACTTGCGCCCCACTGGCCACATTGAACATCGCGGCCAGCGGATCAATGTCGACGATTTTTCCATCGACGATCCGAAACCCTGCCGGAGCGTTCATCCAGGCATTGGCGGTCACGACGAAGAACGCCGACAAGAACCCCGAGATCGCAATCGGCCAACCGGTCAGCCAGTGAACCCGCTTGGGAAGGCGATCCCAGCCATACAAATAGATCCCTGCAAAGATCGCTTCCAGAAAGAACGCGAATCCCTCCATCGTGAACGGCAGCCCAATCACCGCCCCCCAACGGCCCATGAATTCGGGCCAGAGCAGTCCCAATTCAAACGACAAGACCGTGCCTGAAACCGCACCGACGGCGAACAGAACGGCAAACGATCTCGACCACCGCTGTGCCAGTTTCTGCCACAAGCGATCGCCCGTCTGCAGAAAACGCCACTCGGCCACCAGCATCAGCACAGGCAGGCCGACGCCATAGCAGGCCAGAATGATGTGAAAGCCCAGCGTAAATGCCATTTGCAGCCGCGCGGGCAGCAGTTGATTGGCCGTGGTCAGGTCAGCAAGCAGACCCGTCATAAAGAGTGACTCGATTCCATGAAGGCACACGTCGAAAGTCGGTAATTTCACTTGATTTCCCAGATTCTAGTCGCAGTGACCAGCTTTCGCACGTTGCCTGAACGCTCTTCGCAAGCGACCAATTCGTCCTTCCTCCAATTCAATTCGCAACACTCCCTCTTCCCCGTGCCTCAGCGTCTTCATGAGAACCCCTCTTCCTCTTATTCGTGCAGATTCGACAGATTCGTGGTCCCCGTCTTCCCTCCGCTACTTTCCGTGTGTTCCGTGGTTCCCCCTCCACCCCTTCCCGATGATATTTGCAATGTGAAAAAGCAGAGCCGAAGCAGTGTCAGCCGCGAAATAGTCAGCATCAGTGCTCCCGTTTCGCTAGAATCCGTTGAATCCATGGATTCATTCACGTAATCCAAATAGCAGAGTTCCGCTGCGCAACGGGCTCTGTAGAGTGTAAACGGACGATCGATCCATCAGGGTGTAGGAATGTGAACTTCCACGCACCAGACTGGCTACACCATGTCGGCAGGTTACAACCGATCCGGCGAGAATTCCGAATCGGCAGCGGCGAGAGGCCGCACGCGTTTTCGGTTTAAGGCAGATTCGTCTTCGCCGCCAAAACGCGAGACCTCCTGGAAAACGATCTGCGCCTCGGCATCCGTCAGCATTGCTGCCCATCTGGTCATCTTGCTGATCCTGAGCATGATTTACTTTGAGGCTCCGGCCCGAGCCGCACTCGGCCATTTTTATTCGCTCCTTATTGGGAACGAACTTCCGATCGGCGACGAGTTGGATGTCGACCTCGTCACCGACGTGGAGCCGGCAGCAGCACCAGGCGCGGACCCCGGTGAAGACGAAGAGGCGATTGATGACCTCGCCATGGTTGTCGAGTCGGTTGAATTGAACCCAGGACAGAAGACGCTGGTCGGGGAGAAAACCACGATCATCCGGCCGCGAGCGGCAATGACTTCGCCGGCAACCTCAGTGAGCAAGTCGAAAGAGACCAAGAAGAATGGAGTCTCTCAGGTCGCCGAGGATGCCCATGGCGATCATTTTGCGGGTCGGACTGCCGCGGGAAAGGCTGGGCTGCTGAAGCGAATGGGCGGGACCGACGCCAGCGAAGCAGCCGTCGCGCGAGGGCTGGTCTGGTTGAAGAATCATCAGTTCCCCGACGGCTCCTGGAACTTCGATCACATTCATGGTCCAGAGTGCAATTGCACGATGCCGGGCCGACTGTCCAACAACCCCAATGGGGCGACCGCCATGGCCTTATTGGCGTTTCTCGGTGCCGGCCAGACACATCAGGAAGGCGAGTCTCAATCCGTAGTCCGGCGTGGCATCGAATATCTGCTGAAGGGAGGCACCCCAGTTGGCAAGGGAATTTGCTTCTATGGGAATCTGCAGGGACCGCCCACCTATTACACCCATGGCCTCGTCACGATTGCGCTGAGCGAAGCTTTCGCGATGACGCACGATGCCGAACTGCGTCCCGCCGTTGCGGGAGCGATCGAATTTCTGGTTGCAACGCAGCACACTCAAGGAGGCTGGCGATACTTCCCCGGTCAACCGGGCGATACTTCTGTCGTCGCCTGGGAATTAATGGCGCTCAAGAGTGCCCAGTTCTCGCGAATCAAAGTTCCTCCCAAAGTCTTCGGCGGGATCGATCGATTTCTCGGCAGTGTGGCCTCCATGCGAGGGTCACAATACGCGTACATGCCCGAGCGCAAAAGTAATCCGACCCCCTCCATGACCGCCGCCGGTCTGCTCTGCCGGATGTACCTCGACTGGAACGAAACCAGCGGTGGATTGCGAGCGGGTGTCCACTTCCTCGATGAGCACGGTCCTGAACCGGACGACATGTACTACAACTACTATGCGACACAGGTGCTGCATCATTGGGGTGGCGAAGAATGGAATCGCTGGAATCGAGTCATGCGCGATCACTTGATCAACACCCAGGTCCGCCGCACTCACGCCGACGGTAGTTGGGATGTCGCCGATCGCCACGGCAACATGGGCGGCCGACTGTACATGACCAGCCTGGCCCTCCTGACGCTGGAAGTCTACTACCGCCACCTTCCGCTCTATCAACGAGACCGGATCGAAATTCCGTTAAACCCTGCCGCGGCCGCAGCTGCAAAATGAGCGATGAATTGGAGCATTCCGACGGCTGGCGACGGAAAACGGGCTCTGCGATGCTCGCGATTATCTTATCGCTGGCAGCAATGTGGGCGCGGAGTCAATTCGCCACTGATTCCTTCGCATTTGATGTCGGTCATCAACACTACCGACTCAGCTCGACCTCATCCTATGGGATCTCGCTGGCATGTTGGCACAGTGAACGCCCACCGATAACGCTGGACGTCGCCTACTGGTTTCTGATCATCATCCTGACGCCGCTCTCAGCCTGGCTGCTCCTCTGCGATCCGCCTCAATCCTCAGAACCAGCCTCTGAAGATTGAAATTGCGTTTGATCGGCTCACCCGCTTGACGGCACAAGATCACAAACTGGATCCCGGTTAGCTCTCTGGATAGCCAATTTCGCCAAGAGATTGGGCCGAAGTCGATGTGCGAACAATTTCCAGTGACATTCGCCCAAGGTCTTGGCGACCTTAGCTACAAAACAGTCGCCCTACTCGCCCAATTCCGTCCCCCGCCCCTCAGCCGCTTACCATCAGTCCCCTTCGATTTTGTTTGTCCCCGCGGCTCATTACAATGCGACGTATGAGCGAGTCGTCGTCTAATTTGCTGGAAAAAACTGTCGTCATCGTCGGGGTGGGCCTGATCGGCGGGTCGCTGGCTGCTGCGCTCCGCAGTCGAAAGCTTGTCCAGACAATTGTCGGGGTCGGCCGCGATGCAGCTCGCCTGGAACTGGCCCGGCAGGCCGGGCTGATTGACAAATCCTCGACAGACCTGGCAACTGCCGCCAGGCAGGCCGATGTCATCGTATTCTGCACCCCGGTGGACCGAGTTGCCCAAGGCGTTCGCGAAGCTATTCAGTATTCGGGGCACGGAACCTTGTTGACGGACGTCGGTAGCGTCAAGCAGCCAATTTGCGATGCTCTCCAGGACATCCCGAACTTCATCGGATCTCATCCGATTGCTGGCTCACATCGTCAGGGATTTGAAGCCGCCGATGCTAACCTGTTCGAAGGTCGAACCTGCGTCGTCACTCCCCTCCCCTCCTCCGCCACCGCGCAGGTCGATCGTGTGGAACGCCTGTGGCAAGGGATCGGGATGCGAACCGTCCAGATGTCGCCGGGGGATCATGATCAGGCACTGGCCATGACCAGTCACCTGCCCCATTTGGTGGCCTCGGCCCTGGCGTCGACCTTGACCGAAGCCAACCAACCTCTGACCGGCAGTGGCTTTCGCGACACAACTCGCATCGCTGCTGGCGATCCCGACCTGTGGACCAGCATCCTGTTGCAGAATGCCCAGCATGTCATCCGGGGAATCGAAGCGGTACAACACCAGTTGGAAGCCTACAAGAAATCCTTGGCTTCCCAGAACGGGCCGCAAATCAAGCGGCTGTTGAGCGAAGGCAAACAACGGCTGAAGAATAACGAGTAATAGATCGTCCGAGCGGGGGGCGTCAGCCCCCTGGCCCGACGTGACACAAAGCCACTCTAGATCAACGAGAAACACGAATGCTTTGGGAAGTAGAAATTCGACCGGCCGCAGGGGAAGTCGATCGAGATGGCTTGCGAGTCGTCGGCGAAGCACACGCTCTGGGCGTGGCGGGCGTGAAAACCGTCACCACTGCCCGATCGTTCCTGCTGCAGGGAGCCTCTCTGAATAACAGCGACGTCACTCGCGCTGCCACGACATTGCTGGTTGACCCGGTGGCGGAGATTTTCACAGCCCATCAGGTCTCTGCCAATTCGACTTCGTCGAAGGGGCGGCTGCTGAACGTGCTGTTTAAACCAGGTGTGACCGACAATGTCGCCCTCAGCACGCAGAAGGCACTGGCTGATCTGGGCTTCGCCGTCGACACCGTCGCCACCGGCCGCAAATACTGGTTCGAAGCGGATGTCTCTGATACAGACCTCGATCGCATCGCCAAACGGGTCCTCGCGAACGATGCCATCGAACGGGTCATCGCCGGTTCCTTGCAGATGGATCAAATCGGTGCGGGATCGGAATACAAGTTCCAGTTGCGAACCGTTCCGATCCGCACGATGAACGACGACGCGCTGATGCACCTCAGCAAGCACGGGCAGCTCTATCTCAGCCTTGCCGAGATGCTCACGATTAAATCGCACTGGGTTGAGCAACAGCGAGATCCCACCGATATCGAGCTCGAATCGGTCGCTCAAACATGGAGCGAACACTGCTCGCACAAGACCCTGAAAGGTCGCATCCGTTATCGCGACGAAAAGGGCGAACGCGTCTTTGAGAACATGCTCAAGGAGACCGTCTTTGGGGCGACCGTCGAGATTCGTGAAAAGTTGGGAGCCGACGACTGGTGCGTCAGCGTCTTCAAGGACAACGCCGGGGTCGTGAAGTTCGACGACGAACAGAACGTCTGCTTCAAAGTCGAAACGCATAACCATCCGTCAGCGATCGAACCCTACGGCGGAGCCAACACGGGCCTCGGCGGCGTCATCCGCGACCCGCTCGGCACGGGCCTCGGTGCGAAGCCGATCTGCAACACCGACGTTTTTTGCTTTGCACCACCGGACACGCCGTACGACGCACTGCCACCAGGGACGTTGCATCCCAAACTGGTGATGAAGGGCGTCGTCTCGGGCGTCCGCGACTACGGCAACCGGATGGGGATTCCGACCGTCAATGGGTCGGTCTTCTTCGACGACCGCTACCTGGGTAATCCTCTGGTTTACTGTGGCACGGCCGCGATGATCCCTGTCGACAAGGTCGAAAAAGAAGTCCATCCCGGCGATTTGATCGTCGCTGTCGGTGGTCGCACCGGTCGCGACGGAATCCACGGAGCGACCTTCTCATCCGCTGAACTGACGCATGAAAGCGAAACGATCTCCGGCGGTGCCGTTCAGATCGGGAACGCCGTCACCGAAAAAATGGTGATGGATGTAATCCTACAGGCTCGCGATAAGGGGCTGTATCACGCGATCACCGACTGCGGTGCGGGTGGCTTCAGCAGTGCCGTGGGCGAGATGGGTGAACACATCGGTGCCGTCGTGTGGCTCGACAAGTGCCCGCTCAAGTACGCCGGCTTGTCCTACACTGAGATCTGGATCAGCGAAGCTCAGGAACGCATGGTCCTGGCCGTCCCTGAGCAGAACTGGGAAGAATTCCGCCTCCTCTGTGCCGCCGAAGGAGTCGAAGCGACCGCCTTCGGCCGGTTCGGCAACGAAGGTCGTCTGAAGCTGACCTATCATGGTGAAGTTGTCGGTGACGTAGCGATGTCATTCCTCCACGACGGCCGTCCGCCAGTCGTGCGTGATGCGACGTTTACGCCACCAGCCGATCTCCCGTTGGCTAACATGGCGTCCGCATCGTTATCCAAATCGCTCGCGTCAATCCTCGGTTCGCTGAATGTCTGCAGCAAAGAGTGGATCATTCGCCAGTACGATCACGAAGTGCAATCGGGATCCGTCATCAAGCCGCTGGTTGGTGTGGCGTGTGATGGTCCTTCTGATGCGGCTGTTGTTAGACCGAATCTGAAGTCGCAACGTGGCGTCGTCGTCTCGAACGGCATGAACCCGCACTATGGAGATTTCGATCCTTACTGGATGGCCGCTGCCGCGATCGATGAAGCGCTTCGTAACTGCGTCGCTGTCGGGGCTAATCCGAATCGTATCGCGATTCTGGACAACTTCTGCTGGGGCAACACCGAACGTCCTGAAACGCTCGGATCCCTCGTTCGCGCTGCTCTTGGCTGCAAAGACACCGCCATCGCGTTCGGCACGCCGTTCATCAGCGGTAAAGACAGCTTGAACAATGAGTTCTCTTACGTTGATGCAGCGGGGGAAAAGAAGACCGTTGCCATTCCATCATCGCTGTTGATCAGTGCGATTGGACAGGTTGACGATGTTCGCAAGTGTGTCACGATGGACCTTAAGGCGTCTGGAAACGTGCTGTATCAGATCGGCATCACCAAGAACGAAATGGGAGGCAGCCATTTCGCCCTCGTGAACGGTCTGAAGGGTGGCACGGTTCCTCACGTGGACCTGCAACAGGCTCCGAAGATCTTCGGAGCAGTGCATAAGGCGATCGAAGGTGGCCTGCTGAAGAGTTGTCACGATCTCAGCGAAGGGGGCTTGGCCGTCGCTGCGGCGGAAATGGCATTCGCCGGTGGGTTCGGTGTCGAACTCGATCTGGCTGCATTGGCGACTTCTTCCACGATCACCGATCCGGCAGTATTGCTCTACTCCGAGAGTACGACGCGGTTCCTGATTGAGACGACTCAGGAATCGGCCGCCAAATTGGAATCACTGTTCCAAGGACTGCCGATCACCAAGATCGGCAAGACGACTTCAGCAAAACGAGTACAAGCGGGAGTCGGCGGCAAGCAGATCCTCGACGCCGATTGTGCAGAACTGAAGGCGGCGTGGCTGAAGCCACTCGCTTGGGAATGATTTGTTTGATAACCCCGGCTTGTTCAGAAGCGAACCTCTGAACGAGCCGGGATGACATTGTTTGCGGCTACTTCAACAAGTCAACCAGCTTGTTGTCGTGCGGGTAGGGATGCCCGCGATGTTGAGTAAAGGCTTCGCCGAATGCGGCGTTGATTTCCTTACCGCGTGCGGCAGACCAGCGGCGGCAGCCATCCAGGTATTCGTCGAGGCCATGCTGTCGTCGGAGCCATTCCCGTTGGCTGGCATGACACGCGAGCATTTCCAGCTTTGTTTCAATGGTCTTTGAGATATCAACGATGAAGTCCGTTCGCTGAGAATTCCCGTAGTAGTCGGTCCCCTCGATCGGATCGACATAATAGAGGTAAGGGATCTTTTCCGTGGCAGGGGCTGGATTCCACTGCTGAGTTTTGTAGTTCGGACAACTGGCACCGAAGCAGGCGTCGCGAACCAGTCGACTGGTCATTTCATGATCGCTCATGTAATCGACAGGCGGAGCAGTCATCACGATATCCGGACGCGTCCGGCGAATGACCTCGGTCACGCGGCGACGGCTGTCGTTGTCAACGATGATGCTCAGGTCTCGAAACTCCAGGCAGGTGTAGTCGGCCCCGATAATCTCCGCGGCACGTTGCGCTTCGGCACGACGAACATCAGCGATCTCGTCAGCAGCCAGTTCAGCGCTGCCGCAGTCACCGGGGGTCATCGTCGCCATCGAAATCTGGTGGCCCAATTCCTTGAGTCGAAGCAATGTTCCTGCGCACTGCAGCTCTATGTCATCGGGATGCGCGTGAATGGCCAGAATACGAAGCGATGCAGACATTCGGTCAACCTCAACGGGAATCAAGGACAGAGCGGCAATCGAAAGTTCGAGAAGTATACCCAGCATTCACTAACATTGAATTGCCGGGCGTTCGGCTTCCAGAAGGGAACTGTTTCCAAGTTCTGACCGCATAACGAGACTCTTACACTTCAAAAGAGTCTGATGCGATCTTAAAATCAGGCGACCCACCGAGAGTTCGCCCTGCCCTGAGGATCATCATCTCATGTTGAATGTCTTCCGTTTTTCTGTTGCAGGTTGTGCTCTATCACTCCTGACAATTCCGGCATTCGCTCAAGACGAGGCTGTTCGAGCCAAGGCGGTCGTCAATTACACGTTCGATGAGGATTCAGGTCCCGCGAAAGATACCGCCACGGTGGGGCAAGTCCCTGACGAAGGGAAGCTCGTCAATGATCTTACGCGAGTCCCCAGTCCCTTCTGGAACCAAAGCGGCAAGAAGGCAATTCAACTGGATGCGGCGCGGCAGCAATTTGTGGAGATTGCCAATAGCGCGGATGTCAGTTGCCCGACCGCAGCTTCCTTCGGTCTGTTGGTCGTGAACCTGGCCGAACCAACTGACGCCAGCTATCACGGTCTGGTTGCCAAACGTGGAGTCGATAACGGCAAAGCGTCAACGAACTATGGCATCAACTTTCAGATGCAAGGTGATAACTTCCAGGTCTACATTCACGATGGGACGAACTACAAGGTCGTGAACTACAGTGCGAAGGAGGCCCTGCCCTATCGCAAGCTGGTCTATGTCACCGCCACCTTCGAAGTCGCCGACGCGCCTCAACAAGATGAAGACACTGACGTTGATGATCTGAAGATCATGTTCTTCGTCAACGGGGAGCCATTGACGCCGAAGTCCTCTGCCAATGGCTACGTCGACGGCAAGCAAGGCTGGATTAAAGATATCAACGTCGCCGGTCTGGTCAGCAACCTGCCGGTGACCATTGGTCGGAGCGAGACCGCTGGCGAGTATTTGTCTTGCGTGGTTGATGAGTTCTCACTGTTTCAATCCGCACTAGATCCCGCGCAAGCGAAGAAATTGTTTCTGGAAGTGGCCGGTGCCAACGTGATGGACCTGATCGCCCAGGATAAGGCGGTCCCAACTGTTTCTCCCATGATTACGGGACTGTCTCAACCGGGTGTGCAGATCGGGCAGCCCAATCAACTAGTCGTAACAGGGAGCAATCTAGGACCCAATCCCCTGGCCGTGTTTCCCCTGCCCGGAGTCGCCTTCGCAGTCGCGGAAGGATCGACCCCGACCAGCCTCGTGCTGAACGTCAATCTTCCCTCAGACACCCCAACGGGAATCTATCCCTTGTGGATTCGATCTCAAGTCGGGATCAGCAAGTCTGTCGCCTTGTCTGTCGACCGGCTGCCTGAGGTTGCCATCAGTGGGGTGACACCAGATAAGCCGGCCACTTTGCCCGCCGCCTTTTTTGGTTCGCTGTCGGGTGGCCAGCAGCAGCGAGTTTACTTCGCCGGAACGAAGGGTCAACGAGTTGTCGCCGATGTCGAACTGAAGCGACTCGGCGGAGCGGCGAATCCTGTGGTCGAGATCAGATCTCCCGAAGGGACTCCGCTCGAAATCGGTTGGGGTCACAGTTCCTTGAAGGGAGATGCCCGAGCCGAACGCATCCTGCCAAGGGATGGAATCTATTTCGTCGAATTGCACGATTTAACCTTCAATGCCCCGGGACAGAATCCGTTCCGGTTGAAGGTCGGAGATCTCAGGCTGATCGACTGTGTCTTACCCGCCGCGATGTCGGCCGGTCCGGTTGACGTGCAACCTGTTGGTACCGGCTTCGCCGCCGGAACCAGGCTGAACGGTACTTTTGTGGTTCCCGCGGAGAGCCGGATGGGGCTGCTCGCCCTCCCTCCCGAAGCCAATGTTGTCAGCACACTGCCTTCATTGCCCGTCAGTCGCGGGATCGAAGTCGTTGAGGCGGCCAAGGCGGCCGACGGAACGTTGCAAGTCGTCGACGCGACGCAAGTGCCTCTCAAACCGGTTGCGATCAGTGGCATCATTTCATCGAAGGGCGAGCAGGATCGCTACGTATTGAACGTGACTGCCGGTCAGTCTCTGAGGTGTACCTTGCAAGCGGATACGATCGCTTCTGATCTGGAGGGAGAGCTGAAGGTTCTTGCCCATCCGCAGGGCAATCCCGTGGCGATGACGGGTGATCAACCGGTGGTCGGTGATCTAACACTGGACTATGCCGTGCCCGCTGGTATTTCGCAGATCCAAATCCAGGTGCGCGATCTGTTTGGTCGAGGTAGCGCGCGCAGTTTCTATCGATTGCTGATTGAACCATCCGGCCAGCCTTCGTTTTCGCTGATGCTGAACACACCGACGATCAATCTTCCCGATGATGGCTCGGCGATGATTGAGATGCAGGTGACTCGTGCGGGTTACGCAGGACCAATTAAGCTCGCTGTCGTCGGCGACAATTCAGTCATCGTGTCGCCCGCTGAAATCGCGGCGAATATGCAGGGCAAAGTCCTGTTGCGACTGATCAGGTCCGGCCAGCCTGCGGACGGTGCCGCTCCGTTGTTGCGAATCGTTGGCGAATCCAGCGGAGTGGATCCGGCGATCAAAAGTACCGCTCGGCTACAGGCAGGCGTTGTCGCTCCGACGTTTGTCGACACCATGGCTGTCGGTACGACGGCATCGACGGGACTCTCGATTGAGTTGCAACATTTTCCACTGGTGCTGTTCCGTGGAGCCTCGCCTGAGATCCCACTGATCCTCAAACGCCAGGCGGGACACGGTTCTGCCGCCTTGCCGGTGAAGCTGACCTTGGAATCAACAGAACCCGTTCGTAAACGAGATAACAACAACCCTGCTGCTGGCAACTTCCCGGTTGTCTCCGTGGCGGCGAGGATGATTCAGCCGGGCGAACCCGAACAGTCATCTGTGAAACTGATCGTGCCGTTGGAAGTCGCGGAACCGATGATCGACTTCGTCGTGAAGGCGGAAGCGACCCCGCATGCTTATTCGGAACGAGTGCTGGCGACGGCCTATTCGCAACCGTTCCGCGCCGAGATCAAGAACGCGGTTTCACCTAAAGTAGACGATCCCACGCTGGCAGTCATCGCGGAATCCGACCACAAGGTCACCGGCCAACTGCAGCGGACAGCCGGCTTTAGCGGCCCGGTCGAAGCGACACTGGTCGGCCTGCCTGGCGACTACGTGATTCAAGGGGCCACGATCGCCGCAGACCAGGATAAGTTCGAGATCATGGTGAAAGCGCCCAAGGTCGCGGCGGAGACCCCGGTGGCTAACATCAAATTGCGTATCACGTCGGCGGGCAATCTGCTGGTCGCAGAGATGCCTATCAATTTGAAGGTGGTTCCCAAGCCTTAAAGTTCAGTTCTCGCCAGTTGATGGATTTGCAATCTCTGTCTGTCCCTCGGTGGCATGCATCAGCCCGCGCATGTATCCATACGCAAACAACCGACCCAGCATCGTGTATCCTGGTTCGCCGTCATCTTCGCCGTAAAGTTGTGGCACGTGATCGGGTCGCATCGGACCCGAGAATTCGATGTCGCGGTAGGCTCGCATTGCGGCTGCCATATCAGTGGGGCCGTTGTCATGAAACGTTTCGACGAACTCCGCGTGAGTTCCGCGTACATCGCGAAAGTGGACGTATTGTATATGCTTGCCCAGTCGCCGGATTGACGCAGGGATGTCGCACCCCATCGCGGCGAAAGTCCCCTGGCAGAAGCAGATGGCATTCGACGGACTCGGAACTAGTTCCACCAGTCGCTCAAAGTTCTCGACCGAGTTCATGATGCGAGCTTTGCCGAGCAACTGCAGCAGCGGCGGGTCGTCGGGATGCATACACATCGTGACGCCGGTCTCTTCGGCGACGGGGATCAACTCACGAAGAAACCGTTCCAGGTTGTTCCACAACTGGTCCGCGGTAATCGCCTCACTTGCTGCGGAAGTTCCAGACGATTGATTCAACGAGCGGGCTCGCTCAACCTCTGCGAGGCTGAAAGCCGTCACTTTAGCACCCCCTCGTTCCGGAGCATCCAGTCGAGTTCGGACCCAGTCTGATCCGGCCATGAAGTTGTAGCAGAGGATCTTGACGCCGACGCGCTGCATGTTTCGCAGCAACGACTTCATCGCCGCCAACTCGGTCCCGTCGTCACGACCGAGCTTCATGTTCTCGATCGGGAGGTAGCCTTCGACTGTGGCCAAGCGCATGCCGTACGATTCGATCTGATCGCGCATTTGCAACAGATCATCCAGGCTTGTTCCCGGATACCGGCCCACCACATCGGTCACTCCGCACTGAGCGGCCAGAGCCAGATTGGTAGACGACATCGGCGTGAGAACTGTGGCCAGTCGCATGTTCGCGCAACCTTTGCATGGTCTATGGGAAGAGTCAGTCTGTCGAAATATTAACAAAGCCGATAACGAAGGAGCCAGCGGACCGAAGCGGGCGGCGAGTTAATTCTGATGAATTCGCTGGCCCCACTTCCTTGAGAGACCTTGTGGTCTGTAGCAGAGGTCCGTTGGCATTAAACCTTTCGAATGGATATGTTCCGCGGATCGTTCCACATCATTGAACATATCGCATGAACTAAGGGGACACCTGTGCTTCGTCGCGCTGCGCTACTGGTGTTTGTACTGACGACTCATTTCGCAACCGGGTCAGACTATTCGCTTCCCGATCGAATCGAAGTCCTCCCTATCGCATTTGTTCCGCTAGGAGAACAGAGCCCGACTGCCGACGAACAAAAGCTGTTTTTGAAGCATCTTCAATTGGCTCAAGACCGCTACCGAGTGATGCTCGATGGAGATACCTTTGAGTTGGCCGAGCCGACGGTTCAAATCGTCTCTGGGCAAAAGCCACTCGATTTTTATCGAAGGCCACCGGAACGAGGGGCTCCTGATATCGTCTCAGAATTGCTCACGCATCTGCGGCTGAACCGATTCAACTGTCCGTACGTCTTCTGCATTCTGTTGATGAACTCGAAAGACAACTTTCCGGAGGGTGGCGGTCGCAGCATTAACGGGGGCATCAACACCGGTGGTGGGATGATGTACATCGCGTCCTGGGAATTGACGCATAACACTCATTTTCAGACAACCCTTCAGCATGAGTTGGGGCATGCGTTTGGACTGGCGCATGTCGATGTCTACGGCTACGACATGAAGGCGAATGCCTCGATCATGTCTTACAATCCCGCCCACCATTGCCAGGGGTTTGAGCCAAGCAGTACGCCAGGTGCCCTGATTCCCGAGGATCGCCGAGGCTTGGCGCTGAATGACCGCGTCTTTGCGAAAACGACATTCAATCCGATCCGCGATGTGCCGTTTGGCTATTCGCTCTCCAAACGAATTGTGCCGCTCGGTCCCATGACATTGCCTGGGCAGCCGGATTTCTATCCGCAAGTCACGACGACCGGTGGCGAGGACGTTTTCAGCAAGGTCGTCAATATTGTTCGAGAAGAGATCAAGCCTAGCTCAGGCCCGGGCATTACCTATGACCCGGGCACGATGTGGCATTCGAAGCCGCTTCCCGATGGGAAGGCAACCCTGGAAATCGCCTTCCCATTTCCGGTGACTTTGACGGGCGTCGCAATCCATTCGCAGCATAGCGGCATCCATCATGAAGTCACCGCGATGCGACTGGAGACAAACGATCAAGCTCGCACGCTGGTGATCGAGAAGCCTGTGAAGTCCATCGACGAGAACGTCACTTTTGATTCGACCGAAGCGACGAAATGGTCGTTGACGCTGACTTCCGGAGCCAGTCGGATCTTAATCATCCGGGGGTTGCAGTTCTTCAATGGCGACGAGGAAATCTGTCCGCACATGGTGCCGGTGGCAGCGGTGGCGAAGAACGTTGTCGATGTGGCTGAACCGGGCGAGCAGGTGGCTGCGGAGTCGGACGCGGCTGAAGGTAAAAAGCCAGCCCCGGACGCGATGTCCCAAGACAGAGGGCGAAAGGCCGTTCGGGAACAGTTTAGAGCCGAGATTGCGAAAGCCAAGAAGCCTGAAGCGAAGGCGGCACTCGCGCGGACGCTCATTGAGCAAGCTGATGCCCAAACGGGTGACGACCAGTTTGGCTACCTGGCAGAAGCCATCGGATTTGCAGGCCAAGGTGGCGACTTGGATCTGGCTCTTCGAGCTGTTAAGGAGTTGTCTGACAAGTTCGAAGTGAACGCCATCGATTGGAAACAACGTGCGGCGACGGCGGTTGGTTCGGCCGGTCTGGCACTGGAACCGTCTCAGGCCGAGGCCTTGATTGTGAAGTTCGTTGAACTTTCCGACGAGGCTGCTGCCGCCGAAGAGTATGTGGCTGCCGTTAACATCCTGAAGGCGGCGTCTGAGATGGTAAAGAAACCCGTCTATAAATCATTGAAGGAAGACACCACATTTCTGATCAAGCAAATGACAGCCCATAAAGAAGCGTATGACGCTGTGAAGAATGCTCGTGACAAGTTGCAAGCGCAAGCTGACGATGCGACGGCAAATTTGGCCTGGGGTCGCTTCGTCTGCTTTTACAAGCACGATTGGGAGAAAGGTCTGAAGTTGTTGGCGAAGGCCGACGACAAAGTCTGGGCTTCGATCGCTCAACGTGAAATCACAGTGCCGCAAACCGCGCCCGACTGGTTACAGTTAGGGGATGACTGGCTGCAAGCGGGCATTCGAGAAAAAGACCTGGTCAAGGTGTCGACTCTGAAACGTGCCGATCAGGCGTGGCAGCAGGCGCTCGCCACGGCGACGCAACTGCAAAAGAAGGATGTTGAACTGAAAGTCGATCAGCGGTTGATCAAGCTGTTTGGCACTTCTTATGCGGTCAGTAAGGGTGACGCTGCGGGGGTCGCCATTCCCGGTAGCGATCGCTGGTCGCCGACTGATAATTTCACAATCGAGTTCTGGGTCTCGACGACCTCACCGAAGGGGACCCTGCTTTCGAAGAAGCACTCGAGCGAAGAGTCGAGCTTTATTGTGAATCTCGACAATACCGAGCCCAATTTGAGTGTTGCTGTGGGAGGAGGCGAAGGAGGTGCCGGCGGAGGCGGGTCGATCAACGATGGCAAGTGGCATCATCTGGCCGTCGTCAAGCAGATGGACGAACTGACGCTTTATGTTGACGGTGGCAAAGCGAGCGGTTCAACGCTGAAGGCCCCACTGCAATCGCGATCCCCTTGGAAATTCGGTACCTCGTATGACCGAATTTCGTGTCCCGCTCGCTTTGGAGGCATCCGTATTTCCAAGTCGGCGCGCTATCTGGATGGCTTCCTGCCCGAACGGGTCCATGCCAAAGACAAGGACACGCTGTTGCCCTGATAGGTCGTTACGGCCAATTTGGCGTCAGCGTCATCCGCGAATAATCTGTCCCATGCACTCCGCCAGCTTTTCGGGGGTACATGAAAGAATATCCATTCCTGCTTTGCGGCATTTGGCGGCGGTCGTTTTGTTGAACGCAGGGCGAGCGTCGTAGCCGAGAGCTCCCAGGCCGATCATGCGGACTCCGGAATCGGCCATGATGCGCACCTGCTGGATCAGATCCTTTTCGTCGCGACCTTCGAAGAAATCGGTGATCAGTACGACGATCGTTCGCACCGGTTCGCGGACAAGTTGAGCCCCGTATTGCAGTGCCTTCGTGATGTCCGTACCGCCACCCAGCTGGATCGACAGCAAGACATCGACCGGTTGGCCGACTTGATCTGTCAGATCCGCGATCTCGGTATCGAACAGGAATAGCGATGTCTTGACGGCGGGGAGTTCAGCGAAGATCGAAGCCATGACCGCGGAGAAGATGGCGGAATCGAGCATCGATCCCGATTGGTCGACTGCGATGATGATGTGCCACGGACGCTTGTTGCGTTCGGCCGCGTAGAAGAACATGCGATCGACCAGCAGCTTTCCCGAATCACTGTCGTAGTGTTGCAGATTGCGCCGCAAAGTCGTCTTGAGATCCAGATTGCGAAAGACTCGACGGGGCGAATGCTTGTCGCGGCGAATGGCCCCGGTAATAGCCTGCTCAACCTGGACTTGCATCTTCTTCTTCAGTTCTTCGACGACTTGTTGAATGATCTTGCGAGCTAAGATGCGCGTCTTCTCGTTGAGCAGGTCTTTGTGAGTCAGCAGCGTCTTGACCAGCTCGAGATTGGGCTCGATCCGCTCCAGCAGCTTGGGTTCATCCAGCAATTCGGCAATGCCGCGTCGCTGGACGAGTTCTCGCTCCATGACTTCGCGAGCTTGCCGAGGAAACAATTCAGAGACAGCGTCCACCCATTCAGGTACATTCATGGCATGACCTGGCCCGATGCCGCCTGTCCGATCCTTACTCTGCCCGCGATGGGATCCGCCGCCGTGATCGCCGCCCCCCTGCCCCGCACCTCCCTCTTCAAATAAAAAGCCGACCAGCTCTTCGACGCGAGTGCATTCCGCATCGCGGCCACAGGTGATCTGATGACTTTCGGCGTCCTGACCCAGAACCAGTCGCCAGCGTGCCAGCAGATGTTCGTCAGTGGACATGACTACAGACTCCACTTCGTCATGAGTTCTGCAACTTGTCGATCAATGTCCGCAATCAACGTCGCGGCGTCGACAGATGTTTTTAGCTCGGTCAACTCATCTCCTTCATCACGAGACAGTCCATACCGCCGCGCGACAACATTGGCCAGAGAATGGATCTGCCGATCGTGAAGTCGTTCAAAGGCGGCGCGGAGGCGAGGGAGCATCGTCAGGAAGACATCCCACTCGGCAGCCCGCAACAACTGATCGATCGCTGCCACCAATGGTTCCGCCCCCAGCATCACTGATGTGCGGGAGACCGCCAGAATCCCATCCAGAAAATCGCCGGCGAACACCATTTGATCGGGGCTGGTCTTGGAATAGGCAGAAACCCGGTCAGCCAATTCCTGCGGAGAGAGTTCTCGCAGTTCCGCCAGCATCCCCAGAAAAGCGCCCTGCAGAAACGGCACCGTCGAAAGTTCGGCGGAGGTGCGGACATGTTCGACAAACACATCGCGATCCAGCGCCAGCCCTGCTTCGCCTTGCTCGTAACGCAGCAGGATTTCGGCGAGCGATTGCAGGCTCTGTACCACGCCCGCCTGCTGATTGTCCGGCGCACACGCACTGTCAGGCATTGCGAAACAAGCTCGATCAAAACAACGCTCAATTAAGTCTGCCAGTTCAACACGTCGCAGGTTTCGATAAACCGCATATCGCTCGATGATCGTTAGATGTCGCAGGCCTTCGCTGAGTGACACGAACTGCGGGTCTTCGTCGACCGCTGTCCCGCAGACTGTTTGTACTTCTGTCACCAGATTCGGCAGGTCCATATCGATTGATTGACGCAGGTGTTTGCAGACGGCGGCCGCATGCATTCCGGCGAGTGCCAGTTGTTCCTGCAGGTTGGAGAGGACTGCCGTTTCCAATGTGTCGCCGTACAGGTTTTGTTCGACCAGGACCGGTTCGACCTTAGGTGACCAGCGCAGCGCCCAGCGTTCCCGAAAGAGCAGTCCCGAGACGACATCGGGTTGTGCCTGCTCGCGCATTTCTGCGAGGGGTACTTCCAGGAACCGCAGTCGATGCAGAAAGACACTGCGCCGCTCTTGCAGCGGTTGGCGCTTGTCGAGATCCAGGTTAATTCGCTTCTCGTGATCGAAGAGGTCTCCCAATTCGAGATCGCTGAGTTGTGCATAGAAATCGTTGACGATCGGCAGACGGCCAATCTTGTCGGTGACCTTGCCAATCTTCGTCCCGATGTTGATCGCGTCGATGGCCCGGCGCAGCGGCAGCCCTTCCTCGGCCGGATTTCCTTTGCAGCAGCAAGTGATGATCGCATCTTGAATATCGTCTAGCACGGGATTGGCTCGTCCACGCAGCCCCGCCAGCATGCGAGCGTGCTGCGTAATCGAGATCGCGTCTGCCGAAGAAGCGGCATACCCCTCTTGCCTGGCTTGCTTCAAGACGGAAACAACGTATTCGGACAGCAGATCTTCACCGCGACCCGAACGCGTCAGATCCCATCCCGTCTGATAGAACTGCGGAGCTCGATTGCCGGCTCCGTATCCCGAGAGTTCGGAGATACGAAAGAACGAATAGGGAACGATGGTTGTATAGACCGTCCCTGGTGGCGGTTGAGGTGGGGCCTCCAGATCGTTGCGATCGAGGAACAAATGGAGACCGCCGCAGACGACCATGACGTCTTTCGGCTTCAGCTTTCGATCCGCCATCGTTGCGCGAATCGTCTGCATAAAGTGTCGCTCACGTTCAATGGTTCCGTCTTCTTCGAGCGAACCTGGTGGCAGGGTGGCTCGGACGGCGGCACAGAACGAAGCCAGTTCGCGACGAAAGTGCTCGGTATCAGCGGCGAGTTCGTTGTTTTCGAATAGCGTGTCCCACGTTTCATTCCACGATTTATAGCCAGCCGCCTGGGCGAGTGACTGATAGAAGCTGCTTTCAGCGAACAGATGCTCAGAACCAACGGGGGCATAAGGGGCCGGCTGCTCTTTGTCTTCATCTTGATCGATGGCAGGGGCCGAACCCGGATGCGGTTTGATCTGGGCGAAGTGAGGCAGGTCAATGAAGACGACATCAGCCTTGATCTTCGCTGCAGCGTGCATCGCCACGAACTCGGGCGAGTAGGCCAACATCGGATACCAGCAGGCGAAGCGAGGCGGAATGTTCTCGGCGGCACTGGCGATTCCTGCCAGGCCAAGCGTGTTGTCGTCGTCGCGATAGGAAGAATAGATCGCGATCGGAGGTCGCGTGGCCCCATCGACGATGAACGGAATCAACTCTTGTGCTTGCGCGGGGCCTTCAATGAAGATGACCTTGGGATGCCGCTCGGCAATCACCGCTTCCAGATGACGAGCCACCGCTGCTGAGTGATGCCGCACTGGAAACCAGTACAGGTCATCGTTGAGCACCGCATCGACGCGCGCGGCGATCACATCGGCATCGAGATGATTTTCGGTGACAGCAGGCAAGGGAAACTCCCGCAGCATTTCCGTCGTTTGCAAATCAGTATTGAGTTATGTGCTATCCCAATTGCCCGGCCAGCGTGTCGTGGAACTCTTTCCAACTGGGGTCCGATGTTCCTCGCTTACGGGCGACAAGCGTGTTGTATTCCTTCAGAACAGCAAGATCCGCCTGGTCCTCTTTAACAATCGAGCCGATCAGATTGCGAGCGACATCGCTGGGAGTGACTGCTCCGCTGCCGAAGAACTTCGCATGCAGTGCGGAATCCAGTGCGACCCCAATGGCTTCGGCCGTGGAGAGTGTCGTACTTGGCTGCTTGATGCTGACGCCGTCGCCGGTCTTGCCTTGGCGAATCTCGCGAAATACCGTCGCCAGCATCTGTAGGATGGGGGGATTGATCTTCACGGGAAGCTGGTATTGCGCAATTAATTCCGCCGACCGTTGCCGGACAATTTCCACTTCCGTCTTCTGATCGGCGATGACAGGAATATAGATGTAGTTGAAGCGTCGTTTCAGGGCTGCCGACAGTTCGTTGACGCCTTGATCGCGCGAGTTGGCGGTGGCGATGACGTTGAAACCCGGCTTTGCCCACAGCATATTCGCGTCGGGCAGTTCAGGAATGGCGATCGCCTTGTCGGACAGGATCGACACCAATGAATCCTGCACATCAGGGACGCAACGGGTGATTTCTTCAAATCGCAACAGAGACCCACTTCGCATGGCGATCATCGTGGGTGAAGGAATCATATTTTCGGGCTTGGGCCCTTCTGCGATAATCCGAGCGATGTTCCAGGAATACTTGATCTGCTCTTCGGTCGTCCCGGCCGTTCCTTGAATCGTCAAGGTGGATGTGCCACTGATGGCGGCGGCCAGATGTTCGGACAGCCAACTCTTGCCCGTCCCCGGTTCACCAATCAGCAAGAGGGCGCGTTCGGAGGCGAGAGTGACGATCGATCGCTCGACGATGCCATCTTCACCGAAGAATTTGCGAGTGATCGGAACATCGACTTTCTTGCCGTTGATCTCAGCCTTCAGAGTGCTGCCGCCGACGATGTAGGCCAGTACCGATCGCGGCGACAGTCGCCAGGCTCGGGGCTTGGCGTCCTGATCGTTCTGGCGCAAGGCTTCCAGCTGGTCGGCGTATCGTATTTCTGCAGGAGCTCGCAACTGATCCGAAAGAGCAACCGATGCGACCGGTTCGGCAACTTCTTCCTTGGTGGCTTTCTTCGGCATGGGCTGCTTTCTGCGATGGGAGACTCACGTTGAACGTCAGAACTTCAGCGTCTTCAGCAGAGCTTTACTGTTGATTGACTCGGACGACATGGTAATCAGATTTGGCCCCGATTCTGTCAGAAGTGCCAGAGGCTGCAGGATGAATCGGGCGCGATCAAAGTGCAACAATCCAAACAAAGGCGGACGAGTTTTCGCCTTCACCAGATCGTCCAGTTGCTTTCGCAACGCGGTGCCGTCGCTGCCTGATGGTGCCACGGCGTCGAATTGCAGGTGAGAACTTATGATGGGATAGATCACCTGCCCATCGCGCTCCCCTTCCGGCGGTGCTTGGATGGTCCAATCCGCTAACACCACTTCATCTTGAAGCTCGATTTCCAGATCCAGCGGGCCGGGCTCATGCGACTGCAGTCGTTTCACGAGTGGTTCCGGCGACCAAGTGGTGAATCGCGACCAGTCAGCGAAGGCTGCTCCTGCCGTCACAGTGCTGGTATCCGTCAGCGTGATTCGTCCGCAGCCGTGACTGTCATCTGCGAACATCGCATTCGTGATCGTCAGGACTTTCGGTTCCAGAAATAGGGATGTCTTAAACTTCTGCTTTTGAGGCAACTGCAGAAACCCTTCTGGCGGAATTTCGTTGTCGGCCTTGAGTGGGAAGATGCAGGACCAGACCAGTGGTGATGGATTCGCTCCAGAAATTTCCCGCAGCCGAAACTCAAAGGCACAGAACGACCCCTTGGCGACTTTCTTTCCGACACCAAGCGTCACGACTTCCAGTCGTTCCACAGGACGAGTTGGTTGCGTCCACAGCAGTCGCGAGAGAGCCGCTTCGTCATTGTTCTGGATCGCCTGCAGCAACCCCTGCCCCAGCATCCAGGCTCGGTTTAAAAAGAAGGACAAGCGCTTGGCAGAGAACTCGTTTTGCTGCGTGACGTACCGGCCAATCTCTTCGTTCGCGCCGCGTAAGGTTGACGCGAGCCGCAACAGCCGCAGTCGCGAGGCTTCTCGAAATGTGACATCGAGCGTTTGTCGCGTCGATTCGCTGGCGGCGGTCAGTCCGGTCAGCAACATCTCTTCAACGGCCCGCGATAGGTCGGTCAGTTGACGTTTTAGCAGTGTTCGGTCGGCCGCGGCGAGATTCATACGGCACCCTCGTCAATCGGTTCGTCACCAACGTGAGATATCACGGCCATCATGGATTCGAGTTTCAGCGCGGCGACTTTCAAGGTGAGGACTCGTTCGAAGACTCGCAACGACGCCTGAGTCCGCAGCAAATCGACCGCCGCTTCTCGGCTATCCGACTCGATGGCAGAGATCAGTTTCGTGAGTCGCCCGGCCAGGTGAGTCGCGCCAATACGATCGAGTTCGGTGTGGATGCCTCGGAGAGGGCGCAGATGTTCAGAACCGCAGATCCTCAGCCCCCGGACGAGAAGATCCTGAAGTTCGGAATTCAGTCGATCCAGCGTCCCAACGACTTCCTCGATTTCGGACATCGACCACTCCATTGATTGCATCGCGCAGTTGCAAGAGTTTCAGATCGATCGATCATCTTCGATTTGTTTTGCGGTAGATCACCGGAAGTTCTGACCAGGAATAAGGATATTACGGGGAAGCTACGGCGAAAACGCTCCGTTTTCAATCGAGTGCCACGACCCGGATTCGCTTTGTGGCGGCCTGTGCAATCACGGAATTTCGCGTGGCTAATTAGTCGCCTCGGCTCCATTCCGCGTTGTTGTAACTTGCGTTGGCTGCATAAGTTGGCGTTTGAGTGTGGAGGGCCGCTCCTTGAACCCCCGTGCTGGCAGGGGTACACTTCCGGGATACAAATTCCGGCCTGTTGATGCAGGGCGGAACAATCGTGGTGGTGCCGGTCGGCTCGGTCCTGTTGCACCTCGATCTTCCTCGGATGCCCTAATGACGCAGATAATTGAGATCCGCAGCGCTGATGACCCGCGCGATGTGATCCATCGCGCGTGTCAACTGTTGGCTGAGGGGCAATTGGTCGCGTTTCCGACAGAGACAGGTTATATCGCGGCTGCTGGGGCACTCAGCGAGGAAGGGGTCGAGCGACTTCGGTCCGTTTCCTCGGGTGAGACTGTTTTAGCGCTGAAGTCGCCACAAGAAGCCCACGACTATGTTCCGAACATGCCGACTGCGGCCGACAAACTGGCCCGTCGAGCATGGCCCGGTCCGCTGACGATCGAGTTTGAGACTTCGGCACTTAACGGGTTGTTCGAGTCGCTCCCGCAGGCCACTCGTCAGTTGCTATTGGGTGATCGATCAGCTGTGGCCTTGCGCGTGCCTGCCCACGAAGCGATCTTACATGTTCAACAATTAAGCCCTGCTCCGTTGGTCGTCACCTCGGACCGCGGGAAAAATTTGAAGTTGGCCCGTAATGCGACCGATGCCGCTGAAATGTTTGGTGAGCAAGTCGCATTGGTGATTGACGATGGGCCCTGCCGATATGGCGAGCCGACGACGACAGTTCGTTTTCAAGGCGAACAATGGGATCTGGTGCATCAGGGGATGATTTCGGCTCGCAATATTGATCGCCTTGTCAGCGAAATATATCTCTTCATCTGTACGGGAAATACTTGCCGCAGCCCCATGGCGGAAGCTTTATTTCGTCGTCGTCTGGCCGAGAAACTAAAATGCCCCGATGACGAACTGATGGACCGCGGCTATGCCGTGTTGTCAGCAGGTCTTTCTGCGGGTGTCGGTGCGCAAGCTTCTGCAGAAGCGGTGTCGGTTTTGGAGGGCGAAGGAATCGATCTGCGGGCGCACGAAAGTCAGCCGGTGACCGAGCGTTTGTTGATTCAAGCGGACCATGTGGTCACGATGACTCGCGGGCATCAGCAGGTCATCCTGAATGAGTTTCCCGAGTTGGCATGCCGCGTGCGGATGCTGTCGGCAGAGCGTCAGGATGTGAGCGATCCTTACGGCGGTTCGCGTCGGGAATACGAAAGTTGCAAAGCCGAAATCGAACGACATATCCTCAAACTGCTGGATGATATCGGGGCCAGTTAACGACCAGCAGAGACACGCTCTCGAGATGTGGTCAACTGACCGCCAACGCCAAGTAATTGAACGGGACTCATGAAAATCGCGGTTGCCAGTGACCATCGTGGCTTCAACATCAAGGACAGGATTCTGTCCCAGGTGATCGAATTGCATCACGAAGCCCTAGACTTGGGTCCTACAAATTCCGAGATCTGCGACTATCCGGATTTTGGAGCCAAGGCAGCGCGGGCCGTCTCGGAGGGAAAAGCTGATCGGGCGATCCTGATCTGTGGGTCCGGGATTGGCATGTGTATCGTGGCCAACAAGTTCAAAGGTGTTCGCGCGGCCCTCTGTCACGACGATCTTTCGGCCGAAATGAGCCGCCGACACAACGATGCCAATGTCATGTGCCTGTCGGCAGACTTGCTGGGCGAGCGTTTGGCGTCGCGGATGATTGAGCTCTGGTTGTCGACCCCGTTCGAAGGGGGACGGCATGCTCGTCGTATCGCCAAGATTGCGGAATACGAGCAGGCCGATGCACCTTCGCCGCCATGCCCATAAAAATATGTTGATCGAGCCTCGCGAATTGATCGCGAGTTTCGATTGGAACCACTCTTGAAATTTCTCTCACGCGAAAGGACTTCGCCTGCATGGACCCCACCACTCTGAAATACACCAAGACTCACGAATGGGCTGCTGTCGAAGGTGATGTTGCCACGATCGGAATCAGTGATTTTGCAGTTCATCTGCTGAGCGATCTGGTTTACGCGGATCTGCCTCCCATCGGCAAAAAGGTCACTCAAGGCCAGCCGTTCGGTGAAGTGGAAAGCGTGAAAGCGGTTAGCGATGTCTATTCACCTGTCAGCGGTGAAGTCATCGCTCGTAACGAAAAGCTGCCCGATCACTTGGACCTGCTGACGAGCAGCCCGTTCGATAGCGGCTGGATGATCAAAGTGCGGCTGAGCAATGCCGGTGAACTGTCATCCTTGTTGAATCAGACTTCCTATAAAGCTCACTGCGACGCCGAAAAACATTAGTCGTCGCTTGGTCACTGGTCGTTGCCGTGTACGTCACTATCATCCCGTGGCGATGTGACGGACTGTCGCAACGGCCCGCTGCCATATCCCTTGGAGATTGATCGCGTGTCCTATTTGTTCACCACGGCCGACGAGCAACAGCAGATGCTGCAGCGAATCGGCGTCGATTCAGTGCAAACATTGCTGGATCAGATTCCGGCCGACCTGCAATTGAAGCAACCCCTGGATTTGCCACGAGCTCTTACCGAACTCGAGTTGGAGCAGCATCTGAGGGAACTATCGACTCGTAATGCCAGCGCATCGTCGCGAGCTTGCTTCATGGGCGGGGGCGCCTACGACCATTACATTCCAAGTGTCGTCGACGAAATCACCTCGCGCGGTGAGTTCTATACGGCTTACACACCGTATCAGGCCGAAGCGAGCCAGGGGACGCTGCAGGCGTTCTTCGAGTTCCAGTCGATGATTGCCGAACTGAGCGGACTGGATGTCGCCAACGCCAGTCTGTACGACGGTGGCAGCGGTGCCGCCGAAGCCGTCTTGATGGCGATTCGCTGCACGGGGCGATTGGGTCGAGTGGTCGTGGTGGGTTCGACGAATCCCGAATACGTCCACACACTGCAAACGTATCTGGTCAATAAATCAACCGAATTGGTAGTAGTTCCGACGCCCGACGGCACGGTGAATCTGGCTGACCTGGAAGCCGTGGTTAACGATCAAACCGCGTGCATTCTGGTGCAGCACCCGAATTTCTTCGGATGTCTGGAGGACGTGGCTTCGATCGGGAAGCTGGCGCATCAGCACGGTGCTTTGCTGGTTCAATCCTTCGATCCCTTGAGCGTCGGCTTGTTGAAACGCCCCGGCGAGCTCGGCGCTGATATTGCCGTTGCCGAAGGTCAGTCGCTGGGAACTCCGTTGCAGTTTGGCGGTCCCTACCTGGGGATTCTGACATGCCGACAACAATTTGTACGGAAGATGCCAGGTCGCTTGATTGGGCAAACAGTCGATCGTCAGGGAAAGCGCTGCTTCTTCCTGAATCTGCAGGCACGAGAACAGCATATCCGCCGTGAAGGAGCGACCAGCAATATCTGCACGAACCAGGGTCTGATGGCCCTGCGTGCCACGGTGTACCTGTCACTACTGGGCCCGTTGGGTCTGAAAGAAGTGGCGGAATTGAGTTGTCGCAAAGCGCATTATGCCGCAGATCGATTGTGTCAGGTGGAAGGCTGCGAACGCATGTTTGCGGGGCCATTCTTCAAAGAGTTTGTTCTGAAGTTTGCGTTGGGTGCTGACGTCGCCATTCGTAAGGCCGCAGCCGCCGGAATCGACATCGGCCCCGCTCTCAGCCGACTGCCGGCAATGGAAGGGGTCTCGGAAGCCGATCGAGACCTGTGCCTGTTGGTGGCCGTGACCGAGTCGAGAACGAAGGCAGAAATCGATCGGCTGGTCACTGCCCTCAGTTGATCGCCGGTCGATCTTTTTGCATCCGTCTCGTTCATCGTTTTTTGTTTGTGATTCTGGATTTGACTATGCGTAACCGACAAGCCACTCAATTGCTGTCCGAGTTGTCTCATGGGGGACGTCGAGCGGCGGTGTTTCCACCGTCTGATGTTCCCGAGTGGCCGATTGAAGATCTGCTTCCGCCTGAGGCGCTGAGTGCTGCTCCCCCTGCTCTACCCGAACTGGCCGAACCGGATGTCGTTCGACATTTCGTCAATCTGTCGACGTTGAACATGTCGGTTGATACTCACTTCTATCCGCTGGGCAGTTGTACGATGAAGTATAACCCCAAGCGGCACGAGCGGCTGTCGCGATTGCCCGGGATCGTCGATGTGCATCCGCATCAGAGCGCACAGAACATCCAGGGACTGCTGGAGTTGCTGTACGAGATGCAGGAGATGCTGGCGGAGATCTCGGGATTGCCGGGCGTCTCTCTGCAGCCAGCGGCGGGGGCTCATGGCGAACTCACCGCCCTCTACGTTGCCGCGGCCTATTTCCGTGCGAAGGGCGAGCATCGAACGAAGGTCATTTTCCCGGCGAGTGCTCACGGAACGAATCCAGCCAGTGCCGCGATGGCTGGGTTTGAATGCGTCGAGCTGAAGGAAACGGAAGACGGGTTCGTCGATCTGGAACAATTGAAGCTGCACGTCGATGACCAGACTGCGGTCTTCATGATTACCAATCCCAATACTCTGGGCCTGTTCGAGCGAGATATTCCTGAGATCGCCCGGATCGTTCATGCGGCGGGTGGCCTGGTGTACATCGATGGTGCCAATATGAATGCCATCATGGGGATTACCCGCCCCGGCGATTTCGGCGGGGACATGATGCACTACAACGTCCATAAGACCTTTACCGGTCCCCACGGTGCGGGTGGTCCGGGTTCGGGCCCCATCTGCGTTCGCGATTTTCTGGCGGAGTACCTTCCGGGGCCTGTGATCCGCGTCCGACCTGGTGACGACCGACGCTTTGAACTGGTGACTCCAACGCACTCGATTGGTCGAGTGCGATCCTTCTTCGGCAATGTCGGGATCCTCGTTCGTGGCTACTGTTACCTGAGAACACTGGGAGCCGCCGGGGTTCGGGCCGCCGCTGAACATGCGATTCTGAACGCGAACTACCTGAAAGAGTTGTTGTCCGATGTGCTGCCGTCGGCACATGGCGAGCATTGCCTGCACGAGTTCGTTGCTTCCGCGGCCGGACTGGCGAAAGAACGCGGGATCAATGCCATGGATATTGCCAAGCGGCTGCTGGATTACGGGTTCCATCCCCCAACGGTCTATTTTCCGCTCGTCGTGCCACATGCCATGATGTTCGAGCCAACGGAAACGGAATCCAAAGCAACCCTGGATGCGTTTTCGGAAGCGATTCATCAGATCGTGCAGGAAGAGACCGAAACCTTACGAAGCGCACCGCTGACGTTGTCAGTCAGCCGCCCTGAAGAAGTGAATGCCACTCGTAAGCCGGTGTTGACCTGGACCGCCTGCACCAAGGAGTAAGGCTCATGGTGCAGTTGCCTTACGTGCGGCAGATAATCGACGCGCAGGCGAATTCCGGTTCTTGGAATATGGCGGTCGATGAAATCTTGCTGCAGTCGGCAATTGACCATGATGTCGCCACACTTCGGTGGTATCGCTGGCGTGAGCCAACGGCCTCGCTCGGTTATTTCCAGAAAAAAGAAGACCTTCTCGGGGATGCCAGATTATCGCAGCTTCCCCAAGTCCGTCGGTTGTCCGGCGGCGGGACGCTCGTTCACGATGTCGAACTGACCTACAGTCTGGCGTTGCCCGTGTCGCAGCGGCTCATCGAACGACCGATGGATTTGTATCGCATCGTCCATCAGGCATTTATCGATGTTTTTCATAAACGAGGCGTCGTGCTGACATTGCGCGGAACGACGACGAAGCACGCGAATGAGCCTGTGCTGTGCTTTGCTCGGGAAGATGAGCACGACTTGGTACTGAATGGACATAAAGTGCTCGGCAGTGCCCAGCGTCGGCGACGAGGCGCAATTCTGCAACATGGGGGGTTGCTGCTGAAAGCATCAGCAGTGACGCCCGAATTGCTGGGGATTGCCGATTTGCAACCCTCCGCCGATCTGTCAGGACTGGCAGAACAGCTTGGACAATCGT
This sequence comes from uncultured Schlesneria sp., assembly GCA_903840265.1. GTDB lineage: Bacteria > Planctomycetota > Planctomycetia > Planctomycetales > Planctomycetaceae > Schlesneria. The sequence continues at coordinate 90,542 of CAIMFH010000177.1, read as the reverse complement.
TGCTTCGGGAAGTTGCGGTCGATTCGGAATCGGGAATGCTGACAGTCGCGGAAGAGCAGGCGGCGCGAATAATCTCGCTGGTCCCAGGTTGAAATCGCCGGTTCAAATTCGTGTACACCAGAGGCTTCGAAATGTGTCAAAGATCGTTGTAGTTTTGCTGGGTGATCTGTGCTAGAGTGAAGTGGTTACGTCATTTTCATTAGTCAATTCTTAACGATTCTGGCCTCGTTGACAGTGTCTCGAAGGAGCGGTAGCGTAACGTCGGTTCCGATGTTGTTTCCTCGGGTTTTATTACCTCGCGACTACTCTTTTTGAGTCGCGTTTTCCTGAAGGACCAACAATGAAAGAACGCCTGTTGCATTTCCTCCCTGGTATTTAGGACAGTGCTGAAACGCTTTGGCGATCGCGCCGGCGATGGGTGTTAGTTTGGCCTTTCTGGAGTGCCTGATTCATGCTGCAGGCTGAATTGAAGATTCTTGGTGGAAAACACCAGGGGAAAACGATTCCCCTCTCAACTAAAAAATTTCTGGTTGGTCGCGAACAAGACTGCCAGTTGCGACCCAACAGCGATTTGGTCAGTCGACACCATTGCGTGTTTACCCTTGATGATTACGCGGTTCGTTTGCGCGATCTGGGCAGCACCAACGGCACTCGGGTCAATGGGAAGCCACTTCACGGCGAAGTAACGTTGAATTCGGGAGACCAGATCGGAATCGGCAAGCTGGACTTGGAGCTTGTCATCCGCCAGCGCGTCGTTTCTGAAGTCCCTGTTGCCGATCCCGAGCCCCTTGCTCCATTGATGGGGCTCAGCTCCTCGGAATTGGATGTGACGCCGGCTTCAGCGACCATCGAATTGCCGTCGATGGACAATCTTCCCGCTTCCAGCGATACATCCTTCGAACTACCGACCAGTTTCGCGATGCCGACAACCGACACGTCGACAAGTTTGACGGCGGACACGACAATCGTTCCAGGCGCAGTGCCCCCAGCGGGATATCCTGGATATGCACCTGTGCCCCCAGCGGGCTATCCCGGCATGGCACCTGCTTATCCCGGCTATGCTCCGCAGCAAATGGGTTATCCGCAACAGCAAATGGGTTACCCCCAGCAGCAGATGGGATATCCTCCGCAACAGATGGGGTATCCTCAGTATCCGCAAGGATATGGCCAACCTGCTTATCCAGGGGCGATGCCCGGCTATCCCATGCAGCAGTATCCCCAGGCTCAGATGCCGCAGCAGGCGACGGCTGCCCCTGCCGGTGACTCGGCGATTGCGGTCAAGCTCCCCTCACCTGAATCGACCGGGGTCAAGGCACCGCCTCCGCCAGCAGCACCTGATCCGGCCGGTGGTCCGCCGAAGACAGAGGAAAAGCCATCGAATACGGCCGCGGATATCATTAAGAACTACATGCAGAAACGGACCCGGTAACGAGCGATATGCCGGAGTTTCGCGGATTAATCTGACATTCCATGACTGACCGACGGGAGACTTACCTATGTCAGCGGACCCGAATGTTGCAGAACAGCAGCGACGATATCGTGAATTCCTTGACCTGATGCCGTTAACGATTTCTCTCGCAGGACTTCCGTCCAGCGATGGGAAGTATTACACGGAAGAGCAGATGGAAACTCGGCTCTTTGCACTGCGACATGCCTACAAGCTGGCCCGGCAGTTCGCGCGAGAACAAATCTCTCGATAGAGTCGATTTCGAGTATCGAGCCGTTCAAACCAGATTTCGCCAGTTCCTGCGGGAGTTCGGCGAAATCTGGTTTTTTGCTGCACTCTCTCGACTTAGTCAGTCTGAAACCGCTTAGTCTCAATGCGGGTATCTCTTTCCAGAGAAAGGTAAACCGCGCGGTGGACGACCGGGAACTCGTCGAACGCTGCTTGGCTGGGGATCATGATGGGCTGCGCACGTTTATCGAGCAGTTCCAGGGGTGGGTGTTTGCGCTCTGCTTCCGGCAATTAGGCCATCGGCAAGATGCGGAGGATGTCGCCCAGGAATCCTTGGCTCGGGCCGTACGCCATTTGAGTCAGTGGGATCAAGTTCGTCCGCTCAAGCCCTGGATTTTGACGATCGCCGTCAACCGCTGCCGAACTCATCTTTCTCGCCGTAAGACACGGGCGAAAACTGTGGCTGTCGATGTGGACCCACCGGCTCGCCATGAGCGACTGGGGGGATTTGATCTGGCCGAAGAACTGCAGTTGGCGCTACAACAACTGCGAGACGAATATCGAACCTGTTTCCTGCTATTTCATCAGCAAGAGTTAAGCCTGCAAGAGGTTGCCAAAATCATGAATTGCCCGGATGGGACCATCAAGACGTGGTTGCACCGGGCCAGACGCGAACTGGCGGATCTGTTGCGAGCAAGAGGCGTTGTTACGGAGGGGGGACATGAACTGTTCCGCATTTGAAAAAGAGCTCGAGCACTTGGTCGAGACACGCGGTGAGTCGCTGCCGGAATCGGTCGCGGCTCACGTTGGTGCGTGTGACGCTTGCCGTGCGCTCTATCTTGATCACCAATTGTTAAACATGGCGGTGGTGAGTTGGCGTCCTGTCGAGACCCCACCCTCATTGGCCGCTTCCGTCTTAAGTCAACTTCTGAGTGAGCAATTGTCGCCATCGACACTTCAGAAATCGCACGTGAGTTCGAGAAGAGGTTGGGTGCCCGTTGCGGTGGCCGCCTGCATGTTGGCGGTGCTGGGGGTCGGCGTTTCACTTCGATTGGGATCAATCGATCGGTCGCTGGCTCAGAAGGAGCACGATCGGCCCGCTCCCATTATTGAACATTCTCTTGATGCACCTGCTGAAGTCGCTTCGTCGATGGCAGCGGTGTTCGATGACCTGCGGACGGAATATCAGGGATTAGCGGCAGATACGACTGCGACGGCTCGTGAATTGGCCGTGGTCATTCCCACCTCGCCAGCGATTCCATGGGGAGATATGGGGATATCCAATATCACTTCAAACCTTGCCGTTCCTGAGGAAGCGCAAGCATCAGGTGGGGTGACGGCCGTTGGGCGATCCATCGGCACACAGATCACACAAGCAATGGACTTCTTGTGGACGACGGTCCCTCCAGAAGTCCCGCGAGGCTGAACCAGGGCTTCACAATTCGAGTTGATTTTGCTGGCGGAGTCTTTATGAGCTGCATTCGATATCTATTGCTTGCATTCGTGCCGCTGATGTGCGGCGCTAATGCTTTTGCCAACGGGGTGGCACCGATTGACCTCGTCGGTGATACGGCCGCGGTCTGCGTTGAAGTCCAGCACCCTGATGCGGCCTTTGCGAAGTTTCAAAGCTCACGTCTGGCATCCCGTCTCAAAACGTTTCTTCCCGTCAGGCGGTTTCTCGACGGGGGCGGATTCCAGAAATGGGCATTGTTGGAAGAGTATGTTCGTCGGACCACGGGCAAGTCGCTCACTGAGCAACTGCTGGCGGCGTGTTCGGAATCATTGGTTCTGGCGATCTACTTGCCTGAGGGAAAGCCCCCGGAAGGAGTGGTGATTGCCCAGGCCGCCAATGCCGCCGCGTTGGCCGAGGCCCTACAGACGTGGGCGACTCTCGAACCGAGCCAGGTCTCTAAGTCCAAGGAATTCCAAGGGCAGACATATGTTCGGCGTGCCAAGTCAGCGAACTCGGTAGAGATCGTCTATTACGTGATCTTTGATCGCACAATCGCACTCTCCGATCACGAGCATCGAATTCAGCAGGTGATTGAATTTCGTGCTGCGGGCCAACAGCAAACGGGCGCCGCGCCAATGGTGCGATCACTCAGTGAATTGCCGCTCTACAAGGCGAATCGATCTCAATTACCTCAGGATGCGATCGCGTTTCTGTTCTTGAACATCCGCAAGTGGGACCGAGTGATTGACGAAGGGTTGCGACAGTCAAAAGATGCCGCCTGGATTTTGCAGATCGTGAACCGAGTGGCGGCTTTGTCTGCCGCGGTACGACTAGACGATGCGGTCGTGGTGGATGTCGCGGCGGACACGTCAGGAGTCGATCTGCCAACAGCCTGGCGCCAGTTCGTCAATTCGACAGATGGTGGCGACGATTGGACCAAGCGAATCACCGCCAATTCGGTGATCGCGATCTCATCCCGAATGGATGTCACTCCCTGGGTACAACTCTGGCTGACTTTTGTGGCCAAAGACAACTCTGATGATTTCGCTCGAGGACGAAATGTTTTGAAGAGCGTCTTTCAAGGGCGTGATCCCTTCACAGAGATCTTGCCCCGAGTTCTTCGTGACTTTACGCTGTCGCTGGTTCCAGCTTCCGAAGTCTCGACGGACCTCTCCCCCGTTGACTTGGTTGGCGACTTCTCAATTGGTGCAGATCCTTCGCTCTCCAGAAATCTGGATCAAGCACTCCAATTTGGAATGACATTGTTGAGTGCCGCCTTATCGCATCAGCGAAGTGCTTCAACCGGGCCGGTTCTAGTGGAAGCGAAATCGACGCAAGAGGGCATGGAGCGATGGATCAGCGGAATCAAGAATTGGTCCCCTGCCTCACTGGTGACCGCAGAGCGACTGGTGCTGGCTTCATCACACCAAGCCATTGCGACTCGTAGTGCTTCGAAGGGGCAGGATGTAATCCAGACATCTCGCTTGGCGGCTCACGAGAAGCGATACTTTCACAGCACTTCGCAATTGGTCTGGATTGACCTGGTTCAGTTGCGTGATGTCGTCACCAAACGCGGTGACTGGATCGCCAATCATTTGGCAGTCGACTCGACGAATGATCGGCAGCGGATTCAAAAACATCTGTCTCGCATCGAAGAAATCGCAAAGCTCTTTGACGCCGCCTTTCTGGCCGCCAAGTTCGATGAACAAGGTGTACGCGTCGTGTTCGGTGCCGCCCTGGATCGGATTGAATAAGCCCCGGGCTCATCAATCAATCTGCTGGCGTCGATGCGGCCCTCACAATTCATACAACCGGTATGATTTGATGACGTTAGTGTTTCTCTTTCTTATCACGTCCTCGCAGTCTTCGTTTTCCGCGCAACCCTCAGAGTAGCGGTCATAATCGTGCTATGGATGGCTCCCACACCCGCGATGGAATGCCCCCCCCCTCGATGTCCGCATATGGAGTTTGCTGCAATGGAAGACATGGAAAAGATCGCTGTCGCAGAACGACGAGCTCAAAATCGACGAATTGGTGGCGATCGTCGTCCGAAAAAAGACGTTCCGTTTGTGGCAGAAGAACGCCGAAACGCACCGCGCCGACAAGTGGAACGTCGTCGTTTGATCGATCCCACCACGTGCGAACGCGATTACTCGGGCGATGAAATTGAATTCATGAAAGCCATGGACGAATACAAGCGAACGAGCGGACGGATGTTCCCGACGTGGAGCGAAGTCTTGGAAGTTGTCCGTGGCCTGGGATATGCCAAGCCAGAACATGCCCTGCCCGTCGAACAACCAGTCGATGTCATTTGATCTTTGAAGTTCATCGAGACTTTCTATTTGCGACTCTGAAGACTTCCGCCTCACCAATATCGGGCGGAGGTCGGTCGCAATATCTCATGGGGTGATCACGGAACGGTCGCCTTGCCACGACTTTTATTCTGCGCAACCGATGCGCGCCGTTAACCCCTGCCGATGGGCCAATCCCAGAGGGCGACGCCAATGTTGATCTTGAGTGCCTCATTTTGGGAAGTTGGATCCTGGTGCGTCGTGGCACTTTGGACCGTCTATTTGATCATGATGATCCATGGATTGAGGCAACGACAGGTTGTCTCTGGCACGGACAAGGTGGTCCTGCCACGTGGCCTGCCTCGCGTCTCTGTCTTGGTGGCCGGTCGCAATGAAGAGGGATGCTTCGAGCTTTGTTTGCGATCATTGCTGCGGCAGGATTATCCCAACCTCGAAATCATCGCGATCAACGATCGCAGCACGGATGCGACGGGCGAAATCCTTGATCAATTGGAACTGGAATTTTCTGACCAGTTGCAGGTAATCCATATTGAGAATCTGCCATCAGGCTGGTTCGGCAAGACCCACGCCATGCATGTGGGCAGCCAATCGGCGAGTGGCGATTGGCTGCTGTATGTGGATGCCGATTGTGAACTCCAGTCCGATGCCGGAATTTCGCTGGCAGTGCAGGAGGCACAACGGCGCGGCGCAGATCTTGTGTCGCTGACGCCGCATTTCGTGCTCAATACTTTCTGGGAGCACCTGACTGTCCCCGTTTGCTCGTCCGTGATGATGGTCTGGTTTCAACCGTCGAGAGTGAACAACCCGAAGCTGCGGACGAGCTACGCCAATGGCGCGTTCTTGATGATCTCGCGTCATAGCTATGACGCGTTGGGCGGATGGTGCCGTTTCCGAGCCCAGATCAGTGAAGACATCGCCATGGGGCGAGCCGCAAAGTCAAGTGGTCTGAAGGTTGTCGTTCTGCAAAATGTCGGCATCTACCAGACCTGCATGTACGAAAGCATCCGCGCCTCGTGGCACGGCTGGTCCCGTATTTTCTATGGTGCCCTGCCCCGAAAAGCGCTAGTGCTGTCCGTGACCAGATTGATCCTCTGCTCGATCATTCCGACGTGGGCGTTGTTCGGATGGCTGGCAGTCGCCAGTTGGAATGGCACTGTCGTCAGTGGATGGAACGGAACCCTGACTGCAACGGCGACCGCGATCGTCATGCAGCAGATTTATATGGCGATGATCTTTCGCGTTGTCGGCGGGCGATTGCTCTGGTCCCTGACAGCGCCACTGGGGCAGTTGGTCTCTGTGGGAATGCTGGTTCGAGCCATCTTGAATCATCTCGGCATGGCGACGACTCAGTGGAGCGGTGCGGTCTTTTCTCGCGGTCAGATGATCACGGTGCCGCGACCAAGAGTGGTTTCGTTGCCAGTCCATACGAGACAAGCAAGATAGGTTTGCGACCTGCAGACACCAGATTCTTCGCGGTGCGGGCAATCCGCGGCGCAAGTGGAGCGGGTGAAGTGCCAGGCAGGATATCGTCTGTCGATGTAAACGATTCTGCGGTTCGCCCCGCCAGTGTCCGGCGCGCAGTGGCGAGACATCCCAGCACCACGTCGCCAGCGGGTCAATCGACTGTCGAAACGCCACGCTGAAATCTTGTAGACGCAATATCGCTACAACGACTGAGTCTGCTGATCGATCTGGCGTTATTTCCGTCCGAAAACCATGATCGTGATGTCGTCGTTCTGTGGACGGCCATCGGCGAACTTGCGCACGTCGGCCAGGATGGTTTTGCCAAGATCTTCGGCATGACCACCGGTGCTGGCCCGCATGAGTTCGCGCAAGCGATCCACACCGTACAGATCGCTGGCGTGATTCATGGCCTCACTGACCCCATCTGTATAAATGACGCAGGTTTCGCCCTTCTCAATGGGCCGCATCAGGACATCGTAAGGGTACTCATCGATGACGCCGATCGGCACGCCGACGGCTTCCTCGCCATATTCCTCAATGGTTCCATCCGTTTTGCGAATCATCACAGGCATGTGGCCGGCATTGGCGATCTTCATTTCGCCCGTTTCGAGATTGATGACCAGCAGAACGAAGGTCACGAATCGGCCTTCGACTGCGCGAGTACACATCTGATGATTGATGCGGAGAATCGCTTCCTGGACATCGGTGACGAAGGTCATCACATTTGTGACAACGGTCGCAATTCGCGACATCACCAGTGACGCGGGAACGCCCTTCCCTGCCACATCGCCGAAGGCGAGGCAGACATGCTTGCCGTCTTCGAGCATGAATGCGTCGTAGTAGTCGCCCCCCACGGCCTGTGCCGTATCGTAGGACGCGTAGATTTCCCATCCGTGCGGCTTGGGGAGTTCCTCCGGAAGCAGCGACCGCTGAACACCCATCGCGATGTTCATTTCCTTGTCCTGCTTCTGCTTCTCCATGGCCGTGATGAGCAGGTTGGCCTGTTCGTAGGACATTGCCGCTTGCCCAGCGACAGCCATCAGCAAGTCCAGATCTTCAGTGCGGAATTGATTGAATGCATTTTGCGTGTCGATGTTGATCACGCCCATCGGCTCGCCCGAGAGACTCAGCAGTGGGACGCACATCATCGAGCGAATGGTCAAATTCGAGATCGATTCACTAGCTTGGAATCGAGAATCGTTGGCCGCATCGGCCGACAAGATCCCCGTTTTTTCTTCAAGCACTGTTTTCAGAATCGTGCGGCTGAGTTTGACGGTTTCGTCGTCACCAGCCCGGCGATGTTTCATCGCCTTCGGCACCATTTTGCCAGTCGTTGGGTCAGTAAACAGAATGCATCCGCGATCGGCGTGCGGGAAGATATTGAACAGGGTGTCGAGGATCTTCGGCAGCAGTGCGTTCAGGTCGGCGGTGCCGGCCAGCGCCCTGCTGATTTCGAGAACACCCTTGAGTTTGGCCTCGGGATTAACTTCCAGCTTTCCGAAACCGGTCGAACGATCTAACGTCCCCATGATCGTCGACGTGTCTTCGTCGCCTTCGCTGAGATCGACGTTGAATGCCGTTTTAGCTGGTTCGGCGGCCGTTACCGGAGCTGGCTGTGGCCGGGTTGCCGGCACCGCTAATGCGGTTTCCGGCCATTCAAAGCGAAGCAGGATCGGGCCAAGTTTGATGCGGTCGTCGTGAATCAGGGGCGTGGGGCCTTCGATTTTCTTTCCGTTGACGAAGGTGCCGTTGCCGCTTCCCAAATCCTCAACGACGAAGGTTTCGCCGCTTTTCGTCACCTTGGCGTGCTTGCGCGACACCATGTTGGAGTTGATCTGGAACGTGCATTCGGGATGTCGCCCGATGACGGTTTCGGCCCCTGCCAAATCAAACGGAATCGCCTGACCTTCTTGCAACAAGACGATCTTTGCCATTATCGATGTCCCGAAATCCCCAAGTTACGCTGCCGGATCGAGCTTAGATTCTATGAATCTGTGCCCGATGATGAAAGGACGCGGCCCACCACTTAAATACGAATCGAAATTGAACTTACCATCGATCCGCAAGGTGGCAAACGGTGGTTAACCGATTCCATGCCATTAATTGGCCAATGAGGAGGACTGGTTACACTCCAAAGATCGTCTCCACGTTCCCTCGCAACACCTGGCGGCCAAAGGAGAGGGCCTGCTCCTCGCTCCACCGCCGTGCGATCACAAAATCCTGAGCCAGAACTCGCGACAGGCATTGCCGATACATGCTGAATTTGGGCCACGCGAATTCCAGCTTGTACATATCACTGTAGTAGCCTACCTGCTTGTTGCGTGGAACGGCCTGCAATCGTGCCTTGGTGTCGATTTCGATGTAGGCCGGGATGTTCGAATACCACCAGTGCGCGTTGGTGTAGACATTCGGGAAAATCCAGCTGTAGCTGACCAATTCCTGGTTGCTGATTTGAGCGAGCACCGAAATCGGGAATTTGACCTGCGGGAAGGCATTAAAGAGCGTCTGGTACTGAATCAAAGAGACTCGCTGGTCGAACAAATCCTGACCTTGGAAGACCCCTTCAGGATAGACTCGGCGGTTGACTCCGATCATCAGGTCAAACGGCAATTTGTACTCGACGCAGTACTCGGTCAATGTCCAAAACACGAAACGACTGACCGTTGTGGCGTCTTCGGGACTGAGGGATTCGCCCTTCAGCAACAGTTTGAGTGCGGCGTCGGCCTCATTGACGGTCACCGCGACGGGAGCGAATGACGGCGGTAGTGAAATCGCGCAGGCTCGGACACCTTTCGCCGAAAAATGCTCAAACAGCTTACCGATCGCGCGCCGCAGCGTGGTGCCACCGACAAAATCGATGCCCGTCGCTTTCGCCAAACGAGCACGCACCTCGGGCTTACCGAGATGAAACACCAAATCATCGGTTCGCAGGCAAGGAATGTATTTATGAGTGTCGAATCCCTCGAGGGGATCGTCGAAGTCATTCGTGAGGAACACCCGTTCGATTCCTGACTGCCTCAAGCACTGGTCTTCCCAATCGGGCTCGGCCATCTTTGCGGCCGACGTGTCGTACAGCGATTCCCAGTTTGCCGGTGTAATCCGGTCGTCGTTGAAGCCAAAGAATTTGCGGCACAACTCGACCAGCCAACTCACTTGGATGGTGTTGTCCAGGTTGGAGAGTGACTCAACCAACCGCCCCACTTTCGTGCGCGGATCCAATCCCGGTTCTTCGATGTACGATTTCGGCATGCCGGCGGAATGAGCCAATTCCGTGTAGTAGTGGTATCCCATGATATCCGCCAGCGTTTTCGAGGCCGGAGAATGGGGATTGATATGAGTGTGAGGATCGATCAAAACCAGCTTGGTCAATTCATCACAAAGCCGGGACGCCAGTAGCTCGGACATGCGGATCGCTCCGTGGTTTCGTTGTCATTCAGGTGTGGACTATCGATATCGACGAATCTGCAAAGTGTGGCGGCTTGTCTCAACTGATGCAACCGGCCCGCAACAGTGAGAGCGGTTGAGGATGGTGACGCCTAGTGTGAAGGGACATTGCAAATTGCGAATTGCAAATTTTAAATTGGAAGACGAGAGAGCGGTTTCACGCCACGGCTGGTGACACAACCCCCTCCCCCGGCTGCATGACACAACCTCTCATTCTACTGAGAGTGTAGTGGTCGCAGATCGGCGTTCCGTTGTCAAAAAACTAACAGGCTCGGCAAGTCGGGTCGTGAGGTGTTCGGCGATTGGAGCCAAAGCGGTATCGAGCCACCGCACTCCAAGGTCGCTGATGATCGGCGTCAATTGTGAAAGAGCAATCCTGCTGTGCGAAGAACGTCAGTGGAACCATCGGCGTCTACCAATCGCTTGAAGGTCTCCCCTGCATTCGGCGTTTCAAATGAATACGACTTGGCCGAATTGCAGGAAACAGGCAAAGGACTATTCACGTTTTCACGCACACGGCTGCGGATGTTCCGATTTAAGGGTTTCTTCAGCAATGCTTAATTGACCCTTCACATGAAAACGATTCAATCCCGCCACGTTCATGCGATGAGTCTGATCAGCTCATCCCATTGGCTGTCACGCAATCACACGAGGTGCGTGGTTCAACTCGTCTATTCGCGGGCTTGAGCTTTAGGGGGTCGTGCGTGAAATCGCGGACGGCTGAGATGACGTTAGGTCAGTTCTGTTCACTTCATTATCTGCTTCAAGGATCAAGCATGCACTGTGACAAGATTCTCTTCCCTCGCCGGCGTTCGGTGCGCGGTTTCACGTTGATAGAGTTGCTGGTGGTGATTGCAATTATTGCGGTGCTGGTCGCGTTGCTGTTGCCAGCTGTTCAACAGGCACGCGAGGCGGCTCGAAGGACGCAATGCAAAAATAACCTTAAGCAAATTGGCTTGGCATTCCACAACTATGCCGACACTTTTCGAGTGCTAGCCGATGGTGGAAACGACAATACGACCGGTGCCAATCATGCGAGCTATCCTTGCGGCGACTGCTGTAACGCCAACAATCGCGGGGAATGGAACTGGATGTACCAGATCATGCCGATGATCGATCAAGCTAACCTTCAGGCCGTCACCGTGGACGCGACGATCTATTCGTCTCCAGTTCCTGCCTATTTCTGTCCCACCCGGCGCCGTCCAGGAAAATACGGCAGTTCAGCGAAATCAGACTATGCCGGAAACGCTGGAGATGCCATGAAGAGCTATAACGGAGCCATTATCCAACGTTCGTGCCAGAACTCGATTGACTTCGCGCAGTTTGTCGACGGGACGTCAAACACAATCCTTGTCGGCGAAAAGCAGACGAACGTCAACAATTTTGGTGGCAGCGGTGGCGACAACGAAGCCTATGTGAATTCGGGTTGGGATCAAGACGAAATTCGCTGGGGCGCTCTTAACAACGCCCCACAGCCTGACTTCCTGCATCCCAATGATACCCCCGCTGCCCCCTACTGGAGCGGTCGATTTGGGTCTTCTCATGACGGGGCCTTCAATGTGGTCCTGGTTGACGGATCGGTTCGATCCATTTCCTACAACGTCGATGCCGAAACATTCCGCCGCGTTTGCGTTCGCAATGATCGCTTGCCCGTCGGCGAGTTCTAAATCTCGCCGGACGAGGACAGGCTGATAAACGTTATCTGGAAGAAAAATACTATGAAACAAATCTGCTGTCTTTTGATGTTGTTTAGCGTTTGTGCAGCACCGGGCTGCGGTAGTAGCAAGGTGGTCGTGGACGAAGACGCGATTCAGGCTCAAATTGCCAAGGTTGAAGCGGAAGAGACGGCGCATAATGCGAAGGTGCCAGTCACAACCCATTCTCAGCAACCAGTGATAAACCCCGAGTCTGATCCAGGTGCCGAAGGCTCGAACTGAACGCTTGAGTGGCAAGTTGCCGTCTGACTGAATCGAAGGACGCAATGAGGATGTGGCTATTACCACACTCTTCGCGTCCTTCGTGCATTTTCAGTCAGCCGGTGATTGTCATGGTCAGTGACTTTCCACTTCACAACAACGGTTGACTCTACTTCGAAGATTCGCTGTCGATTCATTAAGCCTTCATCGTAACGCTTAAGCTCTTCTTCAGTCAGCGCGCATCTCTTATCGCTGCCTCTTGAATCTATCTCGTCATCTTTCTGAAGGAGTCGTTTGATGCCCTTGCCCGTTGAAGTGCCGCCGCGCCGTCGTCGCCAGCGTGGATTTACGCTGATCGAGTTGCTGGTCGTGATTGCTATCATTGCCGTGTTGATCGCCTTGTTGTTGCCCGCTGTGCAGCAAGCGCGAGAAGCCGCGCGACGTACTTCCTGTCGCAACAATATGAAGAATCTGGGACTGGCGATTCACAACTATCACGACACTTTTCGCGTGTTTCCTTATGCTTGGGGATCAAATCAGGAAGCGTGGAGTGCGTTGATCCTGCCGCAGATTGAACAGGGAGCCCTCTATAGCAGTCTGGTGTGGGTGAACTCGGGGACGGACGACTGGTCGGGGATCACGTCGACCCACTTTGCGTGGCCAAACAAAGTGGCCTGTGGCAAATTGCTGCCCGTGTTTCGTTGTCCGAGCATGGCACAGCCTGAACACGTCAGCAACCAGGGGATTCCCGATCGTGTGCCAACAAGCTATCGCTGTGTTTCGAGCGGCTATTCGTCGTCAGATGATTCCAGTACTCGCGTGGCTCCGTACAACGTCGTTCCCTATTCGTCGCTCGAAGCGTCCGAAACCAATGGGCAACTGGATGGCATCATGTTTGGGGTTAGCAACACAAGTCTCCGCGATGTGCTAGACGGTTCTTCCAACACGCTGCTGCTGGGAGAGTCTTATACGGAATACAACTATTCCAAAGACGGCCAGGGAATGGACTACTGGACCTTTTTTGTGCCGCAACTTAACAATGCAGGAGTGGCCACGTCATGGAGGCCGGGAGCGAAGTCAGGGACCGAACATACCGAAGTGGCGGGATCGATGGTGGTGCCGATTAACTCGCGTCTGAATCCCTTGATCTCCGGTGTCTTGATGGAGATGTCATTTGGCAGCTATCACACCGGCGGAGCATTCTTCGTGCTGGGTGATGGATCAGTGCGGTTCCTCTCCGAAAACATCGACATCAATCTGTGTCACTCGCTGGGGACCCGGAAGGGTGGCGAGATTGTTGGCGAATTCTAACTCGCCGCTTATTCCTCACCGACTTGTCATGGCGCTGGTAAGGCCGCCACTGCGAGTCGCTTTCTTAGAACGCGTCCCGCGAGCGGAAAACCGCTTAGTCTAACCCATGTTTCAACGCGACACGTAAGTGCGACACGCACTAAATTCATCGCTCGTTGGCATTGTTGACGATAGAAAGCTGAATCCATGTCAAAATCGACTTGTTTGACATCGCTCCTGACACTCATCGCTGTTACCGGCTGTTATGGAACGCCGCGGATGAACTATGAGGCGGCGAATCTGGTTCAAGCGACCGGAACTGTGAAACTCGACGGGCAGCCGCTGGCCAACGCCGTAGTGACATTTGAGTCCCCGCAAAACGGGACGCAGTCGTACGCGATGACCGATACTTCTGGAAGTTATCGATTGCAATTCGACTCCAACATGACGGGGGTCACGCAGGGGGAAAAGCTGGTGAAAATCAGTACCACGCGAAAGATCTTGGGTCTCAATCAATCTGAGGGTGGCGGAGAAACTGATCCCGCAAACGAACCGAAGTCCGATCGCTCGCAGGAAGTTGTTCCTGCCGAGTACAACCGCAAATCAAAGGTGATCGTCGATATTGTGCCGAGCCGTACCGTCTACGATTTTGATTTGAAGTCGAAGCCGCAATAGGGGCGACCCATTCTTGACCTCGCCGCTTCCCCGGGGTGGCCGTGTCTCGGATCAAAGACACGGCCATGTCGAAGCCTCCAAGTCCGTAGCAACCCCAACTCATCACTACTTTCAGTGAGCAGAGTGGAGAACGGTCAATTAGAACTTCCCGAGTGCCTTGTTGGTTCCTGAGAATTTTCCGGCAGCCGTATTCGGTTGTGCGTAAGCCGCGGTTGGCGCGGCTGGGCCATATTTCTCGTGCAAGTCGTCATGCAGTGATCGCAGTTCCTCGGTCGACCAGTCTTCCAGTTTCCAGTCGGTCTGGATGTAGTTGACGTGGGTGACGGTTCGCAGATGGAAGACCAGTGTCTCTTTGGTCGGGTTCGAATCGCCATCGACGGTCCAATGATTGCCGCGTAGCGGATAGCTGTTTGTGGTGGCGACGCGGATCGCTTCTGGAATCGGAGCCTTCGGACGCTCGTTGACTCCCTTCAGCAACCACCCAAACGTCCAGGCGTCCAGTGGGGTTGAGCAGCCATCTCGAAAAGAGCGAACGATATCGCCGTTCGTCACACCGGCGACGACCGGGAATTCACCCGCATCCAAACTCTGCAAGAGGATCGATGCCTCCTGACGATCAATCAGCTGCACATGATTGTCAGTGCCAGTTCCAATCTTCCATCCCCGCGCCTGCATTGCAGCGAATTCGCCGTTGGGTTTTCGCAAACGTTCGAGCTCACGCTGACAGTTTGGAGATGTCGTATCGACGATCAGGATCACGCGCGGCGTGCGGCCAACCGACCAGTTGACTGGCAGAGTCGCATCCGGAATGGCGACTTCTTCCTCTTCCAACGGATGTTCTGGCGACGACCGATCGACCTCTTGTATTGATTTTACCGTCCGTGGTTCGTTCGCATTTGCCGCGCGTCCCATCAACGCGACAAGCAGCACTGCTGCCGTGATGAGCAACCGACTCCCCATTCGGACTCCACCTCATTCTTCAGTAGCGGATACGCCTGCGTTTCGGGAGCGAGCGAAACTCAAGCCAGGTAAGCAATACGGTGATTCAGGTCGCGTTCGCTCGCAACAGTTCTCATGAACTAGCAGCAAACCGCACGCCATGGAGATGGGCAGGCCAACGCGACATTGAAGATGTGTACAGAGTTGATCGGCACGAATGCCATTAAGAATTGTGGTGATCGGGGCGGCGCGTGTTTCGCGCCAAATCCCGACGCGTCACGGTCACTGTCTGGAGTGTCCGACAATTAGTCGCAGCATCGCCAACGTTACATGGCCCTGGATACCCGCCCATACGGGAATGATGGTAGGAAGGACCAGCTTACAAAGATTTAACGCTGCTCAGGTCGGTGGCTGCTGAAAAAGACAGCCCAAGGGGTAAGCCTTGGGCTGCACATGATCTTCCTTCGACCGCACGAACTCAGTTGGCTTTTGCTTGAGCATTGTCCACGGGCAACTTTGGCGGTTCGAACTTGAAGAGCTCTTGCGCGTTAGTTCCGTTCCAGACGCGAAGCACGCCATCTTCGCCGCCGGCAATCACGATCGCTTCGTCTCGAGTGCTGGCCACGGCATAGACGAAGTCGGGCATCCCCCCGAAGTTGCGATAGTTACCGCCGTCGTTGGCTCGGTGCATCTTGACGGTCTTGTCACCGCCGCCACTGATGACGTTGTCGGTCGCTCCGATGAAATGAATCGATGTCACCTGCTTCGAGTAGTTCTGGATCGTGCGGTGCTGTTCGCCTGTTTCGACGTTCCAGATCTTGATTGCGTTGTCGGCCCCGGCACTGGCGATGCGACTGCCATCGCCCTTCCAACTGACCCCCAGCACGTGATGAGTGTGCCCTTCGTAGGATCGAACCAGCTTGCCCGTTTCGACTTCAAACTGCTTCACGAATTTATCTGCGGCTCCGGACACGAGATACTTGCCGTCGCGAGAGAACTCGATGCCGAACACCGTATCGCTATGAGCATCGATCAGATTGCGAACCATCGCCTTCGTTTCGACATTCCACAGGATCAATTCACCGCTGCGTGATGGATCGCCACCACCGGTTGCGAGCAGCTTGCCATCGGGACTGAAGGCCAGCGAGAGGACTCGGCTGATGAACGTGGACTTCGACAGGTCGAGAACATTTTCCGCTGGTGGACCGAGGGTGGCGATCAGTTTCCAAGCGGGGTTCGCATCCCAGGCAATCACGGCCTTGTCGTCACTGGCCGCGATCAGCAGGTGATCAGGTCCGGTGGCCAGCAGACCCACCGGAGCTTTATGTCCAATCAACTCTTCCAGTGGCTTGCCGTTCAATCCGCTCCACAGGCGAATCGTGCCGTCGTCGCCGGCCGTTGCGATCGTGTTACCAACGAACGTCGCCGACTTCACTGGCTTGGCATCCAACGGTGGAAGATCAGCCTTGGCCTGGTTGAAGACGGTTTCGACAGCTTTCGCGGCAGCTGTTTCTGCATCAAACAGAGCTTTGGCTTGTTTCTGCTGCTCGTCCGCTGATTGCTGGCCCTTCTCCGATTGAGCGATCGTCTTAACGGCGGAATCGAACGCCTCCTGGGCCTTCTTGACGGCATCAGTTTCTTTCGCGGCAGCCGCTTCTGCATCGGTGACTTTCTTTTTCAGGCCGGCGTCATCGGCCTTTCCTTCGAGCTCTTTCTTAGCCGCTTCAACGGCGGCCAGAGCGGTCTGCTCTTTCGGCTTGGCTTCGTTCAACGCCTTTTCCATGGTCCCTTTGGCTTCGATGGCTTTTTTCGTCGCTTCTTCGCGTTCCTTGAAATTCTTCTCTGCCGCCTTAAAGCCCGCGTCGGCCAATTGCACTCGTGACTTGGCGACGGCGTCGTCATCGGTGATCTTGAGGACGTTGCGCTGAGCTCCGATGTTGCCTTTCAGTTCGGCCACCGGGTTGCCGTCAATCTTCCACAACCGGGCATTGGCACCACCAGCCGTCACGAGGAACAGTCCGTCGGCTTTCACAGACAAACCTGTAATCGGTGCACCGTGATTCTGATTGCGAACGGCGTTGCCGTTGGAGATTTCCCAGACTCGCCACGTCGCATCGGCACTGGCGGAAACGAGCTGAGTTCCCGCAGGCAGCAGCAGTGACAGTGCCGATACTGGGCCACCGTGTCCCTTCATTTCGACAACCGACTTAACTGGCTCTGCCGGCTTGTCCCCTTCCGCTGGCTTTGGAGCTTCAAATGGAATGGCCCAACCACGGATGAAGTGGTCGCCAGCATGACCGGAGAAGAGCCGAGTGCCATCGAGGTTCAACGCCAAGGCGGTCACTTCTTGAGGCGTTTCCAGGATGCCGGCCTGCTGACCATCGGCAACGTTCCACAATCGCAAGGACTTGTCTTTGGATCCGCTGAACAACTTGGTCGAATCAGCCGAGAACTGCAGCCCCATGACCGGGCCAGCATGGCCAGCCAGCACCTTCTTGTTATTGGCATCCGTCAGGCTCTGCAATTTGATCGAATTGTCGGCTCGGCCGATTGCCAACCACTTACCGTCGGGCGAGACGGCCAACGCGGTTGCCGCGGCCTCTTCTGCATAGGCACCGCGTTGCACATTTTCAGGACGTTGCCAAAGTTTGACTTCGCGATAGCCTGCCGATGCGAGGATGTTCTCTTGGGGATTGAAGGCCAAGGCATGGACGAAGTCGCGATGAGCGGCTCCGTGAGGATAGAACGCCTTGTCGCCCTGCTTGATGGTCAGCAAAGCCGGGTCTTGCAGGCGGGTGACGTATTCGCCCGTCGCCACGTCGTACAAGTCGATCTGGTTCGCTCGCCCACACGCGGCCCAACGTCCCCAGGTTGAGAGAGCGACGCTATAGATCGAAGTGAGATTCGAAGGGACCGCCTGCCAGGGAACGACGGTTGTCCCGCTGCCCATCCCCTGCACTGCTCCTTCTTCGATCCACTTTTTCAGCAGACCGAGTTCTTGCGGAGTAAATGCTGCGGCCGAAACCTTATTCGGAAGCGGGGGCATGACCGGATCAACGGCGCGGGCCGCGACGAGATACATCAGGCTCTTGGTGGGATCCTTGGCAATCACAGCGGGGCCGCGCTTGCCACCCTTCAGGATGGCGGGAACATCTTCCAGAATCAGTTTGCTTTCGGCGATCGCGACGTTGTGGCAGGCGACGCACTTCTCGTCCAGGATCGGTTGAATGTCCTTTTCGAATTCGACCGGCCGACCCAAGTTGACCGCTACCGCTTCAATCTGTCCTTTCTTCGCTTCCTGAGCGAAGGCAGACATGGAGACGCAGATCAAACCGAGGCAGGCAACGACGAGAACGGGACGAATCATAATGGTGTTCCGCTGGCAGGACGGCTATTCGAATTCTTGTGATCAGGAACCAACTTCTTATCCGGGCGACCCTGGGAGGCCGCGACGGACTGCAGGAACTTATTTGGTAATTTTCAGTGTCACCGGCTGGTCGACGGCCGCTTCACCTTCCCATTGCGAGACGGCTTGAATCACCATATTGGCAAGCTGAGCTTCTTGCGCGTCCGAGGCTGCTTCGATGACCAGCGCTCCCGCGGATTGATCGGCAGGGATTGTCACTGGCTCGGCTTTCAGGCCGGTGACGTTCGGAGGCAGCGGGAGCGTCAGGGTCACAGGGCCTGCGAATCCATTCTGGCGTTTGACTTCGCACTTCACTTCGATCTTCGCGCCGGCTTTGATGTTTCCACCATCGGCGGGACTGGCCGACAGCGTGTAAGGTGCGGTCTTGACCGTGACAATGATCGGAGTGGTGTGCGGGTTGAACGCGATGTTGGCCGCTTTGGAGTAGGTGTCTGCTGCTTTGAACCGCTGATCTGCCGCGGCTTTCTCTGCTGTCGCGGCCTTGTTCTTCTCGTCCGCGGTCTTCGCATCGGCTTCGGCTTTGACCTTCAGTTCGTCAGCTTGTTTGGCGAGTGTCTCTGCTTCGACTCGCGTTTTTTCGGCGGCAGCTTGCCCATCGGTCGCTGTTTTGACGACGGCCTGAGTTTCCGTCAGCTTCTTTTCTGCTGCGGCTTTGGCATCGGCGTCGCCGGCATTCTTCAATGCTTCGGCCGCCGCTTTCTCCGCCGTCTGGGCATCAGCCAGAACTTTGTCGGCTGCCTGTTTCGCTTCGGTCGCCTTCTTCAAGTTCGCGGCGTCATCGGTCGCCTTTTTCACGGCGGCGTCTTTGCCGGTATTCGCGGTCTTGACTGCTTCTGCCGCGGCGTTGGCGGCCTGTTCGGCAGCGGTGAATTCTGTCTTCAGCCGATCCGCCTTGGCGGGGTTCTTGCGGTAAGAGACCTGCCCCTGACCGGTCAAGTACATGACGTAAGTGCCGACGGGAGCGTTCGGTGGAATAAAGACTCGTAGCAGCTCTTCGTTCTTCTCTTTGGCAATCGGCTTGTTTTCGACTTGCGAGTTCTGCGGTTGGCCAACAAATGTGAGGGCTACCGGTTGGTCGAATCCGTTGCGGCGAACGACTTTCACCGGAACCAGAATCTGTCGATTGTGATTCGCTTCCACGCGATGGACTGTGGTTGTCAGTTGAATTGGCGAAGGCTCTTCGATGATCGAAAGTTCGATCGATTGTGCGACTCGGGTCTCGGTCGGTTGATTCGCTTGCGGAGCGTTCCATAAGACCGTGCCATAGCGAGCGGGATGGATAACGTCCTTCGCGGCGGCAACGCGAGCGGCTTCGGCCTGCTGCACTGCGACTTGTGATTCTTTCAATTTCTGATCGGCGGCAGCGCGAGCATCGACGACCGCTTTGTGTGCCGCGGCCGTGGCGGTCACTTTGGCTTCGGCATCGGCCACTTTCTTTTTCAATCCCTCGTCTTCTGGCTTCGCTGCCAATTCTGACTTGGCGGCGATTAAGGCTTCGTTGGCCTTCGCGAACTCTTCGGTTGGCTTCATCAACGCTTTGTCTGCTGCGGCGAGGGCATCGGTCGAAGTCTTCGCAACCAATTGAGCCGCGACCAGCGCTTCGACGGCTGGCGGTGCGTCGACGCGGGCCTTAGCCACCAGCTTGATCGTGCCCGCAAACAACGGGGCATCTTCTGTCGACGTGAAGGTCATGATTCCACTGCTGGGAGTGGCTCCTAGTGTCACCTCAGGACAGGTGACGCCTGCGGGTAGTCCTTCTGCGTAGACAGTGATCGGTCCCGTGAATCCATCGCGACGCAGAGCCATCACGCTGATCGGGAAGGTGTCGCCACGACGCAACGTAATTCCTGACGGGGCAGCCTGTCGCTGTCCAGGGGGCGTCAATGCACTGGGGACCGCCACCACGCGGAAGTCGGGTGTTTCGGGACGGAGGATCAATCGATAGACGAGAGATGGATCGCCGGCTGAACCGTAACGATTGCGCATCGTGATTCGGTACGTTCCGTCAGCCGGCGCAACGAACTTTACCGACGTATCGTCATTGAGCGTATCAAACAGGTTGGGCAAGGGATTGGTGGGATCGTCGTCCAGCGCGCTAATCCGGGTCAGCATCTCTTCGCCCTTGTCGTTCGTCTTGACCTGATCGATGACGACCACCGGATCCGCTGCTGAACCGGCACGATGAGAGACGACTTCGACCCAGAATGACTCTTTCGCCTTGGCATCGAAGGTGAAGCAATCAATGTCACCGCGAGCCTGGAACTGACCGGCCACTTCGCCGGGAACCACAATCTTCTGGGCTTGAACGCCGGTGTTGTTCGGTTCGACTTCCAGAACCGGTGGCGCACCACTGAGGAAAATCATGACCGTGTTGGATCGTCCATTCGACGATTCCAGGGAAAACGGCACCGCATCCATGCCTGCCGAGAACGGGCCCATCAGGATCTTGGGATCCAAGGCATCGGCTTGAGCTGGCAGCGGGATGGAGACGCTCAGCTTATCGAGTGGTCGTCCCTGCACGGCGATATTGGCCGGTTGTCCACCCGGCAGGTTGCGGCCATACAGGGTGTACTGACCGTTCGATCCAGGTGTCCCTGCGGGGGGCATCACAAAGTCGATGAATGGTCCCGTCGTCAGGTTCATCCGGTAGGAGTAGTCTTCTCCGCCAGCATTGACGAAGTCCCTGACCTTCAGGAAATATTCCCCGTCTGACGGAAGGGTGACATCAAGCAAAGCATCTCGACTGACCAACGTGTTGCGAGCTTCCGCCAAGCGTCGGCCATTGGCGTCGTGCAGTTCCAGATAACCGTCGAGGCGGGAGTCCAATCGTCGAGCCACGCAGTCGGCAATGATGCGTTGTCCCGCTTTGCCAGTGAACTTCATCCAGTCGAGATCCGTGGCGCCGTTGATCTTGCCGTTGATGACCTGGTTGAGTTCGACGGCGAATGCCTGCTCGCGCGTGTTGTTCGGTTCGGTTTCGCTAATTTCTTTTCGTGAACCGACGACGAATGTGCGCGGATTACTGATCCCGAAAAAGCCCACGGTGCGGACTTCGTAGTTACCGGGCGGAACGTCACCCGAGATCGAGACGCCGAACTGGTTGGCGACTGGCTGCTGTTTGCCAGCGACATCCTGCATCTTTGGGGCCGCGTTGATTCCCGGATGGTTGAACAACAATCGCTGGATTTCTTCCAGTTCCAGGCCACTGGTGATGGTGACATCAACAGCGGTCCCTGCTTGCCCGCCGGTGGGAAAGAGGGCAAACAGGCGCGTCGAGGGCAACTGCGCCATCGCCGTTGAAGCTGAACACAACAGCAGTCCGGCTAGTATCACCAGACACCGGCTAACACGGCGACAGTCGAAAGGAACGCTCTTTCGCATGGTCGAGTCCTAATGAACGAATTTTGGCGGGCAGTCGGCAGGCAGGAGACGAGAGAAGCCCGGCTCGTGATGCAACCGGGCTTCTGCGAAGGTTCAGGCAGTTGTCCGTGGCATCAGTGGTTGAACAGGAATTCTTTCGAATTGACCAGTGCCCAAATGATGTCTTCAAACGCCAGTTTTTGGTTGTCTTTATGCTTTTCCAGGTGAGCCAACGCGATCTTCATTTCGTCGGCATCTGGTTGGCGGCTGTAGACCCAGCGATACAGTTCGCTGATCTTTTCTTCGTTCGGTCGTTCCTTTTGGGCCGCAAACTTTGCTGCGCGACCGTTTCCGTCAGAGATCTTGTTCTGAACTTCGCTGCTATTGAGCAGGTGCAGGCTTTGAGCCAGGTTGGCTTCCTGTGATCGTTCACATTCGCAAGCGGTGTCCCCTTGCGGTTGGCCAAACACCTTCAGGAAGTAGACGTTCTGAGCAGCGCCTGGATCAGGCAACTGCATCGACTTGGTACCGGCAGGCATTCCGCCGAAGTTCTGGCCCGTGGCCGTCACCTGATGGAAGGCGTCATACAGCACTTCAGCTGGCAGACGCTTGGGGTAATACCGCGAGAAATTCTGCTTGTCTTTCAGGTTGTATTCATTGGGCAGCGAGCTCAATTGATACGTCGACGAATTGCAGATTGTGCGGACCAGGTTTTTCAGATCGAACTTGTGAGCGACGAAGTTCTGGGCGAGCTTGTTCAGCAATTCCGGGTTGGACGGTGGATTCGTTTCCCGCATATCGTCTTCGGGTTCGACAATGCCGCGGCTGAAGAAGTGTTTCCAGTAGCGGTTGACGAGTGCCTTGGCGAAGAACGGATTGTTCGCATCGGACATCCAGTCGGCGAGCAGGATACGAGGGTCATCATCGGGCTTCACGACCAGAGCGGGAGCTCCCAAACCAGTCGGTGCCAGCATCTTGCCTGACCGCTCGTTACGAGCTTGTGCTGGTCCTTGATTGTCGATCGAGAAAATGCGCTTGTCGCGAACCTGATTGTTCCCGCCAATGATGTTCTTGCGACCAACCCGGCTGAAGAAAGCGGCCAGACCGTAGTAGTCGTCTTCACTCCATTTTTCGAATGGATGGTGGTGGCAGCGAGCACACTGGATCCTCAGGCCGAGGAACAATTGGGATACGTCTTCGACTTGCTCGTTCGGCTGATCCACTTCGCGATACCAGGCGACTGGCGGATTGTCATCAGCGTCACCGGTGGCGGTCAGGATTTCGCGGACGAACTGATCGTAGGGCTTATTGTCGTAGAGGCTGGACCAGATCCAGTTGTGGAACGCGTACGTAGGTGCCAACCCGTCGTTGTTACGACGCTTGTTGCGTAAAACCAGGTTCCACTTATTGGCGAAATAGTCGGCATAGGCGGGGGAGTCGAGCAAGCGATCGATGACTTTCGCTCGCTTCTGTGGATCGTTGCTGGCGAGGAATTCGGCGTCTTCAACTTCGGTTGGGAGGGTGCCGGTGATGTCGATGTAGACTCGACGCAGGAACGTGCCATCGTCGGCCGTTGGTGAGGCCGGAATCCCCAGAACATCCAGCTTGCCGACGACTGCTTCGTCGATGAAGTTCTTCAGAACTGGCTTTTGGGCGATCTCTGCACCGAGTGGAATCGTCGACCGGAACGTGGAAACCTGACCCTGATAGCGAGCCATGATCGCGACTTCGCCAGCCAGATCGAGAGTCTTCACCAGACCGGCTGTTGTGACTTCGGCCATTTCAGGATCGTTGGCTTCGAACAGGGCCATCCGCGTCACGTCCTCGGTCGATCCGTCGCTATAGCTGGCCATCACGGTGATCTGCTGATCGGTACCGCGATCCATCACCCGGCCTTCGGGCAGGCATTTGATTCCGACAACGATCGGATCTTTTTCCGAACCGTAGGGCATCCCCTGCTCGATCCACCGGTAGATCAACCGGTATTCGTAGCTGTCGACGTCCATGCGTTTGCCGCCACCGTGCGGAGACTTACCGACGGGCTTGGTCAGCAGCAGGCTCTGGCTGGGTGACGGTGGAAAGACGCGTCGTCCACGGCCTTCTTTGACGAGGAATTCGTGATCTTCCACGGGATAAAAACCGAGCAGCGACAGCTTGAAGCCGTTCTGGCCGCTGGCTTTACCGTGACAGCCACCGCTGTTGCAGTTCAGCTTGGTGAAGATGGGGACGATCTGGTTTGCGAAGTTGATCGGCACGTCGACCGCAACTCCGGTCACTTCGACCGGGAGTAAGGCTGTCACGTTGCCCGAGGCAATCGCTTTCACGGTCGTTTTGCCGTCATTCAGAGGGGTCATGTACCCCGTGCTGTCGATCTGGACCACGCCAGCCGGTTCAGATGTGAACTGAACTTGGCGAGTTTGATCGCGAAGCTGGCCACTGGAGTAAACCCCCGTGGCGAAGAGTTGTTGGCGACCGTCACGGCTGCGGAGGATCACTCCTTTGCCGTCGGCATTCGGTTCCAGACGCAGTTGTGTTAACTGTCCCGGATCACCGAGTCCTTTGGGAGCCGCGGCTGAGGCTGAAGATCCGACCAAAGCCATCATGGCGACTGCCATTGCGCTCGCCGTCATTTGCCAAGATCGCAATGCTCTTTCGTGCATGGTCAACTCCTCATGCCGCAGGGCGTCGAATTACTGGATGTTCAATAGGCGGGGATATAGGTGATCTAGTGTCATTTAGCCGACGGAAAGATTTCGGGGTCGAACCGGCGTTTCAAGCGGGTGGAGACGCATGGCGTCGGGTGGAACGGGAAGGCTATTCGGCGGGTTTATTTTCAGTCGCAACCACCAACATATCGGCATCTGCTGCTTTGTCAAGCTGTTGCGATCAAGTCTGTCGTATCGGGCAGGGTGACTTTTCGTTGAAGGTGGAGTCTGTGTAAGGAGTGCAATCGTGCCAATTGTCGGGTTTAGAGGGGAGAAACAGCGCCCATTGCGAATGGCGTCTGTCGGACGGCGTTTGCGGAATTCTATCCATTTCGGCCTGAGTCATGTGGGATTTTCTGCCAGGCCGGGCGATGAGTAGACAAAGCGCATACAATACCGGCATCACGAAATCGTCCAGTTTGTCTCCCTGCAAAGACTCCTTCGAACCATGATCCCTGTCGACTCCAACTCCGATGCGTTTGATTCACTCGAAGATGCTTTGGCCGCGCTGAAGGCCGGACAATTGGTCATCGTGGTGGATGCGGAAGAACGCGAAAATGAAGGAGACTTCATCTGCGCTGCCGAAAAGGTGACGCCGGAACTGGTCGACTTCATGCTGCGGCGCGGGGCCGGTGTGCTCTGCGCCCCGCTACTAAGCGAAGTCGCCGATCGCCTGGGATTGTCTCCCATTGTCGACAGCTATCGGAACAACGCTCCAAACCAGACTCACTTTTTGACTCCGATTGATCACCGCGAAGCGGGCAGCGGCGTGAGTGCCCTGAATCGGACGCGAACGTTGTTGGCGATGGCACAGCCCAACAGTCGCGCGGCCGAGTTTGTTCGCCCAGGGCACATTAACCCGTTGCTGGCGAAAGACGGCGGCGTCCTGCGAAGAGCTGGCCATACGGAAGCCACTGTCGACCTGCTGCGCATGGCCGGGCTGACACCGGTCGGGGCCTTGATCGAAATCTGCAGTGATCAGGGAACCGGGATGGCCGATATGGCCGAGCTGCGCGAACTTTCCCTCAAACATAAAATCCCTCTCATCTCGATCGAACAGATCATTCGCTATCGCCGACAGCGCGAACAGTTGGTCAAACGTGAAGTCGAAGTTCCCTTCGAAACACGGCACTACGGCAATTTCAAAGTGATCGCGTATTCGGTTCAGCACGAAGATCAGCAACCGCTGGCGATCGTCTGGGGCGATCTGTCGTCGGTCCCTGCCCCGCTGGTCCGAGTTCACTCTTCGTGCTTTACCGGAGACGTGCTGGATTCACTGCGATGTGACTGCGGCGACCAGTTGCACATGGCGATGAAAATGATTCATGCCGAAGGAACCGGTGCCGTCGTCTATCTGCCGCAAGAAGGACGCGGAATCGGGCTGCTGGCGAAGTTGAAAGCGTATCAACTTCAAGACCAGGGTTACGACACGGTGGAAGCGAATCACAAACTCGGCTTCAAGGCGGATACTCGAGACTACGGCGTTGGTCTGCAGATCCTGAAAGACCTGGGTTTGACCGCAGTGCGGCTGTTGACGAATAACCCGCAAAAAGTGAATGCGTTTCCAGGATTCGATCTGGTGCTGGAAGGCCAAGTTCCGATCATCGCGCCTCACGAAAGCCAGCGAGACAAGTACCTGGCGACCAAGCGAGACAAGATGGGACACCTGCTGCCAGGTACAACAGCCTTGCCGGATGAGTGATGGCGATTAACCTGCGACGAAGCGGCTCGTTTCGATCGCCCCGGTGTGTTGTCAGGTGCGAGCCGCTTCGAGCACAGGCTAAGCCGCGGGGCGATGCCGAGTGACAGCTAACTCTGCATCGCTCAAATACGTGAGCAAGAGATCAAAGACCATGGTCGCACGGCGTTCGGCATCGCGAACGGTGTCAATGACCATGGCGGGTTCGGCGAATTCTTCGCGGAATGATGCATCGTCCCAAACGTTCCCGATTGCGTGTTGACTGGTCTTCATGACGACCCTTCCTTGGAATGGTGTGGAAATCCGATCCAGAACCAGACAACCGGGATTGGCCGCGAAAATCCCGGTTGTTTAGTACGTGTCCCACGTCACTTTGGCCTCCCGCGAGCGGAAGACCACTGTGACTAACCCATGTCTCAACGCGACATGGAAGTGCGACCCGCACTAGAAAACGGTGCCCCGCCCCCTTGGGGCACCGTCTGTTCACTTTGCCAGACTGACCAGAACCTGGTCTTCCAGCTCAGCTACGTATTCAGCACTAAATTGCTTCGCCACATGATCGGCCGAATAGACCGGGCCATGGTGAGCGTCCTCGGCCCGATCATTCAATT
Source organism: uncultured Schlesneria sp. (assembly GCA_903840265.1). GTDB lineage: Bacteria > Planctomycetota > Planctomycetia > Planctomycetales > Planctomycetaceae > Schlesneria. The sequence continues at coordinate 63,572 of CAIMFH010000177.1, read as the reverse complement.
CGCCTCGCAACACGCGGACATCCGATGGTGCTTGAATCCCCAGCTTCACTGATCCACGCGAAGTATGAATCACGGTGATGACAATATCGTCGCCGATCTTGATCAATTCAGTTCGCTTGCGAGTGAGCACCAACATTTGAATCTGTCCTTTCCGAGTTGCCAGCTAAGTTCGTGAATCCGTTTGTGATCACCGGGTCGTTCATCCTTGTTGTCGTTTGAGGTTGGCCGGGTGATGTGAGATGTAAAAGCAAGCGTGATGCCAAACCTCGATGCCGGCCTTCCGAATTGCGAAATAGCCCTTGAAGAGTCTCCAAAGCGGCCTGCTTCGGCGAATTCTGCCGACTGCGACAGCTTTCCGGCAGAAATTGACCTTGCAGAGAAGGAAGAAGTTACAACTCCAGACTGCAAACGGGACGAGAGTTGCAATCGAGGTGAAGTGAGCAGCTTTCAGTCAGCTAGCCGTCATTCCCGCGTAGGCGGGAATCAAGTGAGTCGAGAGAGGTGGCGATGCCGGAGGTACAGATCTCGTCCTGCAGTGACGGCTGACGAAGATTCACTGCGGAACAGATGGATTCCCGCCTGCGCGGGAATGACAGGTGTTCCTGAAAATGACGAGAGCGGGGACAACGTCACCCGCTCGATCGTGCTTCTGGTTGAATTGCTCTTCGCGTGTGTTAGTGATGTTCGGCTGTGGCGCTGGGGTCTTCGCCAACACCGGCTTGAGGATCATGGCTGTGGTTGTTGTGCGTGTACATCCACGTGCAGACGCCGGTCATCAGGACGAACGAAATCAAGAAGACGAAAGCCAGCAGCTTCCCGATATTCTTGCCCGTTTCTCGATCGGAATCGACGAAGTACTCGAGTTCCGCCTTCTCGAACCGTTCGCCACTCTCGGGAACTGCGTGTCCGTGATCACCTTCCACCACTGCCGCGCTACCGTGAGTATCCATGAAACAAAACTCTCCCATCGAATAAGCAAACCAAATCGTCAGTCACACCTGCCGCCAGGCGAACCTATTCTGAACGGAATATGCTTCGCTGTCGAGTCTTCTGCGCGGTCGCCTGAAAATGGGATTCTCCGAAATGAGAAAATGGCCATTCCCGACACAGATTACTCGCCGCAACACGGGCAGACCTCGGGGACAAACACCGTCAATGTCGCTGAATACGCCGTCGATTCGTAGTCCGTTCCTTTTTCGTCCGTCTTGTGATGCACGACCACCAAATAGTAGTTCCCCTCCTTGGGGATGAAGAAGCAGCGTCCGTTTTCGTTGGTCTTTCGTTCGAAGTTCGCGTCGAGACCCTCGGACAACGTCGCGCCTCGTGGAATGAATGAGACGCGAGCGTCCTTCAGTGGTTCCCCTCGAAACAGCACTTTGACTCGGATCGGTACGTCGGGCCCCATTGGAGTCACCGTACTGGCTTCGGGCACGATCTCCAGCGGATGCCCGAGCGCTTTGTCGAAACCCGGATTGTCGTCGGGGACTTTGTCGAGCGACTTGCTGACGACGAAGAACGTCTTGCCGCTGCGGATCGATCTCGCTGGGCTACCATGATTCACGATCGAATCTCGCGAGTGTTCCACCATATACAGTCCGGGATCAGTCGCAGCGAACCGACCGCTCCAGAATCCTTCTTTCGGCGTGTAACCAACATCGCTGAGCCGATCCTTCAGATCGAAGCTCTTTCCATTCGGCGCGTTCACCTTCAGGATCACTCCGTCGAGCGTCGTCTTGCTGGCGAGCTTGAAGTCACGATGTTCGTTCCCGTGATTGCCGAGCATCAGATCGACGTAGACCGCATCGCCCGATCGGATCACGTTCGTGTTCGTCTGGACCCAGGTATCGTGAGCCTGCAGGCGTCCGACGAAACCGACAACAGCCATCACCCCGATCACAAGCTTATTCATAAATGGGACCTTTGTGCGAAATGATTACTCAGCGGATTTTTCTGTCGTCAGCAGGCCATGTTGCTTGGCGATCACCGTCAGCAGTGTCTGGTTGTCCAGAAATGGCTTGTTGCCCGAATTAGACCAGAGCACGGTCCCATCGGAATCGATGACGAACGTGCCGTGCAACTTGATCTCGGGTTTGCCGTTCGCTTCCGGCTGATAGACCCCATACTTCTGAGCGACGCTGCTGTCGACATCTGACAGCACCGGGAAGTCGAACCGACCGTACTCGTCGAATCGTTTGCGGGTCATTTCCGGCGAGTCGGCACTGATCGCGACGACTTCGGTTCCCAACTCGGTGAAGCGGCGCAGATCTTCGTTTAATCCGAACAGTTGGCCCACGCAATGATTGCAGTGATAGCCGTAATAGAAGACGACAACGACCGGTGCGTCCTTCAAGGTTCCGCGTAACGAGACATTTTTGCCCTGATCGTCGGGCAGTTCGAAATCAGGTGCTTGCTTCCCCAGTAGCGGATGCGGCTGCGATTCCTGAGCGACAAACTTTTCGTCCGACAGAATCTCATGCAACGGGTTCACCAGCGGCTTCGGCTTTTCGGCTCGCAGGTACGCCTTGGCATCGTTGGCGAGATGCCCCGTCGGCACCAAGCCGTAGGCTAGGCACATCTCGCGGCAACGTTCCAAAAGGCTCATATCGGCAGCGTCGATGTTTCGCCGTGGGACGAGCAGGCTGTATGACACGATGCTGCCATACACGAGAGCCACGCTGCCAAGAAACCCCAGGAAGATGCGGCGTCCCAACCGGCGCTCAGGCACTTTCGGCGGTGATGGCTCCGCCGCTATGGTGTTCGAATCCATGATTGTCTTCAAGTTCTGTAAGCATAGTGAGTCACTACGACTCCATGACATCTGTTATCCGCAACTAAAAACGGTCACACGGATCGACCTTTGAGAAGCGGTCGATTGGTATGACCGATTGTTGTGGTCCACTCAGACTGGCTTTTCACCAGCGACCGATTATCCCGATGGTTCTTGAGTCGGTCTAGAGGGTCATTCCTTATTCTCCGTCAGAAATGAGAAACAACCCGTGTCCACCTTCGGCGGATTGATCGCAAGCGCACGGGTTGTCCGAAGCGGCCAACCCGTGGCACAACCGCCTCATCTCCACTAAAACTCGCCGAGGATTTCACTCCCCTGCCGGCTGGCCACAGCCTGCCAGATCAGGATATCCACGTTCTCGCTGACGAACCGGACGCTACCGTCGCACAGGCAGACGTGGACACCTCCGACGTGTCGGCTGCGAGCGGCAGTCAGCCCGTAGTTGTGGCTGGCGTTCCCGCAGTCGTATTGCCGCGAATTCGGATTGTAGAAGTGGTTGTACAGCGTGTCGCCATAATGGCCGTTCAGCCACTTGGCTCCGCGCAGGCCGGACCAGTTGCCACCGCTGCTTGATCCACACGATGCGGTCGTGGTCACGGTTGCCCCGGTGAGTTCGAGGACTTCGCTATCCGGCTTCTGTGGCGCGGAGCCACTTGGTGACGATGGGTTGCCTCCCGGTCCCAGCGTGCTTTCGCTGAAGGCCGCTGTATTCGACAGCCCGTCGGTGACATCGCGGAATTTGGTGGCCGAACCGGAATACATGACGCCGTCACCCGTCTTGATCGAACTGCTGTCGACGCCGCCGGTCGCCAGGCGGTTCACGCCACTGCCGACGCTAGCGGGATAGTTGAGCGGCCCGAACTCGGAACCAGCCGTGCGTCCAAAATCACTCGGGCACAGGTAGCCTGGAATGACCGCTCGGGCGGCGATCTCGTTCTGCGTCATCGGTGCCGATGGCGCTCCAAAGTTCGGAGCCGTGTTGAAGTCGATCAAGTTGTACAGGTTGCTGCCGTCCAGATAGGGCAACAGTTGGGCATGTGCCGAAAAGACTTTGGGATAGCCGACTCGACCCAGCGGGAAAGCCGAGTGGCTCGATTCGTAATTGTGTAACGCCAACCCGAGCTGCTTCAGGTTGTTCTTGCATTGGGCTCGACGAGCGGCCTCGCGAGCTTGCTGGACGGCTGGTAGCAAGAGCGCGATCAGAATCGCGATGATGGCGATCACGACCAGTAACTCAATCAATGTAAATCCGCGCGTGCGGCGGCTGGGTGTGGACATTGTTCCCCCTCAGAAACAAACGTAGAAACCGGGCAGGACGAATCGCAGACGGCAGCCACAGTGTTGAACCGGGGCGACAAGCCGTCACAGATCGACGAAGTCGTCAATCACTGCGCAAGATCCGCGCAGCAGGCAATCGTCAGACGGCCGACTGGGGAGGAGGAACAGACGGACGAGTCCGCAGGCCGCAAGGGGCATCGGTCAGTGTGGGAGCACGCTCGCCGGTCGGAAATCGAAATTCAAGCGAGTTTGCGTCGGCCAGAATCCGAGGGTGTGGACAGAATAACATGACCGGCGCGTCAACGGGTCCACAGGGGCAAGCTCCGCTCCATGCGATCGAATCGTCATGGACCGGCGGCAATTTCTTCACAGGGGCATCCATCACCTTCTTCGCACAACAACCTTTAGTCGGGGCTGCAACGCGAGTCGCGCAGCAACCTGTTTTAGGAGCGGTTGTCGAACCTTTTGCGCAACAACAGCGACCCGCCGCACGAGACTCAGCCGAGCAACGACAAGCCTCTTTCGCCGAACTCGCTTTCGCCTGCGGTCCGAAACCCGTCGGTAGCCCCAGGTTCATCACAACATACATTACCAGCACAAAGGCACGGCAAAGGCTTCGTCGAGTCATCCGGCGCTGCCCGTCAACGAACATTCCACGAGCCAGATCAATCTGGTATCGCAGCATCGTGGAAAGACTTCGGGCCATCATGATTGCGAAGCTTGGTGAGGAGTCTGAGGATCGTAACGATCTTACCATCAATGGTCGCGGATTCAATCTGGTGATGGTGAGAGGGCCGTGTCAACACTCATTTTGACCATTTCGCGCATCATGTGTTTGAAATCTCGTCTTGAGGACTCGCGATGACAATGACGATTTATCCCTATTTGATTGGGCTCAATTGGGTCTTTGACGACGAAAAGACCCAATTGAAAGAAGAGGCGTTTGTCTGCGGGATGTCCGAGATGATCTCTCGGATGGTTGAAGTGAAAAGTATTCCGAATGCGTCGCGTGGATTCGCGATGCAGTTCAACGATGTGCCGTTTAGCGGCCATGATGTCGAATTGAATTGGCTCCGAGCAGCGGACGCTGAATCCCCGTTTGGTGGGAACTGGTATTCGGGTCTGATTGCCGGACAGCAGATGGAAGGCTGGTTGTGTCCGGCGCTGTTCTGCTTTTTTCCGTCTGCGCCAACCCGCCTGTTCGTGCGAGCGGACCCTCTGCCCATGGGAGTCGATCCGATCTGGCATGTTTCGAGCGATGATTCGCGGCCACGCCGGTTTATGGGGCCGGAAGGGACATAGGCCGTGAGTCAGATCCGAGCAGTCGGTCACAACGCGAGCTTCGTCGGCCCTGCTGCTACTGATGCCAACACGCAGGTAGAGAATCGGGTACACTATCGTTCGGCACGTGACATACGACAGCGGCAGGGCGTGAAAACTTCACGCGATTGAGGAGATTTAATGACTCGTAGCGACCGAGAAAAGCAACTGGAAGCGATGAATCACAGTCCTGTGGGATTCGCCGAAGTGCATCGGATTTGGACTGCAATTCGAGATCGTCTTAAATCGACCGAACCAAGGTCGGGTATTTCAGGTAGCGCGATGGTCGTGGAAATTCTCAACGACGAGTTTCCTCGGGGCTGACCAATCTGGGTTTGAGTCTTAATTGCGATTGGATCCCGCAGACGTTTTGGGCCGTGTCGTCAGCGGGACTGCCGATTGTGATGTGGTGGGGAAGACGCCAGTGAAGCTTGTAGAGAGCTCTGCGGCCTCATCGGCGGTTAAGGGTCGCAGAGACAGATTCGTAATGTGAAAGTGGCTCGTCCAACTCCCCAGCCACAAATGTTGTCGATCTGCGTCTGAGTAGTTTGGTGGAGAATAGCGATCGGCCAGAGATAAGCGCCGAGGATCTCCGTGCCAGCGAACGATCTCTCGATCGCCACAGTTCACGACCAAGGTATCGGGAAGCACGAAGCAGGTGACCCTGACCGGCTGATCTTGTGGGAATAAGTGAGATTGCGTGCTTCGAGCCGTGAAATTCGTATCGTCATGGATCCAGTGATTGTCGACCAGTTCCAGACCGGCCCGTTTGCCGGAATTTCCATCGAATGCCACGAGGCATGGACGCCCAGCGATGGGGAGGCCAATCAGCAGATCATCGACACCCGCGCGACGCTCGGCGGTCAGTTCCAGCGCGTACTTGCTCGGTGGAGAGAACGGGATCCTCAACCTTGCGACCAAGTATCCGTAAGGGGATTCGAGGCCGTCATCGCTGATTGTCCAAGTCCCTTCTCGAACATCGCGAGCGAGATCAATGAGTGGCAAAAGGTTCCCATCGGCAGGCAAGGCAGGAATCGTCGCGAGACTTGTGGGAGGCAGCGCCCGGATTTCCAGCTTCTCGAATCGAAATCGTTGTTTAAAAGCTCCCAGATTGATTCCCCGATCGGGACCTCCATGCCGGGGTGGAACCGTGAGATTTGCTGGGTTTCCGCTCCAATCGACAATCGAACGTCCCGCGCTGTTGATTTTGACTCCGTTTCTTCGAACCTGGATTTCAATCTCGGTGGCTGCATCCGGAGGAATGACTGGTCCTTTAAAAGATGTCGGATTGCCAGCGAAGTAAGACTTGCTCATGTCGAATCCGGTGAATTGCGAGTGATGACCATCAATCACAAGTGCTGCTCGGTTCTTCCCAAAAGGGATTAACAAACAGAGTGCCTCGTCGTTATCAGGCCCGCCAGGTTCTCTAGCCACGCGCATGGTGAGGATGTATTCCTCCGGGACATCGACGGGAACAGCAAGCTTTGAGAATTCCGATCGGGGATCGGCCATTGTCCGCAGCACGTGGTTTTCGTACGTCCAGGTTCCCTGGTTCGCATCCCGGACAGGGTCGATGATCGAGAGCAGATCAAGAGGCTTTTCAGTTGTGATCTTGTCGTGTCGAGGAAACGGTCTCGGTGGCTTTGGTGGACCCAGTTTGATGTCGCTGAACTGGAAATGACTCTTGGTGGCGATGAAGAGTTTGCGACGATCTGCTGTGGCCCATTCATCAGGCATCGACAGCCGCCAGAAGTCCCCTTGCCAATCAATGAACGTTTTTCCGTCCACTTCCATTCGCACGCCCTGCTTTGTCACAGTGAAATCGACCTGAGCAGGCACACCCGGACGGCAGAAAGGAACCTCCAATCGGGTCCCATTTTCGTTCCAGCGACGCCCGTCGATCATGTCGAGGGCCACGGCTTCGTCGTTCTTCAAGGTGATGCGGCAGAGTGATTGACCGGCAACCAATCCGAACATGACCGTAGGTTCACCTCCCGCGGATTCCGGACGTAAGACCTTCGCGGACAGTGTGTATTCCTCGGGGACTATCACTGGCAGGCAAACCTGTCCCAGTCCTTCGGGACTGGAGATCTTGCCCTTGTTGACGCCCCAGATCCCACGCTGCGCGTCGCGATCCAGATCGATCAAAGTTTGAACATCAACAGTATTTCCCAAGGACTCGGCCCGTTTGTAGGGCGGTTCTGGCTTGATCGGGACTAGCGTCGCAGATTCGACCACAACTAGGGAATCGAAAGCTGCCAGAAAAACAGACTCGCGGCTGCCTAAACCATAAAAGAGTGACAATTGTTCTGGATTTCCATGCCAGTCAATGATCGTTTTGCCTTCGATAGCGACGTGGGCATGACCGGGGTGAATTGTCATCGTGATCCGGCACCGTTGATCCAGTTGTGTTGGGCCTCGCCAGGTTGTCGCGTTGTCATTTGCCAAGCGACCGTCCACGTAAAGGCCACTGGTCTTCGCGTCCCAGCATTCGATCGCGGCCATCCCCTGGCGGCCAGCCATCATGAATCCAATCACCAATCCGTCAAGATGGTCGAGTCGGCGTACCGTGAAGTTAAGCTGGTAATCGTCTGGACACTTTACAGGCACATACAGACGACTGTGCCTTGCGGAAATCAGCGCTGATGGTGTTTGCTGCCATTCCCCCAGGGTGACATCGCGACTGAGATCAATCGCCTTGATGAGATCGATGGAATCGCCAGCGCGCTCGACGACAAGCTTTGGCTCTGTCCATAAGAACGAGTTTGGCGAGGGAGGATTGACGACTGCAGAGACTGCGGGTTTCTCGACGATGGGAGCCGTTGCCACAGGGCTGATCGAACCCGAATCGTCTCGGGGTGGATTTCGGCGCCCCCGAGGAAGCATGACGACCACCAGCACGATGATTAGCACTGCAATCCCGCCGCCGATGAGCAACGATTGGTTTGCGGATACGGGCTTTGGCTTGCGAGTCCTCTTTCTGGGGGCAGGCTGTAGATCGTCAAACGCGACATCAGAAAACTGCTGCTCAGCAGCGGAGAGTCGAGCTTGGTCTGCTCGCAGTTTTTTGTCATAGGCCGTTTTTGTCGCTGGTTTCAGCAGGCACAGACGAGCGATTGCCAGCTCGTTCAAGATCTTGGCTGCGGCGGTCGCATACTCTCCCGATTGGTACTGCCTGACGAAATTCATCTGCCGCTCGGCAGCCCCTTCGATCACATCCAGGTCGCTCTCGAAAAGCTCAACCCCCAGCAAGCGATAATGGTTCGGGGGTTGATCCTTCGGCGGAATTCCCAACCACTTACGGTACGGATCAAACATGCGGAGGCCTGAGGATTTAAGGGTGAGACTATTCTGCAGAGAATGTCTTTTACTCTGCTCTCTGCGCGACTGCAATTAGTCGGTTGGTGGAAGCCGAACGTCGTGATCAGTAGAACGGTATTTCAGCTATCTTGTCTTGAGTGTGAAATATGCTTGCATTTTAGATCGGCGAATCCCACCAAATCAGACTTCAATCTGTTGGAGAAGTTCGATGAGACTTCCGTCCTGGTTCTGGTTGTCCATTCTGGTTTGCGCGGGGTGTGGGGTTCGCGGGACGCATACGGACTTCATTCGTTACGAGGCGAAAGAGGATTCGTTTGTTCATTTGCATTCGTGGACGAACATCTATTGTGCGAAGGCGAGCGATCTGGACCATGTGCAGTCGATCTGGAAGCGGAAAGACGCGATCCTGATTTTGCCGGTCAGATTTCTTAGCGTGCCAGCCATCGAACGAAACGGAGGCCGCTCGTATCGATGGATTGATCTTGAATCGTCTAGTCTGGATCCGGCAAAGATTGATGTGGCGGTTGATTTCGACTCGATTCGAATCGTCCCCGGCGAGTTCTATCGAGATCTACATGGTCGATTGGGGTATTACCACACCGAGGTGATTCCCGGTGAGACGATGGATGCAATAGCGGTCGCATCTCTCTCGGCTCTAGCCGGCGCGATTGTTGAAGATCAACCGACCAAGTCGTGGACCGCCAAGAAGCGTAAGGCGACGTGGGACGAGTTTCGAGAGTCAACTGCTCGTACGCTCGACATGATGGCTGGGGTGCCTGACCCTGCTGACTCAAAGAACAGTGACGGCGCTCTGCCTTTTGATTTGACTTCGCTGAAGATGTTGCAGACAGCAAGTACCGAGCGATCGATTAAGGTGACTCGCGTTCGCGATCAATTTGTGATCGTCGTGCCGCTCTCGTCCGAGGACAGCCAAGAGGCGGTGACGACTTTTGATAAGTATCGAGCAAAGCTTGCACAATTGGTGAAAGACGGAAGACCGATGGGAGAGTTGCTGGCGGGGGCAGAAGCAATCTCGATGAAAGCCGTGGAAGGAACTGGCCTGGAAATGACCATCCAGTTCTCGGAACTCGCCAAAGCCTGGAATAGGACTGCCAAGGGGACGCTGAGTGAACCGCTGAAAATGAAAGAGGGAGACAACCTCAAGTACAAAGAGACGGTCAAATCGATCGAGCAGCGTGGTATCCCTGTCTCGCCCGGTAAATCGACTAGCGATGTCCTCGCGGATTTCTTCCCGTGACCGTCGAGACTTTGATGCCTGATCACCAGAAAGCTTAAGACGGAATCGGATAACCTCTCCACCAAGGCCGCTCTGTTGAGCTCGTTTTGACTCCATGTGTATGCGGTCGGCGTAACGACGAAGTTCCTTGCTGGAAGACAAGTTATGTCAGGTCGCGTCTCTCGACCTTAAAAGTTTGAACAGGCTGCTCCAACACGGGCTAGTCAGGGTTTGGAGCATCTGTTATCAACCGGCAGAATCTGCCGTTTACGCGGCGGCGTGAGTGCGATCGTGTCTTCACGCGCAATGGATTGCGCAGGATATTCGCCATGACAGGGACGTTTACTATGCGGTTGAGCTTCATGCTGGTGTTGCTCACCATGGGTTGCAGCAGCGGTCCGATGGGTGGACCGACCTCGTACAATGTTCCCCCGACTCGCACTGGGGCACCGCAATACCAAGCTCCGATTGCAACTCAACCCACGATGTCGCCGATGACGACATCCGTGCGAGTCCTGCCGTTTGCCACGTTGCCACCGCATGCATCAATGCAGGCGCAGAATGGTGGCGTGCGTCCGTTGGCGATGCTGGCGTCTAACGATCAGTACGTTGATGGTCGTCCCGTGCCGTTTCTGACTCGACAAGCTCAGTTGCCGGCGACCGGCGGCGCGAAACCTCGCAAACTCACAATGAATACCTCAGCGTCATCTGTGGATTCCTCGCAAAACGGAGCCTTAGCGAATGGCTTGCCTCCGTCACCGAACGAAGATTTACGGTATCGGGGTGGACGGACAATTCAAAATTTGACCTGGGCCAATGTGTATGTCGGCGGCCAGGCGGCTTGGCTTAATGATGATTGGCGCAATATCGATAAGGCGCTGGCCGGGGCGATGACCGACGCGAACTTGAACAATGTCATCTGCCAGTACTTCAACAATCAGCCGCTCAAGAACACGTTCAAAGGATCGTTCTTCCTTTCAGGTTGGAAGCCGACGTTCGTTCCGAAAAACGACTTGGAGCGTCAGGTTAGCGGCTTGTATAGCAGTGGCGCCTTCGCTGGTTTTGATCTGCCGAACACGGTCTTCTGTTTCATGCTTCCCAAGGGAGCGGTCCTGGGCGACCCCAACGCAGGCATGGCGCAAGCACCGGTGTCGAACAAGGCGGTCCCTCATGAAGAGGCCGAGGATTCGACGGGAGGGCTGGGTGGCTACCATGGGTCGGTCCATGTGGGCAACGTCACCGTTTACTACGCAGTGGGCGTCTACTCGGAACGCAACACATCGAACGGCACGACGAACGGGATTCCCGTCTTCGATCAAAACTGGAAGAACGTCGTCGGCACGTTCTATCACGAACTGCAAGAAGCTCGAACCGACCCCGATGTCGGCGATGCGGCTGCCGGGATGGGGCCGGATCCTTCTCGATATCTCGGTTGGACCTCCGACAGCGGAAATGAAATTGGTGACTATCCGATCGCGGAAGCTAAACAGTTGAGTTCCGTGTTCATGGAAATCCCGCTCGCGGACGGCAGCGGGTATGTGCCGATCCAATTGCAGTATTCGAATGCGGTGCATGGACCTGAGGGACCGATCCCCTACCCTCACGGGATGGAACCGCCACCAGGGACGAAACCGCCGGTGACCAATCCACCTGTGAACAACCCGCCGACTACGAATCCTCCGGCCACATCGGATCCCGATCTGGCGAAACTGGTTTCGAACTGGAATCAGCTGGAAGACTTCGTCAAGAAGGCCATCGTCCGACTGGCGAATTCGCGGTAGTTATCACCCAAAACGACAGTGCGTGATTCTGTATTTGGGAGGGCGAGGCTCCTGCCGAGCCGGGCATGTCGATGGACTCACAATAACTCCACGGCTCGGCAGGAGCCTCGCCCTCCCATTTACGAACATTCAAATTTTTCGCGATCAGAATCGCGCATTGCCATGTCGCCTGGTGGAAAGAGAGTTCTGCGTACAATGAAGTCGATTCGGCACAAACAGGCTTTAGTGACAGGTGCCGCTTCCGGGATTGGACGCAGCATCGCGCTGGCACTCGCTCGCGAGGGAGCCGATCTTTACCTGCTGGATGTCGACGAAGCCGGATTGGCGAGCGTTGTCGCCGAAGCAAAGCAGATTGGCGTGAGCGCCATCAGCGAGCGATGTGACTTGAGCCAGCCCGCAGAGATCAGTCGAGTCTTGAACCAGATGCTGCAGCAGTGGGGACACATCGACATCCTGGTCAACAATGCCGGTGTCGCTTACTACGGTCCGACGCATTCGATGACTGCGGCTCAGTGGGACTGGTTGATGAACATCAATCTGCTCGCGCCGATTCAGATCACCCGCGAGCTGTTGCCAGTTCTGCTCGAACGGCCAGATGCCCATATCTTGAACGTGTGCAGCATCAGCGGACTGGTGGCCGGAGGACGCTTCGCGGCGTATCACACGAGCAAGTTTGGCTTGATTGGTTTTACCGAGGCGATTCGAGCTGAATACGGTCGTCGTGGACTAGGCGTGAGTGCCCTATGTCCCGGCCCGGTGCTCACTAATCTCTACAAATCGTGTGCGTCAGCGAAGAGCGACAAGTCGGTCCCGCACCCGCCGCAGTGGCTGTGTTGCTCGATCGAAGCCGTTTCAAAGGCGGCCATCCGGTGCATCTATCGCAACAAGCGGATGAAGCTTGTCGGGCCATTGGCCCACATGCTGGCTTGGTCGAAGTGGCTGGCTCCGGGGGTTCTGGACCTGCTGAATCATGCCAGTCGGAAACGCAAGAAGGTGGCAGTTGCTAGTGAGGCCGAAGCGCGACGCGCGGCTTGACGAAGAGTTAGCCACAGATTGACACCGCTCTGTGTAGGTTATGCTTTAGCATAACTTCTTCGTCTTCACTCTCGTTCCCAAGCTCCAGCTTGGGAACGCAAGTCTTCGAAGCTCTGCTTCGTGCCTATCCCGACTGATCGCGAACCAGAAATCCAACAGAAAGTGCCAACGGACGAGGAGCACGACCTGACGCTATAGGGTGCTCATAGCCAGTCGGGATGAGGGGACGCGAAGCGTTCTACTCTCGGTGGCTGGTGCCCGCTTGCTTCAAGAATCGATGAGTCACCTTGTGGACGATCCATTCGCCGAGTCGGGGGAACGCCTGGCAGAACGTGAAGATCGGACGCAAGGCCGGGACGTTCACGATCAAGTCGGGGCGGTCCCCTTTGATTGACTTGACGACCGCGCGGGCCACGGCTTCGGCCGTTGTGGATCCGAGGTACCAGGGGACACCTCGACCGATCCGCTGCTTCATCACTTCGTAGATGCCTCCGTCTTTGGCGAAGCCGGGGCAAATTGCTGACGAACTGATTCCTCTGCTGCGGTACTCGCCTCGCAGGGCTTGTGTGAAGGCGATCATCCCAGCCTTGGAAGCTCCGTAGGCCGCTCCATAGGCTGGCCCCTGCTTGCCGGCGATCGAGGCCATGTTGACGATGTGGCCGCGGCGGGCTTGAACCATGTGCGGCAGGACGAAACGAGTCAGCAATAGCGTGGCGGTCAGGTTGACCTCGATCGTGCGGCGAATGTCGTTGGGGTCCAGTTCGTGATACGACCGAAATGCTTCGATCCCTGCGTTGTTGACTAAGACATCGATCGCGCCGTACTCGGCGATCGACTGCTCGACCAATCGAACCAATTGGCTCTCGTCCGAGACATCGGTCGGGACAACGAGGGCTTTGACACCTATCCCGCGCATCTCAGTGGCCACCGTTTCAAGGGCGTCAGCGGAACGAGCGGCCAGCACCAGATTCATCCCTTCACGCGCGAGTGCTCGTGCAACTCGCACACCCAGGCCAGCCGATGCCCCCGTGATCACTGCGGTTCGTCCCTTGAGATCCTTCATGGCGTCAGCATTTCTTCAATGTGAGGGAGTGATGGAGGTCGCTTGCTTGCCTGATGTGATCAGGCCGCGGCCCGTTCTGACTTCGCGATGATCTGGGCCAATTCGTCGGCGATAGCGCCATTCAAGGTCGCTTCCAGTTCGATCAGGCAATCCGCAACGGTCGACCCGTCCATCAAGCGATGATCGTAAGAAAGTGTGACACGGCAGCAACCGTTGGCGTCCAACGGTCCATAAGTCAGATTGCTGGTCAGAAACGCGGGAGGATCCTGGATTTCGACCCCCTTACTCGCCAACGTCGACAGAAAGAATGTTCCGACTCGCTTGGCACGTTTCGAACCGGCGAAATTCAGAGTCCAACCCCAGAAGCAGCGACGAAGGAAAGTCGGTAAGCCGCTCAGTCGCCATTGCTGCAGGAAGATTTTCTCGACAGGCTCGCTCTGGTACTGATTCATCGCGTGCTGCATTTCCTCCAACGATCGCTGATCAGGTCGAACAAACCTCGACCAGAACAGCCACGGTTCGCCGCGATGGTCTCGCTGCGTGGCCAGCATGGCCACGCTGTAGGGATGTTCTAGCACATGGGGCCACGGCCAGTTAATGTAGGACTGCCTGAGGACCGGGTGCTTCTGTGCGACCAGCGCGAATGCTTTGATGAACAGTAACGACCACGAAATGCGCTGCGGCAAACGAGTCCGAAGTTCCGCGAGCCGACTCAGATCAGAACGCCGATCATGGGCACACGTGGGGACGCGGCGGTTGTAGTGCAGGACATCGATTGTCAGTCGCCGACTGCGCGACACTGCCAATCGTCGAGATTTCTGTGAATCAGGCATCCCTGCCCTCCCTCAAATCACCGTGGTCATTGGCTGTGAGTTTTATCAGCAAGCGAGCAACGTCGGAAGTGCATCCCCACTTTCGCACCGAGCCAGCACCTCCTACCAGCACTTTTCAGACCGACCTTAAGTCGCTGAATTCATCTGTCAGTAAACACGCACTTTTTTGAGGAAAACGGCGAAAAACAGGGCTGTTTTGTCCCCCAATGTCAAAAACTGTCCTGGGGTGTCAAAATTTGTCAGTGACAACTTCGGAAAAAGTTCCCAAGTTTGCCAAACACCGTCTTGATCAGCGCACCACAAGCCGGACAATCAGGCTGACGACGATAGTCGCAGGTGTACCGTAACCAACGGACACGCCTCTGGGCCGCTCTCTTAGCGGAAGATCAGAGGTTCCGGTTCCAAAGTTGATGACAACAACGATCACGTTGCCCCCCACCTCTTCCTGAGCGGGGGGCGTAAGCCCCCTGGCCCAACAACACACAATCCCACTTACCATCTGGATTCACATGACAACTCAATCGCCCTCGTTCGCCGCCCCCGTTCTTGTTCGGCGCGGGTCTCCCGACCGGTCAGAGACCCGCGCCGAACTGGCAGTCCGACGTCAGGGGACTCGCATTTGTCAGTCCCTTTCGCGATTTCCCTTGTTTTCAAGGGGCAAATCTTCCAACACCCCCAAAACACTGACATGGACTGACAAATTCTGCCAAATCGTAAGGAAACAGAATCCAATGAACTCAACACACCTCCTCTGCTGCCCCCAAACCTTGGGACCGATGTCGATGGTGGTCTGCGATCAGCCTTCGCTATCATATTGAGAACTGCAACTGGATCCGCAAAGCGCTAAATCAATTGGGGCCAAGATGCTGGGGCGATTCTATTTTCTCGCATCTCTAATCGCGATCGAACTCGTGGCCGGCACCGCCTTTGCCGATGCAGGTGATCGGTTCTCGCGTGAAGTGGCGATGATCTTTGTCAAACGCTGTCTGGAATGTCATAACGAACGCGATGCGTCTGGCAAATTGGTACTTGTCGACAAAGCGTCGCTCGCCGCTGGTGGTGACAGCGGTCCCGCCGTGATCTCGAAAGATCCCGAACACAGCAATTTGCTGGAGCGAGTCATTTCCGGGGAAATGCCCCCTCCCAAACGAGGTGTGTCGCAGAAGCTGACTGCTGCAGAAATTGATGCTTTGAAAAAATGGATCACCGAGGGAGCGGTCTGGCCACAGGGGCGAAAGCTGGATCTGTACGAAGCCACGACCGAAGTCCGCGGCGGGCGTGATTGGTGGTCATTGCAACCAGTGCGGCGTCCTTCGATACCGACGAATGCGATGTTGGGTACGAACTCGCCGATAGATGCCTTCATTCGTGCGAAGTTAGACACCGTTCAAATGCAGCCCGCACCTGCAGCCAGCCGCGCGACGCTGATCAAACGGATTGCATTCGATTTGTTGGGGCTACCACCGACCTACGAAGAGATCCAGGAATTCGAACGTGACGAAAGTCCGGATGCGTATGGACGACTCGTGGATCGCCTGCTGTCGTCGCCGCATTTCGGGGAACGCTGGGGACGCTATTGGCTCGATGTTGTGCGGTATGCCGATACGTGCGGATATGAACGTGATCAGGAGAAGCCGTTCGCATGGAAGTATCGCGATTGGGTTGTGCAGGCGATCAATGAGGACTTGCCTTACGGTCGATTTATCGAGCAACAACTGGCCGGCGATGAATTATCCGATCGTAGTGAAGCGTCTGTGATCGCGACGGGCTTCCTTCGATTGGGAACCTGGAACGATGAACCGAACGACGCTGATGAGTACAAGTACGAACGACTGGAAGACATGGTTCACGTCACGTCGACCGCGTTCCTCAGTCTGACGGTGAAGTGTGCGCGGTGTCACGATCACAAGTTCGATCCGATTCCCCAAACGGACTACTACCGAATGGCGGCCGCATTCTGGCCCGGTGCCATCGAGCCGCGTGGCCGCGAGTTACTCGGCGGCCCCACGAAGGATGAGCTTGGATTCGAGGTCATGGGTTGGACGGACATCCGGCAGCCCCCTCCCCTGCGATTGCTTCGCAAAGGTGAGCCGAAGCAACCACAGGAAGTGGTCGAGCCGGCGCACTTATCGATCGTTCCGACTCTGAGCCAACCGCTAGAACCAGCTCCATTGGGGGCCAGCACGACTCATCGCCGCCGACAACTGGCCGAATGGATTGCTGCCAGCAAAAACCCGTTAACGCCGCGAGTGCTTGTCAATCGGCTGTGGATGAATCACTTCGGGATGGGGTTGGTCCGATCGGCGGATAACCTTGGGTTTACGGGTGACAAACCAACTCATCCGGAACTGCTGGACTGGCTCGCTTCTGAAGCGATATCGGGTGATTCGGCTTCATCGAGTCATTACTCATCGCTGAAGCGACTTCATCGAATGCTGGTGACGAGTGCCACGTACCGACAATCGTCGCTGCATCCGAAACAGGACGAGTACGCGCAACGCGATTCCGGCAATCAGTTGTGGTGGCGAGCCGAACGGCGAAGGCTGGAAGCGGAACCACTCCGCGATCGAATGCTGTTCGTGGGTGATGATTTGGATACGCGAATGACAGGTCCGGGATTCAAGCCGACGATCCAGGCCGAAGCATTGGAGGGGTTGTCTCAGAAGGATGCTGCCTGGAAACCATCGCGCGCCGAAGAGCAACGTCGCCGCGCGGTGTATATGTTCTCGCAACGGAGTTTGCTGCCGCCTTTGATGACGACATTTGATTCGTCTGACACCACCCTGCCTTGCGTGCAGCGGCCGGTATCGACCGTGGCACCTCAGGCTTTGGCATTGCTGAATAACGCGTTCTCTCACGAACGAAGTCAGGCTTTGGCGCTTCGGGCGATGGAACCGGAGGAAGGCTTGCTTGCCCAGACTGTCATGAATCCGGCACCTTCTGAAAAGAGTGTTGTAGACCGGGAAGACAATCGTCGTATTCGGCTGGCATGGCAGTATGCTCTGGGTCGCGATCCGTCGAGTCAGGAGATGGCCGACGCGAGGCAGCACTTCGAATGGCAGGTCGCGCATTTCAGTCGAACCCAATCACCCACTCAGGACTCGATATTGCCTCGTGCAGGGATCGCACTACACCTTTCCGCAAATGAGGGGGTGACCCGAGATGAAGAGGATTGCGTTGCCAGTTGGAAAGATCAGTCGGGGAAGAATCATCACGCCAGCCAGCCAGTTGCATCGCGACGACCGCGGCTAGTGAGAAATGGGCAGCGTCCACGCTCGTCCGTGCAGTTTGACGGCCGGAAGAGGTTTCTACATCTGGCTGGTCAAGTTGTCACATCGCAAGCTTTCGCGATCTTTGCCGTCGTGAATGATCAGTCGGAAACCATCGCTCATCGTGAGATCTTTTCGAACTGGGATGGAGCTGGAAATGTGGGGAGCAGTCTGTTCTTTGGCATGACTGGTACAAATGCGGCGAGACTGAGTGATGACTTTTCCGGAGTCGGTCAGGTTTCTCATCGTTCCGAGCTGTTCTTGTTGTCCGGTCTCAGCGGTGCGACGGGGACCGTGGTGCAACAGAACGGCACCGATCTCGCCTCGCGAAGTTCGCCGCTGGGTCCTCGCAATTTGAAGGGACCCTATGTCATCGGACAGCAGGGAAACATTGACGGAGAGTACTGGAACGGTGACCTTGTCGAGTTGCTTATCTACGACCGGGAACTGAAATCGGACGAACGCGATGCCGTCAATCGTTACCTGATGAAAAGGTACGGTCTGCAATCATCGATCGAGCAGTTACGCGACCCGCGGTTTCTGGCACTGGCTTCGTTGTGTCACGTGCTGTTGAACACCAACGAATTCATCTACGTGGACTAGCATCGAGTAAGGATCAGATCATGACATCACAGTTTCCTTGCCGTCAAAGTCGCCGTAAATTCGTCTGGGACATGGGAGCCGGTTTTACGGGACTGGCGCTGACGGGATTGCTTTCACGAGACGGATTCTTCGAACGCATCGGTTATGGAAGTGAGAAAGCGGCAGTCAATCCTCTGATGGCGAAGCCGTCGCCAACGTTTGGTCGCGCGAAGAGCGTCATTTTCCTGATGATGAATGGTGCGCCGAGTCAGGTGGACACATTCGATCACAAACCGCTGTTGGAAAAGCTGGCTGGTCAACCATTGCCGGAAGGGAAAAAGTTCACGAACTCGGGTGGGCGAAAGGTCGGGTTTCTGACGCCATCGTTTCGCCCCTTCCGACCGGGGGGACAATCGGGGCTGATGATTTCCGACTTCTTCGAGAATGTGCGGCAACATGCCGACAAGCTGGCGGTGATCAAGTCCTGTCACACAGACAGTCATGCTCACGGTTCCGCTTTGGTGGCAATGAACACCGGCAAGACTTTTATTGGTCGGCCGTCGTTGGGAAGTTGGGCCGTTTATGGATTGGGGACGGAAAACGAAAGTCTGCCCGGTTATGTCGTGATTCTCGACAAACGCGGCGGGCCGATCAGCGGCCAGCCCAACTGGTCCAGCGGCTTCATGCCCTCGACCTACCAGGGGACGCTATTTCGGCCTGTGGGTGATCCGATTCTTGATCTG
Organism: uncultured Schlesneria sp.; assembly: GCA_903840265.1. GTDB lineage: Bacteria > Planctomycetota > Planctomycetia > Planctomycetales > Planctomycetaceae > Schlesneria. Next base: position 44,322 of record CAIMFH010000177.1, on the reverse strand, counting down.
CGTGGTCCCGACTTTCTCGATCGCGCTGCCCAACGTTCGCAACTTGACTTGCTGGCGAGGCTCAATGACGCCCACATGGCTGCTCGGCCAGGGGGCAGCGATCTGGCATCGCGCATCAACTCTTATGAACTCGCGTTCCGTATGCAGGCCGAAGCACCAGAAGCAGTCGATCTGTCGAAGGAGTCGAAAGCGACTCAGGACATGTATGGGATTGGCAAGCAACCGACCGATGAGTTTGGTCGCAATTGTCTAGTCGCACGGCGACTGGTCGAACGGGGCGTCCGGTTCGTGCAACTCTACTCGGGTGGTGGGCATCTCGAAGAGACTTGGGATGCTCACAAGAGCATCGAAACGAATCATGGTCAACATGCGGGTGAGGTCGATCGGCCGATTGCTGGTCTGTTAACGGACCTGGAACGTCGTGGGTTGCTTGATGAAACGTTGGTTGTCTGGGGAGGCGAATTCGGCCGCATGCCATTCAGTGAAGGAAAGGGCGAGCCGGGCCGCAATCATAATCCGTATGGCTTCAGCATGTGGCTGGCGGGTGGTGGTGCGAAGGGAGGCACCTCTTACGGCGAAACCGACGAGTTCGGATTTGAAGCGGTCAAAGATAAGGTCCATCTGCACGATCTGCACGCGACAATTTTGCATCTGTTGGGGATCGATCACGAACGCCTGAGCTACTTCCATCAAGGTCGAGACGAACGGCTGACCGATGTGTTTGGAAATGTTGTTCAAGGCGTCGTCGCGTAGCTGTATTGATCTCACGAGCTCTGATATGACGGAATGGGATTCTGATGCCTGCGATTCTGGAATGGACTCACGCTGTTGCGGCTGCCGACCTAGACGATCTGGGGCATGCGAATAATATTTCCTATTTGAAATGGATGCAGTCAGCGGCGCTCGCGCATTCGGCGGCGCAGGGTTGGCCGGTTGAGGCGTACGCGGTGCTGGGATGCGGTTGGGTCGTTCGGTCTCATTTTATTGAGTACCTGTCGTCGGCCTTGCTTGGCGACAAGATTGTCGTCCGGACTTGGGTTGCCGATATGAAGAAGGTCACGTCACTCCGGCGATTCCTGATTCTGACGACGCGCGATCTGAACGAGGTCGTGCTGGCCAAGGCCGAAACGAATTGGGCATTTATTGACTACGCGACGGGAGTTCCCAAGCGTGTCCCGCAGCAAATTTCTGCGGCGTTCGAGGTCGCCGAAGGAGTATGAGAGCTTGTCAGCTCCCGAAATCTGTTGAGTTCGAATGGCTTGGGCCAAGAGGCGGTAAAAATTCTCTCAGGTTCCCTGTTTGCCATTCGCATCGCTCTTCCCCCATGCATTCTTGCAACCCGCTCGTAGGGGTGATTTAATCCCATTCGTCATTTCTTTTCATTCTCCAGTTTACTCACTGCTTCCAGTCGCCGTGGAGAACTTCATGATGCCTCGTCTGCCAACTCTTCGGTCCTTGGTTTGTGCGATTCCTTTTTTGACTGTCCTGAGTGTGATAAGTCTCGGCACAGCAATCGCCGCGGATATGCGCACGTGGTCTGACGCCAGTGGCAAGTTCAAGATCCAGGGCAAATTCGTCTCGAACGACAAGGGCAAGATCACACTCGAAAAGCCTGACGGCACCGAGATGGAAATTGAGCTGAAGAAGCTCAGCACTGCAGACCAGAAATACGTGGCGGATCAGGAAAAGAATGCCGACAGTCCTTTCAAAGCGAAGTCGGACGATCCTTTCAAATCGAAGCCGACGACCAAAGGCAAGCCGGCTGCTGACAAGGATCCAGAGCCTCGCAAGTCATCATCGTCGACCAGGTTGATCGTACCCGACTATTCTGATGTCCGAGTTGTCACGGTGATTCAACCAAACGAACCGTGGAAATTCGAGATCCCAGAGGCACCGGCCGCCACCACTGCGAAGCCGAAAGCGAAGATGATCGCGACTCCTAAAAAGACCGATTTCTTCGAAGGAGCGAAGAGTCTGGCTGGCAGCCCGGGGGGCAAATTCGCCGCCATCGGATATCAGTTACAAAAGCCTGGTGTCAATCAACCAGCCACAACGCGAGTTGTCGTGTGCAACCTGGAGTCCGCAAAAGTGTCGGCAGAAGGGAGCTTGCCAGGCAAGCAGGTTTTGCTGGCCGTCAGCGAAGATGGAAAGCAGGTTTTGCTCAGGCGGGACGAGTTCGGACATGGCAGCCAGGATCGGCTGGAAATCTGGGACATGGCTGCAAAGTCGGCGTCCAAAGGAATCCAGTGGGTTCCCCATGACGATTTTTCAGGTGGTGACCGCGATGTCGTCTGGGGGGCGTTCATCGGCAACGAACGATTGTGCACGGTCAGTGGAAAAGGGAAGCTGGTCGTCTGGGAAGTGGATGAAATGAAGCCCCTCTATCAGATGGAAATTCAGGGAGGTAGCAAGCCAGCCATCAGTCCTGATCAAAAATGGTTGGCCTTCGCGGGCGACAAGAGTCTGGGGATTTTGAATCTGGCTGAGGGTGAGTTGGTCGCGCTGCAAACGATGTCGCACGCCGCCTGGCCGAACCTTTCATTCAGCCCAGGCCAGTCCAAGCTGGGGATGGCCGCGCACGATAGACTGCTTGTCTGGGATTTCGCGACCGGAGAACTCTACCGCGAGATGCCCTACAACGGGTTACACGTGATGGGAAACATTACCTGGCCCAGCGAAGAGCACGTGCTGCTGGGAAATCGATATCTGATCGATCTCGAAAACCAGGTGAAGCTGTGGGATTACGAGGGGGGCGATTTCGCTCAGCAGATTGGCGGGATGACGTGGTTTGTCGTTTCGGATGGACAGAAGCCAGGAGCACTAATGGGGGCGCAACTTCCACCGCCAGCAGTGAAAGATGCACTGGCGAAGGCGATGTCGCAACCAGATTTCTTCGTGTTAAAGCCAGGGACGACGGTCAAGATTGACGTCTCAGGCGTCGATGCTGCTGGGAAAGATTTTGTCGAGAAGGCGCTCGCTGCTCGACTGAAAGAAGCGGGCTTCGATTCGGGACCTTCGGGAACGATCGATCTGATTGCTCAGACGGAGATCGGTCAACCGCGGCAGATTACGTATCGAACTATTGGACCAGGACGCGGTTCGGAAACATACACCGTACGCGACTATTACTGCCGGGTCAAATTCCTCTATAAGGGTCAAGAAGTCTGGCAGACAATGATCGGAAGCGGCCCCGGTGGATTCGTGCGACTCGGGCAGAACGAAACGATGGAGCAGTATCTACGCAAGTCGGAGAAGTTCAATTTTGACTGGTTTGGCAAAGTCGACCTGCCGAAGCTGTTACAGAAGCCGACGCAACTACAGGCAACAGCTCCTGGTGCTCCTCCGTCCCACGTTCCGACAGTCGGATCGACGAAGTTAACGACTGCCGGGGCGCGGTAGCCTCTGCGGCGAAGGCTTGGTTAGCTTACGTTTAGTTGATCAAGGTCCGTCCAGGTATCACTGGCATCGGATTCTTGATGCGCTGGTTCTGTTGAATCGGACTCAATCATCGCAGGTTGTTCGATGTCGAGGGGAGCTGCCTCGACATCTTCCGCGATCCCTTCGACGAATTCACTTGATTCCGTCGTTAAAGGCTGATGCCGAAGTTCTTCGAACCAGCCCGGAGAGAGCGACTTGTACGGCCGAAATTTATCGATCGTTCCGAGATCACCGCGGTACAGCAGCGCACGGTTCGGGCCCAATCGTCCCGCGACCGGGCTGTCGATCAGGTTGCTGGAATCATTCGCGTTCATGGCGAACAAAACGCGGATTTCAAATCTCCCCAGCAGCTCTCGGCCGAGCCAGCGCTGAGCTGTCTGCAAGCCGTCGCACCACGTGAACGCGAAGACGCTCGCTGCCGGACCATCTTTGACGATTTCACTGAACAGGGCCGAAGGGCTGACAGTCTTCTCCTTCTCGAAGCCACCGAACCCGCCGAATTCGTCATCGGATTTGCGAAGGTCGCGAAACCGCGAGAGATCGAAAGCGATTACAAACGTCGGCGGCGCTGTATCGTCTTGTCGAGCATGCATGTCGTCGACGACCTGCCGCAACGCCGCCGCGGAATCGCGAGGATTGACGACGTTCAACGATGGAATCAGCGAAGCCAGCGAGCGCCATGTTTTGGCCGCCAGACTGTCGGGCAGACTGCCATCCAGGATGACAAAGCGAGGTGGTTCAGTTCCCTGCCCGGCCAGCGCCAGGATGCTGTTCGACAAGATACCCAACGCGGCGTCTTCGTCTCGACCAATGATCAGGAATGGTCCTCCATCGCGAGGACCGAACTGCAATTCTGTGGGGCCCGTGAGTGCGACTGCCTCACCAAGCCAGCAAGAACGGGCACTCGAAGATGTCACCTTTCTATTCGATGGCGCCGTCAATTGCTGCACGGCATCCAGCACATTCGGATTTAAGAGCGGATCGGCAGCAGTATTGCCCTCGAACACGACAGGCTCGGGCCAGCGGGATTCGTCGGTCGATGAATGAGTTCCATTCAAACGCTTATGAAACTCTTCTGCCCAGGGTCGCATCCAATCGAGATACGTTTCTCGCTGGGTATCGTCCAGCCAGACAACTTGAAATGGATGGTTCCCTTCGACAAGGCCGTTCGCATCGTTGTAGATCGCTTCACCGGGCCGCGTCAGCAGACGCGCGGCGGTGTTCTCTTCGCTTAGAATCAAGTGAGCATCGGTGTCGCTGCATTGCAGTGCGATCCGAACGGCGATCTGTCCTAGCGTGCTGCGAGCCAGGGAATAGGCCCCGGCCAGGGTCTGACTGCCCAGCAGCACGTGTATTCCAAACGCACGCCCTTGCCGGATCAGTCGATCAAACAACAAGGCGGCAGACTGTGACAGAGAATCGTCTTCGATGAAGAATTCCTGGAATTCGTCGATCACCAGAAGGACTCGCGGCAAAGGTTCGTTCGGCCGCGCATCCCGACAGCCCTGCAAGTCCTGCACGCCGACTCGCCGGAACATTTCGCCGCGATCTTTGAGCAGATTGTCCAACCGCTGCAGAACGCTGACGCCAAACTCGCGATCGCTTTCGATGGCGATCACACGGGCGTGTGGCAGGCGGTGCGTGGCGTAAGTCTTGAATTCGACCCCCTTCTTGAAGTCGATCAGGTAGAACTCGACTTCGTCCGGGCTGTAATGCAGTGCCGCATTGGTGATCAACGCGTGCAGCAGGGATGACTTTCCCGAACCGGTTTTACCAGCGATCAGCACATGCTGGGAGGTTCCTTTTCCCAATCGGAGGTACTGCAGTTTGGTGGCCCCGGCACGTCCGATGGGAACATCCAATCCTGTTCGGGTACTGGAAGTCCAGAATTCGTTGGCGGGGGGCATCACTCGTTCGAACGGGACTTCCACTCGGCGTACTGACTTAGCCAATTGTCCGGCGCGACGAACAATCTGGCCGAATTCTTCTGCCCCAGGCGGCTCATCCAGCACAAGAGGCCAATCGCCGAGGACTGGATCCGCCAGACGGAAAGTCGAAGTTAAGGACCGTGTTGGAACCGTCGTTCCATTTCGAGTGGGAATTGATTGGGCAAGTTCTGCATGCGCTGACGGAACGAGCGAGAGGTCATTCAGTGATGACCCCTGCTGGTTGACCTTTGTCGTTGACGCCAGACGCAGAACAGTGGCATGGCGTTCGATATCGGCGAGGGAAAAGCCGCGTGGAAGCTGTTGCGATTCATCGACGCTCATCAGCAGGAAGACACCGCATTTGACGCCACCTTCGGCAATGCTGACCAGTCGCCGCAATGCGATCTCGGTAATATTGGTGGGAAAGTTGGCGACGACCAGAATGCGGTAGGGCTCGGCGACTTCGCCCGCTTCGCGGTTGTAGTCGTCGAGTGTTGCGTATTCATTTCGCAAATAGGTCTGCAGCACGTTTTCCATGTGCTCGGTCAAATCCGCCAGACGCTTCTCGATCTGTGCAGGCTCGGTCCAGATGCGGCTTGTGATCATCAACTCGTCGATGTCGGTCAGGTGCATGAACGAAGCGAAGTTGGCACCCAGGCCGACAGGATCGAGGATCGTGAAGCGGATCTTGCCTGGAGGAAGTGTCGTCAGGTATCGCAGCATTGCCGTCTGCAGAACCTGCATCGCTTCCGCTCGATTCTCTCCTTTGGAACGAACGACCAGCGACGGCTTGTCCGCCAACGACAGCAGCAGTGGAAACTCGAACTGGCTTCTTTCGGCGGTCAAACGAGGGTCAGTCGATAGTCCGTTGGGAATGGTGGCTAAATCGGCGACGATGCGACCCATGGTCAAGATGTTGTCGCTGGCGGCGGGACCATGATCTTGGGGGATCCGTGATTCCAACCACCCGCCGAGGACCGTCGACCACTTTGGGCAATTCCGTCGCAACGCATCACACATGGCATCGGCGGCAGTACCTGTTTCACGCAGTCCACCGTGCCAGTCTCGAACCAGTTGATTCCAGCTCTGCTGGTACTGGAGGCGACTTTCCCCAACCCGTTGATCGAATTCTGCCTGGAGGTTACGGAAGTCTCGCTCCCGCTGCAGAAGCAAATCCTGGCGTCCCGTGGTGTACCTGGCCTCGGACTCCTGAAGCTGTCGAGCCGAGATCGTTTCGATCTCGGCCAGTCGTGTGGGGAAAGTGGCCTGCGCCGCATCCAGTTCCGCATCCCGCAGTCCCGCGGCTGCGTTAAGGCGCGAACGGAGTTTGGCATCCGAATGTGCGACCGCCGCCACTCGTTTCCGTTCTCGAGACTCATCCAGTTGCAGTAGTTCGGATTTTTGAGTTTCACAATCTCGTTCCGCGGCAACGGTCCAGCGATGAAATGCCGTGTCGGCGTCTGTGGCCAGTTGCAGCAATTTGTCATAGTCGGGCAGCGTTTGATGGCCCGCATACAGATGCAGCAGAAACATGACGACCAAAGCGATCGCTGATCCAGCACCACTGGCGATCCAGACCCAATCTCGCGCCGCGGGATCAATCTTCAGACCGATTAACTTGGGGGGGATCATCCAGACCAGCGAGGACAAGACTCCGCAGCAGATCACGAACGCGACCAGCGGCCAGAATCCGCGAAAGACCTGCGGCAGGAGTCGGCTCATCAGTCGTCGCTGGATCGGTTCGGCCGCTCGCGTTGCCTCCACGCAAGACTGATGCAAGCCCGCCAGATCGAGTGGCAGTACCGATGGCGGCGGCATCGTCGCCTCGCCCAGCAGACGACATCGCTGCAAGAAGACTGTGGCCGTGCGATACCAGCCGTCGAGTGTTGTCAGCGAAGTTTCTAACTCGGTTCGACTGGCTGCCATGCCAGACGTGATCGCTTGCAGTCGCGACAGCGGGCTATCGGTTGTGTCTCCGTCGAGTAACGATGCCAGCAACCAGCCCGCATCGTCGTATTCCTTCTGTGCGGCATCCTTCTCTGTCTGCCAGTGCTCACCAATCTGTTGAGTTGTGAGTTCGAATTGCTTCTGAACCGTTGCCGATTCGGCGTTCCAGTATTCCTCAATGGCCATCTGTTCGGCGCTGTAAGACTGCTGGCGAGATGCGAATTCAGACTCGTAGTTCTCCGTCAGCATCTGGAAGACTTGCTGATATTGCTTTTCTTCCGCGGAGATCTCTGAGGCGTGTCGAGATTCGATCTCGTCCTCGCGACGTGAACGGTCCGCAACCAGATCCAGCAGTTGCTTGACCAGTTGTCGTTCGCGTTCGACCGTCAATTCCGTACTTGTATTCACTCGCGATCCTCGCATTCGCGGCAGGCTTTAATCAGCACGCCGTTCAATCGGGCTATAGCATCCAGCGTTGTTCGCACTTGCAGCAACAGCGGTTCGATGTGTTCTTCTTCAAGTGTCTGGCTGACCGAATCATTCCACGACGACCGCGCGATGGCCCAGACCTCTTCCAATCGGTCTGCCGCCGTTTTGATTTGTCCCGCACCGTCGATCAAGCTGCCGAGTGCCATGATATCTCGTATCAAACTTTAAGATGTGAGGAGTCTGTTTGACCCCCTGCTACAGATGGTGATTCTTCTGTTGCCAACTTCGCTGGGGATTTGCCTTCTTCTTCCGCATCTTTGTCTTCGTCATTGCCGAGCGAAACTGCGGCCTCTTCGTTTTCCGAACGGATATCCGCATAGGCTTCCAGCGATTCAATCATCCGTCCGAGTGCCGCGATCAGATTCGGAACTTCCTCTTCCAGGCAACGCTGCAGTGGTCCCGAGCGGCCGCGATATTCATCAGATTGCTGTCCCGCTTCGGCCGTCCATCGGCGGACCACTTCGCACTTGTGCTGGCAGAACTGCAGACGAACCTTGGCTCGTTGGTGGGCGATCTTTTCTTCAATGCATTCTGAATGTCTGCCACCAACCGTCCGCATGCGGCACGTTTCGTAAGCGATGCGCGTGCTGGAGACTCCGTCGTAAGCTTCTCGCTCTTGCTCACGCCAGTAAAGGGGCCGATCCTGTTCGAGCCAGGCCAACGTGCGATCAATCTTGGACCGGAGTTCGCTTAACGCGGTTCCGGTTCGCTCGCCGAAGGACATCAGCGCCAAACGGACATCACGCAGTGCGTCCAGCGAGTGAACATTGGCATTACCGGGGCCAGGCATGATCCCTCCTTACTCTGTTATCGAGATCAGCGCTGTTGCATGTATTCTTCGATCCGCTCGGCCTTCCGCAGCAGATACGGCACGTGGTTTTCGTTGGCTTCGACAAATCGACTGAGCAATTTCAAGTGCTGGCCAAACTCCTCGGCGAATTTCAGATGTTCCTGATCTCGCCAGCTTTGGCTGAGTGAATTGAGTTGCCCGGACACGGTGCTGAGCCGTGACTGGAGGTCATTATTGAATTCTCGCAGCATTCCGGCGAAACGGCGCAACTCGGCGGGATCAACGATCGCTTGAGACATGTCGATTCTCACGGAATGAGCGGAGCAAAATCCGAAGTGGGTATAGTATAGCTTTCGTAATCTGGCGACAGGAATCAACACCGCTGACGTTCATAAGTTATGGAAAATGTGTGACCGCCGTCTGGGAGTCGAAAATCTGCCTTGTGCGAAGGTTTCTCCGCCAGAAATTGATCGAGATTTCGCACGAGCCAACAGATTGGTAGGTTTTGGGTCGTGATCGTGTCTTTCTCTGCCTGGTCCTCTACTGGAAATTGCTGATGTCGATTGTGTTAGGTGTCGATCTGGGAACAACCAAAATCACGAGCATCGCTCTGGACACTTCGGCACGCGAGGTCGTGGCCGTTGGAACGGTTGCCAACGATGCGAATATCACCAGCGATGCCGACCGCAATCGTGGCAGGTCCGAGTGGGACGCTGATCAAATCGTGACGCAAGGAATTGCGTGTCTGCAACTTGTTGCGGAACGACTGGGTGACCGAGCGTCACAAGTCCAGGGAATCGGCGTGACAGGGCAGCAGCACGGGATGTTGCTGGTCGACCGCACGGGGGAGCCGATTTCGCCACTGATCAACTGGCAGGATCGGCGAGCTCTCGATCAAGTCAAAGGTGGCGACCGAACGTGGCTCGAAGAAACCCGAATGCTTCTTGGTGAGGATGTCTGGAAGCGGACAGGTTGCCGCTTGCAACCCGGGTTTATGGCGGGCACGTTGTATTGGCTGAAGGCTCATGATCGACTGACGAAAGATAGCAAAGCGCTGTTCATCATGGACTTGTTCGGAAGTGTGCTGACCGGTCAGCCCGCCGTAACTGAACCATCGTGCGCGGGAAGCAGCGGCGTGTTTAATGTGCGAACCCGTCAATGGGATCCGGAGTCGATCGCGGCACTGGGGCTGTCCGCCTCGTTGTTCCCTGAGATTCGCGAAGCCAATGAACAGATTGGAACGCTGACGCCCGAGGTCGCTTCGGCGACCGGGCTGTCGGCTGGTATTCCGATCTATGCGCCAATTGGTGATCATCAGGCCAGTTTCCTGGGGAGTATCACTGATCGAACGAACAGCGTGCTGGTGAATGTTGGAACAGGAGCACAAGTCGCCGTTTTTACGGAGGGATTCGACTTCGTCCCTCCGATCGAATTGCGTCCGTTTCCTCGCAGCGGCAATCTGCTCTCGAACGTGGGCCTGGCCGGCGGCTGGTCGTACCAGGTTCTGGAGCAATTTTTTCGAGATGTCGGTCGAGCGATGTTCCAACAGTCGGGGAACACTGCCCTGTACGAACAGTTGAATCGCCTGGCAGAGTCCGTGCCTGCGGGGGCCGAAGGACTGAGATGCGATCCGTCGTTCGCCGGCACACGCCTCGATCCTGGAGTGCGCGGCGCGATCACTGGATTATCACCGCAGAATTTCACGGCCCGGCATCTGGCTCGAGCCGTGCTGGAGGGGATGGGTCGTTCGCTGCGTGAGGGTTACGCCGCGATTGAACGCGTGACAGGACAGTCGCATTCTAAACTGGTCGCAGCAGGTAATGGATTACGCGAGAATCCGCTCCTCTCGGAAATCGTTGCCGAGGCCTTCGGATTGCCGATCTCATTTACCGAACATCGTGAGGAAGCGGCTGTCGGGGCCGCGTTGATTGCAGCTGGCTTGTAACGCTCATCGCTTCGCCTTATCCAAGTCCGGCAGAAATCCTGCCAGAAGGCCAATCGCTGGCAGGAATGAACAGACCTGGTAGACGAAGCTGATACTTGTCCAATCCGCCAGTTTGCCTAAGACCGCAGCGGCGACACCGGCCATTCCAAATGCGAACCCGAAAAATAGTCCGGCAATCAATCCGACACGACTTGGCACGAGTTCCTGTGCGTACACCATGATTGCGGAAAATGCCGACGCCAGGATCAGGCCGATCGGGACCGTGAGGAGCACCGTCCAAAACAGATTGGCGTAGGGCAGGATGAGAGTGAATGGAAGAACGCCGAGGATCGATCCCCAGATGACTCTCTTGAAGCCAATCTTGTCCCCCACTGGGCCGCCTGCGAGCGTACCGACAGCCACTGCTCCCAGAAAGACAGAGAGATAAACCTGGGCGACCGGCAGTGAGACGTCGAATTTGTCGATCAAGTAGAAGATGTAGTAATTGCTTAAGCTGACCGTGTAGAAATATTTCGAGAACAGCAGTACCAGCAGGATACCAATGGAAATAGCGACCCGAAGTGCTGGCAACTGGTTGTGAGTGATTGCATGTCCACGATTCGCTTTTGCTCGCAGACCGACGAGATGATTCTGATACCAGCGACCGACGGCAGACAGCACGACCATCGCGATCAAAGCGATGACGGAGAACAACGCAATGCTGGGCTGCCCCCACGGAACGACGACGAATGCCCCGAGCAATGGTCCGATGGCAGTCCCTGCGTTACCACCGACTTGGAACAGTGACTGAGCAAAGCCGTGTTTTCCACCTGATGCCAGTCGGGCGATCCGTGACGCCTCAGGATGAAAGACCGATGATCCGATTCCAACCATGGCCGCGGCGACAAGGATCATCGGAAAGCTGTTCGCCATTGCCAACAGGATCAGTCCGCAGAACGTGAAGATCATGCCGATGGCAAGTGAGTAAGGTTGCGGTCGACGATCAGTCGCCATCCCAACCAACGGCTGCAGCAGCGATGCCGTCAATTGAAATGTAAATGTGATCAGCCCGACTTCCCAGTACGATAGCGAATACTGGTCTTTGAGAATGGGATAGACTGCGGGGATCAGCGATTGCATCACGTCGTTCAACATGTGCGACAGGCTGAGCGCAAACAAGACGGCCAGGACAGAGTTCTGTTGATGCGGCGTGGCACTCTGATCAGATATCGAATTCACCTCTGCCGCATTTCCCGTCGCCATTTATTTTGTCCCTAATTCAATCGAGCAGCTCCATTTCGTCCGACCGAGTACCACCGTCAAGGCTGGGAGTGGCGACGATATTGATAGCGACACAATCCCTGCGAGAAGGTTCGCCATCATTCATGGGTATCCAGGTAGTACAGTCGTTGGCTCAATGTCTAACGCGTTTTTTTGGTATTCGACTTTTTCAGGTCATTTTTCAATCTCATGACGGCTAATTCTTTCGCCTTTGCTTCCACTTCAATAGTCAACTTCTGGTGACGCCAACAATCGGGAAAGTCTTTGATGTCGATAAAGTCATGATGACGTGCGGGTTTGGGGCCGCTCCATCCTTCCAGCGGACTGGAGATGTGAAACAATGGCTCGCGATTCCAAGTTTCGATCGCTTGTTCCGTCGCCGCAGATTCGGAGAGTTCATCGCGATGACATCGATGGTGATGAACATCGTAGACCAGCGGGATGCCCGCCGCGCGACACACGGGCAACAGGTCTGCAGGGGCAAATATCTTGTCATCGTTCTCGACGGTGAGCCGATCTCTCACACGAGATGACAAACGATCGAGCGACTTCGCGAAGTCGGCAATTGCTTTCGCTTTATCCCCGAATGCGCCGCCACCATGAATGTTGATGACATCGGCACCAATCCATTCGGCGACTTCCGCTTGATACTCCAATTCGCGAATTGATGCTTCGACGACTTCCGGTCGTTGAGAGTTCAACACGACAAACTGATCGGGATGGAAGCATGTCCGCAAATGGTGCTGCTCGGCAAAGGTTTTGCATTCTCGAAATCGTTCGACAATCGCGTCTGAATCAGGAAGGTCGCCGATATCGTAGCCAGCCGTGGGATGAGTCTTAATCGGCAGGATCTGGCTGTTCACACGGAAACAGCCGATCCCATGTTTCGCGCAAAACTTTAGTGCCGCAAGGAGTGCATCAGCGTTTGCCGAGCAGAGGGCTGATAACTTTACCAAGGCGAGAGGACGAGCCATGCGTCCAATCGCGGCGGCCGTCGTCGTGCTGAACTTAATTGGCTCATCGCGGAAGATGCAGCAAAGCCCCAGCCGAATCACGTACTCTTCCAATTCATCAGGAGAATGGATAGCTGCAAGATCGTGGCGGTTGAAACCCAGAGCAAATACGGGATTTGAGCTAGCGCCACCCAACGATAAAACGCCCAGATTGCAACCATGCACCAGACGATGGTGATCCACACAATGATTATATCCAGCGCGGCCAGCGGAACGTTTCGCAGGCCAACGAAGATCGGCATGAACAACAGATTCGCGATCAGGTTAATCGCAAATGGCCACACCACAGCAGAAGCGACTTTACGACGGTAGGCCTGTACAAACACGAACCCGAATGTCAACAAAATGAACGGGTACAGGATCGTCCAGATCACACTGATCGTCGATGGGGACGGGGTCCAGGCAGGCTTTGCTAAATGGTTATACCATTCAATCCAAGGCATAATTCTACTCACTCAATTGCTGATGTGCTCAATTTCGACTCGCGAAAAGGAAGCAGCGATTGCCGTGCCGTAGAGCTGTTTTATCGCGATCTCGAAGGCCAGACCAATTAAGAGCGTGACTTAAGCGGGCTTGCGCAGCAAGAAGACCAGAATGCGGCCGGTCAGTACTCGAGGATCGTTCATCAGTCGGTAGACCGCTTGTTCGGTGTCTCGATCGGCGTGCTTCTGCTTGTGATGACGCGAGGCGAGTTTCAGCCATTGTATCGGAGCCAATAGCGGCCACAACATCCACGCCAATGGTCGGTAGCGGCTGACTTCGAACTTTTCCATCTTCAGGCCCGCGCGCCGCCATGCATATTCGAGTGTCGGCAATGGCAGGCAATTGACGTGTGGGTTGTAGAAGTCGCCGGGGCCGGGGACTCGCATGACGTAGGCCGCGTCCGAATAGAAGCCACTCGTCAGATAGGACATCCTTGCAGCGAGGCACGACTCGTTCGGAGTCGAGACGACGGCGTATCCGCCCGGCTTGAGAATTCTGGTAATCTCGCGCAAGAGTGCGTAGCTGTTTTCCAGGTGCTCGATGACTTCGAGTGCGGCCACAACGTCGAACGAGTCGTCTTTGATCGGCAGCGGATTGTTGAGATCGGCCTGCACGAAGTTGATTGAATCGGCAACGAAGTTTCCTTCGTTAAAATCGACTGCGGTTGTCTGAAAGCCGGCATCTCGAGCCCAAACGCTGAGGGCCCCCTGCCCTGCTCCCAAATCGGCGAGCGTTCCCCGCGGAAGCTGCGACAACAAGCGATGTGCCCCGGAATGCACGCCGGGCATCGCCATTTCGACGGGCCTCGTTTGGCGAGATGTCGATTCAGAAATCGAGGAACTGGAGGTTCGATTTCGACTCTGCGGTTCGTTCACAATCGCCATGATCTCTCCTGCACATGCCAGACCTTCACACAGTTGAAAGTCTAAGCTCCGCAGGATGTATCTGGATTCCCGCGTCAAGGTCAAGATCAACTCGCCGAGTGTGCTGCGCATAAACCTGTCTGATATGATCATTTGCGTCTTACCCGTCGCGATGCGGGCATTTTGGTCGCCTATGAGCTTCAGCATGACTTCACCGAGTATTGTCTGGTTTCGGCAAGACCTGCGCCTGGAGGACAACCCAGCGTTGCTCGCTGCGGCTGCCGCGGGACCGATCATTCCCGTTTTTATCCTGGCCACGGATGAAGAAGGTGCATGGAGATCGGGAGAGGCGAGTGATTGGTGGTTGCATCAATCACTGGGCATGTTGGATAAGTTGTTGCATAAGCATCATTCAAAACTGATCCTGCGGACTGGCAACAGTCTGAGTGTCTTGCTGGATCTGGCAAAAGAGACGAAAGCGGCGGCGGTCTATTGGAATCGCCGCTATGAACCGGCGTCGATCGCTCGCGATAAAATCGTGAAAGCGAAGTTACGCCAGGACGGGTTCACCGCCGAGAGCTTTAACGGCAGTCTGTTGTTCGAACCGTGGGAAGTGAGCACGAAAGAAGATCGTCCGTACCAGGTCTTTAGTGCTTTCTGGCGCGCGTGTCAGGCCAAAGGAGAACCCGTCGAGCCACAGCCTGCGCCGGCGCGAATCCCAATTCCCAAAGAATGGCCTGAATCCGCGAGCCTCGATTCTCTGCATCTTGAACCGACGCGGTCGTGGACCGAGGGGCTACAGGCCGCTTGGAAACCGGGCTCGGCCGGAGCGGCAACTCTGTTGAAGTCGTTTATCCACGATGCAATTGGCAACTACGAAACGGGTCGCAATCACCCGGCGGAAGTGGGGACATCGCGACTGTCGCCGCATCTGCATTTTGGCGAGATCAGCACACGAATGATCTGGCATGCGGTGCGTCGTCATCTGACCCATCCAAAAGCGGGAACACACGACCGTGCGAATGCGGAAACTTATCTCAAGGAACTCGGGTGGCGGGAATTCGCGCATCACCTGCTCTACCACTTTCCCACCACGACCGATCACCCGCTACGGCCCGAGTTCGCGAAGTTTCCTTGGGAAGAGAACCCGAAGGCGCTGCGAGCATGGCAGCGGGGCCAAACAGGCTATCCCATCGTCGATGCCGGGATGCGCGAGTTGTGGGCCACCGGTTGGATGCACAACCGAGTGCGGATGATTGTCGCATCGTTTCTGGTCAAGGATCTAAGACTGCATTGGCGACACGGAGCCGCCTGGTTCTGGGACACGCTGGTCGACGCTGATCTCGCGAACAATACCCTGGGCTGGCAATGGAGTGCCGGCTGCGGGGCTGACGCCGCGCCGTATTTTCGGGTCTTCAATCCCATGTTGCAGTCGGAAAAATTTGATGCGGCAGGTGCCTACCTTCGTCAGTGGGTCCCAGAACTAAGGGAGTTGCCCACGAAATGGCTCCATGCTCCCTGGACAGCTCCTAAGGACGTCTTGGCGAAGGCTGGCGTTACACTGGGGAAAACTTATCCCAATCCGATCGTCGATCATGGCGAGGCCCGCGCGGCGGCACTCGACGCGTTTCAGCAGATCAAGCAATCTTGATTCTTGTTGTCGGATGACCGTCACAACAGTAATTTCGATTGAGTTGGTTCTCGAAAAACTCGCAAGCCCTTCGTCTGAAAATGACAAGATTCTGGATGCTATCGCCCATTCAGTGTCACAGTTGTTTTTGGAATAGGATTCAATGAGCGATCAGCAACGCGGCGAAGGAAAACTTGAGATCTATCATGCGGGCCCGGTGACCGTGGTCGGATTCGGCGGCAGGTGCGTCGAGACCCGAATCGATTTCGCTCCCTATCGCGACGTGCTCACAAATTTGGTGAATAAGCATCAATGCAAAGTGCTGGCTGTCGACCTCAGCGGCGTCATGCTGGCGCCGGCGGGGTTGCTCGGCGTTCTGGTCCCGATTCGTAAACTTGTTGATCGAATCGAACTCCACAACCCATCAGACGCGGCTCGACGGACGCTCGAAACGATTCAACGAGGGTCGCTGTTCGACATCTGTGATTCGATCGCGTGAACCGCGGCCACAGTGTGTGCGACTATCGAGTTGCTGCATCCTCTTGTGCAATGATTGCCCGGGCTTTCCAAAGCGATTCCAGAACGGCGTCCACATACTTTTCTTCAGCAAATGGGCTGAGGATATAGCTTTTGAGCGCCACCATCGGTTCGCCGTAGTCCGTTTCGCGGTAGCAGTCGGTCAACGAGATCACGACGCCATTTCCCTTGACCGCTTCCGCTTGAACCAGATGGAAGATCCGGCGATTGTACTCGTTGTGGGCCAGCAACTTTTCGCGATATCTAGCATCTTTCAACTCGTGATCCAGGATGCCGAACGTGTCGATGCCGTCGGGATAGACGCGGAACAGAGTGACAGGGCCAAAATTTCCGCGATTGCAGACAGTCGTCGCGGCATGACCTTCAAGATGCTCGCGCAGTTCTTCGGCCATCGCCACGATATGTCCCAACAGAGACCTTAATCCGTCTTTGCCGAACAATCGCAAATTCGCCAGTGCGGCGAGAGGGCCACTGCCGCTGCGCGATGTTTCCAGTGTGTATCGGCCTGGATGATAGTGGCCATCGTGGAACAGGTAAGGCGTATCCGACTGCTGCCGCGAGATCATTTCCAGATCTGTCGCGTCCTTCACAAGAAACAGCGTCGAGACGTAGGGGCAGAAGCCCGTCTTATGAAAATCGATCCCGAGGGAATCTGCGAGCGGAAGTTTCTGGATTCGCCGCTTGGCGCCCGCCAAAGCCCTCACAGTACGATGCCGGAAATCGAGCGGATTCTTCTGGAAGTCGTAGTCATTGAAGACAGACCACGCCCAACCGATGACCGCGTCGGCATGGATGTGTGGCGTGTAGTCCAGCTTAAATTCATCGACCAGTCGGTCACGGATTTCGTGAATCGATGCCAAATCGTCAAGCCCGAAGTGATCGGTCGTTCCCATCGTCGCCACAATCGCGGCGATCTTGGCTCCGCTTTTCAACACATCGCGCGCCATCGTTTCCAGCAAACATGTCTGCATTTCGTTGTCGGCCGAGCACGGAACCTGGATCACGTTGTCCTGTCCGAACCCGAGCCAGTTCGCCACGGTGAGGCACGCATAGTGCGCTCGCTCAGAGCAGAGGATGACGGCTCGTTCTCGCAGACCGCTTCGACCACTTCCGGGACAAGCCTTTTCTAATCCCAATTTGACCCCATACAGCACGGTGGCAGTTCCACCAAACGTGAACAGCCCCGCGGACTTTGCGGGATCGTAGCCAATCAGCGCCGCGGTCATCGATGAAACTTCGACTTCGGCAACAGCCACCTGCTTCGATGATTCTTCGCTGACGAGATTCGGATTATAGATCGACGGGAGCAATCCACCGATCACGCTGGCAATCGTCGGCGGCGGCACGACGTTAATCTGAGCACGTGGATGCCCCCAGATAAACAGTCCCGACAACTGCTGCACCAGCATCTGCGTGACTTGTTCGAGCGACTGCGGATCTTTTTCAACCGTCGCTAACTTTGCAGCGTCGTAGTCAAGCGTCACCGGTTGCCCGAGCAGTGGCGAGGCCGATTTCATCGAGTCGAGCTGATCGAGCGCTCTCAGGAACGAAAACACGAAATACGCATCATGCACACGATCCGACACAGGCTGCGGAAATGCCTGGCGCAGCGAAGCGACAAGCTCAAGATAAGGTGATGTCATCAATCGATCCCAAGAGTTCAAATCAGCAGTGTCTGATTGGCATTGTATTGCTCAGCCAAGTGTACACGGTCTGCGGATTCTCGTCTTGTCGACAGGATGCAGGCTCAGGGAACGCAGTACGATTGCAACTCTCTGGTTGGTGGCTACGATCTTGAACGAGCATTCATTGCGGGCTTGAACTTTCAGGAGGTGACTTCATGTGGCGATCGTTGGTATTTGGAAGTGTGCTACTGGTTGCGGCAGCATCTGCGCAGGCCGCCGTGCAATCGAAGCCGATCAACTACAAAGTGGGAGATCTGGAATGTCATGGCGTGCTGTTCTGGGATGACGCTATTGAAGGGGCAAGGCCCGGAGTGCTGGTCGTACACGAGTGGTGGGGCTTGGACACGTACGCGAAGCATCGCGCCGAGATGCTCTCCAAATTGGGATATGTCGCGTTTGCCGCCGACATGTACGGCGAAGGGAAGTCGACGACGCATCCAATGGATGCGAAAGAAATGGCCGGCAACGTTCGCAAGAATGTCGATGAATGGCGCAAGCGCGGGATGGCCGCTTTAGACGTGCTCAAGTCGCAACCTCAATGCGATAAATCGAAGCTGGCCGCGATCGGCTATTGCTTCGGCGGCTCAACTTGCCAACTGCTGGCGTTTTCTGGAGCCGACCTGAAGGCGATTGCCAGTTTCCACGGCGGCTTAGTGCAGCCGACACCAGAGCAAGCTAAGGCGTCGAAGGCTGAACTTCTGATCTGCAACGGTGCTGACGACAAGTTCATCTCCGAGGCATCGATCAAATCGTTTAAGGAATCGCTCGATAAGAGCGGTACAAAGTACGAGTTCGTCAATTACCCCGGTGCTGTGCATAGTTTCACAGTCCCCGAGGCCGACAGCCACGGCATCGACGGAATGAAGTACAACAAAGAGGCTGACGAAAAGAGTTGGGATTCGATGAAGAAACTGTTCAAGGAAAAGTTGGGCAAGTAACTGCTGCCAAATAAAGTCGGCGAAGTCAGGAGTGGTTCTCGTGACTTCGCCGATGTGATTTCGTGGTGAGCAGTGTGAGGTTCAAATGCGGATCGGCATCCTCTCCGACACTCACGACAAGCTTTTGCGAACACGAGTTGCCGTTCAGATGCTATGCGACGCCGGTGCTGAGGTTCTCTTCCATTGCGGGGATCTCGCCAGTCCGCCGATCGTGGAAGCTTGCTCCTGTCGCCCCTGCTATTTCACTTTTGGCAATCATGATGCTGACGACGTTCGTGCATTGCAGAAGGCCGCAGTTGAATGTGGCGTTAACTGCCTAGGCTGGGGTGACGTTGTTGAATTAAGCGGCAAGCGTCTCGGGCTCGTTCATGGCCATCTGACGACAGACCTGCGGCGTGTCGTGGCCCTGCAGCCCGACTATCTCTTCAGCGGACATTCGCACTCTCGCAACGACGCGCAGGTCGGAGCGATCCGGCGGATCAATCCCGGTGCGCTGCATCGCGCCGACGAATTCTCTGTTGCCATCCTCGATCTTAAGGCTGGCTCTGTACAGTTCTTGAGCGTGCCGCGGTAGTTCGCTGTTTCTCTGAACGAAGTCTCCACGGTTTCGGATCACGGGGGTTTCCGCGCGAACTGGACACCTATAACGTTGGCACTGGGCGGTAACACATCACATCTTCGCCGCTCGTCGTTCTTCATTTCTTATTTTCTGGAGGCGGACCATGTGGAACTCACGGTCGTCGGCTGCGCATTGGTTGTGGACTCACAACCCCTTCTACTTCATCAGTGCTCTCTTAATGCTGTATGCGGTTCGGTCCAGTTACGGCGAACTCGAAATCGGGGCGATTAACTGCTGGGTGATGATGGGAGTTTTGGCCGCCTATACTTCGGTTCTGTCATTGATTGGAGTCGCCATCGTCCGCTGGGGCGGAGTCTGGGATGACGCCCGGTCGATCTTTCTCCTGTTGCTGCTGATGTTTCTGGCCGTCTCGGTGAGTGCCGATGACCTGTTCGTCCAGATGGAATCATCGACCGCCGCGATCGCTTTGCTCGGGAGCGGGCTGGCTTTCTCGGTGCTCGTGTTTCAGTTCGTCCTGCGAGGTGCGCGCATTCGACTGGGAGCCGCCTTTCAAATTCCGTTCATTGTGTTCCTCGCCCTCTTTTATCTGACTCCGTGGTGGTGCTCGCCTGAATTGCATCCTCGCCAGGCTCAGACGCTCAACTGGACTGTGCTGCTATTTCCCCAAGTGGCAGCCGTTCTGTGCCTCACTTTGCTGCCGGCGGTTCGACGAGGAGACGAATATGTGGCGAACAACGGCACTCCATGGGCTTGGCCTTGGTTTCCATGGACCGCATTTGGTGTCATTGGCGCGGCGGTCATGCTCAGGTCGTACGCCCTCTCCTTAACGTTCAGCCAGACCGGGCCGATCTGGGATTCACCAAACAGCCGATCCGGGATCGTCCTGGACACGATCTGGCGTCCCTACTTTATCGTCCCGTTTGTTCTGGCGGTGTTGCTGCTCGTTCTGGAGGCCGCGATCGTCCGCCGCAACCACAAACTGGCTCGCCGTGTGATGCTGGCAAGTCCTGCTGTACTGCTATTGGCATGGCCGTGGGGAAACAGCCAGGTTTCGGCCGAATTTGTGTTGCAGGTGACTGACGCGGTCGGTTCGCCAATCTGGTTGGCCATCTGGTTGATGATTACCTTTTTTGGATGGGCTGCGGTCCGGAAGGTCCCGCAGGCGGGGCTCGCGCTGTTAGGCTCAACCCTCCTGTTTGCGGTCGTCGGTCCACGAACTGTGGACGCGTCAAGTTTGGTTGTGGAGCCCACTCCACTACTGCTCGTTGGCCTGATGCTGGCGGTGACGGGATGGCGCCAACGCTCCTCGGCGGTCACTCTGGCTGCCAGCGTAGTGATGACTTTCGGGCTATGGTTGATCCTGCCGCAGCCCATGCTGACGGGCTATCGGGCAACAATCTGCTACCACGTCATGCTTGCCGCGTGCCTCTCGCTGGGTGTGCTTTTTAAGGATCGGTTAGCGTCGATTTTGCGTCATGTGGGCGGCTGGTGGATCCCTGTAACTGCGATGTGCGTCATGATGTTGCCCGCCGCGGCTGAGGTGCAGCTTCATTGGAGATTGCTGTACGTTGTTGGCTTGGCCGCGACATGTCTTGTCTGTGCCCAACTGACACGCAGTCGTTCTTACTGGGGTGGATTTATCGCAACGACGAGTGTGCTGGGTTACAGCCTGGCGGCAGTTGGTTTCCGATCGGCAGCCTCAGTTTTTGGACGAAACGCGGTCGCGGCATTTTCGTGGAGTGTTGGGACTCTGCTGCTGGGAGCTTTGATCAGCGCTTACAAAGCGGGCTGGCTGCGAACGGTACCAATGCTGCAATGGGTCGGCGCGGATCACGTTGAGGCACCGCCGGAAAGTGACGTGGACTCAACTGCACCTTCGACAGAAGATCGAATCTCTGACGAAGAGGCTTGATGTCGATTGATCTCAAGCGGACCTCCAGCCATCGGGGCTGGAGGTTGCGAGGTCATCCTGCTGCTTCATCGAGCACGTCCGACGAAACGTAGATCGGCAGGTGCGGAGAATAATGAACGGCCATCGCCACAGCATCGCTGGAACGAGCGTCGATCTCGATCAACTCGCCGTCCTTGCTGACGCGGAGGGACGCAAAATAGGTGTGGTCTTCCAGCGTATGGATCACGACATCCTGCAACTCGCCCCCCAGAGCTTCGATGCTCGACCGGATCAGGTCATGAGTGAGAGGTCGCGGCGGGATTTCACCTTTCACGCGGCGATCAATTGTCGTGGCTTCAAATAAACCAATCACAATGGGAAATAGTCGCTCGCCTTCTACTTCACGCAGGAAGATCACGTATTGCTCGTTGATTTCACTGATGATGATCCGGGCCAATTCCATCTGAACGAGCACGTTGAAAACTCCCGCGTTGTTTGAGATCAGTTGTCCGGAAGTATAACAGTCGACAGAAGTTTGGAAATCCCGTGAGGGATAGTGGTTGCCGCAGCCTTGACCCGCGTCACCTGCTACTTCCGGCCCCCAAAGGCCGCGAAACAACTATGTTTGTGTAACACATCAACCTGCTGGAATCCGACCTCACGAAGCAGGTCGAGTTGAAAGACCAGCGGTTTCGGCGTGTCTTCCTTTTCCACGTAGGCAAAGACGTGGTCGCGGTAAGCATCGTCTTTGAAGTTCGACAGGTAATCTCCATACATCCGCCACTGCAGACGCTGAACTTCAGGCACGCTGTGTTCGACGAGATCAAAGATCCAGATCGATCCCCCCGGGCGGAGCGCTTCATAGAAACGGCGGAACACTGTTCGCCATTCGTCATCCGTACGCAGATGGTGCAGCACCGCAGCGGCGACGATGATGTCGGCTGATTGAGGGGCGAGCGCTATCTCGCGGATATCCGACTGCACCGTCTTCACTGACCCACTGGTGGCAGCGCCCACGCGAGCAGCCGCGCGGTCGAGCATGTTCTGGCTCAAGTCGATCAGCGTGACGTTCAAGTTCGGGACAGACTGCAGCACCTTCAGTGAGTAGTTCCCCGCTCCGCAGCCGACATCGATCAGATCGATTGCATGCGGCGTCACGACGGCGGCCGTCTCAGCGACCATCGCCATGGCGAGCGGCGCGTCGATCGTCGCCGACTGGCCCGTTTCGAGATTGGAAAAACGCTCAACATCGGCGTCGAACCGCTGTCGGATTTCTTCAACGGTGGATTTCATGAAAGACTTTAACTAAAGAAGACGCGTGGCATCCCTAGCGCTGTGCAGGACTCGTTGAATCCAAACGGAATCATCGAAGACCCGATAAAATACGACGTATTTCCCGACGACTCGGAAACGCAATCCCGGAAAACGCTCGCTGAATGCTGGACCTACAAACGGTTGAGCGACGAGCATCAGACAGGACGTTTCGATCTTCGCCAGCAGTCGCTCTGCGGCCGTAAGATTGTGGTCTGCGATAGCATCGAAAATACTAGCGAGGTCAAGCTTCGCGATTGACGACACGACTAAGCGCCGGTTCATGCCGCTGGTTCCGAGCGTGCTGTTCTGCCCCGCTTAATTTCCGCGAAGAATTCGCGAACCTCATCTTCTGTCTCCAAGCTGACACATTCGCCTCTTTCGATCTGCTGCCGACCAATGTCGATCTCAGCAAACAATTCCGCCTGACGTTTGTCTCTCAATAGCGTCAGGGCATCGACGATCAAGTCGTCAACTGATTCGTAATTACCCAGCAACAACTGCTGGCCGACGAACTGTTGCAAATCTTGTGGCACATTCATGGTTTGGTCTCCAGTGACAGTCATTCATGATAGGAATGGAACTAGTCAATGTCATCTACCAAGTTGCTTGATAATCTCTTCGATGCTGGCCAACTGCTTTTGCAGGCCCGCCAATGTCTCTCGAACTTCCGCGACGACTTCGAGGGGCGCTCGATCGACGAAGCTTTGATTAGTCAGCTTCTTCTCGTGCCCCACGATGAAGCCCCGCACCTTCTCCGCTTCTTTCTGCTGCCGAGAGAGTTCGGCCTGCAGGTCGACGAGACCTTCCAACGGCAGATATCCGTCGGCGTCGCCCAGCGAAAAGCTGGCGCTGATAGTTTCGGGGCGAGTGACTTCCGGTCCTGCTGCCGACAGCGTCGATTTGGCGAGCAGTTCGAATTGAACTCGCACCAGATCCAAATCGGCGGCAATCTCTGCCGAGCATTTCACGGAAACGGGAACCGTCACAGACGGGCTGATGTTATAGGCCCCGCGCACGTTGCGCACGGCGACGATCAGCTCCTGCAGACGCTGGAAGCGAGCTTCTAGAGCAGGATCGCGCCACCCATCTAGTTCGGTTGGCCACGGGGCGATGATGATGGCGTCGGCTGCTGCTGTGGGATTTGGCAAGCCGCGTGAAGGAGCAATTTCTTTCAGGCGCTGCCAGAGTTCTTCCGTGATGAATGGGGTGAACGGATGCAGTAATCGCAAAATGGTGTCGAGGACCGTCACGAGAACTCGCTGGGCGGTCGGCTTCTGCGTTTCGTCGCGCAGTCGCGGCTTGATCATTTCCAGGTACCAGTCGCAGAACTCATTCCAGACGAAGTCGCGAAGGGATCTTGTGGCCGCGTCGAATTTGTAGATGTTCAAGCACGATGTGACTTCGTCAGTCACAGTTGCCAGACGTGACAAAATCCAGCGGTCTTCGATCGCCAACTCAGCGTCAGTAACCGGCGCAGGCGTGTAACCTTCCAGATTGATCATCGCGAAACGAGCCGCATTCCACAGCTTGTTGCTGAAATTGCGACCGTATTCAAATCGCTCGATCACGATCCTGGCAACGGGCTCGCCTTCATCGGGCGTGTAGTTGGGGGTCGCATATTGTGACTCCTTCTTACACTTGGGGCACTTGATCTTGGGCTTGCCCGGCTTGAACTTCAGATGGTGCTGTTCCTGCGGGATAATCGCCTGGCAATGCGGGCACTCATAACCGACTGGGAGTCGCACATCCTGAGTTTCACCTGCAAACGACGCGATCGTGAACCGCATCCCGTCGCAGCCGTATTTTGCAATCAACTCATTCGGATCGACTCCATTCCCTTTACTCTTAGACATCCCCTGGCCGAAGCCGTCCTGGATTTTCGGATGGATGCACACGTGCTTGAATGGGATATCGCCCATGTTGTACAGGCCGGTCAACACCATTCGCGCCACCCACAGGGTGATGATGTCGCGCGACGTGACGAGGACGCTGCCGGGGTAGAAGTAGTTGAGGACTTCGTTGGTTCCAGTGCCTGAAGTCCCACCGTTGGGTACTGAGTACTGAGTACTGAGTACTGGTGAGTCCCCGCCATTCGATGCCAGCGGCGGGTTATGTTTGGTGTCGGGCCACCCCAACGTGGCATGAGGCCACAGAGCCGAACTGAACCAGGTATCGAGGACGTCTTCTTCCTGCGTGAATCCAGCCGCTTCGTACTGCTTCTCGACGTCTTGATGTCCTTCGTTGAAGCAGATTCGCACGGCGTAGTTTTCGCCGTCGAACGAGACCGAGCCGTGAAACCAATCGGATTCCTCATGGTCCGGATCAAACCGGTAGCCTAGTAGAAACGTCTTTTCGTATTCGTCTTTCGAATACTGTCGAGACCAGATCGGAATTCGGTGTCCCCACCAGAGTTGACGGCTGATACACCAGTCTCGTTTTTCACTCAACCAGCTCACATATGACTGCTTGTAGCGTTCCGGATAAAAGGTCACTCGACCATCGTTCGCTGCGTCGATGGCGGCTTGGGCGAGTGTGTCCATTTTCACGAACCACTGCTCCGACAAATACGGTTCCACCGGCGTCTTTGAGCGGTCGCTGTGCTTGAGCGGGATCTTGCGATCTTCCACCTTCTCAAAGTGACCGAGCTTTTCCATCTCGGCCACGACAGCATCGCGCGCGACGAGGCGATCTTGTCCCTGCCACGGACCACCGTTTTCGTTCAGCGTGCCGTTCGGGTTCAAGATGTTGATCGGCTCGCCCATCTTTTCTTTGTTGCGAGTCCAGCAAGCGTAGTCATTGGGATCGTGGGCGGGCGTCACCTTCACGCAGCCGGTACCTAACGTTTTGTCCGCCAGCAGTGCGTCGGCCACGATCGGGATTGTCCGACCGTTCACGGGAATGCGAACGAACTTGCCGATCAGATGCGTGTAACGCTCGTCCGTCGGATGAACACACACCGCCGTATCGCCGAGCATTGTCTCGGGGCGAGTTGTGCTGAACGAGATTCGTTCCCCAGTCGGCCGCCCAGCCTCATTCACCACGGGGTAGTTGAACGTCCAGAAATGGCCGTCGATTTCTTCTTCGTAGACTTCGTCGTCGGCGACGGCGGTCTGCAGGAACGTATCCCAGTTCACCAGACGCTTGCCACGGAAGATCAAGCCGTCTTTGAACATCTTGAAGAACGTCTGCCGCACCGCGCGCGAGCAGACTTCATCTAGTGTAAAACGTACGCGTCGCCAGTCGCAACTAGCACCAAGGCTCTTCAACTGGCTCAGGATTCGCTTTTCATAGGCGTCCTTCCAGTCCCAGATACGCTTGATCAAGGCTTCGCGTCCGATATCGTGGCGAGTCAGCCCTTCTTGCTCGAGCATCCGTTTTTCGACCATCGATTGCGTGGCAATCCCCGCATGATCGGTGCCCGGCATCCACAGTGCTTCATAGCCCTGCATCCGTCGCCAACGAGTGAGCAGATCCTGCAGTGTGCCGTTCAGCGCATGACCCATGTGCAGCGCACCGGTCACGTTTGGCAGCGGGATCATGATGACATGCGGCGGCTTGGCGGGATTGGGATCGGCATTGAAATAGCCGTGAGATTCCCAGTAGGGAAACCATTTGGCTTCAGCAGCGGCGGGTTCGTATTGCTTCGGGATTTCGGTAGACATAGACACCGATTGGCTTTGAAGGGGGTATTAAAACAATTCGGACCCATTGATCGGGAGAGGACCAAGGTTACCGATGGATAGTTCAAAATTGTCGTTAGGTTGGTAAGTGATCAAATTACCGTATCGCGATTCTACGGGCAGAGGTTCGGAATGAACCTCAATCAAGTTGTCCTTAAGATTGATAATGACGTAGAGTGGGATCGACGCCTCCGCATAAAGTCGCTGCTTGGTTCGGCGATCAGTTCGCAGCGAACTGTCTGCCACTTCAAAAACGGCTAACAAGGCGGCGGCGTTTGGAACTGCATCGCCAAAGTCATCCGGTTTTCCCGCGATCAGGCTGCAGTCCGGTTCCGGCTCATTGTGATCGTCGAGCGTAATTGGTCCCTGGACCTGCAAAAAAGCGCCTCGATCGGCAACCCAGCGAGACAGAACCGCGGTCAGTTTGTTGCGCGTATTTAAATGGCGACAGCCATGGGATGTAATTTGCCCTGAGCTGTCGCGCCGATCCGTGTGAACAATTGCTCCTTCGATAAGTTCGATTGGATCTCCATCGCGAAGAATTCCATGCCGAACCATGTGGTGGTATTGCTCTACGTTCAGCGGCGCGAGCGTCAGGTTGACACCACTTCGCAAATCGTCGAGCAAATGCGTGTTCATCCAATCACTCCAGACTCAGGCAGAAAGCCCCTCGGATTCCGCGTCTTTATACAATTTGTATTCCACGCTATCGACCAAGGCGAGCCAACTGGCTTCGATGACGTTTTCGCTGACGCCAACTGTGCTCCAGACATCCGTATGATCGCGACTTTCGATGACGACGCGGACACGTGCGGCTGTCCCTTCGGCCGAGTTGATCACGCGAACCTTATAATCGACTAGCTGCATCTCGCTCAGGTTCGGATACGCCGACGACAATGCTTTACGAAGAGCATTGTCCAAGGCATTCACGGGGCCGTCACCTTCGGCCACGACGTGCTCGGATTGGTCATTCACCTTCAATTTGATGGTGGCTTCGGTGATGGTCCCCTGCCCTGCTGACGTTTCGACGTTCACGCGATACTGGAGCCGTTCGAACTTGGGCGTGTATGCGCCGGCCTCTTTACGGACCAGCAAGTCGAACGACGCTTCTGCCGCTTCGAACTGGTAGCCTTCATTCTCCAGATCCTGCACTCGTTCCAGGATCTTGGTCATGAGTGCGTTGTCGTCATTGATCTGGTACTTAGTCGTTTTGGCGATAATGTTCGAGCGGCCCGAAAGTTCACTGACCAAGATTCTGCGTTGGTTGCCGACGGATTCAGGTGGGATATGTTCGTAGCTTGCTGACAATCGATTGACCGCATGCACGTGCATTCCGCCCTTGTGAGCGAACGCGCTGGCTCCGACGAAAGCCTGCCCGTTGCGAAAGTTCATGTTCGCAATTTCGTAGACGTAGCGTGAGAGCTCCGTTAGGTGACCGATGCCACCTGGCTTCAGCACCTCGTAACCTTTCTTAAGCGCCAGGTTCCCGATGACGCTGATCAAGTCCGCGTTTCCACATCGCTCGCCGATACCGTTGATCGTTCCCTGGACTTGGATCGCGCCATGGTCCACAGCGATCAATGAGTTCGCAACAGCTAACTCACCATCGTTGTGGACGTGGATACCGACTGGGACTTTCAATTCGCGGCGCACGGCGTCGACGGCAGCAGCGATGTCTTCGGGTAGTCGACCACCATTGGTGTCACAGAGCACAATCGTGCTGGCTCCTGCATTCTGAGCAGCAAGAACCGTCTTCAGTGCAAACTCGGGGTTGGCACGGAAGCCATCGAAGAAGTGTTCGGCGTCATAAAAAACTTCGCGACCTTCGGCTCGCAAGAAGCCGACCGAATCACGGATCATCGCTAGGTTTTCTTCTTCGCTGATATGCAGCACTTCGAAAACATGCAGATCCCAAGTCTTCCCCACGATCGTGACGATCGGCGTCTTCGCGTCACGCAGCGCACACATACCGATGTCGTCTTCGGGAGCACAGCCCTTTCGGCGAGTCATTCCGAAAGCACAGATTTTCGCATGCTTGAGTGGCAGGTCGAGCACTTTCGCAAAATATTCCGCATCTTTGGGATTCGAGAGCGGATAGCCCCCCTCGACAAAATCCACGCCAAGATCATCCAGCTTCTTCGTAATCAGCAGTTTGTCCTGCAGTGAGAAGTTAACCCCCTCACCCTGGCTGCCATCGCGAAGGGTCGTGTCGTAGATCTGGATGCGGGACATGTTCGAACTTTCACTCATTCGCAGGTCAAAAAAGAAGCCCTCAGGTTGCGGCCTGAGGGCTTGTGTCGATTCGTAATTTCGCCACCCCGGCCGCTAGCAAACTCCGGTAATAATCACGATCTCAATCCGAATGCTCGTGGCATCGGCTGATTGGAAGGCGAAGGTGGTGAATGAAGGCATCTGTTTTCGGTCAATCTTACATCGGGGGCGATGCCCCGGAACTTCAATCTTCGTCAGATGGTAGGCCACCTCAGAACGAGAGTCAAACCGGATGTGCGGACTGCAGGGAAGAATTTGAATATTCAAACCTTATGTGAAACTTCACGATACCCCGGCCAACTCCGTCGCTCTGGCAACGCGTCCAATTCCCAGAATGTAAGCGGCTGTTCGGAGAGGAACTTGTTTTTCGTTGGCGATTTGCCAGACCGCATCGAAGGCGGAGGACATCCGGGTCTCCAGCCGACTGCGGATTTCTTCCAGTGGCCAATGGACGACGGACCGGTTCTGGACCCATTCGAAATAGCTCACCGACACACCGCCTGCGTTCGCGAGGATGTCCGGCACGACGGTGATTCCCTTCTTGAGGAAGATCTCATCGGCTTCTGGTGTGGTGGGATCGTTCGCCGCTTCGACAACGTATTTGGCCTGAACTGTGGGTGCAGTTTCGGCAGTCAGTTGACCTCCCAGGGCCGCAGGAATCAGCACATCGACCGGAGCAGAAAACAGTTCCTCGTTCGAGAGTGGTTTGCCTCCGGGAAATCCAGCGACACCATCATGCTCTTTGACATAGGGCATAAGTGCCGGAATATCGAGGCCCGCCGGATTCTGGACGCCGCCCTGCTGATCGGTGATCGCGACGACTCGAGCGCCGCGTTCAAACAGCAGATTCGCACAGTGACTGCCCACGTTGCCGAAGCCTTGCAGGGCGACTGTCTTGCCTGCCAGTTTCTGACCGAGGCGATGAAACATCCGTTCGGTGACGATCACAACTCCACGTCCGGTCGCTTCTTCGCGGCCTTCGCACCCATGCAGTTCCAAGGGCTTGCCAGTCACGCACGCCGGCTGAAAGCCATGATGCTTCTGGTACTGGTTCATGAACCAGGCCATCACCTGTGCATTGGTTCCCATGTCGGGAGCAGGAATATCTGTATCGGGGCCGACCATATCGTGGATCTGGTCCACGAACTTACGAGTCAATCGCTCCAACTCCGCTCGGCTCAGTGTGCGAGGGTCGATGGCGATCCCCCCTTTGGCTCCCCCATAAGGAAGATCGACGACCGCGGTTTTCCAAGTCATCAGTTGAGCCAGCGTGCGGACTTCGGCGTCGTCAACTTGCGGGTGATAGCGCAGCCCACCTTTCATCGGTCCGCGAGCACTATCATGCTGGACACGATAGCCGACGAACGTTTCGATCTCGCCGTTATCCAGGCGAATCGCCACCTGAACTTTCACGTCGCGTTCGGGAGTCAGCAGCAGCGTCCGCATCCGCGCGGAAAGGCCAAGGTGATCTGCCGCTTTGTGAAAGAATAGTTCCGATTTTGAAGCCGCGTCACTCATGATGTTCTCCGCAGTACGTCGCAGGTGGTAGATCAGTTCAGCGATGAATGGCCGACAAAAAGCTAGCGAATACCGCTCGCCCATCGAACCGAGTCTTGCGATCCCGGCTCTTGTCCAAGTTGTTGATTCTCACGTTCAAAATATCGACTATTCCATGGTCCGGGAATTCGCTCAATCAAAAACGTCGCTAAGAATTCAGCAACGCGGTGATGTCCGGTGGGAGACCAGCGAGGGGCGTATCTCAAGTAATTCGCTTCCGGTCGGTCGGTTTCCGTGAGTGCTGGCGATAAGTCTAAATAGGGCAAATTGACGTTGGCCGCGAATGCACTCAGAGCATCAAAGGGGGCTCGGTTGGGATAGACCGCGTCCGGCGAAACTCCGCATTTTAGACGGACGCCCGCTGCGTTAGTGCATTTTGTGGAAACTTGCCATGGCTTCGGAGACGTGACCACCATCAACTGGAAGTTGGCCCCTTGCGCCAATCGAGCCACATCCATAATCGGTCGAAACGACTGACCTAGAGTGACATCGTTCTGAAGTTGTTCCTTGCGCAACCAGGCATAGGCATTCGTTCCCATGTCCCGGCTGGTTGCGGCCTGCTTGCTGATCTGTTGCTTCCATTGCTCGCCCGCCGCGACCAGCCCCCAATCGACCAGGCGAAACTGCTGCCTCAGGTGATCCAATGGATGCGGCTTCCGATTCACTGGTTGCAGGGTGAGATGCGCGCACGAAACCGGCGTCCCCTGTGCATCGCTCCGAGTCCGTCGACGCAGTTGTCTGTCATCCATCACGTCGGACCAGTCATAATGCAGGATGACGAGATCCGGCTGAATGGCGAGCAGCTTCTGCTTCAGTAGTAAAAATTCTGTGAGCGGACATGCTCCAGGAATACCGGCATTGATCACTTCGACGTTTAGTCGAGTCCTCTGGTGCAACAGTTCACCTACTTGGCGGACGAAGTGATCGTCTTCCGAAGTCTCGGGTGCAAAGATCGTTTCATCACCCAGCACAACGATGCGGTAAGTCTGAGGTGGCTTTGGAATGGCGACTTCGTTACCTCGCAGGCCGAGGCTGTTCGTCCGAACTTCGATCTTGCTTTTCGAGTCGCGGCACTTCACCTCGGCGACCGCATGCGGCTTCAATTCGAAATTGGTTTGCCACGAGGGGACCGTCAAGTGCGTGGGATCGACGAAGCATTCAGACTGCGTCGTCTCACTGATCGATTTGCCGTGAGTGACCTCATAAATGCGCACACCGACTTCGGCTCCGCACAACGATAGCCCCAAGAGGACCACGGCGGATGTGATGTGACGAATGCGTCTGAGGTTGGCGCGGATCATACCGTGCCTTGAAGGGCTACCAGAACTTGGACTTACGCCAAACGAAAGCGCGGCGGGATGTTAGTTCGACACGGAATGCCGGACAAGAGAGGTTTTGCGAACTGTAAGGAATGGAAGTTACAGTCGAAGTACCGTTTCTGAGCTTATTTCGGGGAGAGCTCCCCTACAGACGCATCAATGGCGGCAATTGCGAACGGACTTTCCTCTCGTCGCAAGGGCTCATCGTCATCGCGCGGCCTATCGGCTGGTCGTCCTCGCCGTCGGGCTCACCGGCGCTGGCCCAAAGCGAAGATTGTTGACGAATTCCCGTTCCCGATTCGCCAATGTTTCGACGAGCGCCGTATCGACCGTGACTGAGAGTGACGCCTGACGACCTGTGTGATCGGCGATCAGGTAGAAGATCCAAGTCAACTGCCGCTCCCCTTCCGCCCCCGTGGCCGAAATACGATAGATGAAGCGACGATCTGCCGTGGAGATCACTTCGCCCGTTCCCATCGACTTAATTCGCTCGCCCATTGCAGTCTGGATGTCTCGGACGAAAACGGCTTCTGCCAGATGTTCGCCCGGCTTTGCCTGATTCAGCGGTGCCAGATCGCATTGGGCGACGAAATTCCCTTCATCGATCAATCGGAAGATGGCCGCTCTGTCGTGGATCTTCCAGAGATGCCAGTAACGCGGATATTCGAATCCAATGTTCCAAGGTGATTCGAATCGCAGAAAACGGACCGACGGTTTTGGTTCGTTAGCAGCCAGATCGATATTCTTCTTCTCCGACAGCCGGCCGGGAAGTTGAGCTGGCTTGCGAAGCAATCGGACCCGCGCGGTGAACTCGAATGCAGGCACGACGGGACCGAGTCCTCGCTTTTCGACTTGCGTGAAATCGCAGTGCGAAATGCATTTTTGAGTCAAATCATATTCGAAGTATCCGTTCACGGTGATCTCGCTGACGGCGGACAAAGCCGCTCCTTCAAGTTTGCCGTCGAGCTTGATCTTGGCGATCTGCTTTTCGACGGAGACGAGTGTGCAGGCGAGTTCACCTTTCACGACAGCATCCATCGCCGTCAGCATTTGAAAGGCCCAGGTGGGGACAAGCCACTTGTCACCGATTTCGACCTCCTTCGTCGGCAGCAGAGCCATCAACGCCAGGCTGTCGGCTGGGGAGCGAAGCAGATCGAGTTCGTTCGAGGTTAACGTGCCGCCGAGGCTGTAGAGTTCCACTCCATCGGCGCGTCCTTGAGCGACCATTAATTTCAGTGAGTCGGCTAACTGCACGCTCGACTTCTGACCACCGGCATCGATTTCGGTGAGTGTTTGCTCGTAGTCGCGAACAGAGCGGAACGATTCGGCGTCAGTTCCCGGTCCGAGCAGCCGACGCTCCCGATACGACAGCGCGGCCGAGGCGACGAGTGCCAGTGGCTGATCTTTCGGCGAGGGCTGGGTCTTTCCGTTGATGTCGATGCGAGTTCCCACGCCGAATACTCGCGTGTCGTCGACGGGCTCTTCGAAACGATATTTGTCGCCCGCTTGCGCCGTCGTTGTCAGGCAAACCAAGGCAACGCAAAGCCAGGCACTTCGAGAGTGGTGCATTCATCAGATCCTTCTTCTGGCGTTCCTGCGACGCTCCGCGTCACAAAGTGCGAATCTCTATTCTTGCTGCTAGGTGTCCGTCGATTGTCGCGTGACCTTGGCTTCCAACCGGCTGGCAAACTGGCCTCGTTCGTGCATGGCCAGCGCCGATGCAACCAAGCCGTCGAGATCGAGGCCAAGCTCTGTGAGCAATTCATCTCGCTCACCATGCTCAATAAAGCGATCTGGAATGCCCAGGCATTTCAAATTATTGGTGCTGACACCGCCGGCATTGGCGGCTTCCAGCACTGCGGAGCCGAATCCGCCACACACCGTATTTTCTTCGACTGTGATCACAAAACCGGACTCTTCCAAGGCGCGGAAGATGGTTGTCTGGTCAAGCGGCTTCGCGAAGCGAGCGTTGATCACACCGACATCCAGGCCTTCTTGACGAAGGCGGTCTGCGACTCTAACGCAGAGTGGGAACATGGCGCCGAACGCGACGAACATGCCGTCTTCACCCCAACGCAGGACTTCGGCTTTACCGAGTTCTACGGGTGCTTCTGGACGTTCGACGTTTTCGGTGTTGGCTTTGGGGTAACGGATTGAGACGGGGCCGTTGTGCGACAAGGCAAAGTCCAGCATCGGCGCGACATCGAACTCATCGCCCGGGGCCATCACCGTCATGTTTGGGAAGATCCGCATATAGCTGTTATCGAAGACGCCGTGATGCGTGGGGCCATCCGGGCCGGCCAGGCCACCGCGATCGAGGCAGAACGTGACTGGCAGATTCTGGAGCGCGACTTCCTGGAAAATGTGATCAAAGCTTCTCTGTAGGAACGTGCTGTAAATATTGACGATGGGACGCATGCCCGATTTGGCCATCCCGCCAGCGAATGCGACCGTATGTGCTTCGCAGATTCCCGTATCGAAAAAGCGATCAGGAAAGTCCTGTCGAATCCGACTCAGTTTATTCCCTTCGCACATGGCTGCGGTTAGCACGCAGACCTTGGGATCGCGCTGCATCGAATCGTAAATCGCGTCGCTCATCGAATTCGTATAGGCTCGAGAAGACGACTTCTTGACTGATCGGATCTCGTGGCGCGAGCTTCGTTCAAACGGGGGAGGGGCATGGAACAGCACTGGATCCTGACAGGCAGGGTCGAATCCATGTCCCTTCTGCGTGAAGACGTGCAGCAGCACCGGACCGCTGACTTCCTTGACCATTTCCAGATAGCCGCGCAAAGCGACGAGATCGTGACCATCGACGGGGCCGATGTAGCGGAAACCCATTTCCTCGAACAACATCCCGCCGTGCAAGAACCCTTTGATCGCGTCCTTGATCTGTCCGAGCGCCTGACGAGAAGGCTGGCCGACCAGTGGTAACTTGTTCAGCAACCAATTCACATCGCGCTTTAGACCATTGTAGAACGGGGCCACCCGAGCCTTATCCAGGCACTTGCCCAAGCCGCCGACTCGAGGACAAATCCCCATCTCGTTGTCGTTCAGAATGACGAGCAGATCCTTCTTCAATTCGGCGGCGTTGTTCATCGCTTCGAATACGACACCCGAAGGCAAAGCCCCATCGCCGATGACTGCGACTGACTTGCGGCCAGACTGGCCAAGCAGATCGTCGCCCGCCTTCATTCCCAGCACCGTCGAAACACTCGCGCCCGCATGCCCGGTCATGAACAGGTCATAGTCGCTCTCGTTTGGATTGGGGAACCCCATCAGCCCGCCACGAGTCCGGATGGAACCAAACTTGTTAAATCGACCCGTGATCAATTTATGAGGGTAGATCTGATGACCGGTATCCCAGATCAGGCGATCTTTCGAGAAGTCGAAGACCAAATGCAGAGCCAGGCAAAGTTCGACCACGCCCAGGTTGCTGGCAAAGTGTGCTGACCGCTCTTGCACAAGATTGCATAGCGCCTCGCGAATCTCGTCGGACAACTGCACGAGCTGTGAATCGTTTAATCGACGCAAGTCGAGTGGCGATTCGATGCGTGGCAGAAGTTCAAAATCCTTCATGGCAATGCTTTCCGGAAAATTCGGTCGATCTGTTACACAATTTCCGAATCAATGTTCTGTCGTCTTAGTCAGTGATCGCGTTGGGTCACAAATCGAGCCAACGCCGCAAGTTTGTCGCCTTTTGGTCCCAAGGGTTGCAGCAATTGGCAGGCTTCGTCGATCAAGGCGTCGGCTTTTTGCCGGCTCGCATCTGTTCCCAGCAGTCCTGGATAAGTCATCTTTCCGCGAGCGGCATCTTTGGAAACGCCCTTTCCAATTTTTGCCGCATCGCCCGTCACGTCTAATAAGTCATCCGCAATCTGGAAGGCTAAACCAACACATTTTCCGAACTGCGACAGACTTGCGATCAACTTTGGGTCTGCCTGAGCAACCCGCGCTCCCAAGGTGACGGCACTGGTCAGTAATCGGCCTGTCTTGCGCCGATGAATCGCTTCCAAGTGTTTAAGTTCGGTATCGGCGTCCGATTTTTCGGCACGTTGAACAGCCGATTCCTCGGCTTCGATGTCGGCAACTTGTCCCGCCACCATTCCGCACCATCCCGAAGCGCTGGCCAAGTCGGCACAGCAGGCAGCAGCCACAGTGGCGGGCTGAGTGTGTTCGGCGATGACTTCGAAGGCCAACGTCAGCAGTGCGTCCCCAGCGAGAATCGCCATCGCATCGCCAAACACTTTGTGATTCGTGGGCCGACCGCGGCGAAAATCGTCATTGTCCATGGCGGGCAGGTCGTCATGGATCAACGAGTAGGTATGCACCATTTCGATCGCACAGGCGGCGGGAAGAGCCGCTTCCACGCTTCCGCCACAGGCTTCCGCGGTCAGCAGGACCATGAGAGGTCGAAGTCTCTTGCCCCCGGCCAGCAGGCTATGAGCCATCGATTCGCGGAGTCGCAACGGGCAGTCGGCTGACGAAGTGAATGCGGTCGGAGCGATGTATTCCGCCAGCCGTTGGTTGACTCGCTCGCGCAGTCCACCAAGATCGGATTCGAGGATGTTCCCCGGAATTGACATGCCAGCTTCCGCGTCCTTGCGTGAATTCGTCGTTCCTGCACGCCGCGAAACATCACGCGGCTGGAACGTTGCTTCCAATGGCGTCACATGTTACCGCTGCTGATCCCCGGCGCAAAGGGGAAGCCACCTGGTTTGGCAGTTCTTGGCTTGACTCTTCCGCAAAGTTTATCCCAGTTGACCAGACCCCAGCAATAACCCGATTCGACAGGCTGTCAGAAAATGAGGGACATTCAACCATTCTCGGACCGTGTGAATATCGTTCTGGCCGCACCCAAGTGTCACTGTGGGCAGCCCGTGGGCAAACATCCAGTTGGCGTCCAAGCCGCCGTTTCCGACATAGAGCTGAGGAGAGAGACCGACGGCTGCAACCGCTTGTTTTGCGAGCGAAACGACCGGTTCGTCTTCATTCAGTCGAAACGATTCGTACTTTAACTCTGCTTTGAACCTTGCCGTACCGGCAGTACCATTCGTTGATTTGACTGATTTCGCTGCCTTTTCGAACGCCTTTTGATACGCAGCAACGATTCGTTTCCGAAAGACGGGGTCGTGACTGCGGGCTTCAGCCCGAAGCTTCAGCGAGGGGGTGACCACATTAGTCGCCTCGCCCCCAGCAATTATTCCGACATTGCTCGTGCCCGTGTTACGGCCTTTTTTGATCAATCCATGCCAGCCGTTCTGGGTCAGGTCGGCAATCGCTAACGCCGCGATGGCGATGGCGCTGACCCCCTTTTCGGGATGGACTCCTGCATGGCTTGCGAGTCCCTCAATTTCGATATCGATCCCGTAATCCCCAGTCGCTCCAACATTAACGAAAGAAGGGTTGCCACCATCCCAATTGAAGCACAGCTTGGGGGCTCCCAGCGATTTCGTCGACACGTAGCGGGCACCGTAAAGTCCGATTTCCTCTTGCACTGCAAACAGCAGCGTCAGCGGAGGGTGTGGGATCTTCTGTTTGATGAGTTCGATGGCCGTTGTCATCACGACGGCAACCCCAGCACGATCGTCCCCGCCCAGGCCTGTGGACGCATCTGAGGATCGAATTGCGTCCTTGTCACGTACCGGTTTGCAGCCGACGCAAATTGGGACGGTGTCCAGGTGGGCCATGAGCAGGCGGCGAGGACCGCGTTTGGTCCCCGGGATCTTGACGATCAGATTGCCGTTTTCACCCCCATTTGGGATTCGACGATTGGCAGTGTCCAGTTCCATGCAAGCCGCCGGCACGCCTGCTTCCTGCAGTTGCTCGCGAACGAACGCGGTGACCTGCGACTCTTCACGGCTGCGTCCGGGGATTGACATGAGTGTCATGACTCGACGAATTGCGTCGTCATCATTGATGGCGATTTTCACAGTCGTTTCGAGTGCCATAGTCCATTCATTCCTTCAGGTGAGCAAGAATGTCCGATTGCGTGCTAGCAGCGATTGCGCAGATGCCGCCATGGCCCGTCATACTCGTAAAGTCCAACAGCCGCGGCAATCGCCGCGGCTGTTAAGATAGTCGAGAAAACTATCGCTCCCCAGATATTTATCTTTCGAGGCGATAGCATCCGCTGGAATCGTCGTGAACAATGCCCTCCGTGTTATACAGGCATTGATACAACACATTGCGGAAGTTGCGGCTGTTGCTCTTGTAGCCTGTTTCCGTGACCTTGTCGGCCAAGTCTGCCAGGGTGAATCCCTTCTTGTTCTTGCCCAGAATCTCCTTCACGACCGCTCGCAGAGACATATCGTTTTTCACGCGACGACGACGTCGACGGAATTTGCCAATGCTGCCACCTGGGCCAACCAGATCTTGGATCTCGGTGTCGATCTTATCAAGTTCCTTCTGGGCTTGGTCGCGCCGTTTGGCCAGATCTTGAAGCTGACTCTTTCGCTCATCCAGGATTTTCTCTAATTCGGCGACACTAAAGCCGACCTGTGCACGCGACATCCTAATACCCCTCTCATATCATTTTAGTTATGGCCCACAGTTGGAAGTGGGTGAGCGTATCTACGTAGTAATCTCAAATCAATTGTTCAGCGTATCATTCATGTCATTTTCCGGAAACCCGCGGTAAATATGCAGTTGTGTGACTCACGCGTCAGGAGTCGCTGATTTGGAGATTGTGATACCACAATCGCGTCAGTGATGTTTTTTGAGACGCGCTCGGCAGTTCTCTATGTCTTCAGTATCTGTCGTCTGATTCAAAAAAGATCATCAATTGCTCAGTTTAGTGACTGTATGTTTCGTATTCATTCGGCGTGGCGAATTTGCGCGGGGTCTTAAATCGAAACCGTCTTACGGTGACACTAGGTTGGCCAGCACTTTAAGATTTGGGCAGGAACGCTTGTGCAGCGGGTGATTCAGGGGAGGCGGGATAACTCGCCCAACTGGCCCGCTGCCTGCGAAGCTCTCGAAATCGCTAACTAAGGCCGCACTGGATGTTGCGGTAAGAAGTTCGGCTGGTTGAGCCCTCTTGTCAGGCTGTAGGGGTTCGGATACTATCGCAAAGTGTGATGGAATGGATTATTTCGCCGGAACAGCTCCCCCTGACACGGATTCCCGTCATGAAATTATCTCCCCTGCCGCGCGCCATCGGTGGCTTGGCAATTGGTCTGACGGTTTTGATCGCCACGACGATCTTCGCTCAGCAACTCTCGTCAAACGCTCCTGCTGATCAAGAGACCGCGAAACTCGTGGCCAATATGATTAGCAAGTACCACATCAGCCAGAAGCCGCTCGATGATCGGATTTCGGCCATGCTGCTGAATCGATTCGTGAAAGAGCTGGATCCACAAAAGCTGTACTTTTTGAAGTCTGATATCGACGGGTTGGCCAGGTATAAGGACCACTTGGACGAGCTGTTGAAAATTGGGAAGGTTGACTTCGCCTACGAGGTATTCGCCCTTTATCTGAAGCGACTCGACGAGCGCCTGGTCGTTGCTCATCAACTGATCGACGCACCACATGACTTCACCATTGATGAAGGCATGGATATCGATGGGGATCAAATTCCCTGGGCGACCGACGTGAAAGAAATCAACGAGCGCTGGCGCAAACGAATCAAGTACGACCTGCTGACGCTGAAATTCGACAAGACCAACGGCGAAGACGGTCGCAAACGACTTCACAAACGTTACGACACCTTGAAGCACTACGCCCACGACACCGAAGACAACGAAGTTCTGGAGATGTTCTTGTCATCTCTGGCACACTGCTTCGATCCACACTCCAGCTATATGTCTCCCCAGACCGTGGAAGACTTCCAGATCCAGATGAAACTGAGTTTGGACGGAATCGGAGCGGCGTTGCGATCTGAAGACGGCATGACAACCGTGGCCCAAATCGTTGCTGGTGGTGCTGCCGAACGGGATGGTCGACTGAAAGTCGGTGATAAGATCGTCGCCG
Organism: uncultured Schlesneria sp.; assembly: GCA_903840265.1. Classification (GTDB taxonomy): domain Bacteria; phylum Planctomycetota; class Planctomycetia; order Planctomycetales; family Planctomycetaceae; genus Schlesneria. The sequence goes on along the minus strand of CAIMFH010000177.1, from coordinate 4,793 downwards.
TTGGTCAGGAAAGTGGCGAGTGGCAAGACGTTATCGAAATGAAGTTGAACCGCGTCGTGCGGTTAATTCGCGGTGAACGCGGCACCAAAGTGCGACTGCGAGTCATTAAGGAAGCAGGCGAAACGGCCGAGTATGTGTTGACGCGTCAAATGATCGAATTGAAGGCTTCGGAAGTCAAAGGCGAGATCATCCAGGCGAGTGATCGCGTTCCTGACCTGAAGGGTCGCATCGGCGTGATCAATATTCCGTCGTTCTATCGCGATTTCGGCGGAGCCCAGGAAGGTAAGGAAGATTTCAAGAGTACAGCTCGCGATGTTTCCAAGGTTCTGAAAGAGTTCCGTGACAAGGGCGGCGTCGATGGCATCATCGTCGATCTGCGCATGAATGGCGGCGGTGCTCTCAGTGAAGCGATCGAGGTGTCTGGTTTATTCATCGATCGCGGCCCCGTCGTACAGGTAAAAGAACAGAATGGCCGGATCAAGAGCCATGACGACGAAGAACAGGGAATCGAATATTCCGGCCCGCTGGTCGTGCTGTGCAATCGCCTGTCCGCGTCAGCGTCCGAAATCTTTGCAGCGGCAGTCAAGGATTATGGCCGTGGAATCGTTGTGGGCGACACGACCACTCACGGTAAGGGAACTGTCCAGAACGTCATGCCCGTCAGCGCCCAGATGTTTCGCGTGTTGCCAGGGGCAAAAGATCGTGGTGCGTTGAAGCTGACGATCAATCAGTTCTACCGGGTGAATGGCGATAGCACTCAAAATCGTGGCGTTCAGTCTGACGTGGTCATTCCTTCGCTGATCGATCACATGGATTTGGGCGAATCGTTCCTCGACAACGCACTGGCGTTCGACCACATCGCCGCGGCTCGTCATGCAGAATATGACATGGCAACCCCGCCGATCGTAGCTGCCTTGAAGGATGCGAGCGCAAAGCGAATTATCGCCGATGTGAAGTTCCAGCAACGAGCCAAGGATATCGAGCGATATCTGACTCGAAAGAATCGCAAAGTCGTATCGTTGAATGAAGAGACCCTGCGACGAGAACGCGATGACGACAAAGCGACACGTGACGTCGAAAAGGAAGAAGAAGAGCGAGAGACGAAGGCAGATAAGTTGCCTGTGTTTGCGAAAACCGAATACGATGACGAAGTGCTGCACATCGCCGTCGACTATGCTTCGCTGCTGAAGGCCGCGAAGACGGCCGCCCGATAGTCGCGGAACGGCTACTTGAAAATCATCACAGGCCTGCGAAGGTGTACTTCGCAGGCCTGTTTGTTTTCCGCCACGCTCGGCGAGTTTCCTTGTCGCTGCTATGATTCTGCCATGCCAATTATCGAAGTCAGTAACCTCGCCAAGCATTACCGAGTCTATCAAAAACGCGCCGGATGGATGTCGTCGCTCACGGGCCTGTTTCATCGCGAATACAAACAGGTTCGGGCTGTCCGTGACGTCAGCTTTCAAATCGAACGCGGCGAGATGGTCGCGTTTCTAGGGCCGAACGGCGCTGGAAAAACGACGACACTGAAACTGTTGTCCGGGCTGATTCATCCGACTTCCGGTACGGCGACCGTGCTCGGATACGTTCCCTGGCATCGCGAAAACGCCTATCGAAAGCGTTTTTCGCTGGTGATGGGGCAGAAGAACCAGTTGTGGTGGGACTTGCCCGCCCAAGAGTCCTTCATCCTGCATCGAGAGATCTATGCGATCGAGCCGACTCAATTTCAACGGCGACTCGATGAACTGACAGATCTGCTGGAAGTTCGCAAACTTGTCGGTCAACCGGTTCGCGAACTTTCGCTGGGCGAGCGGATGCGGATGGAATTGATTGCCGCCCTGCTGCATTCACCAGAGGTATTGTTGCTGGACGAACCGACGATTGGTCTGGATGTCGTTTCGCAGCGCAAAGTCCAAGGCTTTTTGAGGCACTACCAGGTCGAGCAGCAAATGACCGTGCTGCTGACCAGTCATTACATGAAAGATGTCGAAGCCCTCTGCCGACGAGCGATCATCATCAACGAAGGTGAGATCAAGCATGATGGCCCCTTGGCAGAGATCATCGATCGATTCAGCAGCGTCAAGCAAATCGAATTGCAATTTGCCGGATCCGAGGTTCCCGACGACATCGAACGCTACGGCCGAGTGGTCGAGCGAGTGCCGCCGCGAGTAAAGCTGGAAGTTCCGCGACACGAAATTCCGCGCGTGCTGGCCGCATTGCTGGATCGCTACACCATTGAAGATGTCGGAGTTCAAGAACGGCCACTGGAAGAGGTGATCGCCGAATTGTTTGCTCGGAAGCCAGATGCGAGAGAGGGAGAGGATGCTTAGCATGCCCCCTTCCCTGCGCGTCAAATGGTGCATCTTTCGTACGTCAATTGCCGAGCGACTGGCATACCGTGCCGACTTTGCCTTCGCGACGCTGATCCGCTTCCTGCCAATCGTCACCCAAGTGTTCCTCTGGGGAGCGATCTATCAAGCGAGTGGTCCACGCGATGAGCGCGTGATCAACTCGTACACCTACGGCGACATGGTGGCCTACTCTCTGCTCGTGATGGTCGGGCGAGCTTTCTCGTCCATGCCAGGGCTGACAACGGGTATTGCTCGCGATATTCGCGACGGCACCATCAAGAAATTCCTGACTCAACCGGTCGACATGCTGGACTACCTGTTCTGGCACCGCGTCGCCCATAAGCTTGTGTACTATGTCATCGCATTTGTTCCCTTTGCCTTGGTGTTCTGGCTGTGCGGCGACTATTTTCGCGGCTTCCCCAGTGCCGGGACATTGTTTGCCTTCGGCATTTCCCTGGTGCTCGCCTTCCTGGTCGGGTTCTTGATCGAAAGCCTGATGGGGCTCGTTGCGTTCTGGTTTCTGGAAGTGAGCTCGCTGGTCTTCGTGTACATGCTGATCAGCTATTTTCTATCTGGTCACATGTTGCCGCTGGATTGGTTGCCGCCATCGCTTGGCTATTGGATACAGTTGCTGCCGTTCAAGTACCTCGCTTTCACCCCTGCAGCAGTCTTGCTCGAAAAATACAGTCACCAGCAGTTGGTTATTGAGCTTGTCATGGGCTGCGTCTGGGTTGCTGTGCTGTATTTGCTGAATCGGTTGGCGCTTTCGCGAGGATTGATGCGGTACAGCGCTTACGGAGGTTAAGACGATATCGCCGTGGAGCCATTTCGATTGTTGATGCCATGACCACCGTAATCTCGAACGACGAAAAAATGTCTGGCGTCTATGGACGAGTGTTTTGGCTCGCCTATCTGGCAAATTCGATCCTTGTGATGGGTAACGCACTCACGTTTCGATTTGCCGAGCTGATCCACTTTCTGGGTGGTACAGAGAGCGTCGCGGGTGATGTCGTTGCCTTCGGAACTGCCGTCGCTGTCGTGCTTCGCCTAAGCGTGTCCCATGTCCTGGATGACTATGGTACTCGACGAATGTGGCCGATCTGTGCGGTGTTGTATATCGGCGGCTGTCTGATGTTCCTGACCGCTGCAGAGTTGAATTGGGTCTTGTACGCGGCTCGAGCTTCGTTCTTCGTCGGGCTGACGGGAATGTTTGCGTGTTCGATGACCCACATTCAAAATCACGTCCCGCCCGAACGTCGCACAGAGATCATCGGAAATCTCGGCAGCAGTGGATTTGTCGGGATGATTCTCGGTTCCAACATCAGCGACTTAATTCTGCTTGTGCCGGACAAACAAACGAAATTTCAACTGCTGTTCGGCGGTGCTGCTGCACTCGGAATATTCTACCTTGTCATCGTCGTGCTTCTGACGCGCGACCAATTGCATGAACGGCCGCATCCCACGCCACCGGCGTTTAGGCTGCTATTGCGGTTTTGGCCGGGGGCGGTCATCGTCGCCGCGATGACCATGGGGTTGGGCGTCACAGCCACTCAGACCTTTCTGACCCGCTTCGCAACTCATCAGAACATCGAGGGGATTGGCGCGTTCTTTACCGGATACGCCATTTCAGCATTTGTGTTTCGCCTGCTTGTGCAGAACTGGAGTCGTACGATTGGACGGCATTGGATGCTGGTTCGCGGTCTGCTGGGACACTCTGCCGGTCATCTGACGCTCGCATTTGTCACAGAATGGTGGCAATTCGTTCCCGCGTCGATCCTGTGCGGCTTCGGTCACGCCCTGCTCTTTCCAGCCGTCGTCTCGCTGGGTTCCGGGGCTTTTCCGAAGGAATGTCGGGGGACGGGAACCGCCATCATTCTTGGATTCACTGATTTTGGTTCGCTGATTTTTGCCCCGATCTTGGGACGAATCATTGACGATTATGGCTTTCAGGCGATGTATCTCACTTCCAGCGCGACAGCCATGATGATGGCCCTGGGGTATGTGCTCGTCGCCGCATTCCACGTCGATGAAGAATCGCAGCCTCGGTGAGTAACCTGATGCCATGTCATTTCAGCGCTGAGGGAACACTATCGCATTCGTTCCAATTGTGGTTTTACCAAATCGTTTAGTTTGGCGAGATCCACTTGCGCACCACCTTTCGGAAACGAAAACGGCAATACCATCCATGACTCTGTGAATGATGCCGATTCGCCCGGTTGCAGTCGTTCACGAGGACCGATCGGTTCCAATTCAATTCGCGGACCCGTTGGATACCAGACTGATAACGTCAGCCCCGCCGCTTCGTTGTAGACTCGGTCAGGATACGTCTTGAAAACCTTGACGAACAGTGTGTCATTCGGCATGAGGTAACCCAGCCATCCAGCACTTGAATCAAAGCCGAGTTTTGGCTTGCGCGGTGGAGAGAGGATTTCGAGGAATCCGTCT
>CAIMFH010000176.1 GCA_903840265.1 uncultured Schlesneria sp. | reverse complement strand
TTCCGCATCGGTCAAACGAACGAGATACTTCTTCACACTCATCACAGAACCCCTCCTTGGATCGAGTTTGGTCCTGCAAATCAGCGCCGATTTCCTCATTCGACGCAACCCTAGTTTTCAAGCCTGACAAACCACTAGCTATTGAAATTCGTAATGCGCCGCGCGGAACTTCGGAACGATCGGCTGTGGGAAGCAGTCTTCTTGTTCGGATTGTGACGAACTGTCATAGTAGGCACGAATTCGGGACGGATATTCCGAACAATCTCAATCCACGGGCTTCGATGCGCCAGGAAGGCGACTCGACCACCTGTATCATGCCATCTGGAAGGCCATATGTTTCACCGAATCATTTCTGCGTCCGTGATCGGACTCTTTCTTTTATCATGCCACTTCGCATCCGCAGCGACGTTCAATGGAACAATTGAATCCACTTCTGCGGACGACAACGCCATCACGGTTAAGCTGGTCGGCAAGAAGGAAGAGATCAAGACATTCACTCTGCCAGCGAATGCGACCATTCTGGTCGACGGGAAGAAAAGCACGTTTGAAGACATCACCGATGGACAGACCGTCGTCGTTGTGACCAATACCTCTGCCGAAGTGACGCGGCTGACGCTGAAGACACCCAAAGTTCCACCAGCGACAAAGAAGCCGCCGAAGAAGGCCAACAAAGAGCCTGCCCCGGGGGGATCCTGGCCCCAATTTCGCGGTCCAGATCGTGATAACATGTCGACCGAAACGGGTCTGTTGGACGAGTGGCCTGCCGATGGGCCCAAGCTGCGTTATGAACAAAAGAAGCTGGGCGAAGGTTTTTCGACCGTCTCCATCTCCGGCGGCAAAATCTTCACGATGGGCAATCAAGGAAACAGCGAAGCCTTGCTGGCGCTGGACGAAGCGACAGGCGAACCTGTTTGGGCCGCCAAGACCGGTGGCCCTGCTTTTCGAGACGGCATGGGTAACGGCCCCCGCGGCACACCCACCGTTGACGGCGAACTTGTCTACGCACTGGGTGCGAGTGGAGACTTGATCTGCGCCGCTGTCGAGAACGGCGAGATCCTTTGGCAGCGCAATATCTTAAAGGACTATGAGGGGAGCAATATCCAATGGGGCATCAGTGAGTCCGTCTTGATCGATGGAAAGCAGTTAATCTGTTATCCCGGCGGACAACTGGCCACGATTGCAGGTATGGACAAGATGACAGGCCGTGGATTGTGGCGATGCACGGTGGAAGGACTGCCGAAGGCCTCGTATGCCTCGGCCATTCTGGTCGAATTCGGTGGTGAACGGATGGTCGTCAACTACGTCCACACGGGAGTCATCGCAATCCGAGCTAAAAACGGAAACGTACTCTGGGGATATCCCTCGTCTGCGAATGACACCGCCAATTGCTCAGCGCCGCTTTATAGCGATGGCATGGTCTATACCGCTTCCGGATATGGAACCGGCTGCGCGATGTTCAAACTCAAGACGGGAGGCAAGGCCGAAGTTGCCTATACCAATAAAGAGATGAAAAACCACCACGGTGGCATGGTCGTTCTCGACGGGCATGTCTACGGATTTGACGAACAGATCCTGAAGTGCATCGACATCAAGACTGGCGAGACCGTCTGGCAGAACCGTTCTGTCGGCAAGGGATCGGTGACCTATGCCGACGGTCATCTGTACCTTCGCAGCGAGAACGGTCCAGTGGCACTCTGTGTCGCCACGCCAAAAGGCTATGAAGAAAAGGGACGCTTTACCCCTCCAAACCGCAGCAACAAGCCGGCATGGGCCTATCCGGTCGTTTGCGGAGGTCGCCTGTATCTTCGCGACATGGACTCGCTGGTCGTCTACGACATTAAGAAGTAGGCCCTGCCCCGTCCCATTTCGGGAAGCGGGTGATGTGGCTAAAAAACAACAAGGCAGGGATAAAATCCTGCCTTGCTGTCTTTCGTGACATATCTTCACAGCAGGAAAGCTGGTGCTTTACCGCGCCCGCCGTGTGCTCCGTCGGCGTTTTTCCGTCCCACCAATATGCAATCTCGACACGTGTCAATTTCGATTGACGCGCCTATCGCGATTTGAGCCTGGAGCATGGTTGTGCCACCTTCACACCAACTTTACGACACTGCCTGGCTGTTGTTGTGCGCTGCCCTCGTGATGCCCATCCAAGCGGTATTCTGCCTGTGGCTCGTCAATAAATTCTGGCTGCAGCGCGTGAATCAAAAAGACCAGTGGACAGGGCCGAATGTCGTTGAACACGCAGCCAGTACCGAATTGACGGTCCTCTTGAACGATATGCAGGCTCATCGTCAACGGGGCGATTTTTCCCGACTGGTCGCGGTTGAACCCAACACCGAAGTCGGCCAGATTGCCGCGGAATACAACCGCGTTTTGACACGCGTCAACAACGAGATGGAAAATCGAATCAAGGCGGAAAAGAAGTTTCGCAGCATCTTCGACAACGCGATTGAAGGGATCTTTCAGACGACACCCGATGGCCACTATCTGAGTGCGAATGCCGCTCTCGCGAGGATCTACGGCTTCTCATCGGTCGACGCACTGGTCGACAGTGTGACTAACATCTCGAATCAGCTCTATGTCGATCCGCAACGAAGAGCCACGTTCACACAATTGCTGAACGCCAATAACGTCATTACGGACTTCGAGTCACAGGTCTATCGTGCCGATGGCACGGTCATTTGGATCAGCGAGAACGCCCGCGTTCAACGCGACGACTCTGGCGACATTACCTTCTACGAAGGGACCGTCGAAGACATTACCGAGCGAAAGAACTCTGAGACCCTGCTGCGAGAGAAGCAGGAAGCCGAAGCTGCGAGTATTGCCAAGAGTGCATTCCTGGCCAACATGAGCCACGAAATCCGCACACCTCTGAACGGTGTGATCGGCATGCTCGATTTGCTCGCCAGCACGAATCTGACAGGACAGCAGACTCGATACGCGGCAATTGCCAAGTCCTCGGCAGACGTCCTGCTCAGCGTCATCAACGACATCCTCGATTTTTCGAAAGTCGAGGCGGGCAAACTGGAGTTGGAACATATTCCATTCGACGTCCAACGACTGGCCGAAGACATTCCCGAAATGTTCGTGCACCGCGCGACGGAAAAGCGGATCGAACTGAATTGCCACGTGCTTCCTAGCGCGCCTCAACAGGTCATCGGCGATCCTGAACGCGTACGTCAGGTCTTGGTGAATCTGGTCAGCAATGCCATTAAGTTCACCGAAAATGGTGAAGTCACTCTTCGCATCGAGCGCAGTTCTGGCGGCGATGACAACTTCGCTTTGCTTCGCTTCTCGGTTTGCGATACGGGGATCGGTATTCCGACCGACCGGCTGAATCGACTCTTCAACTCATTCTCGCAAGTCGATCCCTCTACGACGCGCCGTTATGGCGGTACCGGTTTGGGACTGGCGATCTGCAAGCAACTGGTCGAAGCGATGGGAGGAAAAATCGGCGTCGACAGCGTCGCCGGTCAAGGCTCGACATTCTGGTTTGAATTGCCGATGGAAGTTGTCGAACCGAGTCCCGATCGATGCATCAACTTGCCGCGCGCTTTCCGTGAGGAAACAGTTCTGGCCGTCGATGACAACGACACCAATCTGATAATTCTGCAGGATCAACTCAGCCAGTGGGGTCTGAAAGTGGAAACCTGCAGCAGTTCGCGAGTCGCATTGGACCTGATGCGATCTCGCCGAGAAGAAGGACGACCATTCGGGCTGGCGATTCTCGACCGGGTGATGCCCGATATCGACGGAGCGGAACTCGCGGAGCTCATCCGTCGCGATCCCCTGCTCTGCAATACGCGGCTGCTGATGCTGACATCGCTGGACAATAGCCTAGATGCCAGGCAGGCCGAACGACTCCGACTGACCGTCATGTCAAAGCCGATTCGCCAGTCGCGGCTGTTCGACGCGATTGTCTCGTTGGCGTTCGGCAACACGGCAGACTCCAAATTTGAAGCTGCGGCTCCTGCGGCATCGAACAGCACGATGCGTCGAGGTGATGTGTTGATTGCGGATGACAATGAAATCAATCGTCTGGTCGCATCGGAAATCCTCAGTTCAGCAGGATTTCGCACGAGCGTGGTGAACAATGGGGTTCAAGCCGTTCATGCGGTGACGCAAACCAAGTTTGACGCCGTGTTGATGGACTGCGAGATGCCAGAGATGGACGGCTTTGCCGCCACCCGCGAAATTCGTCGACTGGAGAACGCTGGGGTGTTGACCTCCAGTGTTACTTCGCCTCTTCCGATTATCGCGCTCACAGCTCAGGCAATTCAGGGCGATCGTCAACGATGCCTGGACGCAGGGATGACCGAATATGTCACCAAGCCCATCAACCGACAGCAGTTGTTCGAAACGCTCAATGCCTGTTTGCAGAACCGTACTCTAGAACTCCCTTCGATACCGGAAACACTAAAAGCGGCATCAGAAGCCCTGGCTGTCGTTGATCACGAAGCCAGCGCCGCCCCCTGCATCGATATTGATGAATTCACAGATCGCTGTATGGGCAAACCGCATCTCGTCAGAGATCTGCTGGAGATGTTTGCGGAAGCGATCGATGAACGGGCAACAGAATTATCCCGATTGTTGTCGGCTGGTGAGATCAGCAAGGTCGCGACGGCGGCCCATTCCTTAAAGGGGATGTCGGCGAATGTCTCGGCAATTCGAGTCAATCGGCTGGCAGCCAAGCTGGAACAATCTGCTCGCCACGGTCAGGCGAAAGATTGCCTCGAAATTGAACCCCAATTGCTTACTGAAATTGAATCGTGCCGAATCGAAATCGCACGACTGATCGAATGCACCCCGGAAGCCGCAACGGAGCTCGTTTGATGAAGATTCTGATCGTTGACGACGACATGATTTCTCGAGAACTGCTGCGCAGTGTCCTCGAAGAATCGGGCTTTTCGGTTTTCATGGCAGAAAATGGTGCCGAAGCAATCGAGATCTATGAGCGCGAACGAATTCGGTTCGTCATCACTGATTGGGAAATGCCCGAGATGTCCGGCATCGACTTGTGTCGGCATATTCGCCGACGGAGTCTGCATGGATACGTCTATCTCATTCTGTTGACCGGACGTGGAAAATCTCGAGAAATCGTCGAAGGGATGTCTGCCGGGGCCGACGACTTCATCGTGAAGCCATTCAATCGTCCCGAGTTACTGGTTCGAATTCGCGCTGGCGAACGTATTCTTTCCTTGGAAACACGCGAGTTACTGATCTTCGCACTCGCCAAGTTGGCGGAGTCTCGCGATCCGGAAACCGGGAAGCATCTCGAGCGGGTCCAGAACTACTCGCGGTTATTGGCACGGGCCATGGCGAGTATGCCAAGATATCTTGGCACCATTGATGACGAGTTCGTTCATCTGGTCTACCAGACCAGTCCATTGCACGATATCGGCAAGGTAGGCATCCCCGATAGTATTCTATTGAAACCCGGTCGTTTTAGTGATGATGAGTTTGAACTGATGAAGGCCCACACCACCATCGGAGCGGAAACACTGGACGCTGCGTTGGCTCAGAATCCTCAAGCTCGATTCCTGCAGGTCGCGCGAGAAATCGCGGCAGCTCATCACGAACGCTACGACGGTCGCGGCTATCCACTGGGGCTTGCCGGCGAAGAGATTCCCTTGTCCGCGCGGATCGTCGCCGTCGCAGATGTTTACGATGCATTGACATCGAAGCGAGTCTACAAGGACGCGTTCGCACACCACCTGGCACGAAACATTATCTTGAAAGACTCGGGAACTCACTTCGATCCCGATGTGGTCGACGCTTTTCTGGCCGTCGAAAACGACTTCATCGAAATTCGGAATGCCTTGTTCGAAGACGAACACGCAAGCCGACAAGGATCACTCGTCGCATCGCGATGACGTCAGGCCTGGTGGGGACGTCGTTCAGTTGCGTTCCCAGAGACTGCCTGTGTCGATCGCTTCACGCCGGTCACATTGACACCGCTCCCGATCAGCAGATTACGTTCATAGACCCAGCGATAGAAACGGCCAGTCTTTTCCGGCGGCAGGACACGCATTTGGTCAAAGCCTGCTGCCGTGAACCAAGAGCAGAGTTCAGCCTCTGTGTGGTGATATTGATACTGCGGCGCGTACCAGTCGAAAGTGTCGCAAACTCGATTCTCGCGATTCGGATGCGCGCTGAAGTTGACGACCTTGTTCAGTGTCTTGTTGATGATCGGCAGTCCGCCATACCACGCCCCCCATTCGCACCATCGCTCCAGCTTTTCAGGCTGCATCTTTGTGGAGCGGCTTCGCAAGGCGTTGTTTAGCCATTCCTGCCACCACTGATTGCGGCGATAGAGCCACACCGAATAACGTCCTCCCGGCTTAACCAGTTTGGCAACCGCATCGAAGACCGCTTTCGTATCGGCGTCATGATGCATGACACCGATCGAAAAGACGAAATCGAATGATTCGCGTTCGAGTGGCAGTCGCTTTAAGTCCGCTTGAACGAACGCAACACTGGGCAAGTGGCTGCACAACTGCCTGGCCTTCGAAACCGCGTCGCTATGATCGGCACCAATAACCGTGGCACCTGCTTCACCGCAGACCTTGCTATAGCGACCTCCGCCGCAGCCCGCGTCGAGAATTCGCAACCCCTTGAGTTCTGCCAGCGTGATCCCCGTCTTGGCTTGAAACGTGGCTCGGTCTTCATCGTCATGAGCGACTTCGTACTTGTTCCACTGTCGTCCAAAACTCGCCAGATGCTGGTCGCTGGTAAAGCGAGGAATCCCGTCGACGATTGGATGAGAGACTTTGCAGACCGAGCATTCGATCCGATCGACATTCTCTTGCAGGTTGTTGCCACAAACGGGGCAGCGCAACTGTGAGATCAGATCGAGCGGCTGCATTTTATGAGGTGCTGCGTGAGGACCAGTTTCATTTTGTTCTGCGGATATCCCATCGCTCCCCATCAGAACTCAATCTCCATCAAATCTTCCGCCAGTGTCGTCGCAGGGAAGATTCGCTGAGCGGTAGCCAGGTCGATCGGGTCATCATCAGGGCGTTGGGGGTCGATGTGAGTCAGATACAAGTGACCAACTCCGGCCTCCTTGGCGAGTTTCGCGACCTGCGAGGTGTGGCTGTGCCCTGTCTTTTCGCACCACTCTGCCATCTCATCCGGGAAGTAACATTCGTGGATCAGCACATCAACGCCGCGAATGAAATCGGTGTATGTCCCGTCGACGGTCGTGTCAGTGATATAGGCGACGCGTTTGCCGTTTGCCTCTAACAGGTATCCGATCGAACCGCCCGGGTGTTTGAGCGGCGTGTGTGTGATCACCGCGCCCGATAACTCAATGCGTTCTGCGAGCGGCACGAACTCATACGAGGGAAGCACCGGAAAGACGGCTTGCGAGAACAGATGCTGTTGGATCGCCTCGATCGTGGCGGGATCGGCATGGATCCGGCAACGGTTGACCGTTCCCAGCAATAAAGGAACGAGAAAGAACGTCAGACCCTGGATGTGATCGAGATGCGGATGGGTGAGGAAGACATCCAGTTCTTTGGTCACCAGCCGTGGCTGAACGCGAAAGAAACTGCTGCCGGCATCGAACACAATCCCCAACTCGGGCAGCATAAGACCAGCCGTATGCCGTCGTTCGTTCGGATGGTATCCGCCCGTCCCGAGAAACAGCAGCCGCATGGTAGATACTCCGCCGATAGATTCGCCACAGCCTGCTAGATTCATACAACGAAGCCCGGCTCAAGAAAAGCCGGGCTTCGTTTTTGAAAGTCGGTTCCGATGAACGATTGACTACGTCAACTTGCGTTCGCGGATCCAATCGGTATGGAACATCTGGCCGCGCGGCTTGTCGGTGCGTTCGTAAGTATGAGCACCGAAGTAGTCGCGTTGAGCTTGTAGCAGATTCGCGGGCAAACGTCCGTTGCGATAGCCATCGAAGTAGCTGAGTGCGGCGCTGAACACAGGGATCGGCAAACCCATCTGGACCGATGTGGCGACGGCTCGGCGCCAGCTTGGTTGCGCTTTCTCGATGGCGGCCTTGAAGAAGTCGTCCAACAGCAGGTTTTCGAGCGTCGGGTTCTTATCAAAGGCGGCCTTGATATCGCCGAGGAATCGCGAGCGGATGATGCAGCCACCACGCCACAGCAGCGCGATGTTACCGTTGTTCAGCTTCCAGCCAAATTCCTTAGCGGCGGCATCGAGCTGGACGTACCCTTGAGCGTAGCTGCACAGCTTGGAAGCATAAAGTGCTTGACGGACATCTTCGATGAACTGAGTCTTATCACCCGTGAACTTGGCGTCGGCTGGGCCCTTCAAGACCGCACTGGCCCGGACGCGAGCGTCCTTCTGAGCGGACAGGCAGCGCGCATAAACGGCTTCCGTGATCAGCGTTGTCGGCACACCCAGGTCGAGAGCGTGCTGGCTCATCCACTTGCCCGTTCCCTTTTGCTGAGCGGTATCCAGGATCTTGTCGACCAGGAACTCGCCGCTGTCCTTATCTTTCACCGTAAAGATGTCACGCGTGATTTCGATCAGGTAGCTTTCCAGTTCGCCTTCGTTCCACGACTTGAAGACTTGGTACAACTCGTCATTGGTCAGGCCGAGTGTATTCTTCAGGATGAAATAGGCTTCGCAGATGAGCTGCATGTCGCCGTATTCGATCCCGTTGTGAACCATCTTCACATAGTGCCCTGCCCCGGCTTCACCAACCCAGTCGCAGCAAGGAATATCATTGTTCGGGCCGACCTTGGCCGAGATCTTCTGGAAGACGTCTTTGACGAATGGCCAGGCTTCGGGATCGCCACCCGGCATGATGCTGGGGCCCTTGAGCGCCCCTTCTTCACCGCCCGACACACCTGTTCCGAGAAAGCGGAACCCTTCGGACTTCAGATCCTTCGTACGACGATTGGTGTCAACGAAGTCCGAGTTACCACCATCGATGATGATGTCACCTTTGGACAACAGCGGCTTGAGCTGATCAATCACGGCGTCGACCGGAGCCCCGGCCTTGACCATGATCATCACGCGACGCGGAGCCTTGAGGTTCTTCACGAAGTCTTCGAGCGTGTGATAGCCCTTGATCCGATCTGCCGTTCCCGCGTGAACCTTGTCAGCGGGTTCGTTCTTCAGCCCGCCGACAAATTCGTCGGTGGTGTGCGTCGTCCGGTTGTAAACCGCGACCGAAAAGCCATTGTTGGCCATGTTCAAAACCAGATTCTGACCCATAACGGCCAGACCGATCAAACCGATATCGTGCTGCGACATGACTGTAAGAACGATCCTTTCCGAACATCTTTATCAAACATGATTGGCCCGACGGGGCCGATCAATCTTCAAATATCTGATTCACCGTGATTTGTAACCCAGGCATCAACGGATCGCCCGACAGAACTTCCGTTCCTGAAAACAACTGCGGCCGCTCATTTGGTCGATAGACGGTGACGGTCTGGAAAACCGGTTCAACGACCCAGACCAATGCGACGCCAACATCCAAATACTCGCGCACCTTGGATGTAACCTCATCCTGCTTGTCATTCGGCGACAGGATCTCCACAGCCAGGACTGGTGGCCCATCAATCAGACGCGTGTTGAGGTCATTCCGAGAGATCACATCGTGGCTCGCGTAAGCCACATCGATTCCTACTGCAGATCCTGGTGTCCCCCGCAGGATAAAACCTGCTTCGCCCGAGAATACTTTGCCCCGTGGCTTGGATTGCAATACTGCCCAATTGCCGAGAAGGTAGGCGATCGAAGCTTCGCAAGCCGAATGCCAGCGATCTCGCATGACCATGGGCTTTTCCCACAACTGCCCCTGCAGCAACATGCGATCGACGCCGTCATCGTCCGGGAGGGCGATGAACTCGTTGACTGTCATCTGTCGTTGCACAGGTTCGGGTAATGTGGTGATCAAGTCAGCTTCCGATATTCGTGACGAATTTCACCCCGATATTTTTCAAAACAGATTCTATTCACTCTGCTACTTACTCAGCAATTCAGGCAGTGGTTTAGACAGCCTCCGAAGTCAGTTCGACTTCGGAGGCGTTGTTCCTCGCCGTCTAAACGAACTAGCGCTGAATTCGTGCCGAGCCACCCTTTGCAAACGCTTCGACTTGTTCGAGCGTCGCCATCGTGGTATCGCCGGGGAATGTGGTGAGCAATGCACCGTGAGCCCAACCGAGCTTGATCGCCTCTTCAGGGGGACGACCGTTCAGCAGTGCGTAAATGAAACCAGCGGCGAAGCCATCGCCACCGCCGACGCGGTCGTAAACCTTCAGAGCGCAGGTCGGGGCTTGATAGGTCTTCCCTTCCATCCAGCAGACGGCACTCCAGTCGTGGTCGTTGGTGGAATGGACTTCTCGCAACGTTGTGGCGACAACCTTGACGTTCGGCAATTGCTTGACGACATCGGCCATCATGCCGAAGAACGCGGCCGGATCGAGCTTTGAAGAGTTTTCGACATCTTGCCCCTTCAGTCCCAGACCCTTCTGCAGGTCTTCTTCATTACCGACGAGGACGTCGACGTGTTCGCAGATCCGACGCAGCGTGGCTTGGGCGGTTTCGAGTCCGCCCGAGATCTGCCACAGTTTGGCTCGGAAGTTCAGGTCGAACGAAGTGACTGCTCCGGCTGCCTTCGCTGCCTTCATCCCCTCGATCACCAGTTCCGGCGTTGTCTTTGACAAGGCGGAGAAAATCCCGCCGCTGTGGAACCAGCGAACGCCGCCGCCGAAAATCGTCTTCCAATCGAAGTCACCAGGCTTCAACTGAGCGGCCGCTTCGTTGGAGCGGTTGTAGAACACGACGGGTGCTCGCACGCCTAAGCCTTGATCGCTGTATACGGTAGCCATGTTGGGGCCGGTCACGCCATCGTGTTCGAATCGCTTGTAGAACGGCTTGACGCCCATGGCGCGGACGCGTTCGGCGATTAGATCACCGATCGGATAATTCACCATGGCCGAAGCGACACCGGTGTTCATCCGGAAGCAGTCGGACAAGTTCGCGGCCACATTGAATTCGCCGCCGCTGACGTGAATCCGGCATTCCGTCGCCTTGCGGAAGGGAATAATTCCAGGATCGAGGCGATTAACGAGAGCTCCCAACGAGAGAAAGTCTAGCGCCCCTTGAGCAGGAATGTTCAGCATTCAGTGTCCCTTAATCTTGCAAGTCGTTCGTATAATTGAAGTAGCGTCGCCAGATGACGCGAATTTCCGAGCAGAGTGCCGCCCTGACCGCTAGTCGACCCAAATCGTCGTTTTGCCCACGGTCGGTGGGGGACGCTATGATATCGGTCGTTGGAGGCGAGTTCAAAAGCCCGGCGAACCTTTCTGGATTTGCAGGGGTTACATATCAAGAATCGTTCAGATGAGCCGCCCCGCGAAGGAACCCAGTCATGCCACGCTCTACCGAGGGATTCCAACCACTCGATCGACAACAAAACAGCGTGATTCGACTATGCCTGCCGGTCATCGTCTCGTTGGTGGTCCTCTTTGGATCGACCACTGTGACGCAGGCCGCCTCGTCGGACGCGGATATCATCACACGCATCAACGAATTCCTGAAGCAGTACTGGAAGGACAACGATGTCACGCCGTCCGAACGAGCCGATGATGGCGAATTCGCCAGGCGAGCGTCGCTCGATATTGTGGGCCACACCCCGCCCTTCTCGCGATTGGTGCAATTCTTGGGAGATGCCAGTCCCGACAAACGCGTTCATCTGATTGATGAACTGCTGGACGATCCCAACTATGCCGAACACTTCTCAACGATCTGGGGCAACATTCTGATCGGCCGAGCGAACAATCGCCGGACAAACCGAGGAGAACTGGAACGCTGGCTGAAGCAGCAATTCGACAAGAACGCTCCCTATGACCGCTTCGCTTTCGATCTGATCTCTGCCGAAGGCGAGAGCGCGCGGAATGGTGCAGTTGGTTTTTTGGCAGCTCACCTGAATGAGCAGGCTGTTCCAGCAACAGCCATTACAGCTCGAATTTTCCTTGGGATGCAGGTGCAGTGTACTCAATGCCACAACCACCCATTCAATGATTGGAAGCAGTCGCAATTCTGGGGGATGAACGCCTTTTTTCGTGGGACTCGTCGTCAGGGAGCGGGCGGAAATCAGCGCGAGGAATTCAGTCTGAGTGATAACGATGCTGAAAGCGTCGTCTTTTTCGAGAAGCGATCCGGATTGATGGAAGCCATCACCCGGCAGTTTGTCGATGGAACGCTGACCGACAACACTTCGCCCGATACCCCTCGAAAGCAGTTGGCAAAACTCGTCATCGATCCGTCTAAACCGTATCTCACTCATGCCATCGTCAACCGCATGTGGGCTCACTACGTCGGCGCAGGCTTCACGAAGCCGATCGATGATATGGGACCGCATAATCCTCCCTGCCACCCCGAGTTGGTGGATTTCCTTGCGACAGAATTTCGGACCTCGGGTTACGATCTGAAGCGACTGACTCGTTGGATCACGGCCAGCGACACCTACAACCTGACGAGCCGCACGCATCCGGGGAACAAGATCGACGAGCCCGCATCCGGTGCCACGCCATTGTTCAGCCGAATGTACGTCAAACCGTTCACAGCAGAACAACTGTACGATTCATTGATCGTCGCCACGGACGCTCACAAATCGGGCCGCAATTACGAGCAATCCGAGCGACAGCGCAACGAATGGCTGGGTCAATTTGTCCGCGCGTTTGGGACAGATGAGAACGATGAGTCCACTGATTTCAACGGCACCGTCCCGCAGGCATTGGTGATGATGAATGGCGACTTGATCCGCAGTGCGATTAGCGGAGATCAGGGAAGCTTTTTGCGACGAGTTCTAGACGGTTCGATCTTGAAAACCGAAGAAGCGGTCAGCACAAAGTCCTCCCGCGTCGCGGCGAATCGTGGTAAACCCATTCCCGTGAAAGTAACCAAGGGAATCCCGGGCAAGATTGAGATTCTGTACCTGACTGCCCTGGCCCGCAAACCCTCGACTGCTGAGTTAGCTGCGATCGACAAGAGCTTTCACAACAATAACGACCGTGATCCGATCCATGGCCTGCAGGATGTCTTCTGGGCCTTGCTGAATTCGAACGAGTTTATTTTTAATCACTAGATCATAAGCGAGAGTGACCAAATGATTTTAGAGGGGCACGTTCGAAACGGCGTAATCGTCGCGGACAATGCAATACAACTCCCAGAAGGAACATTGGTCCGTATCGAAGTCGTGGCAGATGAACCGGCAGCAAAGCCACCAGCGCGACGCCAAGGGGGACAGTATGCCGGCCAAATATGGATGGCCCCAGATTTTGACGAATGGCCGAGCGATATGCAGGAGTCATTGGGAATGATTCCATGAAGATATTGCTAGACACGCACGTATTTCTTTGGTGGTTGTCCTCATCAGATCAATTGGCCGTACAGGCAGTCGAAGCAATCGGCGATCCTACCAATCAAGTTTACGTCAGTGTGATTACATTGTGAGAGATTTCGATTAAACGCGCGATCGGAAAACTTCACGCGCCCATTGATTTGCGAGCCGATGTCTCCAAATCGGGTTTTGTCACGTTGACGCTGACAGTCGAGCACATTCTTGCAACTGAACTGCTGCCGCTATTCCATCGCGACCCGTTTGATCGAGCTCTGATCGCACAAGCAAAGCAAGAAGGAGCCACGCTGATCACGCGAGATTTTCAATTCGCGAAATACGATGTGCCGCTAATTCCGGCGTGACAACAGTGTTCCGGTTTACCTCGATAAATGCAGGGCCACGAATGGTCATGTTCGCGTCGACCATTTCCGCAGTGAGTCCATGCTTGTAGAATCCACGCATGGAAGCAACGAACAAGCCAGACGCGACTGAGATCGTTCGCACCGCGAACCCTCCTGCAAACGATCCACTCAAGCTCATTCGGCAACTTGTCGTTTTCGTGTTGGGAATGTCCGTGGTGATCGTCGGCATTGCGATGATCGTGCTACCGGGTCCTGCGACAATCGTGATCCCTGCCGGTCTTGCCATCCTGGCGACGGAATTCGTCTGGGCGAAACGTTGGCTGAACTACCTTAAACGGCGAGCTCAGCAGGCGATGGAATGGACCACCAATTCCGTTGGCACATCGACTGGCCAGAAGCCAACTGAAGCACCACAGGAGTCAGGCAAAGGCGAGCCTTAGCACTCACCTATTGGCTGGCTGACTTCGTGCCGTTCGGCGAGCCCGAAATCGCGACGCCATGTGGCAGTGGGCGGGCCGCGAGGGGGAATCCCTGCTCGTGAACAAACGCCTGGAGCTTGCGATAGAGCTGATAGCTGTCGGGATAGACCCAGAACGTCAGCGTGGTGTCCTGGCCGGCGTTCACGAGGACCTGATAGAACCGGGAGCCTTGAGACAGCGCGACATCTTCCGGTTCGCCCCGCAGCGTGTCCTCGGGATGAATTTCCCAATATCGCATGGTCATCCGGTAGCCGCCCATCCCGGAGCGAAGCTCTTCCAGGCCGGTGACCATATCGACGCCAATGATGTACTCCAGGTTAAAGCCGCCAATCGGGCCGACCATTCCCTTATGTTGCTTATTTTTCACAATCCAGTCTTTGCGACGGTCGATGTGCTCTTTCAATCGCTCGACCAGCGCGTCGATCGGGACCTCTGCCACGCGGTTCTTTTCCAAGCGAAAGTGCAGCTCGCGCCCATTGACCGTCTTACTGACCGGGGTGATTCGATGTTCGAGCTTTTCGGCAGGCGGCGACTTCTTCTCGAGTTCCGTGACCTGAGCCAACAATCGAGCAGCGGCTTGTCGAGTGAGTTCGAGATCGAGTTTCTGTTGCGCGCCGCGAGCCTCTGCGACACTCATTTCGCTCTTGCGGTCTTCCAGAAGCCCACGTGCCGTTTGCAACCGCAGATCGATATCCGACTGCTGGCGATTACTGGCAGCCAGCGAATCGCCAAGCTTTTTGGACTCAAACGTGATCCCGGCGATCTCTGCCTCCAATTCCTGGACTCGCGTCACCAGCGTTGGAGGAGCAGCCAGTTCTGGCAGCGGTTCGGCGGCGATGTCTGGCTCGGATTCCGGCATCACTTCGGCGATGAGGGGTTCGGGATCCGTCGCTTCAGACACAAGCGGCGTCTCGGGTGCAGGGGACGTCAACTCGGCGGGCAGGCCCAGGCCTGGCGTCGCGCTCGTCAAGGCTTTGGGCGGACTCTTACTAATCCGGACGCCGGCAATCACAATCAGAATGATCAGAATGCCGACGATATTCGCGACGACATCCAGAAACGAATCTGAACCGAACATGATTTCGAATTCGCGGCGACGACTCATCGCATGATTCCTCTAAATAGCCGACGAGTCGTTTTCGGGGTCGCCGGTGCAGGAGTATGCGTGGTTGCAGTCGGAGGAGTCGCCTTGGCGGTCTCGGTCTTTTCCGCGGGGTGATCGTGCGGATACTCACGGCTGGTCGACAACCCGGCCCGTTCAAACATCGATTGGATGCGTTCGTAGTTCGCATCGCCCCCTTCGGCAATCACGAATCGGACGCTCGGTTTCCAGAAGAATCCCTGCGGCGGCTTGCCCCATTCGCGGGCTTGCAAATCAATGACAGTCACCACCTTCACAAAGGTGTCTTCTCGCGCATCGGTGTCGATGAGCGGAACGCCATGTTTCTTGCCAATCACATACCGATTCGGCTCCACGTCAATTCGAATTTCTCGCTCCAGCCCAATCGCCGCTCCGGGTTCTGAAATCCCCCAATGGCGGCTAGCGAGATTTTCCGGACTTGTCGGCGCATCGCGATCGGAAGGCTTGTGTTTCTTGGAGCGATGATCCTCGACGGGTATAGACCTCTTACCAGAACTGCCGAGTCCGATATCCGGACGGGATTTCATACCACCTGGTTCGCTATCGTCAGTCCCTTCTTCTTCACCTTCGTCCTCCAGTTGCTCAATCCCCGACGACGCACTCGATCCAGATGATTTTGGCACGGTCCCCGGCTTGGAAGCCGTCCCCTGTTGATCCCCTGCACCGCTGGCTTTCACCATTTGCCTGGATGAACCGCTTCCCGCGCCAGTTCCCTCTCGGGCACCTGTTCGCGGTGCGCCGGCAGTACCTTGAGCCGATGCTGTTTTATCGGATCCGCCGTTCGAGCCCCGTTTCGATCCTTCGAAGTTTTCAACTCGCTCCCAGACGCCGCTACCCGATTCTTGCTTATCCATGATGTCCGACAATGCGAATTCTCCAGGTCCACCCGGAGTGTCACCTGTCCCGCCGCCTGGCTTGCCTGCCCCTTCAGGCCGCCCCCCTGCATTTCCGGCGGGCAGACTGCCACCGCCAGGCTGGCCGCCACCTGATAGTCCACCTCCACCGGGTGCCCTACTGCCTCCAGGCCCGCCGCCAGTGCCACCCCCGTATCGCCCCCGTCCAACACCGAAGCCAGCACTCGCTTGTCGCATGGCCTGGTTTCGCTCGGCCAGCAATCGATTGATCGCGGCCTCGCAAGCGGCTTTCGCACCGGCGTCAACCGGTGGCATTTGCAGGACCGTATCTTCTTCGATTAGCTCGTAACCATGCGGTTGCTTCAGATCAGCCATCATTTTCATGGCGACGTAATAGGCAATCGTCCCACTCGGCCTGACCAGCAGCAACACATACGGTTCCGGTTCGCGAGCAGGATTCGGTTGATGAATATTCCAGGCGGTCCAGTAATTCACCAGGGCACTTGCCCCGACAACCAGCGGATTGACATGCGGCGTAAATCCCATCAAGTCATCTGGCGTGATGCGGATGTCCTCAGGGATGAATCGCAGCCCAGTCGCCGTGCATTCGATCAAGATTGGTCGACGAGAAGTCCCGGTGGTGATGTCGAAGGGGACGACTTCGAATTTGTCGTCGCTCGATGATTGCTGTGCGGCACGCAGTCGACGCTTCAATTCTTTAATTTGCGTTTCAAGCTCGATGCGTTCTTTGACGGTTCCTTCTCCCACGGCAGACGCCGAAAGTTCTCCGGTCATTCTTCCCAGCTTGACTTCCAGGTCCAACAACTCGGCCTGCATTGATGCGACGCGTTGAGCCGCCGCCTTGCTGAGCTGTTGTCGTTGTGATAGCAACCGAACTCGCTCTTCGCGGGCACCGTTCAGTTCATTGATTCGTCCCTGCCACTGGGCGGTCAATGCATCTAACTCCCGCTGACGCTTCTCAACAGCGATCGCCCGAACATCGATGGTCGGTTCGGCGGGCTCATCGGGCTCGATCGCATAGGTCGGCGGCAATTCGGGAGAGGGTGAGGGTTCTGTGCTGGTGACACTAAGCAGCGGAAGTTGCGGGGCGGGATTCGCCGCGGCCACAGCTTCGGCTTTCGCCTGATCGCTGATCATCCGCGTCGTGACAAGCAACAAGAAAATCAGCGCCCCCATGGTACAGACCAACACTGCCAGAAATGGGAACAGTGCAACGGACTGCGAACTCTTGGGACGTCGACTCATGAAAATCAACCACTCGAAGGAACGCGAGAAGAACTTGCGTCAGCGATCGTCCGACCAGACACGGGTGCGATCGACCAAAGTGTCACGCCGCTTTGCCTTTCACTCGGGCGGTCATCAGGTTGACAGCCGCATTCAAGTTCAGCAGGGTTTCTTCCAACGTATCGACCACTCGAACGGAATCCAGGTTCTGTGCAAGGCGTTCTTCGAGACGGACAAGCTGTGACTCTTGTTCGGTCAATCTCAGCAACGTGGTTCCCTGCTGACGCAGCTCCTGCAATTGGTCGGTCATCCCGCGAGTCGCATCTTCCAGGCGATCGCTCCAACCGAGCGCAGCCCCGGTCACCGAATCAGTCAGCCGAGTCATCGATAGCGTTTGGCCATCACGAGCTGCCGTCAAATCCGAGTGAAACGCCTGCCAGGTTTCAGAAATCAGCATCGCGCTGCGATCTTGTTGCTCGATCATCGCGGTCTGCGATTCCGCAACTTGTCTGGCGATTGTCAGCGACGATTGTTCAAAGGCTTTTACGAACTCGGTGCGTGCAGCAGCCAGTTGTTCGGAGTGATCGGTGAGTACCCCCGTCAGCCCCGACTGGAAGGCGGTATCCAGCAGTTCCTGTTGGCGGGACAGGGTCGAAGTCCAGCGATCGCGGAGCGACTCCAACGATGTCTGCCACATTTCCATCTGCCAGTTGATCATTCCCTCAGTACGCTGCAGCAACTGAGCGGCGGCTTCCGCTTCGGCGGCGACCAGCGGGCCCGTTGGAACTCCTGCGGTGGGGAATATGGCAATCAGGTTTTTTGTCCCTAAGTCTTCCACGTCGTCCAGAATTCGTTGTTCTGCGCGCTCGATGACGAAGGTCCCAAACACCAGAATCATCGACAATGCCAGAGACAGAGCCGTCGTATCGAAAGCCACGGCCAAACCCGCGGTCACTTCCGGAAGAGACGTTTGCAGTTGATCGGGCGTGATGTTGGCGATGGCCATCGTGATCCCGATCACCGTCCCCAGAAATCCCAGAATGGGGACCGCCCAGGTGATGGTTCGGATCAGCGCATAACCGTCATGCAGGCGACCCGAGGCGAGGTCAGACAGATAATTGAGGTGCCCTTCCAGGCCGTCGGCAGATCGGCGGCCGACGACATATTCGACAACATCGCGAATTCGTCGGACCAACAATGACTCTTCGGCGCGTCGTGCGACCAAGTCTAAGTGGGTGCCAATTCCCTTCGCAGCACCGACCGCATCCAGTTTTGGGTCCAGTTTCAAACCATCGAGCAAGTCGGCATTCAGGGCACTTCGCTCGAACGGAATTCGAGCTGACTTCATCAGCAGCGTCGCCATTCCGATGAAGAAGAGGCCCGTGGTGGCATATTCGATCCAGTGCGCGGTGAAGTAACGGCCCATTGATTGCTGGTCGATGGGCAGGAACGGTAACGCAGCATAGAATGCAAATGTAACCGCTGTGCCCCATAGAGACGCAGAGGTCACAATCCCATTGATCACGCGATCAATCAGCCTAACATTGGATGCCATCTTCGTTTTCGACATACCAGCTTAATCCTCGGTAGACGTCGATCTGACCGCGTTCGGCAATTCACAATGGGTGCGGCCAAACCAATTCGTTAATTTGGGGCACACAAGTAAATTATCACCGACTTTATGTAATATTGGGCAACTTGAATCGGAGCACACCGTCGTTACACCCGGTCCATTCGTTAGAATCGTCAAAGTCGGGCCGTGAATTGAGACAAACCTTCGCCACAGGGAGAGGATTGAAAATTGAAATGACCAGCGCCGTGTGAAAAGGTCGTTTGCGAACCCTCAAGCGGGTGCCGTATTCTGTATTGGTATTATTGGCGGAAGTCTGGAATTGAAGCTGGCGCCGGCAACTGGCATGCGTCAACGCTGATGGCTATCGGGGGCTGGAATTTTGAAGATTCGCACGCAAGAGGCAGCGATCGCGACTGAACTGCTGGGATATTTGAACTTTTCGGGAGGTCGCCCAGATTCAAAGTTTCAGCGAAACCTCGACGAACTCATGCGAACGGTTCCCTGGAAGGATCTGGCAGCGACATTGCGCGCCGTTCTGTCGGATCTGAAATCATCCTCCCCCACGTTCGGCGACAGCTCGCAAGCTGAGCAGGTGATTTCGCTGACCTTCGACCACGCCTTGCCCGCGTATCGCGAACACCACCGAGATTTGCTGTTCCATTTGAAAGAAGAGGATTTTCAACAATCGTTCTTCCTCGCAAAAGTGTTTGAAGCGGTCTTGGAGCAGGGAGCAGCCTGGGATGAGACCGATCGCATTGTCGCTGGCGCGCTGCGGCGTTTGAACGATTTCCTCGGCTACCGTCCCATTGCCGTGTTGGAAAATGGCCAGAAAATGGAACCATACTCACACGAGCGGTTCCGTCCACTGCCCTTGTTTTTGCGCGGCGCAGGAGTGGCTCACGGTCCCTATCGTGCCGTCGTGGAACGTGCGTTAGGGCTGCTGCGCGAGATGCCAGCGGAAGTCTTAGCCGAAGCGTACTTCGACATCGAGATGATGGACGAACTGGCGGTTGATCTTCGCGCTCATGACCACATTCATCCGGCCAATAAACGCACCAACTATCTGTTCGGGGAGTGGGATCCGCATCAGATTGATATCAAGGGACGATACCGCCGATTTGTGGTTCGCAAAGTGATCCTGGACGCCCTGCTCGACTGGGCCGCGAAGCAGAAGCGAGTTGATCCCGAAGAAATTCTATTCGACGTTTCCGCCGTGCTGTGTGGCACCATCTTGATGGCGTCATCGATCAGTGGAGATGGCCCGGAATGCCACGATTCGAATGTCACCCTTTCCTCATTGCTGCCACGCGTGGCCCGTCAGCGGGATGAGTTTTATTCACGCCTGGTGAAGACGGCGTCGGGTGCGCGAGCCAAGCGACTGGCTCGACATACCAAGCTGACTCGCCAGCCCTTCGGACATGTTCGACAGGCGCTGAACATGTATCTGGCTCAGTATGGCGCGCAACAAGTACAGCGTCGTCAACTGGCTTATTTGTTCGCACGGATGGGTTACGCGGAAGCGAGTCTGCGGCAGGCCTCGATCATTCCCTGTGCGTCGGCGCGGTTCGAATGCGAAGTCCTCTGCCGTGCCCATTCGGCTCGCCGAGTTGTCGAACAGGGGAAGCTGTCGGATTCGGCTCGCCTGCTCCTCGAAGCGGAAGACTACCTGCATCGTGGCATCGAATGCGGAGCATTGGTTGACCCCTGGAATGTCCTGGGATTCCAAGGGCTGTTTCCGCTCTTTTCGTCTCGTGAAGACAGCGTCCCCGATCAGCGGGTCGAGATGCTGTATCACATTATGGAATCGCTGCTAGATGCCTACTCGCGAGCATTGGAAGAAGCGGCCGCTCGGGGTGAGAAGGAACTCGCCGAAAGCATTTCGATTCGATATCAAAATCTGGCTCAGTTCTGGGATCGGTTCGGCACCGTCACCGTCGAAGATCTGCCGCGTGTGGCGGCTCATGAACAGCTTGACTCTGCATCGCACGTCGCGCGCGCGTTGGCCGAGTGGCGCGAAGCGGGCGAATCCGCGGGGGACATCTCGTTCTGGCGACGACATGTCGAACAGTTCCAGTCATCCAAGGCCTACGCTCAGGTCGTTTCAGCATTGCTGGAACGCCGAGATCGCGTCGCGGCGTTGGGGCTGCTGATGCAGTGGCTCAGCCAGCATGATGTGGTGGGACTCGAAGCCGGACATCTGTCGTTCGAAGACTTGATGCTCTGGTGGATGGGGATCGTGGCCGAAGAGGGAACGTCGTCGCGGGAAGATCCCTGGCCGATCGTTCGCCGCATGTTCGACTACCTGGAAGCCAATGCCGGTGAACTCTGGCAGTCTCCCGTCTTCCGACAAGGGGTCATCGTTGAGGAACCAAACGGCGGCAGCCACTGGCCCAGCGACAAATCGCAGTCGGACGAACTTCACGACTCTGATGAAGAAGGCGCAGAGGAAGAGGACGAGCTGTTCAGCGCGGCCTATGACGAAGTCGTTTACCGAGACAGCACTGATGACGGCCAGGAAGGCCCCATCATGGATGAACGATCCAAGCTGGACGGCGACACCGAATACGAACGTCTCGAAAAACGGCTTGATCCGCGACTGAAGTTTCTGCGCATGATGGCTCAGTTGTGGCAGATGGCCGCGAACCTGGCGGTCGAACGCGAATTGGTTTCGGAAGGCGATTCCTCCAAGGACGCCAAAGCGAGTCGATCCAAACAGGCTGAATCGTTGCGCCATTGGCTCGAGCATTCGATGCGGTTGCAAAGCGATCTCTCGCGTCTCATCGACGAACTCTGGAAGGGCGACATCGGCGAATCCAGTGGCGAGCATGATTCGAACGTGGAATTCGATTCGCAACTTCAGGCCAAGCTGTACCTGGTGCAGTCGGGGCTGTCGACGTGGCTCAGTTGTCGATCGGCGCAGTGGTGCCTGGCCTGTGCTCTGTCGCCGGAAGATCAAACCGTCCGCAGCACCGCCGAAGATGTTCGCGTCATCGACATGTATCGCGGGATCATGCAGCGCAACGAAGGCGAAGTGCGCCGCGTGCTGCCAGGATTGCTGAAGTCGCTGCAACGAAAACCGCTGCTCTATGTCCCATTGGAACACGGTGGCGATCCCAAGCAGATTCTGACCGCGCGATCACAGCAAATGGTGGTACGTTTCTTGTTGGCGCACCTTCCGCAGCTGGGGCTGTTGCGAGAAACGTGGCATCTGCTGAAGACAGCTCGGCATATGGAACGCGTCTCTCGCCCGCGCGGGATGGCTGTCACCGAGTTTGACCGACTGTTCCGGATCGCTCTGCGCAACACCTTGGAATGCGTCGTCCGAGCCTCTCGCGAATGGAAGGGTGGACGCTTCACAGACGAAGAACTGATCGAAGTCGTTGGTGAGATTGTCGAGCTCTATCTCGATCAATGGCTCGAACACAGCAGCACCATGCGTCTGTCATCGGTCGAAGCATTGAAAGTCGATTCCGTCTGGGATGACACGTCAAAGTTCGTCAAAACCTATGGCTCGGACATTCTGAATGCTCGAGTTCTGACCTTGGGGAACGTTCGGGCGATCCTGCATAGCGGCGTGCCCAAGTTCCTTGAGTACCTTGAACAACACGAAGATCCGCTGCATCCAGTGCGTCTGTTAGAGGATCTGCGAAACGGTAAAGTCGATCGCGACGAGGCGGCTGAGCATCTGCACCTGATCTACCAGGTGGTGGTCGAAAAGTTCGACCGATTCCTCGAATACAACACCACCACGACTCAATCCGACTACGGCGAACAGTTCTACAGTCTGCTCGACTTCTTAAGGCTGGAAACGGCCTACGATCGAGATGCCTGGAACCTGCTGCCGGTTGCTGTCGCCCATGAAGTGCTCGCTCGGCAAGGCAAACCAGAAGCCGCCACGATCTGGGAAGACGTGTTTACGCTTCGCACGGAAGAGATGGCGGAGACGCACCTCGAAGAGTTGGAGTCCTTGCAGAAGAAGTACGGGATGCGTCTGCCATCGGTCACGAACCACCTGCAGGAACGATTCGTGAAGCCGCTCGCGGTCAATCACATGCTCGCTCAAATCCGCCCCGCCTGCGAGGATGCGGATGCTGGCCGTCCAGAGTCCCCTTCGTTCCAGCAAATGCAGTCCGCCGTTGAAGACTACCTGAAGACCACATCGGGCTCGGGCCTGGATGTGCCAGCGTGGTTAAAGACTCTCGAGGAAGAATTGCAGCACGTTCACGAATCGGGCGACGCGCCCGTTCAGGACGTCGAACCACAACTCCGCCTGCCCGCTCCTTCCCTCAGCTTGAAGGATCTGCGTCAGCAACTGAAGGGTTGGAAGCAACCGCCGAGTGAGCGTAAGGGGAAGGCCTGATTTGGGTCCGCCAGAGAACGGCATTAGTCGAATCTCAGCACTGCGACGAGCAACAAAAGATGCCACAAATACTCGCCACCCTGTCTAGGCTATTGCCGACGAGGTGATTGAGTCATTATCGCATCTCGCTTGCACCTCTCGCCGGTAAGCCGATAGTGAATTTGAATTGCTTCCCGCGACCGTGCGGCGGAGTTATATTCGCTAACGCATCACTCGATGCAGTTTCGCTAAGGCTGTTCACCGAATCAGACCGGGTTCACTGGCACCGGGAGGGACCAAATGCCCAAGCAGAAAAAAGCCACCGTTAAAGTCGTAAAGAAGGCCATCAAGAAGACCGTGAAGGTCAGCAAGAAAGCCGCTAGAAAGCCGAAGCAAGCCAGCCCACAAAAGCCGTCGCGTGCATCAGCACCGAAGATCGCGAAGAAGCCAGCAGCAGCCAATCCTGTGATCCCCATCAAGTTGGAACCGTCGTTGGGCCGGCCCCTCGTGACGCAGGAAGAAAAGCTGTACATGCTGTTTCACGACGACTACCAGTCGCGGCAGGTGTTTGAATTTCTGCGAGTTGACACGATCAAAGATCTGGAAGAGTTCACGCCTCAGCAAATCGTCCATCTGATGTCGCGACCAATCCGTTTGACGGTTGATCGTATTCGGCAGCGATTGGCTCAGTTCAAGCGTTCACTGAAAGATGACGAGCAATACGCCACGGAATTTCGCCAAGCGAAGGACAATCAGCCGAATTAGTCCAGTTCAATGCTCGCCGCTGGAAAATTGGGATTTAGCTAGCGAGTTCCCGCCAATCGCTCTTTCTCAAGATACTTGCCCGGCATTAGCGCGGCGATGGCGACTGACAAACGAGCATCAAACGTCTCCCAAGACTTCTTCAGCCAGTCGCGAATGCTGAATGGAAGCATAAAGATATGCTGCGACTCGGTTTCGATGGAGATCCATCGTCCGTCCAAGAAACTGATGTGGATCCGGTGAGCCGGGTAGTCATCCGTCCACACGTAATTATCGTCTTCTCTAACGGCATCCGAAGAGCCGAGCAATCGCAAATCCAACTCGGCAATCGGTGGATGTGACAGCGATATTAGCACCTGCTGCACGAGATCCGACGAGATCATGTCCACCTGATTCGCTGGGGACCAATGCCTCTGAAATGCCGCCTCGTTCTTCAGCAACACCAACTCGGCTGCGATATGCGGAGGGTCGGCGAAGCCGATCCAGGAGGACCGAATCTCTAGGCGCTCCGCATCGCAGGCGAGCATCATGATGAGTTCACCACCTTAGTGCTGAAACAGGAATTCCTTCGAATTCAGGATCGCCCACCCTACGTCTTCCAAGGCCTGTCGGCGGTCCTGTTGATTGCCGATGTGCTGTTTGCTGGCAGCCATTTCCTCGGCGGACGGGACGCGAGCCAGCGCGGCTAGGTACATCGCCGTGATGATTTCGTCGTCGGTCTTGTTTTCTTTCATCATGATGGCGATGCGACCGTTGTCGGCTCGCAATTTGTTATGGACGACGGGGCCGTTGATCATCTGTAGCGCTTGAGACAGGTTCGATTCGCTGGACCGCTCGCACTGACAGGCCATTTCGCGTTGTGGCTGGCCAAACACCTTCAGGAAATAGTGGTCAGTCGGGGGATCGGCGAGTTCGCATGCCCGAGTTCCCAGCGGCATTCCAGGATATTGTTCGGGGACATTCGTCACGGCACAGATGCCGTCCAGCAACTGCTCGGCCGACAACAAGCGCGTGTTGGCGTGCGAACAGTAGATCTCATCGTCCTTGTTGAACTGATTCTTGCGGGAACTGAGTTGATAGGTTCGGCTGTTGCAAATCGTGCGAATTGCCCACTTCTGGCTGAAACTGTTGGCGGCAAATTGCTTGGACAGTTCGTCCAGTAATCGCGCATTCGAGGGAGGATTCGAATCACGGAAGTCATCAACAGGTTCGACAATGCCGCGACCCATCAGGTGACCCCAGATGCGATTCACGACGCTCTTCGAGAAGAACGGATTCTCGGGTGCAGTCAGCCACTGGGCGAACACGACACGGCGATCCTGATCGGCCGGCACGTCGACATCGCCAGTCAGCAGCAGATGAACCTTCATCTGCTTGTTGGTGCGAGGCTGAGTCACCTCGCCACCGGCCTGAGTGAAAATCACTTCTTCTTCGGCATCGACGGAGTTTTTGCGGCCGACGCGAGCGAACGCCGCGGCAATGCCGTAGTAGTTATCTTGCGTCCACCGTTCGAACGGATGATTGTGGCACTTCGCACATTGAATGCGTACGCCCAGGAATAATTGAGCTGTCGTTTCGGTGGCATCTTGTGGGTCGCGACTGGCTCGCCAGAAGTTAGCGGGTGGATTTTCGAAGACGCTGCCGTTGGCGGTCAGCAGTTCACGAGCGAACTGGTCGAGTGGTTTGTCGGAGCGAATCGATTCGTAAATCCATTCGCGGAACTTATGCACGCCCGCAGTCTTCAGTTTCTTGCTGTTCGAACGCAGCACGTCCGCCCACTTCAAGGCCCAGAACGAAGCAAATTCGTTGCTGTCGAGCAAACGGTCAACAACGGTGACTCGCTTCGCAGGACTTTGATCGGCCAGAAACTGAGTCGCTTCTTCTGAGGTCGGCAGGCGACCGGTCAGATCCAGCGTCACTCGGCGCAGGAATTCGTCGTCCGCACAAATCTCAGACGGCAGGATCTGCAACTGCTTCAGTTTTTCGAAGATCGCATTGTCGACAAAGTTCTGTTCGGCTGGATTGTTCCAGGCAAAGCCGGGGACGTCTTCCAGGAAGGTCAGATATGTCGTCGACATCTTATCCAGGTAGCGACCCAAGATGGCCGCTTCGCCGCGACCGTTCTTCGTGACTAGTCCCTGCGCGTTGACGCCGCCCACGGATTCATTGGACGAAGTAAAGTCGGTGAGAGCTGTCACGTCACGAACTGAGCCGTCGCTGAAATGCCCCAATACCATGATCTGCTGGCGAGCGGCTGGCTGGCGAAGGACTCGCTTGGACGGAACGGTTTCGATTTTCACCAGATCCGGTTCGGTCTGGGAATCCAACTGCATCCCCTCGGCAATCCATTGTTCGAGAACAACGTGAGCAGGATCACCCTTTTTCAATCGCTTGCCGCCGCCGTGAGCCACTTCCATCAGTGGCTTGCGGAGCAACAGGCTGGCCGATGGTTCGAGAATGTTCGTTCGCCGTCCGAAGAATTCACTACGAACGGTCATGATGTCCAAGGCGGAATCGTAAGCTCGCAGCGAAAGCCGGAAGCCGCCCTTACCTGACGGCGAACCGTGGCAGGCCCCCATGTTGCAGCCGGCTTTTGTCAGAGCCATTTGAGTTTCGGTTTTGAAGCTGACCGGTGCAGCGGCCTCCATGTTTTTGACGACAATGGGAACCGTTGCTGTCTGTCCGCCAACCGTCACGGTGACCGTGGCTTCTCCGTTGCCGACGGGATGCACAATGGAGCCGTCGATGATGACGACAGCGGGATTCGATGTCGCAAAAGTGGCGGCAATGGTGAGATCGCGAAGATCTTCGCCATATTTTCCGGTCACCAGAATCTGCTGCCGCGAGCGTTTTCCGAGCAGATCAAACCTGGAGGGTTCCAGAACAAGGCTGGTTGGCTGCCCCACGTCGATTGTCGGGGCCTCGGCCGCATGGATCGCGACTGAACAGTTGGCAATTGCGACTACTAGCAGGCATCGCCAAAGCATCGTCGTTCGCATCTTTCGAATCTCCGCCTTGAAGGAACGGCTTATTGTCGAAAATCTAGTGCGTTTCGCACCTTACGTGTCGCGTCGCGGCACGGGTAGACGAGGTGGTCTTCTGTCCGCGGGACGCCACACTTACGTGCGATGTGCTCTAAGTTACTAGAATCGACTCAAAACATCAAAAAACAAGCATAAGATAAAACTTCGACTCACTCGACTGTCAAAGTCGCCGCAGCCGAAGTCGCTTCCACTTTTGCAGCTCCAACCATTGCATCCGCTTTGGCCGTCAGATTAGTCACGTTGGCAGCAGCCGCTTCAGCGGTGGCGACAACCTTAATATCGACGCTCGACTGATCCGCCGGGATCACGGCGGCCGCCGCCGTCACACCCGCCGGTAGATTTTGAAGCGTGACGTTCACCGGCCCCGTAAAGGCGGGGTTACGCTCCACAATCGCTTTAATGACCAACTCGCCGCTTTTGACAATCTTGCCGCCCGCGGGATCCAGTTTGATCGTCATCGGCGGGGCCAGCTTTAGACGCAGGGCCAATCCTTGCGTTGCCGTCTTGTCACCTTGCTTCAACGTTCCGGTTAAGCCGGCCGTGAAGTCACCGAGGGGAGCCTGATTGTTCGCCGAAATCAGGATCTCGGCCTCTGTCTGTCCCTTGTCGATATTCTTGACTGCGACGGTCACACCCGCTGGCAGTCCGTTTTGAGGTGGAGCGATCGCCACCACAACCGCCTCTTCAAACCCGGCCGCACGAGTTCCGATCAGCTTGACCTTGGCCGATAGATCTTTGCCGAAGACAACTTCAGTGGGCTCAACTCGCCAAGTAAATCCAGGTGCTGGTGCTGCGGAAGTCGCGACGTAACCGCCAAGTGGTGAGGGTGTCCAGCGCATGTTGTTATTGCGGGCCTTCAGCACGCCGCCGATCTCGGCCGGGACGGTGACATCTGCGTCCCCGATACGAGCCGTCCCCACGATGCTGATGCCAAACAGATCCCCGGCAGCGAATTCTGCAGGAGCCTGCAAGGTGATCACGGCATCATTACGACCTGCCCCGATGACCGACTTACTGGCCGTCACACCAGGTGGCAGATTCGTTGCACTCAATTCGATCGGACCGGCATACCCCGTTCGCGTCGCTGTAACGGTGGCCATCACGTTGCCCCCGACAGGGATATTGAACGTGTCGAGCGACGTAGCCAGAGCGAATTGCGATGGAGCCGTTGTCACTTCAATTCGATAGGCGTGTTCGCTGCCGCCGCGATGATTCAGATCTTCCACAACCAGCACATAGTCGCCGTCGGCAGGAGCTTTGAACGCAACAGTTCCTTCGCTCGTGCCCGTGTCTTCGGCAGCGGCAACCTGACCACCATCCTTATTCAAGATGCGGAAGTTCAGATCCGAAGGAGATCCCTGCTGACGAGTAATCCCGATAAAAGTTGCGGACTGATCTTTCTTCGCGGTGAACACGAATCGATCCACCTCCCCGGGTTGATCGAGACGCCCATTGATGTCGTGACCCAACTCAACGCGATTGGATTGCTCTGCCGCATTGTTGGGTTCTTGCTCGAGGAACTGCGGCGACGTGGCGATTTCCACAGTACTGAATCCGCTGAACGCTCCGGGACGCTTGAGACTGACGTGTCGCCATTCACTAGCCTGATCGGCGGGAATCGTCACTGGAACAGATTGCAAGCCGTCGACATTGAAACCCGCCAAAGTCACATTCGCGGTCGTCCCACGCTGGATCGCCAGAGGATAGGCGACCGTGGCGATTGGAAAATCGCCGATTCGAAGGCGATAGGCTCCGGCTCCGTATTTGATGTCGCGCAATTCGATGATGTATTCGCCGGCATCTTTGAAGGTGTAGACCAATGAGGCATCACCACTGAGGCCAGGAGTGTCATCGTTGAATGCCAGCTCGCGACCTTTGGCATCCATCAAGCGGATCATCGGGTCCAACGAAGAACCAATTCGCCGAGCCAGCACTTCAATCGCGATCCGCTGACCGGGCTGGGCCGGAAATTTGAAGAACTGCCAACTGAGATTTGGCACGGCTCCATCGACAGCCGTCGGGACAGAAATGACCTGCGCGGCGGCGAAGGTCGTGTTACTGCCCGCACTCGGAATCGAGGGGAGATCGTCCACGATCAAGAATCGAAGCGGAGAAACTCCCTTATCAGTGACAACGCGCATTGCGTGGACGCCGCAGGCCACATCACCTGGGATGTTTAGTTTGTAGGTGACCTGACCTGGATTTTCGCCATTCTTGTCGATCCCTTCGGCTAAGACCGATTCACATGGAAAAGATGTCCACAGCTTTTTGATTGGGGCGAGATTGCCGCCGTTTAACTGCAGTACCGTCGAAGCTCCCGGAGTCACCGCTCCGGGAACGGTTGAATTCACTGATGGCTCTTGAGCGGCGACCAGGGATGACAACACAAGACTCGACAACATCCCGTAGGAAAAGGCCCAAAAGTGGTGGGACGATCGACACATCATTCGGTGTGGCTCCCCAGGGGATTGAAATCGAGGCGGGCAGGTGGAGGCAGGGCACTCATCGGTCGAGGCTGATATCAGCATGATAGGGAACGGCGCGGCCAGCCGTCAATTTGAACAGGCGGAATGTTGGCCGCTCTTTCAAAATTTCGGATTGCATCGCACCAGGACCGCTGGTCGTAATTACGCACCATGGCGTATCAGTTGCATTCGACCGGTACGACGAGATGTGACCTGATGCTTAGAAACGCTAGGCGAACATCTTCAGAAAGCGACGACGATATTCCAGCGGGTCCGTGGGGAAGATGCTGGCAAATACTTCTTCGCCCCCGGCCCCTTTTTGGAAGCGTCGCTTCTCGAAGACCGGCATGTGTAGACCAGTCACAGCTAGCACGCCGCGTCGCACGACTTCGCCCTTTAAGGCGTATAACCGATCTTCGTTCCAGTCGGTCAATTCAATGAACGGAATCCCTTCGGCCACTTCGATGACGTTGGGCAGTGCAAAGGGACTGAAGCCTTGGAAGCCTTCCGCAGTCACCGGTGCCGATGATCGAACATGGCCGCGGCTTTGGCCACCGGAGTAGGTCAGCGAATGCTTGATCGCATGAACGCCCCAGCCTTCCTGATACAGCATCTGATTGTTGAGGACGCTGCGAATGGTGAGTTCGTGATTCTCATGGATCGGGTAGTCCTTCAGATTCTCATCGCCACCGTCTCCATCGACCAGCAGCTTCCAATCGGGATACCGTTCGCGAATGCCACGGCACAGCGTCAACGCCATGGCACAGGATTGCACGTCGAGTGGCTTATAGTCTTCAAGCACGCGAATCGCATCGTCGACCGAGATCGCCGAGGCGGGAACTTCGATTCGCTCCAACAAGTAGCCGAGATCCAGTTCATCTAAAAACTGCTGTGCCTGTCGAGCATCGTCCCCTGCCCCATTCACGTCCAGAGAGAAAGCCTTGAGTCGCTGCGGAGCCTGACCCCGCTCCAGAAGCAGGTGATACAGCGTCAACAACACGGCACCGCTATCGACGCCTCCTGAGAACAGGACGCCAATTGGTTCAGTCTGTCCAACGCGGTCCAGCCACTTGTTCAGCTCACCAGCCAGAGCACCGATGTAGCGACGGCCGATATCATCGAGGTCGGTCGAGAGCACATTCCGCTTCGGATCGAAGAACCGTTTGTAAGTGGGACTGGGGTCGGGGCAGCCGACGAGTGCAAGTTCCGTCAAATGATGAGCGGGAATCATGCGGGTGTAGCTGGGATGGAATTGCCCATCGAGCCCCTCTTGTCGCAGCCAGTGGCGGATTGCATCGATCCGTTCGGCAATCACCAGCACAGGTCCGGCATGCTGCTTGGCAATGAAATAACGCAGCGGCCGACCAATAGACCGAGCCATTCGCACAATCTTGCCCGTCTTATGAATCAGAGCAAACTGACCATCGATCTGCCGCACTTGCTCCGGTTCACCCGACGCGACCCGCGCCAACGCCTCTTCCGCCGTCATGTTCAAAAAGACATTCCCGTTTGGATCGACGAGATTGATCAGGCGTTCGATGAGCTGAACCGATTGCATGACGGATTTCCTGAATGTGCAGACGACGGGCGCGATCTCTACAGATGTAGAATGACCAAAGTGAGCGTGAACCTCAAGATTCGCGGGCGAGTCTTGTCCTGATGCAGAGATCGCGGACCTTCAACTCCCTAACGGATCAATTCCATGCCTGAACAACCAACGCTGTCGCTCGTCGTGATCCGTGTTTCGGACATCACGCGTTCTGTCGAGGCTTACTCGGTACTTGGCATCACTTTTCAGCGGGAACAGCATGGAAACGGCCCCGTCCATTACTCGGGCTCTGTCGGAGAGACGATTTTCGAACTCTATCCTGCGACAGAGCGGTCGCCAGTCAAATCGTGTCGTCTTGGGTTCGCCGTCGCCTGCATCGACGATGTGATTTCGAAGTGGCGTGAATCTGGCAGAGAGATCGTTGCCGAGCCAACCGACTCGACGTGGGGGCTTCGTGCCGTCATCGCAGACCCGGACGGCCACAAAATCGAGCTGACACAGCGACGATGCATGACCAGAAACTGAAACAAGAATTGAACTCGTTGCCTGCCCTGAAGACCGAACCTCTTGGCGAGATTGATTGCCGGACGCCACGCCCTCCTCGTTTCGAAGCGAGATGTCACTCCAGACGATAATCGCGAGTCAATCCTTCAGTTCCAAACTCATTTCAGGATTGTTGCCATCGCTGACGATGGCGATTAGATCGGATGCCTTGGCATCACCGTACTTCGCGGGGATAGAATTCTTGGGCGGGACGGGATCTGTTGACTGATTCTCACCCGGCGGGACATAGGCCGGGCTGCTGGTTTCGGCCAGATTCGTGGCTGGAGTCACTTGAATCTTTGTGACCACGACAACGTGCTTGCCCGGAACAGCTCCGTCGTTCGGACTGAACGTCGTCAACTTAAACTCCCCCTTGTCGTTAGTCCGCCCGAAAGCACTTCGATCCTTCTCGGCACAGAAAAAAGTGACATCGGCCGAGGCAACTGGTTGGCCGTTGTAGACGATCTTTCCCGATACAGGGAAAACCGGCTCACGCGACACCTTTTTTCCAGCACAACCAGTGGAGAGCACGCACCAGCTAGCGAACAGGGCGATTGTCAGATTGTTTCGCATTGTCAAGCCTCCAAGCATAAAACCACTGTTTTGAAATGGGAATTGATGATTGAAAACAATACAAAAGAGAGTAACATCTTCGGGAAACCGCATACAAGCATTTCGCAGCACTATCATATCAGTTTCGAGAATTGTCAATCGGCCACCGAAGCCAACCAATCAAACGTTCTGAAACCTTCCAGTGCGGGTTCGGTAAAACAGTCCGTTTTGCTTATCACGCGAATTCGTTGAGTATGGCGATTTGTTTGTTTTATTGATTTGTTCCGATTTCTCATTTTGTGGAGCAGAAGCAATGGCACGTCGAAATCGAGGATTTACGTTAATCGAATTGCTGGTGGTGATCGCGATCATCGCCGTTCTGATCGCCCTGCTGTTGCCCGCTGTGCAACAAGCGCGCGAAGCCGCACGTCGGACGCAGTGCAAGAACAACCTGAAGCAGATGGGACTTGCACTGCATAACTATCATGATGTGTATAATTTTTTGGTTCATCGGACTATTTGGGGGGGTAGTAATTTCGAGTTTGATTAACCGATGATGGTGAATTTGGTGTGATGCATGGTGAGGATTCGTTGCTTGAGATGTTCGTAGTTTCGGTACCCGTAGGCTCGTCGTTGAAGTGCTC
>CAIMFH010000175.1 GCA_903840265.1 uncultured Schlesneria sp. | reverse complement strand
CTCTTGACGCTCCTGTTTCCGCCGACCCATCGCCATTCAACCAACCTCCCTATGAACCCGACCACAAACGGCGGCCATAGGGTAGCGCTAATTTTTCATGCGTCAACGGTCAATCCCGACTTTCACCACGGGCTGCTAGGTACACCAGCATACCAACCATGGCGCCGATGCCGCCCGCTACATTGTTACCGTCGTCCTGAGCCAACAGCAAAGCTGTGTTCATCATCTAAATGCCCTTGTTTAGATTAGGATGGTTGAGATCAATCGCCGCGAATGCGGCCAAAGCGTGATAACAAAACAATATATGAATCACAATGCACCACCCGTGCATTCGCAAGGACCATCAGGCTTTGCCCTAAGCGATCTCAAAGAAAGAGAGCAGCCCGACCTTAAAGTCGGGCTGCTCGTTCTAGTTTCTCATTCTGACTGAACTGCGAACTACTCAGCAAATGCAGAGTCGAACGCTCGGCCCGAGGGGGCAAAGTCGATGTTTTTCACATACTGGCACGACTCGCGAGCCCCGTGTTCGCGATCCATTCCGCTGTCTTCCCACTCGACCGACAACGGGCCGGTGTACTTGGCAGCGTTCAAGGCGCGAATGACTTCTTCGAAATTCACGCCGCCCCGGCCCATGCTGCGGAAGTCCCAACCGCGTCGTGGATCACCGAACGACAAGTGGCTGGCGAGAATCCCCGAGCGACCGTTCAGCGTGACCTTCGCGTCCTTCATATGGACGTGATAGATCCGATTCGGGAAGTAGCGAATGAATTCGGCTGGGCAGATGCCTTGCCAGATCAGGTGGCTCGGATCGAAGTTGAAGCCGAATTCTTCGCGGCCGCCCAAGGCAGCCACCGCCCGTTCGGCGGAATAGATGTCGAACGCGATTTCCGTCGGGTGCACTTCCAGGGCAAACTTAACTCCGCACTCCTGAAAGACATCCAGAATCGGATTCCAGCGTTCGGCCAGCAGCTTGAAGCCGTCGTCGTACATCGACTTCGGAGTCGGAGGGAAATCGTAAATCAGGTGCCACACACTGGAGCCAGTGAAACCGTTGACGATCCCCACGCCCAACTTTTGAGCGGCGCGGGCTGTATTTTTCATCTCTTCACTGGCGCGCTGGTTTACACCATCTGGCTTGCCGTCACCCCAGACAGCAGGTGGCAGAATGCTCTTATGGCGAGCGTCGATATTGTCCAGCACGGCCTGTCCGACCAGGTGATTGCTGATTGCAAACACTTGCAGGTCATACTTTTCCAGCAGTTCCCGTTTGCGAGCACAATAGGTGTCGTCCGAGAGAGCCTTGTCGACTTCGAAATGGTCACCCCAGCAGGCGAGTTCCAGACCGTCGTAGCCGAAGTCCTTGGCTTTCTTGCACAGTTCTTCCAGCTTCAGATCGGCCCATTGGCCTGTGAACAAGGTAACCGGACGCCCCATAGCGCAAACCCTTTAATCAAGTTGTGACTCACGGAAACTGCCGCAAAACGCGGGGACAATGTCCGCACAGTAGACTCGCGTCAATTGTTAATTGTCAACCAACGAAATGCCTGAGAGGAGACGCGCTGGCTGCTACTGGGCGGTCTTAGGCGACTTTGAGGCCTATTGACACGGATCAACCCCTACAGATGCATTGCGGCGCACCATGCGATTGTCGCTATTCACGTGGACAACACGCGGGTGGTGAGAACCGAGTTCGATTTCTTCAAACTGGGCATAACTGCAGATGATGATGAGGTGCCCGGGTGAAACC
The DNA here is from genome assembly GCA_903840265.1 of uncultured Schlesneria sp. GTDB lineage: Bacteria > Planctomycetota > Planctomycetia > Planctomycetales > Planctomycetaceae > Schlesneria. The sequence continues at coordinate 66,810 of CAIMFH010000175.1, read as the reverse complement.
AGATGGGCCGCAGCTCCGTTGATGCAGATCGTCCCGCTTCCTGCAGGGCCAGAAATCGCGTACGTCGTCAGTCGATTTCCGTTGTCGACATCATAGATCTGCACCTGCTCATGCTCGATGATATCCGCCGCACGCATCAGGTCGGTGTCGATCGTGACGCTTCCTTCATAGTGCAGCTGAGCGTCAGTGACGGTGGCTCGATGGATTTTTGATTTCAGCAGAATTCGTTGCATCGACAGATACTTCACTCAAAAACACGGTCAACCAGACCAGACTCGACTCGACCAAGAATCGCTCGCGATCTTTCGCGATCTTTCATTCTGACCGATTCTACGCAGACAGCCAAGGGGAACGGCGAGATTGCCGAACTCCGCTTTCGATTTGGAAATGGAAGTCGACCGGCAGCATTGACAGCGGCGGTGCCCACGAACGATATCGGGTTCCAATCTCGCGTTTCTTAATTGGCGTTTTGAAACTCGCGATCTGCAGAGAGCTCGTACACGCCAAGGACTTCGCTACCGATATGTTCGAATTCGTGCGACGTTTTCCCGCTGAAAACTCCATCCGAGTTGCCGTGCTCGATTTTGACGGCACCCTCAGCCTGATCCGATCGGGATGGGTCGAAATCATGGTCGACCTGATGATGAATGTCTTGCGACCATTGCCGGGATCAACCGAGTCTGATGCCGAACTGGTGGAGTACATCACCGAGTTCGTGCTCAACCTGAACGGGCGTCCCACAATTTATCAGATGGATGTTCTGGTAAACGAAGCCCGGCTGCGTGGCGGGCATCCCGAATCGGCGGCGACGTATACTCAGCAGTTTCTTGATCGACTGTACGCCAAGTCGAAAGCGCGGATCGAGGCCTTGGCCGCCGGAGAAATCACCACGGACGATCTGCTGGTGCCGGGTTCGCGTGCGATGTTGACGGATCTTGCCGAACGCGGCGTCCAGTTGACGCTGGCCAGCGGGACCGCCGTGGTAAATGTGAAACATGAGGCGGAATTGCTGGAAATCGACCATTTTTTCGCAGGCCGCATCTTCGGCCCCGGCGATGATCCGCGACTCTATTCTAAACTCAGCGTCATGCAACAGACACTCAATGACGCGGGACATCAGGGGTCGGCGCTGCTGGGATTTGGTGACGGATTCGTCGAGATCGAAAATGTGAAGCAGCTCGGGGGGATCGCGATCGGCTGTGCGACCGACGAAGAACATCGCAGTGGGCGAGTGGAAGATTGGAAGCGGACTCGGCTGATTCAGGCCGGGGCCGACGTAATAATTCCCGACTACCAGCACTGGCCGACTTTGGCTGAACAACTCTTCACACGCTGATCGCGTCTGGCGAAAGCGGTTCGCCAACAGTACGCTGAAGGGGACGTCGCGAATATCACCGTTGTCATGGCAGAAGAATCGGCCGGTCATCAGACTGATGAAGGAAACCGCTATGAATATGAAGAAATTGGTCAGTCTGGCAGTCGTGATCGCAGCCCTGGGCTGTGAGGACCAGACGAAGAAATCGCCGAACAGCATTATTGGCAAGACGACTCAGGACATCGGCGAATACGACGCAAAAAAGGGTGCTGAGGTCAGCGATTCCAAGATTCGAGCCTCTGACCCGATTACGGCACCGATGATGGCTTATGGGCCAATGCTTGAGCAGATTTCCAAGAGCCATATCGCGGCGGCGGTCAATCTCTTCGAAGCGAACGAAGGACGCTACCCTGCGGATCTCGATGAGTTCATGGAAAAGATCATCAAGCCCAACAACATCAAACTGCCAGTTTTGCCAGGTGGCAAGAAGTATCAGTACGATGTTGAAAACCACAAGCTGGTTGTCATCGACGCACCAGATGCGGCAAAACCTTGATTGAACTTCGCGGACTTCATTCCAAGGGATCCCTTAGTGGTGAAACTGTCGCGGATTGGTCAGATTGCGGTCAATGTGCGGAACGCACAGCGGGCCATCGCATTTTACCGAGACACCCTCGGCATGGAGTTCTTGTTTGAAGTGCCAGGAATGGGGTTCTTCAACTGCGACGGTATCCGCCTGATGCTGTCGGAAGTGGAATCGGCAGAATTCAACTACCCCGCTTCGATCATCTACTACGGTGTCGACGATATTCATGCCACGTATGAAGCGCTCTCTCAAGCGGGCGTCGTCTTCACGTCACCACCACGAAAGATTGCCAGCGTCGCCGAACATGATCTGTGGATGGGTTTCTTTAAGGATCCAGACGACAACATCCTCGGCCTGATGAGCGAAATCCTGCGTCCGGAATGACAAAGTAGACGGCACACCTCTGTGCACCGTTCGTCGTCTTTCGGGCTTGAAATTCAGCCGTGTTTGTTCATCGAGACGGCACTCGGAGAGTGCCTACTACTATGCTATTAGTCGCGGACTTTGATCTCACCGCGATCTGCGTCAGAATGACGGCGTGTCCGTGCAGGTCTACCGATCCGCCCAAGGTTTCGTGCGATGAACGACGATCTGGCCACACTCAAGATGCGGTTCGAGCCCAAAGAGGGCTTGGTTCTCAAGCTCGATCGGCAACTGAACGCCGTCCGCTTCACCTCTTGCGGCCGCTTTCTGCTGGCAGCAGGTCACGACGGCCTGATTCATCGCTTTGACGCGGCGAACGCAGAGTTGCCGGAATTGAAACCGCTGGCCGGCCACAACGGTTGGGTCCAGCGCCTGGCCATCCCAGCGGCACGCGCTGATACGCCCGCCAGCGATGTTGTCTTCTCGGCCGACTCCTGGGGGCAGCTACGTTGCAGTTCATTCATCGATGAAACAGCCGTGCCGCGCTGGGCACATCCGAGCGCTCACGACGGCTGGATCCTGGATCTGGCGCTCAGTCCCAGCGGCAAGCTGATTGCAAGCTGTGGGATCGATCGCGTCGTCCGCATCTGGTCGGCGGCGAACGGAACGAAGTTGCATGAGTTCACCAATCCTGATTGGGAACTGCTCAGCGTTCTGTTTGCACCAGACGAAGCCAGCATCGTCGCCGGGGATCTTTCTGGAGTAGTCCGCCAGTGGGACTTGTCCACCGGCAAAGTGACACGCGAGTTCAGTGCTACCAGCCTGCACAAGACGGATCGACTTCAAGAAGTCGGCGGCGTTCGTCGCCTGGCATTCAGCCTTGATGGTAAACGCCTGCTCTGTGCTGGAACCAAGCCCAAAGGAGGCGGCAACGTCCAGGGGATCCCGGCCATCGTGATCTTCGACTGGGAGACCGGAGCGCTTTCGAAAGAGCTGGAACTCGGCAAAGAGGGAGATGTCTATGTCACAGACATGATGTTCCACCCGGACGCGTTTTTGATGGTGACGATCAGCGGCAATCCGGGGGTCGGTAAACTGCTGTTCCAACGGCCCGAAGACGAAGCCCCGTTCTTCGAGACGACAAAGATGCCCAACTGCCACTCGGTCGCACTTCACCCCGATCGTCAGCAGCTGGCCGTTGTCGCAACGAATGGCGGCAGCAATGGCAACGGCCGCAGCCTGGACAAAGATGGCAAGTATCCAGGCAACTTCTCGCCGATCCATCTTTGGAAGCTGCCCGTTGCGGCGAATTCTTAGTAAGCAAAGCTCATGACATCCACCCAGCCGTACTATCAGACCGACTTCCCTCCTCTTGAGTTCGAGCGCCGTCGCGAGCAGATCTTTCAACAGATCGGTTCGGGAAAGGCTGTCCTCGCCGGTGGCGCGGCGAGCGGGGCGTTTGACGTGTTCCGTCAGACGAACGAGTTCTATTACTTGTGTGGCGTCGAAGTGCCACAGGCCTACTTGCTGCTTCACGGCAAGATGCGCTGGACGACGCTTTATCTGCCGCGACGCGATCCCAAAGTCGAACGCAGTGAAGGAGCGTATCTCCATTCCAGCGATGCCGAACGGGTGGCTCAGCTAACCGGAGTTGACGATGTCAAACCGCTCGAAGCATTGGCCGAAGACCTGCGCGAGGCCACGGATCTCTTCATTCCTCATGCTCCCGGTGAAGGGCGACAGGCCTGTCGCGACACTTTGATTCATGCGCAACAGCAACGCGAGGCCGACCCATGGGATGGTCGCCCATCGGCCGAGCTTTGGTTTCAGGAAAAGCTATCAGCGACCTGTCCGCAGGCAGAAATTCACGACCTGTCCCCGATCCTGGATCGAATGCGGCTGATCAAGAGTGCTCGCGAAGTCGAACTGATGCGGCGCGCCGGGCGATTGACTGCCAAGGCCATCGTCGAGGCGATGCGGATCACTCGTCCCGGTCTGTTCGAATTCGAACTGGCTGCCGTGGCCGACTATCTGTACTTGCGCAGCGGAGCCCGCGGGTCGGGCTATCGCGCGATTGCCGCCAGCGGTGCGAACATCTGGAACGCCCATTACTATCGCAACGACAGCCTTCTGCAGGATGGCGATCTGGTGTTGCTGGACTATGCGCCCGATGTCAATTGCTACACGAGCGACATCGGTCGCATGTGGCCCGTCAACGGAACCTACTCCGCGGTACAGCGCGAACTGTACGGGTTTGTCGTCGAATATCAGAAGGTGCTGCTAAAAGTCATTCGCCCCACGTTGACCGTCACCGAACTGGTTCAAGAGGCCGCAGAATTGATCAGGCCCGTGTGGACGGAGTGGAGTTGGAGCAAGCCGGAATACCGCGACGCCGCGAAGAAGATGATCGAATCCGATGTCGCGTTCACTCATCCTGTGGGGATGGCGGTCCATGACGTGGGTGCCTACAAGCAAGCACCGCTGCAGCCAGGATTGATCTTCGCCCTCGATCCACAATTGTGGGTTCCGGACGAGGAACTTTATATCCGTGTCGAAGATACCGTCGTGGTGACACCCGATGGGGTCGAATCATTGACCAAAGATGCGCCGCTGGAATTGGCTGCTGTCGAGCAACTCGTTCAGCACGGCGCATAGAGCAGACGGCACTCCGTGCTCAATTGCCACTCGGTGGAATCAACAATGACAAGACTGCCGACGCATAAACTCGATGGCCGAAGTCGCTAGGGTGATTGACGCCGTTGCCGGTTAAATCACAATCACGTTTTCGCTTCAGCATCTCGGTCCAAATCGCAGTCATGTCGGACAGAACAATCCCGTCTCCGCAGAGCGACGCCAACGCATCGCGATATTTGGGAAACATCTCACGCGGTGTCGCCTGCCACTGATCGTTGCCCAACATCGTCGCCACCAGGATGATTTCCGCTTCTGGCCGTTTCGCTCTGCTCCGGGTGATCAACTGCTGGACTCCATTCTTGTAGGCGTCGGGATTTCTGCCACCCACGTCGTTCATGCCGTAGGCAATGATGATCAGATCGGGTTCATGAGAGAGCAACTGGTCCAGATCCGCCAATCCATTCGGCACTCCCCAACCTCCCACAGCGCGATTGAACAGAGCGATCTCGCCGCCATACGTCGATCGCAATTGGGCCGCGACCAGATCGGGATACATCGGCATGAACGGCGAAACGCCTACCAGGCCCGACGCATTCAGGCCATAGGTGATGCTGTCGCCGCTGACACCGATGGTCAGTTTTTGCTTGGCTTTCAAGCGAGCGATTGTCTTGGGCAGCTTGGCGGGATCGAACTGAGGCACCTCGCCTGGCCAGGCGTCGGCAGCGCGCTCGTACGTCACTTCGATCTGCTGATCATGGAACCAGTGACCGTTGTTGAACAGAATGAACGTCTCGGGATCGCCGACTTTATGTGGCAACGACTGCGGGCCAGGGCTGGCATCGCCCTTCCACTGCGGCAACTTTCCCTTGGGCGGAAACAAGTCCGATGTCTGCAGCGACGGAATCCGCGACTTCTCGGTCAGCAGCAATCGGGTTCCGTCGCGACTGAGATTGAAATCCATCCCTTGCTGGAATTGAGTCCGTCGATCGGCGGAGTGCACGGCGACGATCTTGGTTGCCGGAAACAACAGCTTTCCATCGGCGGGAGCATCAACGGATTCTTTGACACAAAGCACACTCTCGCGATGAACGGTCGTTGATCGCCAGAATGGCTCCAGGAGATGCAGATCAGGCAACATGTCGCGAGCGGCGATATCAACAGGCTTCAGCACCACGAGTCGCACGTCCATGACGGCGACCCCCTCTTTCTTCTGGGGCTTGATCGTCAAGGTGTATCGGCCCGGCTTGTCGAACGTGACGACCCCCAGATCCTGTGGCACGAAGTTCTGGAAGCCGCCAGTACCGGGAACCGTCAGCGGGAAGGTCTGGCCAGCGACTTCGAAGTGAACAAGACTTCCTCCTGCCGTGCCACAACCCACATGCGGTACCAGGTGATACTTGCCCGGTTGCTTCAACGTGAATTCAAAGCTGGCCCAGTCTTCCTGGCGGACCCAGAAACCTAGCGTATCTTTATTCGGCAACGGTTCGTACCGCAGCGTGATGCCGTTCACGTCCGCGGTACTCGAATGCATCGAGACGACACCGTTTTCCTTTTGCAGGTTGGGCGCGTAATCGGGATTCGGCGTCGGCAGCTTGGCACCGACGGACTCACGCCAGGCGACTAACTTGGCATGCAGTCCCTTGGCGATGTCCGCGTTTTGCTCGATCAGGTTATTGGACTCGCGCACGTCTTTCGCGATGTTGAACAGTTCCTGGCGGCCCGTCTCGTAGAACTCGATCAGCTTCCAATCTCCCGCGCGAACGGCAGCTCCCGGCTTGGCCCCGGCGTTACCGTTGTAGTGAGGAAAGTGCCAGTAGATCGCATCACGTTTCAAGCTATCGGTCCCATCCAACACCGGACGCAGATTCAACCCGTCGATCTCGCCCGTTGTCTGCTGGGCACAGGCCGCCATGACCGTCGGATAGAGGTCGATGCTGGAAACCACGTCACGATTGATTGAGCCCGCTTTCACGATTCCAGGCCACTTCACGATCAGTGGAACTCGAATCCCGCCTTCATAGAGATGACTCTTGCCGTCACGCAAAGGGGCATTCGATGTCGGCGGAATGATCTGACCGTTACCGTTGCTGAGGCCACCGTTATCCGACGTGAAGATGATCAATGTTCGCTCGCTAAGCTTCAGGTCATCGAGTTTCTTCAGAACTCGCCCAACCCCTTCGTCCATACTCTCCATCATCGCGGCATAAATCGGATTGATCTGCGAACCGTTGGCCTGTGCTGGCATCGGCCCATGCTTGGCAATGGTCTCTTGCTTTGCCTTCAGCGGCGTATGGACAGCATAGTTCGGCAGGTACAGAAAGAACGGCTGCTGCTGGTGAGCATCGATAAACTTCTCAGCTTCGGCCGCCAAACGATCCGTCAAGTATTCGCCTTCGGGGGCCTGTTCGAGGCCGGGAATCGTCTTGCCGTCCTTGTTCGAGTACGGAGCGAAATAGCTGTACGGCTGTCCGGTGTGGTCGCCAGCGATATTGATGTCAAAGCCATGATCTGTCGGGGCCGAGCCCTTCCCTCCCAAGTGCCACTTGCCAATCGAAGCCGTCGCGTAACCGGTTGCTTTCAGCGACTCGGCAATCGTCGTTTCCGAGGCGGGGAGTTGCAGCGAGACGACTGGTTGCTTGAGTCGATGCGCGGGGCTGTCTGGATGACCAGGCAACCACGTGGTGATGTTCATCCGCTGCGGATATCGACCGGTCAGAATTGCGGCCCTGGTCGGCGAACAGACCGGGCACGCGGCATAGGCTTGCTCGAATCTCATCCCCTCTGCCGCCAGGCGATCGAGGTTCGGAGTCTTGTGAAACTTGCTGCCATAGCAGCCGAGATCGGCCCACCCTAGATCGTCGACAACAATCAAAACAACGTTCGGTTTCGTTTCGGCAGCACAGGCAGGACGACCATACGTTGCTGCACCAATCATCGCGACGACGGCAACAATCTGCGCCCACTTCAAAAGGGAACCTGTCATGAACCGAATCTCCTCTGAGTTGCCAGTGCGGCAGCACTTCAGTGTCGCGTTGAAACATGGGTTAGACTAAGCGGTTTTCTGCTCGCGGGACGCCACAGTGAAGTGGGATGCGCTCGCATCTCGTTGAATCCGCAGGTAGCGAATGAGGAGACAGTATCAGAACGGAGGGACATTTCGTCCATGCAGCCCTCGGTTTCTCGTGATGAGAAATCGTGAGAAGTCGCCAAAGGATTTCTGATATCAGCCGCCGTGCTCAGGCGTGTGGTGTTCTTCCACATGGTGCGGCGAGGGGAATGTCGGGCTTGGTGCCAAGGCTTCGCGTGTTTTGAGCAAGGCCTTGGCGGCTTCGTTACGGGAGTGAACTCCTGGCTGAGGGTAAATGCCGCCGATCAGAATCAACGACGCCAACAAGAGCACGGCAAATCTTTCACGAGTCCGGATTCGCAGCGAAACTGCTGACGTATAGCGAGTTCCTGTGAACAGGATGAAGTAGGTTTTGATCAGGGCCACCCCATTCAAGGCCCCGGCAATCACGACCGCCACGCCGATATACGGATATGCTTCGACCGCACCGTCAATCAACAACTCGGTCCCGACAAACCCGACCGTTCCGGGAAACCCAACGCTTGCCAACCCCGTCAGGAGGAAGCAAATTGCCAGTTCCGGAGTATGCTCGTACAGACCGTGAAAGTGGGTCAGCGATAATCGACCGCGACGCGCTTCCAGCGCACGTAGCGTCAACCCGAAGCCACCCAATGCCATGCCAACCGACAACCAGACACAAAGAGCTCCCGTGAGCGCCAGGGGATTCACCGGACCGACTTCCAGTCCCACCAGCACCAAGGCGGAGTGACTGAGAAACAGGTAGCAAAAAAACCGGCGCGCTTCGGTTTGAACAAGCGCCATCCCCGAGGCATAGACAGCAGTGAACAACGATGCCAATCCGATGCTGCTCAGCACCCAGTCTGGAGCAATCGGCAAGACCAGACGCACGGCAGCATAAGCCCCCGAAATCGGCATGACGAACAACAGGGCCGTGCCGAATGACGCGTGTTCGAACAGGTCCGTCATCCAGCAATGAAAAGGGGCAATCCCACTGCGAACCAGGATTGCACCCAGCAGCGGAATGATAACCCACAAGGAATGCACGCGACCGCTGCCACCCTCGATTTCGGCGAATGTCCAACCCACGACAAGCAGCAGGATGAATAACGCCATGTGGATAATATAAACGTGCGTCGGCTTGCCACGTTCGCGAAGTTCCAGGTACGGGGGGATCGTCCCGACGGCCAGGAACACGATGATGCCCCACTGTTCCTGACAACTGAAGAGCGCCAGGATCAGGGCTTCGGAGACCAGATTCCAAGCGAACGAAAAGCGGCGGACTTTGGTCTGCAGGGTTGCCAAGGGAACGAGAAAGAACAGCAGCGCGGCCAGTGGCAGGAGCGGCGCACTCAATTCGTCCATGACCAGCAGTTCACGCCCGGCCAGATGTGACAGCAGGTGAAAAGTATCATCGGCCTGCTGCGCATCCAGGTAGTCGAAGTCGAGCCACGCACCGGTCGTGGCGACCAAGGCCAAGCCCGAGAAAAGCAGTGCCCACCTGCGAGCAACATGAGGATTGCGCAGCCGTCCGACCCACGCACCGCCGACAAGGCAGAACAGGATCGCGAGTTCCAGCCACGGCAGATGAAAGTCTTTCATAAAAATTCTTCCAGCGAACCGTGTGACCCCGTCACTTGATCCGATTCACGAGATCTTCCTCCAGAGAGATAGTCGGTCCAGCGTCGTTCCATCCCATCGCACCATCGGAAGACGGCGACAAAGGGGTCGACGATGTAGTTGTCGATTACTACGTCCAGGTAGCCGCGTTCGATCGCAAAGCGATACAACCAGACGCGCACGCCGTAGGGCAGAATGGAGTCCCAGAAGCCAGACAGGCGTGGTAAGCGGTCGCCGATGGCATTCTCAAGCTGCCGATAATCCTGCAGCAACGTGGGGGCTCGCACGAACTGCAGGGTTCGCAGGCAACCGTTTCCCAGGATATGAACCAGCGGCAGGAAGCGCAGGCCGAACCCAATTTCTGCGACGATAATCGCCACCTGAGTAAGCGAGGCAAAGCAAATCGCCGACTTAATGTCGGTTTGCGCCCTCCCCACGATGGCGGCATAGATCGCGGTCAATAGTCCCAGGCAGACGATGATGATCCGCAAGGTCAGCGATTTCTCAAGCATCGGGCTGACACGCAACAATAGGAAGGCCCCCAGATGAACGGAGAGTGCCCCGTAGAATACGGCGCTGGAAGGGGTGGGCCCCTCCATCGCTCGCGGCAACCAACCCGAGAATGGAATCAATGCCGATTTACCCGCTGCGGCCAGCAATAACAACAAACCCACAACCAAAGCTTCGTACTCGCTGACCGTCGCCCGGCCGCCCGGCCACGATTCGATGCCCAGCACTTTTTCGAAGTCGCTGTGACCAAAGTGATGCAGCGTCAGCGCGGCAATCAACAAGGCAGCATCGGAAACTCGGTAGACGCACCAGACTCGCAGACCGTTGCGAACAGGGGCAGGACGTTCGTGAAAGAAGGCGACCAGCAGTGCCGAGGAAAGGCCGACCAGTTCCCACCCCGCAAACAGCGTTTCGATCGTTCCCGCCAGCGACGTGGTGACCATACCCAGCAGGAACACGGCGTTCAGCGTGAAGAACCGGTTGTAGCCCGGTTCGCGATGCATGTAACGGCTGGCAAAAGCGAAAATCGTCCCGCACAAAATGTACGACAACATCACGAACGGGACGGACAGTCGATCAAAGATCAGTTTGAGATGGAATTCGTACCCCGGAATGCTGACCCAATTCCCCAGTTCGACAGCGACGTGAGGATTCGTCATTGGCAGCATCATGCAGAGCATCAATGTCGATGCGGCCAGGCCAATGACCATTGCCGACTGCAGGAACCGATTGATGGTCGTTTCGGCCAGGCGACGACTAAGCAGCGAGGGGATCCCCAACGCGCAAAGCAGCGCCACAGGACAAATGATGACAGCCTCACCAAGCCAGGCCATCAATTGAGCAGCAGTGGGCATAGTAGAAAGTTCACTCGTTAGCAGTGGCAGCAGCAATCGCGACAACGCGATCGGCGCGAAGCGAAGAAGCGATCATTCAGGCGAGATATCTGGCTGGCTTGGAGATTCGTCGACTGACGCACAAGTATCGCCTTCACTTCCAACCACCCGGGTTCGTCATAAACCACCGTGAGTTCGCGATTCAGCGCATAAACCGAGCGCGTCGAGACCGAGTTTCCGTACCACAAGTCGCGAGCCAAACCGAATCGCCTTCTAGCATTACCGTTCTACGGACTGAATAACAGAACCGCAAACGTTACAGCATTACAAGCCGGTTAGAAACAACAAAGACTCGACTTGATTTTGTTCAGTGCGCGGACACCGAAAACTCTCTCTCACCATCGTTTTTGCCACACCACTGCAACCTGCGGAGATGCCGGCGATGTCAACAGAGCGAATTGCCGCCTTAAACCAAGGTGTCAATGTAACACATTTTGCTTCAATAATTTACGAACCAATGACAACTTTTTTCTGACTTGGAATCCGAATGAAGGGCGCAACCCATCAACAGCGGCTTCACTGTCGTTCGGACCCGCGACATAAGTCGCCCCTGTCGATAGACTAAAGTGCCGTACCCGACTGCCACTTGTGATACACCCAACGACCCCAGGTCGTACTTCGTTTAGAAGACAATTGAGACTGGTTGATGAGCGTCGAGCCTGATCCGATCGCAGCGGTGTCGACGAGCAACGTCGATGCGACGAAAGCCGCCAAAACTGCGTCCAAGCCCCCTGCGCGATTCGCATTCGTCGACAGCCTGCGCGGGCTGGCCGCGGTGTCGATCATGATCTTTCACATCTGGTGGTACGAACCGGCACCCTTCGTAGCGATCAGTAACAGGCTGGTCAACGACGCCTTGCTGCGCACTCGGGGGGGGGTTCAAATTCTGCTGGTCATCAGCGGTTTTGTGATCGCTTACACACTTCGTCATGTTTGGGGGACGTGGAAAGAGACACTGCTCTTTCTGGGAAGACGGCTGGTCCGGCTGGTCCCCGCCTATTGGGCAGCCATCGCCATCGCCATGTTGACCGATTACAGCTGCCGGTATTTCTGGGATCTGCCGAGTGCCGTCGACGGTCATCATTCCGTATCGCGAACCCTCGCGCACATGACATTCCTGCAGGATATCTTCGACTATGACGCATTGAGCGCCGGGTTGTGGACGTTGTGCATCGAGATGCAGTTCTACATCGTCGCTGTCCTCGGCTGGAGTATCGCACAGCGACTGTTTCCTCGCCCCGACGCGACCAAACCGCGGCCGTCAGCAACCGGCCTACTGGTGACCTTCGCGCCATTGGCGTTTGCCTCGCTCTTCCACTGGCGACAAATAGCCAGCAACGATCACTGGGTCATTCACTTCCTGTGGATGTTCTTCCTGGGAATGCTTGTCTGGTGGACATTGGATCGCACGTTGCCCAAATGGACTTTCTGGGTCGTCGTACTGATTGCCGAGATCGAACTATTCTTCGATGCCGAATGGCGATACGAAAATAGTGTGGCCCTGTTGACCGCGTTGATGATCTTCACGGCGGGCTACTATCAACGCCTGGATGTCTGGCTGAACTGGTGGCCGCTGCAGTATCTCGGCCGCATTTCGTACAGCTTGTACCTGATTCATTTTCCCATCTGCCATGTGATCTCTGCCATCGGCTGGCGGTGGTATGAAGATTCACCAACCCCCATTCAGGCTCGGTTGATCCTGTTCTCGGCCCTGGTGGTCAGTATGCTGGCGGCTCAGTTGATGTATGTGCTGGTCGAAGCGCCGAGTGCCCGGTGGGCCGCGATGCTCAAACGATATGAAACGGCTCCTCCACCCCCAGCAGTCGCTGCGTCTTAATTAAAGAAGAAGAAGAACTGACCACGAATCTCACGAATTCAAACGAATCGGAATGTGGTAGCCTGCTTTAATTCGTGGAGATTCGTCTGATTCGTGGTCTACTCTTCTTTTAACTGAGTAGAACGCTCGGCTTACTCGGGTGGAGTCGTCACCGGTTGTGCTGCGCCGAACTGAACGATGCCGACCATCACTAGGATTCCGACGAGTGCCGCCAATTGCACGGCGGTGATCCGTTCGCCATCGGCCCAGCCCCACAGGATCGCACCGACGGGAACCAGGTTCGTCGTCATCGTCGCAAACAGTGGCCCCTGGTCTTGAACCAACTTGTTAAACAGCAAAGTCGCAAGTCCTGTCCCCGCGATCCCCAGCGTTGCGACCGCCGCGACAGCGATCGGCCAGTGTGGTGCATGGAATGTCCGGCCGTCATCGATCAGCAGCGACAATGGAAGCAGAACGCATGATGCGGTGCCGAGGCACAACATCGTCAGTTCCAACGGCGGCAGATGACGCAGCGTTCGCCTGATCCAGCAGTTGGCGATGGAATAGGTCGTCGGCACACTGAACGCGAGCAGCAAATCCGACAGCGCGACATGATGTCGCAATCCGTCCTCCATCAGAATGGCCATGCAGACGAGTGCCCCAATGACGCCAAACACCTGTCGCGGCGTGGGGAATACGCCCAGGATCGGGATCGACGCCATGATCGTGAGCAACGGAGTCATGCCAACTGTCATCCCGACGAATGCGCCGCCAATTCGGCTGACCAGTTCCGGTTGAATGGAATGAGGCCACGCAAAGCCCAGAATGGCCACCCCCAAAAGGGGCACGAAATCCGATTTACGGACAGCGAACTTGCGTCTTGCCAACAGGAACATCAGCGCCAGCACCAAGGCTCCGCCGAAGTCCCGCCAGGCACCGATTTCGATCGGCGACAGTCCCAGCATCGCCCGCTTCATCAGGACGAAGCTGCTCCCCCAGATGCAGCAGACGACAACGAACCAGACGTACGGCATACGTGCAACACACTACGATTCGACGCCGGGCGTCAGAGAATTTCGATCAACTTCGTAAGGCTAAAGGGCCGCCCGTGATGATGGTTGTTTTGGGATTTTTGGGCCTCTGTTATGAGGCCCAAGGGGCCGGAGGACAATAAACCGACCGACGATCATTTAGATTGCTCTGGGGTAAGAAGTGTAGATACCTGTGTTCCAAGATCGTGGCACCCAAGCCTCGTGATTTATCTGGACAGAGTTTCGCACGATGGTTTAGGCGTGGCCATTGGTACCGGGTTGCGGTTTGGCTCGCAGGTATCCGCCACGGAATGCGTCGGCCATGGCGAGAGGAATCTGAGCTTCCGCCAGGACGACCTTGGCCTGATTCTCGACCGTCAGTGCTTTCATTTCCTGCTCGGCAGCCACAGCGCGAGCGCGTCGTTCTTCGGCCTTCGCTCGAGCGATTCGCATGTCTGCTTCGGCCTGGTCCGCCTGCAGACGAGCCCCAATATTGTCTCCGACATCAATATCGGCGATGTCGATCGAGACGATTTCATAAGCTGTCTGAGAATCCAGTCCCTTCTGCAGCACGGTCTTCGCAATCAGCATCGGATTGGCCAGCACTTCGTTGTGCGTTTCGCAGGAACCGATCGCCGACACAATCCCTTCGCCCACGCGAGCGACGATGGTGTCTTCCGTCGCCCCGCCGATCAGTTGAGCCAGGTTCGTGCGAACGGTGACGCGGGCGCGGGCCTTCAATTGGATGCCGTTCTTGGCAACGCCATCCAGTGTGTCTCGACCAAACGACTTCGGATCTGGACAATCGATGACTCGCGGATTCACGCTGGTTTGAACCGCTTCCAGCACGTTACGTCCAGCTAGATCGATCGCGGCAGCAGTGTTCCAATCCAGGTCGATCTGAGCGCGATGCGTGATGATCAGCGCCCGAACCACGTTGCGAATGTTACCACCCGCCAGATAGTGTGATTCCAGGCGGTCGGTTGTGACTTCTTTGAGCCCCGCCTGAACGGCATTGATCTTCGCGTCGACGATCGCGGTCGGATTGATTTTCCGCAGCGACATAAATAGCAACGAGAACGGGTTGATACGGGCTCGCGTGACAAACGCTCGCAGCCACAATTTGAAATAGGCGGCAAAGACGGCCAGCACGATGATCGTCAGCAGCACGCCAAAGCCGACGCCGATGATGAACAGAATTTTCAGCAGATCGTCCATCGTCAATCTCCAGATGCAGCTTCCGCGCCCCCAATCAGGGACATCAGAGTGACTTTATTCTAGACGGGAGTCGTCCAATGGTCGAGCGACGCAATGCTTTATGGCACTGCCTTTGTCATTCCCATCGCTACTTTCGTCATTCCCGCACGGGCGGGAATCCAGTCAGTCGCCAAGTCGGTGTCGATGCGAGAATTTCGCCCATTCCTGGCGTCAGGAGCGAATCGATGCCGAGGAACAGTCGACATTGGTCGCGACAAAGTCTCAATATCATGCCTTCGTTGTCGAGATTCGATTTCAATCGGCGGAAAATGGTCGTCCAGTCACTCAGATTGATAGCGGCCAGGCGCGGTGACTTCTACAATTCAGGCTCGACCAATTTGCTCCCCAATTTTAGACAGTTTGCCGCTGACCCCGCATCGATTTCGGCCAATCCGATCTCGGGCGAGATCAGCGACTCAGAATAATCCGAATTCGACTCCGAAAGAAAGAGTGACCATGCAAGGCAAGCAACGCGTTATCGATGTCCTGAATGCCGGTTTGACGATCGAACTGACCGCCATCAACCAGTACTTCGTTCAAGCCAAGATGTGCCGCAACTGGGGCCTGAACAAGCTGGCCGACAAGCACTACGTCGAATCGATCGGCGAGATGAAGCACGCCGAAAAGCTGATCGATCGCATTATCTTCCTGGAAGGTGTTCCCGAGATCGCCCGTTACGATGTCATCCGCGTCGGGGCGACGGTCGAAGAGCAACTCCAAAACGACCTGGTTCTCGAAACCAAGGGCGTCAACACTTACAACGAAGCTGTCCGCATTTGTGCCGAAGAAGTCGACAACGGCAGCCGCGAACTGCTGGCCACCATCCTGGTCGAATCGGAAGAGCACGTCGATTGGCTGGAATCACAACTCGACCTGATCTCCAAGATCGGCATCCAGTTGTACATGGCTCAACAGATGGGCGAACACCCAGAAGAAGGCCACTGATATTGATCGGCTTTCTGAGCGGGGGGGGCGTAAGCCCCTTGGCACTGACTCATTCACCCTATGTCAGTGCGCGGCCTGCAGAAGAATGCATCTGTCTCGCTTCAGCCGCTCTTGGCGAAGCTAGCCAACCTGCTCGACGAACCGAGCGCTGGCTGAATTCATAAACCGCGAGCGGCACCAGCCAGCTTCCCCAGGCCGCCGCTTGATACGGCCACGCCGGCCCATAGTCGATCACGGTCAGTAGGCCACCGATGACCCTGACAACAACGGCCGAGCACAGCAGCACAAAGCACCGCTGCATCCAGCGGCGATGTTCCGCGAATCGTCGTTGCACAGCAGTTCGCCATCCCATCGCCATACAGGCCGCAGTCGTGATCGCCAGCAGCGCGAACCCCACCGCTGCGATCGGCCCCGTCATCGCGCGATAAGCCATCAACAGTCCGCTGGGTGCCACCAGAAACAAAACGTTGACGGCTTGGATCCGGCCGAGGCCGCGGTGCCACTTGGGAAACTTCAATCGAAATCGATCGCTGATCAGGATCATCCCCAGAATCAGTGACATGGGCCCGGATGCCAGATGCGTGTAGAACGCCCAGTGGTAGCCTTTCCAAAAGTACTGCTCACGATCCTGCAAAAAGTCCGATTCGAAATTCGGCGGCAGATAGTCGCGATAGTTGAGCACCACGGCGAACGTGACCCGTAAGATCAGCAGGGCCGTCACAAACGGCAGCAGGTTCGGCAACGTGATGGAGTCGAGCTTCTTCATCGCGACCTTCGAAACGGTTGACCTACCACTCTCCAACGGTGTCGTGTGCGTCGGAAGTCATCAGGGCCCGACGAGTGCTCTCCTTGAGGTTTTCACTCAGGAATCGGACAGTCCCATCGGCGGCAAGTGCGTATAGCCCACCTGTATGCGTGACTTTACTCTTCGGACGCACACTCAAAAGGTATTGTTCGTCGACATCCATCGGTGACATCCACGGAACTGCGTTTTCTGAGTTCACTTCCAAGACCGCCAGAGTTTGGCTGGTGCCATCCTTGATCTCAGCAAGTGATCTGGAGGCTGCGCCCGGAAAACAGGTGTCAGGACCGACAATAGCCGCATAGTACGCATTGTTCGGCGAACCGATGGCAGCAGGACAGCGGTAGGTTGGTAGCATCGTCTTGGCGATCTCCTCATTCACCGGATCATTCCACGCCTTTGACAGATCGATCTTATTGTAGAGGGCGACCTGATCCAAGAACGGTAAAATCAACGTCCGCCAACTGTGCAGCCGTTTGCCATCGGCGTCGACAGTGTAAGCAGGCGGAAAAGTGCCATAGGTGTCATGGTACTGATGCAATGCCAGGCTGATATACTTGAGGTTATGCTTGCATTGAGTTCGTCTGGCCGGCTCCCTAGCTCGCTGCACATTCGGAAGCAGCATTGCAATTATGACCGTTACCACTGCCGCCACGACGGCGACTTGCAGCAGTGTGACCTTCAGGTTCGACTTCGGCGGCACCGGCTTGCTCTCCGGATTCGGGCTGGCATACGGGTTTTCAGTCATCGCCGTCCTCCAAATCGAAATCGCTGTACTCGCGGCAGATCGAACACAGTCGTTCAGAATTCACCGACAGCATCCCCTGCATCAATCGTCATCAGACTGTGACGGGTTTTCACATCAACACTTGAACTGACGAACCGGACGGACCCATCTGCCAGCAGCGCATGCAAGCCACCGGTATGGGAAACTTTGCTCTTCGGCCCCACGCTCAAAATGAATTGCTCATCCACATCCATCGGTGCCATCCAGGGAGCGGATTTCTCCGAGCCTACTTCGACCACCATCATCGTATTGGCAGTTCCATCTGTGATCTCGGACAAAGTTTTCGAGCCCGCACCGGGGAAACAGGTATTAGCACCAACAATAACCACGTACGACGTGTGGTTGTTTGGGCCAGGCGCTGACGGACAATGATAGACGTACAACTCCGTCTTGGCGGCTTCCGCATTCACCGGATCGTCCCATGCTTTCGACAGGTCGATCTTATTGAAGAGTTCCCCCTGATCGACATAAGGCAGGATCAACGTCCGCCAACTGTGCAGACGCTTCCCATTCGAATCGACAGTGTACGCCGGTGGGAATGTACCGTAGTGTTCGTGGTAGTTGTGCAGTGCCAATCCAATTTGCTTAATGTTGTTTTTGCACTGCGTCCGTTTCGCCGCCGGCCGGACGCGACGTTGGGCCGGCAGGAGTAGAGCAAACGCCACACATCCGATCGCGGCGATACTCAGTACAGAGAGCAGACCTAATTTCCACCGCGACTTCAAAGGAGTGGGATTGTTCTCTGGACCTGGACTGGCATAAGGGTTGTCTGTCATCGAAGTCTCCCTGCTATCAGTGATTCTTTGGCCGACGATGGAACAGCTTGACTGCGGTCACCAACTTCCTTCGTTCACGGGTTCATTCCCGTTGATCGAAATCAAAGATCGACGTATCTGGGAATCGATTTCTGTCTTCAAGAATTGAATGTGACCGTCAACGAACAGCGCGCTCACTCCACCTTGGTGGAGCAGTTTGCTGTTGGGTCCGATGCTCAGTACCAGTTGCTCGTCGGCGTCAACAGGTTTCATCCAGCGGACAGTCTGGTCCAAAGGAACCTCGATCACCATCAGCGTTTCCGCGGCACTATCGGTGATCTCGGTCACCGGCCTCGATTCCGTCGCCTGAAAGCAGGAGTTGGACCCCACGATCGCCAGATACCCGGTGTGGTCCTGCGGATATGCGTTCGAATAGCAATGGAAAATCGACAACTTCGTGCCGAATGCTTCCGCGTTGGCAGGATCGTCCCAGGCTTTGGACAGGTCGATCTTTCCGTAGAGCCGCTCTTCATCAAGGTAAGGCAGTATCAGCGTCCGCCAGCTATGGAGTGGCTTGCCGCTCGAATCGACGGTGTGGGCCGGAGGAAACGCGTGATGGATCGCCTGGTACTTCTCCAGCGCCAACGCGATCTGCCGCAGGTTGTTGTAACACTGAACTCTACGAGCGGCCGATGCGGCATTGCGATTAAACAGTGGTAGCAACAAGGCCAGCAGCAACACTAAGACACCACAAGCCGCGAATCCCCTGAGAACGACACTTCCCAACCCACGCTTTCGCAAAGGCTGGGCGTCCACGGTACTTGGGCTGAGGTTTGGATCGTCGTTCATCTCGGAGACTCCGAGTTCACCGTCGAGAGATGTGCCTCTACAGTACGCAAACCGACGGCGGTCGGATCAATTTAGATTTCGGAAACTCCGAACCGACCACTTCACCGAGTCCCCACTCCCCTTCAGGCCGTGGTAATTCGATCGCGAAGATAGCGAGCCAGCGCATCCTGCCAGGACGGCTGCGGTACTCCCAGAACCGACTGCAGCTTCGAGCAATCCAAAACACTGAAATCAGGCCGACGCGCTTTCAAAGCGTATTCGGCGGCCGGAATCGGGATCGCTTTCACAGGTAGATTCGCCAGCCGGAAGATCTCGCACGCAAATTCATACCAGGAACACTGGCCGGCATTTGTCGCGTGATACACACCCCATTTGTCGCTTTCGATCAACCGAGCAAGCGCCGCGGCGAGATCTGCGGTCGAGGTCGGCGTGCAGTATTGATCGGCGACGATCTTGAGTTCCGGCCGCTCGCGACCCAGGCGCAGCATCGTTTCGACAAAGTTTCCCTTCCCGCGCGCGGCGCGGTGGCCATACAGCCCACACGTTCTGACGATCAGATGTTGAGGGCACTGGCTGCGGACAAAGATCTCACCCGCCAGCTTCGACGCGCCGTAGGCACTGGCTGGCCCGGTCGGATCAGTCTCCAGCCACGGCCGATCGCTCTTCTCCAACCCGAACACATAGTCGGTGCTGACTTGCAGCAGCGGAATCTTTTGTGACGCGCACCACTTCGCCAGATTTCGCGTGCCAAACCCGTTCACTCGAAACGCCACTTCCGGCTCGTCTTCTGCTTTGTCGACCAGATTGTAGGCTGCGCAGTTGATCACATGCGTCGGCTGTCGAGCCCCCAGCGCCGATGCAATGCTTTCAGGCTCGGCGAGTTCGACGTCGTGGTGTCCCAGCGGTATCCCTCGCTCGCCAAGCAACGGCATCAAATCGCTGCCCAGCTGGCCAAACGCCCCGATCACGGCAATCCGCATCCCTCAACTCCTTGACCGACGCCGTTCTCAGCGAAGAACTCCGCCACCAAATGAAAGTCCGTTTCGAGAGGCTCGCGACGTTGTTCGATCGACGTGCCTTCGTACCGCTTTGAACATACAATACCGTGAACCTTCTCGCACGCCTGAGCATTACAAAGGTTGTCCATGCCCCCGACTCCCGAATCCACTGGACCCATGACCGTCCAGCAATACGAAGACCGATTGCTCGAGGGAGATCGTTGGATCGAACTGGTCGCCGGCCGCCTGATCCGTCTCGACCCTCCCGACGAACTGCACGGCGATGTGGTCCGCAATCTGTCACTACCGCTGGCCAAGTATCTGAAGTCATCTGCCGAGACCTACGCCTGCTTTGAGCTGCCGCTGGTCCTGGCACACGATCCAGTCACGATTCGGTGTCCAGCAATCTCGTGCTTCCAATCAGGAGATCGATTTGCACAGGCCGACAACTTGATCGCAACCCAAGCCCCAGCCCTCGTGATCGAAGTCGCCTCCACGAATGATCGTCGCGACGGGATGTCCGAGCGTGTCAAAGGGTATCTGGAAGCGGGAATCAAAGGAGTCTGGGTGATCGATCCAATCACGAAGCATGTACATCAGTTTCACCCTCCGACCTCGGGACGGATGTTCAAAGAAACTCAAACGCTTCAAGGCGAACCGTTCCTACCCGGATTCAAGATTTCCATCGCGGATCTGTTTGTACAGCCGAAGTGGGACCGAAAGCCGTCACCCGAACACTGACTACGGACTGTTCGAGGCATCGGCCTGCTGATTGCGTGATTTTCGTGTATTCCGTGGTAAACATCTGCGGTGCACTCGATCTGTCTTGACGATGTTCTCGGCGACTCAAAAAATAGCGGCCTGCATTTCGCTCCGTGCTCGAATCCGTCCAGAAAGCAAACTCTATGTGGCGTTGGGCCATCGCCGCCGCAGTTTTAATTTCCATCTTGTTGACAGTGCTCATCCGACACCGTCGTCACCGCCGTCGTCTGCTTGCTGAACTCGCCATCCAGCGTCAGGGGGATGTCGATCAATATCCGGTGACGATTCAGTCGACGGTCGAGCCTGGCTCGCTGGCTGAGGCATTCAAACGCGAATACATCGTTCGGATTGAAAACTTCGTCTCGCCCGAATACCTGCAATCGTTGAGAGCGGAAGCGGAACGCAGTGTACCTTATATGACGCCCAGTTTTATTCCGACCCATAAGAAGGGCCGCACGCTTTCTTATGAAAAGATTCACTCCCACGCACCCGGTTGCCTGGGCTTCTATCATTCGCCGGTCGTGCATGAATGGGTGACAACAATCGTTGGGATGCCGGTCTTTCCCACGCCCGATGGGGACCAGAGTTCGCTGTCGATCCTCTGCTACAAGGAAAAAGGCGATCACATCAACTGGCACTACGATCACAATTTCTATCGAGGCCGCCATTTCACCGTGCTGTTGTCGCTCGCGAATGAATCTGCGACCGGGGGACTGTCGCAGAGCAACTATCTGAAAAAACATCCCGACGGCCAGGACCAGGTCTTCGGCACGTCGCCCAACACGATGATCGTCTTCGAGGGAGCTCGCGTGTTACATAAGGCCAGCCCGACAACCGAAGGCGACCTCCGGATCATGCTGAGCATGACTTATTGCGCCGACCCTCGTACAAACGTGTTGAAAGAGTTCGCACGTCGCGTGAAAGATACCGCGTTCTATGGTATTCGTGCGCTGTGGGACTGACGCGATTCAGGAACAATCTTACAGGAACAACTTATGTCCTCTGGTCTTCGACGAGTCTGCTGGGCCACGGCGGTCTGCCTGCTGTTGACGAATGCGGGAACACATGTCGTCAACGCTGACGATGCCAAACCTGCGGACGATAAAACGAAGGCATTATTAAAAACATTCGCCGATGAATTCGTTGCCATAACACCTGGCGAAGGCAAGTTTCCTGACTCATTCCAAATGGGATCCGAAAGAGGAAAACACGAGCAACCGCGACACGAGGTGACATTCAAGTACAGCTTCGCCATGGCGAAGTACGAGGTTCCTCAAGACCTGTACGAGGCAGTGATGGGCGACAATCCCAGTCGCTGGAAGGGGCCTCGCAACTCCGTCGAAATGATGTCGTGGAAAGACGCGAATGACTTTTGCGAGAAGATCACACAGGCCTTGCGGCAGCAAAAGCTGCTGGCCGAAAACGAAGTCATCCGCCTGCCCACTGAAGCGGAATGGGAATACTGCTGCCGAGCCGGAACGAACACGCGATACAGCTTCGGCGATGAAGCCGATAGTGGCAAAGACACAGTCGATATCATCCTGACGGGATTCGGCGACAACAAAATCGGGATGATCAAGATCGTCCGCGAGCAGACTGGCCTGGGACTGAAAGATGCCAAAGACTTCGTCGAACGATTGCCCAAGCCGCTGAAATCCGGTGTCTCGAAAGAAGACGCGGCCAAGCTGATTGACGAGATCGAAGCGGCCGGCGGCAGCGCGAAGTCTCGCAAAGCCCTCTTGCTCGATCAGTACGGCTGGCACACCGGCAACGCCGCCGGAAATGATCCCCCTGTCGGAGCCCTCAAGCCAAACGCCTGGGGCCTCTACGACATGCACGGCTACCTCTGGGAATTCACCGCCGACGCCTGGGCCGATAGCTATGAAGGGGCACCTGCCGACGGCTCAGCAGCCAAACTCAAGGGCGACGCCGACTTCATCGTACTGCGCAGCGGATCCTGGAAAGACAAGTACGACTTCCTGACCAGCGGCGCCCGCCGCAAGTACTCAGCCACGGACGCAGACGATGCCGTGGGATTTCGATGCGTCAAAGCGAAGAAGAATTAGCCACGGACGGACACTGATGAAACACGGATAAAGCAATGACGAACCAATCGCGATCTGCACCCAGATCGCTTCCGCCCCAGATACCTTTTCGATTATGAAAAGGTGAAGAGAAGACGAAGCCACGAATTGTCACACAGTACGGATCAAGAATCTCATCATTCCTAATCCATGTTCATCTGTGTTAATCCGTTGCTAACTCTTCGCTTCTCAGATCTGCGAATACTCCGCCGGCGTCAGCAGCTTATTGGTGATCTTCGACACAATTCGCTTGTCTTCGTATTCAGGAATCGCTTTCAGCTTCAGCCATTCAGGATCGCTGCGGAAGCGATTCCAGGCGTCGGTCCGAGCAGCATCGTCGTCGAACGCCAAGAGGTAGGTCAGATTCGGGATGCGAGTCCCGACGACCGCTTCCCCGAACAGTACCGGCGTCAGACCAACTCGGCGGAAGATCGCGATTTCGCCCTTGTTGAACATCTCGATCTTCTTCTGACCGGCCGCCTCGTTGTGGCTTTCGTAGATGCGAAGATTGAACAGTCGCCCCTTCTTGTCGGGGGCTTCTAATTTCGGCATCGTCTCGAAAGCGTGCAGCAGCGAACTTTCGATTCGATCGTAGACAGGATCGGCAGCCGGAATCGCCAGGTACTCGGCTGCGGCCTTCAGATATTCGGCATCCGCTTCCAGACCGACCTTGGCGGCAGCCATCTGATCCAGACTCTGATATGGAATCAACAGATGCGCGACCGCGGGAGTTGGTGCCGGAGTTTCATAAAACACACCGACTTGTTTGATCCCCAATCGATTCAGCGCCGGAATCAGCGCGTCACGAAAATAACCGTCGATCGCCTTCTGCTTGTCGGGCTTCAGCGTGTAAGCCCGCAGTTCGAAGAATTCGCGGCCTGCCTTTGGCTTCGCATCGTCAGCCAACGTCGCTCCAGTCATGGCGGCGATCCCTCCGGTGGCCAATGTCGTTTGTAGAAAAGCGCGTCGCTCCATGATGTATTCCCATGAGGTTGTTAATCAGCTCTGAAGACTCAACCGAGCAATCTTTTTCTTGCCCGCTTTCACGAGCATATTGTCTTCCAGCAATAAGACCGACTTCGCATCGGCAACGGGCACCGGTTGCCCGTCACGATAGACCGAGACTCCCCCCTGAGCAATCAGGCGCGAGGCTTCGCTGGTCGATGGCGACAATCCCATGGCCTTCAATAGCTGATTGGCTGCCAGCTTGTTCTGCGACAAATCCGCCTCGCACTGCGGAAGCTGCGTTTTCAATGCGGCCAGACTGAGCGTGACAGTCGGAATGTCAGCCGGAAGTTCGCCCCCGCCGACTTCGCGTTGCCAGCGATCGGCCGCCTCGTCTGCCGCTTGTTCCGAGTGATAGCCCGAAATGACAACACGGGCCAATCGAATCTTCGCCTCTTTCGGATGCCCCGCCATAATCTTGTCGATTTCTTCCATCGAGATCGATGTCAGCAATTCGAAGTACATCTTCATCACGCCGTCCGGAACCTGCATGAACTTTTTCATCATGTCGTAAGGAGTCTCGGCGATACCGATGTAATTCCCCAGGCTCTTCCCCATCCGACGTTCGCCGTCC
Source organism: uncultured Schlesneria sp. (assembly GCA_903840265.1). Lineage (GTDB taxonomy): Bacteria > Planctomycetota > Planctomycetia > Planctomycetales > Planctomycetaceae > Schlesneria. The sequence goes on along the minus strand of CAIMFH010000175.1, from coordinate 42,139 downwards.
AGACCGACCAGGATCGGTGACATGACGCCAATCTGCTGCGATAACGATTGATCTCGTTGCAGATCGCGAGCCAGCATAAAACTGTACAGTTGCTCGGTCCCGCCCAGTTCGATGTCCGACTTGATCACCACCGAATCCCACGCCTGCATGATCGGGTACAGGCATTCATGCATAAAGATCGGCGTCCCCGCAGCATGCCGTTTCGCAAAGTCATCGCGAGTCAGCATCTGAGCGACCGTCACTTTGCCGCAGAGCTGGATCACATCCGCAAAGCTCATCTTGCCGAACCAGTCGCCGTTGCGATGCACTTCGGCCTTGGACATGTCGACCACTTTGCCAACCTGCGTCAGATAGTCGCGCGCATTGGCCTCCACCTCGTCGGCGGTCAGCTTCTTGCTGCGAGCGTGATCGCGACCACTCGGGTCGCCAACCAACGCCGTGTAGTTGCCGATGATGATCACTGCTTGATGGCCCAGTTCCTGGAACTGTCGCAGCTTTCGCAACGGCACCGTATGCCCCAGATGAACATCGATCCCAGTCGGGTCGATGCCATATTTCACTCGCAACGGCACACCGGTCTCACGACTTTTCTGCAGTCGCGCCGCCAGTTCCTCTTCGGGGACAATCTTTTCAACGCCACGTCGAATAATGGCCAGTTGTTCTTCAACAGGAGCAAATGTCATAGCAGCTTCTTCAAAGGTCGAACCAGCATTGGCTGGCAGTCATTCATTTCTGGATCAGCAGAGCCAGAATCAGCATGGTAGCGTTGAACAGCCCATGAATCACGAGTACCGACACATAGCTGTGTCGCCGGTGAAAGACATATCCAAGAACACCGGCCAGCGGCAAGAGCGCGATCCCATCAGGCAACCCATGAATCGCACCGAAAATCAACGCGACAATTGGGATTGCATACCGAGCGTCAACTACCGTGCCCAGCCATCCTTGCAGCACGACTCGGAACAGCAGTTCCTCATACAACGGTGCCAAGATGACCGCCGCGAAACAGATCGCGGCAACAGTTCCCAAGTCCGGACTTTCGGCGAGCAACGTCAGCAACGCGTTTTGATTGTGCGGGCCTCGAAACGGCGATGTCGCGAACATCAACGCAGCCATGGGAATCAGCGATAGTAAATAGCCATAGACGCCATCAACGACCTGCCAACCCAATGACGGCCACTTGAGACCATAATCGGCCAGCGATCGTTGACTGCACGACAGGATCGCAACAAGAACCGCAGCCAATCCGCCCGTAAATACGATGTTCGATACCAACCTGCCTGTCGTCAGTGCCGCCGGCTCTGGTGGCCCGGGCTTCCGATTGGAATCGAGATCAGGATGCCGAACCTGGACAGGTTTGGCATCATTGAGCTCCGACTGCGGCGGGGCCAGCTTGGAAAGCAGATGCATGCAGATCAGGACCAAGGCCAGCGCCAGCACCGTTCGCTCGGGAAAACGAGTCCAATCAGCACGCGGCTCGTCGCACCAATCGAGCCCGATTGCGCCAGTCAGTTGAGCCCGGATCAACAGCCCCGCCCACGCGGCAATGCTGGCCGATAGCAGCACAATGGCAAACAACAACGCCACAATCTGACCAGCGTTGGGAAAAGTAAGGGCAGCGAGCAACAAGGTATGGAGACTTCTAAGGCCGGACTGACGAAAACACCAATCATAAGAGAGGTTAGCCACGGATTGACACTGATCAAACACGGATTAAGAAAAGAAGTTTTTGATCAAGAAGCTGCCGCGAGCTCGCGCGAGACGAAATTGGCGTGCCTATTCCTGATCCGTGTTTATCAGTGTCAATCCGTGGCTAAACCTCTTACGGTTTCCGACCGACCGGCGCAGCGATACGATTTCAGATGTGTCGAGTATTATTCGTGGCCATCCGTACTGGCCGACTGTCATTGAATTGCCAAGGCCCGAAGTGTCTCATCCTGCTGAAAATGTGCTGACTCGGATCATCGACCACAAACGGGGCGAAGTTGCCGAGGCGAAGCGATTGCGTCCTGTGGAAGGCCTGAACGAACAGTTGGCATCCGCCCCGCCCGTGCGAGATTTCGTCGCAGCCTTACGCGCGAAGGCAGACGTCGCCCTGATCGCCGAAGTCAAAAAAGCCTCCCCTTCGGCAGGCATCATCCGAGCCGACTTCGATCCCGTCGCCATTGCGCAAATCTACGAACGACATGGAGCAGCCTGCTTAAGCGTGCTAACCGATGAGAACTTCTTCCAGGGCCATCTCGACTATTTAAAAGCCGTCCGGCAGACCGTTCAGATTCCCGTGTTGCGAAAAGACTTCATCATCGACCGTTATCAGGTGACCGAAGCCAGAGCCGCAGGTGCCGACTGCATTCTGCTCATCGCCGAATGCCTGGACGATTGCCACCTGCGCGACCTGTATTTCTACGCTAGCGAACTCGGCATGGAGTCATTGATCGAAATCTACGACCCCGAAAACCTGGACCGCGTGCTGAAGCTGGAGCCGGCCCTCGTCGGAGTCAACAACCGCGACCTGCGAACATTTGTCACGGACTTGGACCATACAATCCGACTCGCACCGAGGTTGTCCCCCTCCACCCTGCTGGTCAGCGAAAGCGGCATCCGCACCAAAGCCGATGTCGATCGCCTGCGAGCAGGCGGAGCCAGCGCCATGCTGGTCGGAGAAACATTGATGCGTTCCCCAGACATCGGCCAGGCAGTCGACGAGTTGCTTGGGATTCGTTAGCCAGAGAATTCACCAACAGAGGTTCTTCTTTCCTCTGCAATTTTCAATTTGCACTTTGAAATTCGCAATTTGCAATTCCCCCTCTCGCCCCGAGAGACCGCGATGGACAATATCCTCCCCGCCATCATCTTGATCGCGATCATCGTGGGGGGATGGTATCTGCTGCGGCCGCGCGTCGTGTTCATGATCCGCTATCGCGGCGGCAAGCCTAGAGTTGTGCGAGGCCGGTTGACCGAATCAGCACTGCGAGCCATCGACGACATCTGTCAGCAAAGCGACGTGCAGCTCGGTTCGATCACGGCACTCCCGATCGGCAACCGCCAGATCCGACTGAAGTTTACCGGCAACATCCCATCCGGCTGCCAACAGCAACTGCGTAACATGGCCTTGGCAGGGTCGATGAACGACATTCGGCTATCGCCGCCGCGATAATCGCGAATCAGCTATTTAGTGCTTAGGCGAGGCTCACACCAGACGGCAAGAGCAAAGGCATAGTCGCCATCGCATTCCACTCGCAGCACCAATTCATTCACACCACGGACTTGGATTTCACATTCTTGGGGGACTCCCCATTTTTTGACCGGCTCTGACGTATAGAGCTTCTTGCCATCTCCCAGAACGACAAATTTGAGCGGTGTCGCTGGGTCAGTGTGGAGAAAATCCGCGACGCCAATCTTGGCGCGAAACACATTCTTGCGAAGTGCGCCAATTTCATAGCTAACGACAGCCGCATCTTTTGATGCGGGATGAGTAAACAGCGCCCTGGGCGAAGGCCGATTGGCAAGATAGATTGGATTTTTGCCTTCCGCATTAGGGATAATTCCATTCTTGTCGAAGCCTTGGGCTTTGATAACTTTCTCGGGAAGATCCGACAAATAGACCACATCCGCCGGCTCAACCACCCAGGCCCCTTCTGCCCAACTACTGAAGGCATTCGTCTGGGCCTCGCGATAATTCGTGGCTTGCTCCGCCGTTTTTCGGTGCAATCGTACGCCAAGTTCGCGAGCGCTGTCGTAGATTTCGACATACTCAGTCGTTCTGGCAATCTCTTTAAAGTGGTACTGTTTGTTCGTTCCATCATGCGTGGTTTCGATCCATTCCAATGGTCTTATCCAGCGGAATTCATTTCCCTTCTCCTTCTTCTCGACCCAATAATTTCGCCCATCCGGCGGGCCGACAGCGCCGGGCTTACCCTTCACGAATTCCGCCTTTGCGGGACCAACCAGCTCTCCCAACTCTTGATCGATCGTCGCCGCGTCTTCATCATATTTCTGCCGAACCAGCGCTATCTTCGCCTTTTGCGCTGCTGCACGCAGCGATGTTTTTGCCGCCTCCAGCGCTTTTTCATAGGTCGCCGTCTTAACGCACTTCGGCAACGTTTGGTCCTGCAGAAACTGAGCGCGCTCTTGCTTGATCGATTTGACCTTTTCCAGATCACCCGATCCCCGAGCTTTCTCTTCCGCTCCGTCTAACAATCGGATCAGGCCTTCCGATGCTCCTTCACGAGACTTCTGAAACCTCGCCGTCGCCTCAGTCCAGGGTTTCAGCAGCGCCTCAGGAGCCGCATTCTCGGACTCCGCCCACAAAGGGCAGATCAGACCATTTGCCAGCAGCAGAACAACGATCCACCGCAAGAACGAGATGCGCCGCGCGATAAATGCCGACATACCTGGTCTGCAATGAAACTGACCGACGAAGGACACGGCCATTGATAAACTCGCAAAATCGGGACCAACACCAAACATCCACGCCCTGCGTCAATTTGCAGATCTATTTGGCGCTCAGGCGAGGTTCGCACCAGACAGCGTACGCAAAATCGTATGGGCCATCACATTCAACTCGCAGCACTAATTCGTTCACGCCGCGAACCTGAACTTCGCACTCTTGAGCAACGCCCCATTTTTGAGTTGGCTCCGACGCATACAATTTCTTGCCGTCCCCCAAGACATAAAACTTCAACAAAGTTGCTGCGTCATATCGAGCGTTGTCTGCGACACCGATTTTCGCTCGAAAAACATTCTTACGAAGTCCCCCGATTTCATAGCCCACCATCGCCACGTCTTTCGTGCTCGGATTCGTAAGTATCCCCTTGGGCGACGGACGATTTTCAAGGTAGATTAGCTCCAAGCCTTTCGCAGTATTGATCGCTCCATTCTTCCCGAACTGCTGTGCTTTCACCCCCTTTTCTTGAAGATCAGACAGGTACAAAACGTCACTTGGCTCAACAACCCACGCACCCTCAATCCAGTTGCTAAATGTATTTGCCTTAGATTCATGATAGTTCGTAGCTTGCTCCGCCGTTTTCCGCTGCAGCCGCACTCCGACATCGCGGAATTTGTCGTACAGCTCAACATACTCGGCAGTCCGGGCGACCTCCTTAACCTCGTAACGCTTGTCAGATCCGTCGTGAGTCGTCTCAATCCACTCCAACGGCTTGATCCAGCGGAACTCGTTTCCCTTTTCTTTCTTCTCAACCCAATAAATTCGCCCGTCTGGCGGCCCGGACCCACCGGGCTTGCCCTTAACCAGTTCCACCCTGGCAGGACCGACTAATTCGCCCAGTTCCTGATCGATCGTCGCCGCGTCCTCATCGAACTTCTGACGGACGAGAGCCATCTTTGTTTTCTGAGCGGCCGCGCGAAGCGACGCCTTCGCAGCGTCCAATGCTTTTTCATACGTCGCCGTCTTAACACTCTTCGGCAATGTCTGATCCTGCAGGAACTGGGCTCGCTCTTGCTTGATGGATTTGACCTTCTCCAAATCACCCGCAGCCCGCGCCTTCTCCTCGGCCCCGTCCAACAGCCTGATCAGCCCTTCCGAGGCGGATTCCCGTGACTTCTGGAATCGAGCCGTGGCGTCAGCCCAAGGTTTTAGTAGTGCTTCCGGTGCCGCGCTCTCGGATTCCTCTGCCTGCAAAGTTGCGGTACAGAAATTCGCCACGGCAAGAACTGCGAAGCCTGCCACTATCAACAGGCGTCTCGCCATCAATCCCATTGGCTCACGGCGTCTACGATCGCACTGACCGACAAAAAGCATTGTCATAAACAAAACTCGCACAATTGGAACGATCGCAAGACTACCCGTGACAGTGAATCGCTCTCTAATACAATAATCTTTGCACCCACTATTGGCACGCCAGACCCTACCAGCCATCCAAAAGTCCGAAACACCGATTTTTCCTTAAGGCAGATGGCGTCGGTAGAACGCGGCCTTTCAGCCGACCGTTGATCGCGTCGTCGAATCCCACTGCAGCGAATCAACTGCGACAGGGTGCAGTCACATGACTGCAGATGCCCGTTCTGCAGACGAACCTCTTCCGGCCAAGATCCACATACAACCAATCCTGTCATTGTGTTGTGGCAATTGTCGTCTCCGCAGTCCGCTCACGGCATGAATCTTGATAGGCGATGCCTTCCAGATGCGATGGTCCTCACCATTTCGAATTCTGCTGGAGGTCACGATGAGCAGCCCTTTAGAAGAGCGCCGGTCGCCGTTTTTGCGATTGATGGATGCGTTTCTGCAGGAAGAGAACATCAAGTGGGTGCTGGGACTAGGGGTCTGCATCCTGCTCGGCTCGTCGCTGAGATTGGTCACTCTGCACTGGGTGGAATATACGCCGGTCTGGAAATACCTGATCCTCGTCGCGTACTCGGTCACGATCTTTGCCTTAGGCGAATTCAGCTATCTGCGACTCGGCCTGCGCAAAACCGGAACCGTCCTGAAAGCTCTGACGGTGCTGCTGATTCCAATCAGTTTTCTGGCACTCCATTGGGTACAACCTCGCGAAGACGACTCCGCAATTCAGGGTCTGCAGCATTTCGGCATGCTCAGTCTGCTTGGAGTGAACCTGCTGTGGAGTGCCATCGCGTCGTGGCGGATCTTCGAGCATTTTCTGCGACGGCCTCAACCGACATTCTTCGCTTGCTACCTGATCCTGTGCCTCGCGGGAGCTGTCGTTCCGGGTTTGCCCGCAGCATGGTCCCTGGGCGTCGTGCTGATCCTGTGGGCCGTGTTCACGGTCGGCACCGTCAAAGTGAATCGGCATGTCTTCTGGCTGACCGAAGAACATCAACTCCCTCGCGTGTTCGGCTTCTTCCCAATCTTGTTGCAGGGAGCTCAATTTGCCGCTGTGTATCTGCTCGGAATCGCCGGTAATGTGACGCCGGCTTGGATGGGCCTGCTCTGCACGCTAGTCGCATTACCAGTGCTGATGACCGCCGATACCGTGGCCCGCGTCTTTGAACAACGAAACGGCGGGCTGGTTCGCCCCATCCCCTGGAGCATCAGTGGGCCGTTGGCCTTGGGAACGATGCTCAGCGCCGCGGGCGTCGTGCTGGCACTCACCTGCTTTCCAGCGAGCCCCGCGATCGTCCCCACATCGGTGATCGCGGCGATCGCGATGGGAATCGTCGCTCAACGAACCCAGAAGCAAGCATTTGTCTGGGGCATGCTGTTCTGCGTTGCTGTGGCCTATCAAACGTCGCCGGTCTTCTTCAAGGAACTGGTCCTGCAACTGCGAGATCAAGCCGCCGCAGCGGTCCGAGAATCGCGACTTCCGTACGCGTTCTACGGCTTGACCTACGCCCCACTGATCATCGTCTTCACGGGTATCGCGACTTGGTTGAGTCGCCGCGGAAACCGCCTGTTTGCCGGTCCCTTGCAAACAGCAGCAACCGCCCTTCCCTGCCTGTTGCTGGCGGTGGCATTCACTCATCCGTCAGCGATCTTTCCGGTCGCTCTGTTGCTGTGCCCCCTGTTCGTTGTTCAGGCGGTTTTGTTCCGGAGCCAACGCTACCTGATCCCAGCCGCCACGGCGTTTCTGGCCGCTGCCTACGGCGGACCGATGTTCGCCGCGAACGTGTGGAGTTGGAAGGTTTCGCTGGAACAGTCACTACTCATCTGGTCAGCCGCAGCGAGCTTGCTACTGATTCCCGGGGCATTCCTCGACCGATTCGTCGGAGTAATGTCTCGCCACAAAGAGGAACTGGCGCTCACCAGAGCCACGAACATCTGCCAGTTATTCAGCTTTGGCGGGGCGATCGCCGCGGTAGGCATCTGGATTGTGTTTTTCGGCCTACCGATCAGCACTGCAGCCGAAGGCAAAGGTTGGTTCTCTGCCACGATCATTTCGCTCCTCTTGGCCAGTCACGCATGGCGCTGGTTGAAGACCGGTTTGGGAGAACTCACGCTCGTCTTCGCCACCTACGTCATCTTCCTGCATTGGAGTCCTGACAAGTTGGATCTGCTCGGCGATTTCAAAGGGCTGTGCTGGCTGCTGCTCGGCCAATGGATGTTGAGTTCGCTCCTCGCACGAATCGACCACACTCGGATCGCCAAAGCATTCGGACCAGCCGCCTTCCGTGTCAGTTCGAGTGGGCTGGCGGTCCTATCGGGACTGTTGTTCCTGCTCTGGACGCTCCAGCATGCGAGAAGTGTTCCCACGCTGCCCTTCACCAGCGTTGCCGTATTGGCCTGGGGGCTGGATGCCTCGCGTCGACTGAAAAGTTGGGGACTCGCCACAATCGCCTGGGGCGGGATCTTCGTCTTCGTGACAGCGACACTGACAGCGCTGCTCGGACCTGATCTTGCTCACCCATGGTGGCTGGCCGCGTGGACCATCACCGGACTGGTGCTGCTCGGCATACAAAGATATTTCAGTCCATCAACTGCGGGGCGACACACCAACTCCACGCTCGAAGGACAGGTCGATGAATTCCGTACTGAGGAACCGGCTTCTCCAACCGCAATGTTGCTGCTGCCACTCGAATTCCTCTTACCGCTGTTGTTTTTGGTCATCGGTACTTTCAGTCTGGCCTTTCTGGGCTGGCCGCAGCGCATCGCCGGTGTCTTGGCATTGTGCAGCCTCTTACTGACCCCCAAGTCTCGCCTGCTGGGAAATCCGAGTGAAGTCTTCTTGCCGCTGGTGAATTGGCAATTGATCGCGGCCTGTGTCGCCGCCTGCTCGGGATTCACCGGCTCGGCCTTTCAGCTTTCGACGACCGATTGGTTGCAATGGAATTTCAAAGTGGCGGCGATCGCCGGGATCAGCTTGTGGGCGTTTGAATCGCGTCCGCTGCGCCGCCGAGTCAGCGTCTCGGAATTGCTCGACGCTCATCAGACATCGTTACTGATGTTCGCGGCTTGGCTGCTGTACGTCGTCCTCCCCTGGAAAAGCCAGCAATCGTGGACAGCGTTCGACATCGCATCGTTGTCCGTCGCCTGGATCTCCATCGCTGGGGCTTCGATGACACGTGCTGTGCGATCGCAACAGACAGACTGGGTCTGGTATGCCGAAGCGGTCACCCTGACCGCGTTGGGGTATGCCCAGGCGACGGGACTTGTAGATTTCAGACAATCCGGCATCGAATTCGTCTTGCTGCTCGGTGGCATCGCGATCTGGTGCATCGGTCATTGGGTTCCACCTTCCTCACGATTCGCTGTCGTCACCGGCCCGTTCCAGCAATCAGGTTTCTGGATCCCGCTGGCTGTTCTGCCACTCGCTCTTTGGCGACAGTTTGGGCAAGTCGATTTGGCGTGGGCTGGGGCGAACAGTCTCCCACTATTGGGTGCATCCGCCTTCTACTTCTGGCGAGCGATCGAACGACAGCAGTTGGGAATCGGAATCTTGTCCGCCGTACTGGTCAATACCGCATGTGCCTTGCTATGGACCGGCTTGCATTGGACCGACCCTCAACTCTTCCTGATTCCACTGGGAGCTTCCGTCCTGCTACTGACAGAGTTGATGAGTCGCGAGATCCCCGTTCGGTATCACGACCGTCTCCGTCTGGTTGGGTCGTTGATGATCCTAGTGTCGCCCACCTTCAACATCGTCACCGGAAGTTGGCTGCATATCCTGACGTTGATGGTGGCCTCAGCCCTGCTCGCCCTGGTCGCGATCGGTGTGCGAGTCCGCATGCTGCTCTACACCAGCACGGCATTCCTATTGGCTGACCTCGTCGCTCTTGTCGCTCGCGGCAGCGTGGACGAACCGAACGTCCTGTGGATCGCCGGGGTCGCATTGGGAGCGATGATCATCGCACTCGGAGCGGTCTGTGAAAACCACCGCGAAACGATCTTGGCTCGCCTGCGTTACCTGTCAGTCGAACTGGAACAGTGGGCTTAGATAAACATTGCGTTGTAATTCCCGTTTGGCATCAGCAATCCGCTGGTGCGGCCTCTTCAGAAAAGGATGAACAATGAGCTGGATTGAACAATTTTCGCTGGTCATGCGATCGAATATCACCGTCCTGCGCGAGCGGTTTGAGGATCCCGAGCGGATGTTGCATCAACTGTTGATCGACATGGAAGAAGAACTGGAAGGGATCCGCCATAGCGTGGCGGAAGCACTGGCCGACGAGATTCAACTTCGCAAACAGGCGGATGCGGCTCGACAGGAGGCCGAACAATGGCTTACTCGGGCCAAGTCGGCGATCGATCGCAAAGACAATAGCTCCGCCGAAGCGGCGCTCGACCAGAAACTCCTTGCCTCAGAACGCGCCGACTCGTTAACTCAGGAATATAACCGGCAGCAGGTCGAGACATCGAAACTGCGCGATTCCGTCCGCAAGCTGGAAGAAAACATCCGCCAGGCGCGACAGCGCCGAACACTGCTGCTGGCACGAATGACTCGAGCAACTTCGACACGGCGAATCAACGCAGCCTTGGAACGGGCTCAAGGAACTTCAGCCTTCGCCGAGTTCCATCGATTGGAAACGAAGGTCGACCGAGCGGAAGCAATCGCCGAAGCTTATGACCGAATGGATGGAAAAGATCCCGCAGCGGAAGAGTTGGAACGTGCGTTCGCGCAACAGGAACGCGCTGAGAAACTGAAGCGGGAACTGGAGTCGTTGCGACAACAGATCAATCCAGCGACTCAGCAGCCATGATCCACGATTTTTGCCGGGAGCTTTGTCAGTTGATCCGGCTCTGGTGGACCGGTGACCGGATTCGCGTGTCACCGGTCGAAGGCAGACTGCTGCGGATTCAACCAGGCGACTTATTGTCGGTCGCCGGAATTGAAGTGGAAGTTATCGATCGCTTTCTCATTGCAGAGAGTTACCTTTGCCTGATCTGCCACACACCACAAGGCACCGCAGAATTGCATGTGCCAGTCTTTTCCCAGGCCGCACCACAAGAGGTACTGTGGATCGAATCGGGCGATGAACGTCGATTGACTGCAGCAGATGTGGAAGTCTGGCCACGAGGTCGCCGGGGCTCACGTTTATCACAAAGCGGGAGTGTGGCACGCCATGAGTCTTCGAAGGGCGTGGGATTTCGGCCTCATTCATGATCACGCCCTTCGCAAAGCCTCAGAGCGTGCCACCCAAATTGAAGAAAGCGATGGCCCTGTACAAGGTCGCCGGGCGAGGTTATTTGAAAAGGTCCGCGGTATGATCCCGCCACAGGTCTGATATCCATGCGTGAAGCTTCATGATGGTGGGTGCCACGGACTTGGAGTCCTCGACATGGCCGTGTCTTCAAAGGGAGACAGGGCCACACCGAAGACGGTGTGGCCGTAACCCCTCACCATCATGATCCATCGCGCATGACTTTAAGTTGAGAACTCATGGAAGCGGCGGTGTCACCAGATGCTCGAAAACGTGCAGTTGTGGATTTACGGCACGGCGGCATTGATCGATACGGTGCTGTTGTTCGCACTCGTCGAACGGCATAACTGGCGAGCCGTGACCATCTGGATGCTGCTGCTGGCACTGGGCGTCTGGATGTGGCATGGCGGGACGTTCGTCCGGCAGCTTGTCGAGCCTTCGATCGGTGCCCTCGCCGATCCCGTACGCTGGCTCGCGATGATGTCGATGGCGGCCGGGCTGTTATTGATGCCCAGTGCCGCCTTACACGGAACTTGCCGACTGTTAACGCACGGGCAGTTCCAGATCGCCCCCCGAGGCAATCCACGCCTGCTGCTTTGCTACTTGCCACTACTGCTACTGCTGCCAATGGGCTATGCGTTGGCGATCCAACCGAGCTCCCCCTTCCTGACTTTGCTGTCTGCGTACCAGATCCCTTATGTGATCTGGCTGAACCTGGTCAGCGTGGCCACGGCCTACGGACTGATTCGAACGGTCGCAGACACGAAAGAAGCTCCTTGGCGCTGGTTCAATCATTCACTGGCAGCCAGCATGGTCGTGATCGGTCTGCTCGCGGCCGTGTTCGTGATCACACTCTCGCGGCAATCAACCGCGACTGCGGTCTTGCAAACCGTAGTCGGAGTTTCGCCGATCATCCCTGTGCTGCTGTTTGCCTATTTCGTGATGCGATTCCAGTTATTGCCACTGATCCTCGAACGAACCCTTGCTTATGGCGCGGTCTTGATGGGAGCGATGCTGTTTCACGCCATCGTCTTGCGAGGTGCCGTTTCTGACATCGCGACCCGCTATCGCGTCGATCTGGGAATCGTCGAGGGGATCTTGGCGCTGGGTGTCATTCTGCTCTATCAACCCCTGCGAGATCGCGTCGCCGCCGCACTGCAGTCTCTCGTCGATTCGTCTCGCCACGGTCGACGCGAGCGACGACGACTCGCCGTGCAATTGGCTGCCCGATCCGGGGACCCGGTCCCTGAGTTACTCAGTTGGTTCACAGTAACGTTGCAGGAAACGTTTGGCACCGACCTCGCCGCCGCGTGGCTTTGCAGTCCAACTGGAAGCGTCGTTGAAAAGACGGGAGCCGCGCATCTGCTGGGAGATGGCCAGGTCCAGCAACTGTTGACAGCGATGACCGAGTCGAACGAACAGTTCATCACGCGCTATTCCTCATCGGACGCCGAAGTACTGGCCATTCTGGATCGGATCCGAGCGGGTGCTGTGCTGGGATTTCAGCATTCCGAAGTGCGCGGCTTGTTCCTGGTGGGATGCAGTCACTGGGGGCAACCGCCCAGCGAAGAAGACTTGCATGCCCTCTTGCTGCTGGTCGAACAATTCGGAGTCACCTTGCACAATTCACAACTGCAGGCCCTGCAAGTCGCGGCCGAGCATCGTGTCCTGCAACAAGAGAAGCTCTCAGTACTGGGTTTGCTGGCGGGATCGCTCGCCCATGAAATCAAGAATCCGCTCTCTTCGATCAAAACGATCACGCATGTCCTCGCTGAAGAACTCGGCCCCGATAGCCCTCATGCCGAAGATCTGCAAATGATTGCAGGCGAAATCGATCGACTATCTGCCTCAACCTCCGAGTTGCTCGACGTCGCCCGACCATATCGAGCAGATCAACCGCGCATTCCCTTGAAGCAGTTGCTGTCCCCCACACTCCGTCTCCTGCAACATCTGGCGCGCGAGCACAACGCTACTTTGAATATCTGTTTTCCAGAGGAACCGATCGTTGGCTCGTGGGACCAATCCAGCTTGCGAGAGATCGTCTTCAATCTGATCTCGAATGGATTGGAGGCAGCTGGTGAAGGTGGCACCGTGAAGTTCGCTTGTAGTTGTGAAGCAAAAACCTTGGCACTCGACATTCAGGACACCGGCCGGGGAGTTTCCGCCGAACAACGAGCGCGTATCTTCGAACCATTCTTCACCACCAAGGAAACAGGGACAGGACTGGGACTGTACATTGTCGCCCGCCGAGTTCGTGAGCTGGGTGGGCAGATCACCTTACACGACGAACCGAACCAGGGAACGACATTTGAAGTACGATTGCCCGTGAAAGAGACAGGGCCATCGCCTTTATCACACTGCGGAGAGTGTGGCACGCCCTGAGTCTTCGAAGGGCGTGGGATTTCGGCTTCATACATGACCACGCCCTTCGCAAAGCCTCAGAGCGTGCCACACAAATTGAAAAAGCGATGGCCCTGATAAAAGAGCGGTTGACCTGACGACGAACAACTTCGGACAGTAGTCTATTGGAAGTCGCCCCATTTCCGGAACGCTGCATGTCCCATTTGAAAATCTTGATCGCCGACGATGAACCCCCTGCTCGATTCGCATTGCGTCGAGCCTTATCCCAGTCGGACTATCACATCACAGAAGCGACCGATGGACAGGCCGCACTCGAACAGATTCGATCTGAACATCCGGACCTTGTCTTTCTCGACCTGCAGATGCCGGGAACCAGCGGGCTGGATGTTCTTCGCCAGCTGGGTGCGGACATCAAGCACTCTGAGATCATCATTCTAACGGCCAACGATAGTGTGGCGGCGGCGGTCGAATGCATTCGGCATGGCGCTGCTGATTTTGTGACGAAGCCCTACGAGGTCGAGCAGGTTCGCGCGATCGTTCGTCGTGTTCATCAGCGCCGGCAGCTTCAACAACAAGTGGAAGACCTCCAAAGCCGACTCGAACTTCACCAAGGTTGCGGCAAGCTGATGGGGGCCAGCCAGCCGATGCGCGATCTGTTCAAGCAGATGCAGAAAGCGGCGAGTTCGTTCCCCGATCTGCTGATTCGGGGCGAGACTGGAACCGGCAAGGAGTTGATTGCCAGAGAAATTCATCGGTTAAGCGACCGCGCAGCCGGCCCATTCATCGCCGTGAATACGGCCGCGATCCCGGAGTCGCTAACGGAGAGTGAACTGTTCGGCCATGTCCGCGGCGCGTTCACAGGAGCCGATACGAATCGAACCGGCCTGTTCCAGCAGGCGCATGGCGGCACGCTGTTTCTCGATGAAATCGGCGACATGCCACTCGCGGCCCAAACCAAGATTCTACGCGTCCTGCAGGAGCGGATCATTCAACCCGTCGGATCGCAGACCGCAATTCCCGTTGACGTTCGCATCATCAGCGCCACGCATCAGGATCTGGAAGAAGCGATCACCGCCGGTGGGTTCCGCCAAGATCTGTTCTATCGGTTGAAAGGAATCGAACTGCGAGTCCCCTCATTGCGATCGCGCCGTGAAGATATCCTCGTCCTCGCAAACCACTTCCTGGAACAATGGGCCACCCAGACCAAGCGATCGCGTCCCCAGCTATCGCCTCGATCGATCGACACGTTGTTCGCTCACAACTGGCCCGGCAACGTTCGCGAGTTGGAACAAACGATCATCCGCGCAGCGACGATGAGCGACGGACCCCGCATCGAACCGCTTGACCTCGCGCTCACACCGCCAGTCAGTTCCGGTGACGACTTGCGATTCTCCGAATACATCGGCATCCCTCTGACCGAGGCAAAGGCTCAAGTCGTCGAAGCCTTGGAACGTTCGCTGATCACGTCCGCACTCGATCGAGCGGGTGGCAATATCAGCGAGGCGGCTCGCCAGTTGGGAATGCACCGCCAGAGTCTGCAACAGAAAATGGCCCAACTCGGAATCCGCGCCGCAGCCAAGTGAAGTCACGATGTAAGCCTTCTTGATCAAGTCTGAAGACGAATTCAGCTTCCATCGCGTCGTCGTGTCAGCCGATTCCCGTCGAGGAATCGATATTGATTGACGACCGCAGCAACTCCCGGCACACTGAGCGAACTCTGCCGATGCATACTCCCGCCCGTGTGAGGACTCTCTGTGATGTTTCCAGCTCTCCGCCGTTGTGCGACGCTCGCGATCGCCCTTTCTATCTCCGGAGCTGTGTTTGCCGAGAACTGGCCGGGTTGGCGGGGCCCTGCTGGAAATGGGATCAGCTCGGAAAAGAATTTACCGGTCGAATGGAGTCCCACTCAGAACGTCGCCTGGAAGTTGGCGCTGCCCGGTTCGGCGGGAGCGTCTCCCGTGGTCTGGGGCGATCGGATCTTTCTGACCTCCGTCAATGAAGCGGGCGACTTGCTGTTGATCGCTGTCGATACGAACGGCAAACAGGTCTGGCAGAAAGCTGTTTCCAGCGGGAACAAGACGGCACGTGGAGACGAAGGGAATTCCGCATCACCCTCCCCGGTCACCGATGGCCAGCACGTCTGGGCGTTCATGGGCGACGGGACACTCGCCTGCTATTCGATGAGCGGCGATGAGATCTGGAAAACAAATCTGCAGGAGCGCTACGGCAAGTTCAGCATTCAGTTCGGCATGAGCTCGACCCCCGTGTTGGAGGACGGGGTGCTGTACTTCCAGTTGATTCACGGAGAAGGAAACCCCAAGACCCGCGAAGCGTGCGTCGTGGCGTTGGATGGAGCCAGTGGGAAAGAAGTCTGGAAGGTGGATCGACCGAGTGACGCTGAAGCGGAAAACGAACACTCCTACGCGTCGGCCATGATGTACCACGATGGCGCGACGAAGTTGCTGCTGACTCACGGAGCCGATTTCATCGTTGCACATGACCTGAAGGACGGTCACGAAGTCTGGCGCTGCGGCGGCCTGAACCGTCGCGATGATCCCTCGCTGCGTTACGATCCCACCTTACGATTCGTCGCGTCGCCTGTTTCGGTACCCGGCTTGATCATCGCCCCGTCGGCCAAGGGACATCCCATCATCGCGATCAAAGGAGATGGAAAAGGGGACATCACGAACGAAGCGGACAAGCACCTGTGGGCTTGGAAGAAGACCCCCGACGTCCCCACTCCGGTGATCGTTGATGACCTGGTTTACCTGTGCATGGAGAACGGCAACCTGACCGTGCTGGAAGCCAAGACCGGCAAGGAAGTCTACACGCAGGCCACACACCGCATGCGTCACCGAGCCTCGCCCGTCTACGGCGACGGCAAGCTCTACCTGACCGCTCGCGATGGCAAGGTCCACGTCATTCAAGCGGGTCGAGAATTCAAAGTGCTCGCTGTGAACGACCTGCAAGAAGACCAGTCGTCATCACCCGCGATCTCCAACGGCACAATCTACATGCGAACCTTCCAGCACCTGTGGGCGATCCGCAAGTAGTTCCCAACACGCAGATTGCGGCAATTCAGAATCAGTCTTGAGCGATTTCGCATTCGCTGTCACATTACGCTCATGCGTCTGTCCGAAGGACCTGCCGGTTTCGTGCGTCTGGTCCTACGACAAGATCGTTTTGTGTGAGCGCCATGTTTCGTCTGCCAACTCGTAACCTCCTGATGCTGACGACGGCGATTTTGATCGCCGCGACGAACGGCTGCGCGACGATGCAGACCTTCGCTCCGCCGGTTACAAATCCGGTCTTCGTTAGGGCCAACAATCCCGATGAAGCGTGGGAACGTACGGTCGATGTCGTTCACGACTACCTGTTCGAGATTGAACGAGAGAACAAGCTGGGTGGTGTCCTGGAGACACGCTATAAAACCGGGGCGAGTGCCCTGGAACCCTGGCACGGTGACTCCGTCGGCACCGCGAATCGGCTGGAGAGCACGCTGCAATCTATTCGTCGCAAGGCGTATATCAGCCTGACTCCGGTCGAAGGGGGCTACATGGTTGGCGT
This sequence comes from uncultured Schlesneria sp., assembly GCA_903840265.1. Taxonomy (GTDB): domain Bacteria; phylum Planctomycetota; class Planctomycetia; order Planctomycetales; family Planctomycetaceae; genus Schlesneria. Next base: position 25,159 of record CAIMFH010000175.1, on the reverse strand, counting down.
CGAAGCTCACAAGGAGCTGGAAGACGTTGCCAAAGCGGCCAACCTGCAAGGGGCGGCCACGTTTCTGGACGACAACATTCTGGCTCGTGATCTGAACGCCGTCGTGGGCCAGGCGACCCCCTCGGGCTGGGTCTCCAAAGGCCGCGACGAAGCGCTCGAGCAATCGATGCTGAAGTCGATCAATCGCGCCTTTGGCCAGTGACGATTACGGCTTCAATTCAAAAATCGCTTCGACCTCCACAGCGATGTTCCCCGGTAGCGATCCCATCCCGACGGCGCTGCGGGCTCCCTTGCCGTTGGCCTCACCCCAGATTTCGACCATCAGATTGCTGAACCCGTTGATCACTTGCGGGTGCGTCCCAAACTCGGGAGTGGCATTCACCATCCCCAGCGTCTTGATCAGACGCTCGATTCGATCGAGGCTGCCGAGTTCGCGTTTCAGCGTGGCCAGCATCGTCAGTCCCACCTGACGAGCGGCCAGTTGTGCTTCGGCCTCATTCATAGTCGCTCCGACCTTGCCCACGATCATCGAACCATCGGTCCTCATCGGGCCATGACCAGAGACATAGGCCAGATTGCCAGCGACGACAACGGGATGATAGATTCCGCCCGGCTTCGGTGCCGGCGGGAATTCGAGCTTCAATTCGGCAATGCGTGCTTCGGCACTCATGACGAGATCCTTCGCAATCTACTTGGACACTTTGCTGCGGGCACATTCCCACAGCAGGACCGCTGCAGCGGCCGCTACGTTGAGGGACTCCACGCGACCACATCCGGGGATGGTGACCAAGCGATCACATTCCGCAGCGACTTCGTTCGCCAACCCTTCTTCTTCATTGCCCAAGACAATTGCGACCGGCTTTCGGGAGGTACTTCCCAGGCGCGGATCGCCACCGTCGGTCGCGGCCCCGATCACTTCGTAGAAGGCACGGATATCGTGCAGAAAAAGATTCATGTAAGTAACGACAAAGACTTCCATATGCTCCAGACCACCAGCGGCAACGCGGTAGGTGGCGTCCGTTGGCACAGCGGCCAGTGGATGATCGGCTAGCACCAGCTTGGAGACTCCGAAGAACGCGGCAGTGCGTACGATCGCCCCCAGGTTGTGGGGATTGCCGATGCAGTCGAGGATTAGCAGTGTTTCGCCAGCCGATGCCCACTCGCGAACTTGTTCCAACTGCGGCGGCTTAAACGGTGCTCGTTCGACGACAGCGACGATCCCGCCGTGATGAACGGATCCTGAGATGCGTTCCAGGTCTTCCTCTTCTACGCATCGATAGGCATGCCGGGCCTCGGCGAGGGCGTGGCAGATGTCACCGATCTGCGGAGCCATCTCCTGCGTAAAGAACAGCCGCTTGATTGTCAGCGGGGCGGTCTCAAATCGAGACCGAACGGCACCCAGGCCGCAAATCGATAATTCCTTGACTCGCATGTTTGTTTGGCTAAGGGCTAGGGCTGTGGGCTAAGGGACGGAAAAGAGCACTTCAGAGCATACCAGCAGAACCAAGCGACGAACATTGTGTTCTGTCGCTTCGCCCTCAGCCCTTGGCACTCAGCCCGTTCAGGCCAGAATATCCGTCACAACCTTGCCGTGAACATCGGTCAGCCGGAAATCGCGACCGAGGTGCCGATGGATCAGGCGTTCGTGATCGATCCCCAGCAGATGCAGGATCGTGGCATTCAGGTCGTGAACGTGGACTGGCTTTTCGGTGATGTTGTAGCTGAAGTCGTCGGTTTCACCATGCACGATCCCCGGCTTGATGCCGCCGCCCGCGAGCCACATCGTGAAGTTACGGGGATGATGATCGCGACCGTAGTTGTCCTTAGTGAGCGTCCCCTGGCTGTAGACGGTTCGACCGAATTCACCACCCCAGACGATCAGGGTTTCATCGAGCATGCCGCGTTGCTTGAGATCTTTGATCAACGCCGCACAAGGTTGATCGGCGGCTTTCACCAGTTGACGGATGGATCCCGGCAGACCGCCGTGATGATCCCAGCCGCGGAGGAAGATCTGTGTGAACCGGACGCCTCGTTCGGCCATGCGTCGAGCCATCAGACAGTTGTAGGCAAATGACCCGGGCTGGTTCACTTCGTCGCCGTACATCTCGAGCACATGCTTGGGCTCTTTCGAGATATCGGTCAATTCGGGGACCGAGGTCTGCATGCGGAACGCCATCTCGTACTGAGCGATTCGCGCGGCGATTTCGGGATCACCGACTTCGGCCAGACGTTCTTGGTTGAGTTCGCCGAGTCCGTCCAGCATCTGGCGACGAACACTTTCAGAGACACCCGGTGGATTCGAGAGATACAGCACGGGGTCGCCCGAGGATCGCAGTGATACTCCAGCATGCTTGGTGGGCAGGAAACCTGACCCCCACAGACGCGAGAACAACGCTTGCGTCTGGCCACCCTGAGCCAGTCGCGAAATGAGAACGACGAAGGACGGGAGATCGTCATTCGGGCTGCCGATCCCGTAGGAGAGCCAGGCTCCCAATGAAGGGCGGCCGGGGATTTCGCCACCGGTGGTGATGAACGTGATCGCCGGATCGTGATTGATCGCGTCGGTGTGCATCGACTTCACGATACAGATGTCGTCGGCAACGCCAGCCATGTTCGGCAGCAGTTCGCTGATCCAGGCGCCATGCTGGCCGTGTTGAGCGAACTTGAAGATCGATGGCGCACAAGGGAATCGCGTCTGGCCCGATGTCATCGTCGTGATGCGCTGGCCGTTGCGTACGGATTCCGGCAGATCCTTGTCGAAGTACTCGCCTAACTTTGGCTTGTAGTCCCACAGATCGAGTTGCGAGGGGCCGTCCGCCATGAACAACCAGATGATCCGCTTGGCTTTGGGAGCATGATGCAAGGCCGGCATCATCCCATGAGTGGCAACGTCGCCTCCGGCCGCCAGATCGTTGGCGAAGATGCTGGGATTCAGGCACGAACCGAGAGCGGCCGCACCCAACCCGCAGGCCGAACGACCAAAGAAGTGCCGCCGAGTCATCGCCAGTTTGTATTGTTGCAGTGGGTCCATATTGAACGAGTCCTCATCAAGTCTTCGTGATCGAAGATGTCAGCCTTCAGGATGGTCAAATAAGTCCTGCAACCGCGCCGCCAGTTCGGGGATGAACCTCTGGCACCAGGTCGCGTCAATCAATTCAATCTCGATCATGTCTCGCAGGTGAGTTCGGTCTTTGTCGCGAAATGATGTCAGTTTCATTCGGACCAGTGCCTCAAGCGAGCTCGCTTGAAATTGTCCTAGGCGCTCAGACTCTTCGACACTAGCTGCCGCGGCCAAGTATTCTTCGCGGACTTTTTCGCCTGCGAACAAGACGCGAATCGCGTCCCGGAACTTTCCGTCTGGACCGTCCAGAAACATCGTGACGCCCATCGACTGTCGATGAACAAAACCAGCCGCTTCCATCGCAGTTGTTGCTGAATCCAAGTCACTTCGATTCAACAGGATGTCGACGTCACGGCTGTTCCTGACTGCGGCTTCGTCGATCGTTGCGACCCATGCGGCTACTGCCTTGTCATCAATGACCGCGTAAGGAACGTTCGCTGCATCCAACGCTTGAACGGCTCGCAGTAGGCGTGTGCGTACTTTCCGTACGGCTTGCACCATGCGATCGAGAACAACGGTGGATTCGTTCGTAGCAGTCATGCAGTTACTTCGTAATCGTCTCGTCCAAGTTAATCAGCATGTTGGCGACCATGGTCCAGGCGGCGTGTTCGCCGGGGTCCAGGTCCATGATCTTGGCTGAGTCGCCGTAGGCTAACAGTTTGTCGGCGGCGGCTTTGTCGGCCGTGAACGTTTGTAGTTGCTTCTGTAATGTTCGTTGCAAGACGTCCAGTTCCTTTGGCGTGGGCGTGCGAGCAGTCGTCAAGCGGAAGCCGTAGGTCAGTCGTTCTTGAGGCGTCGTACCCCCTTCTTTCATCATTCTTGCCGCCAGCTTGCGGGCGGCTTCGACGTATTGCTTATCGTTCATCAGTGCCAAGGCCTGCAGTGGTGTGTTGGTGCGTGGTCGGCGAACCGTACAGTTTTCGCGGGACGGGGCATCGAACGTGGCCATGGATGGCGGAGGTGATGTCCGTTTCCAGAAGGTGTAGAGGCTGCGTCGATAGAGGCTTTCGCCGCTATCCTGCTTGAATTCGCGAGTGTTGCTGCCGACGAAGGCAACCGCTTCCCAGATCCCTTCTGGTTGATAAGGCTTCACACTGCGGCCCCCTTCGCGTTCGACCAGCAAGCCACTGATCGACAGGACCGAATCGCGGATCACTTCAGCGTCGAGGCGGAACCGAGGACCGCGGGCGAGCAACTGGTTTTCGGGATCTCGGGCCATAAGTTCAGGTGTGACATTCGAGGACTGCCGATAAGCACCGGACATCACCATCAGCTTCTGCATCCGTTTCACATCCCAATCGGTGCGAATAAACTCGGTCGACAGCCAGTCGAGCAGTTCGGGATGCGTTGGCCAGACACCCTGAGCCCCAAAGTCTTCGGCCGTCTTGACGATGCCGATGCCGAAGAACTGTTGCCAGTATCGGTTGACGATGACTCGAGCTGTCAGTGGATGATTCGGCGCAGTCAACCACTTGGCCATGCCGAGTCGATTGTTGGGAACTCCCTCCGGCAACGGCGGCAGGATCGATGGCACGCCGCGGTCAACCTTTTCGCCTTTCTTGTCGTAGGCTCCACGAATCAGCACGAAGGCTTCTCGTTCTTGAGGCATATCGCCGCTGATCATCGTGGCCGGGATGGCTGCATCCACATCCTTCTTCTGCTTGTCGTAGTCGGCGGCTTTGGCTCGCAGAGCCGTGAAGGTGGCCTTCGTGCCCGTGTTGATGTTTTCGACGAAGTAGTCTTTCAGCTGCTTCTGCTGATCGGGGGTGCGCTTGCTGCGTTCGAGTTTGATCACCTCTTGAATTGGTGCGGGCAGTTCTTTGCGCGGGGTTGGCAGTTCGGATTGTTCCCAAGCGATCTGCGAAGTGAATTCCGTCGAGACTGGATTGGCAGACGAGACGACGCCGGCTCGATCCCAATAGCAGGTGCCACCGAACTGGGTGAACGCCCAGCCGTTCAACGTCGATCCCGCTTTCAAGCCGACATCCTGAGCGTTGACTTCCAGCCGGACCCATTCGCCAGCCTTGGGCAGCGGTCCACCCGGTTTTTTGGCGGGCGTGTTAAGAGCACCGAAGGGGATGGCGTTATCGTCGCCCCAGTTCATGCGATGTTCCCACGCGCCATCGTTGAACTGCAGCATGATCGACTTCGGCAGGTTGGCCGGATCGAGGTAGACGTAGGCGAACAGGATGTCTCCTTCGCCGATCTTCAGGCCGGGGTTGGCGCCGGTGAAGAAGTGCTGCGACAGGCCGGTGGCAGTTCGGGTCGACGACTTATCACCGGAATAGACGAGACCTTCGCCCTTGGTGACGAACTTCCACGGGGTGTCCCCCTGAAGTTGAGCGCCGGCTGGAGTCTCGTCATCGATCCAGACGAGTTCCTGTCGCAAAACGGTTAGCGCGTCGGTCGGCGGTTCCATTCCTTCCAGCGGATCGACGTACTGGACCTTGGCGAGTTCGTCGGCAAGCTGTTGCTTGACGGCGGCGATCTGGCCGTCGAGTTCCTTCAACTTGGACGTGTCTGATTCGCGCGGCAGCTTCAAAATCGGAGGCGGCAACAGAGCGTTGCCGTCCATTGCGGCATCGGCCATCGAATAGAAGTACGAATAGAGCGAATAGAATTCCTTCTGCGAGATCGGATCGAACTTGTGGCTGTGGCAGACACAGCAGTTCATTGTCAGACCCAGCCAGACTGTCGACAGAGCTTCCGTCCGATCGACCGCGTATCGCACGAGGACTTCCTCATTGATGGAGCCCCCTTCGCCGGTGGTCACGTTGCATCGATTGAAGCCGGACGCCACCTGTTGATCGATCGTCGCATTCGGGATCAGGTCACCCGCCAGTTGCTCGATCGTGAACTGATTGAAGGGCTTATTGGCGTTGATCGAATTGATGACCCATTCGCGGTAAGGCCACAACGATCGTTCGTTGTCCAGGTGCAGTCCGTGAGTATCGCCATAACGTGCCGCGTCCAGCCAGATGCGGCCTTGATGTTCCCCGTAACGCGGTGACATCAACAGGCGATCGACGACGCGTTCATAGGCTTCGGGCGAAGTATCTGCCAGGAAGGCATCGACTTCAACAGGCGTGGGTGGCAGGCCGATCAGGTCGAGGGTCACTCGTCGCAGCAACGCGATCTTGTCGGCCTCGCGGGATGGGGCTAGCCCTTCGGCTTCCAGTCGCGACAAAATGAAGTTGTCGATTTCATTGCGGACGTGGGTATTGTGCTTGGTTGTGGGTGCGTCGCGTCGCACGGGGGCGATGAAGGCCCAGTGACCCTGATATTCGGCTCCGTCGGCGATCCATTGCTGCAGAGTCTTGATCTCGGCCGGCGTCAGACTTTTGCCGCTGGCCTTCGGTGGCATCTGATCGTCGGGATTCTGCGACAGGATCCGCTTCACCAGCTCGCTGGTGGCCGGATCGTGGGGAGCGATGCCGACGTGGCCCGATTCCAGTTTGGCGATCGCGCCGTCTCGTTGATCCAGACGCAAGCCCCCTTCGCGGTGCTTGGGGTCCGGGCCGTGGCAGAGGAAGCAGTTATTGGACAAGATCGGTCGGATGTCGCGATTAAATTCGACCTTATGATCTTCTGCGAAGCCCTTCGTCTGGATGGCGAGCAAACCAAGTACAGCCAGAACTAACAGTATCATCCGACGTCGCATCGAACAGACCTCCGCAGGCGGATCGCACGGGATTTTCGGGTGGGCAAAAAACGGCGGGACAAGGTGAAGCGTGGAACTGCATCAGTATCAGCCGATCCGACCCCGAATGTCAAACCTTTTGGCGGATTCGCCAGGGGTGCCATCGAGGATTTTGGGGATTGCGCGGCCGCAGTCCGACACAACGAGGGAGCGAAGGGCAAATCGGTGAGACGACGAGCCACGGATTGGTACGGATGAACACGGATTTTGACGAGTGTTTCGGGTGCCGGGACGATTGAGTACGCAGTACTGAGTTCGGAGTACTCAGTCAGGAGGCGATCTTGTGTGATAGCATCGCATTGGGCCGCATGACACAACCCCGGCTGCATGACACGACCTCCCATTCTACTGGGAGTGAAGTGGTCGCAGATTGGCGTTCCATTGTCAAATGGACTAACGGACTCGGCTAGTCGCGGCGAGAGGTTTTGGGCGATTGGAGCCAAAGCGGTGTCGAGCCACCACACTCCAAGGTCGCTGATGATCGGCGTTGAATTGTGAAAGAGCTATCCCGCCTGGCGGGCTTGGAAATCGCTGTGCGAACGACGTCCACTGACATTCGCCCAAGGTCTTGGCGACCTTAGCTACGAAGGCAGGCGAGCCCGCACATCGATTTCGTCCAATCTCTTGGCGCGATTGGCGACATCGAGCACCACCCTTCTTGTGCCATAGAACTGGTGACTCGATCAATCCCCTATTTGATGGACTTGGGGAATTTCTTCGAGATTTTCCCGTGATGAGAAAGGCAGAAAAGCGGGGACCACGAATCAGACGAAGTTGCACGAATCGAGAATACGATTGAAGGCGAACAGACGGACGAGTGCGCGAACGACTTGTCAGGCCTGCTAAATTCTGGCCTGAAATCAGCTTAGTGCCGGAGTGAATCGCTTTCGTGTAGATTTATTCGTGACTCTTTGCTTGAGCGATCTATTTGAGTTCACATCAAGTGACGGTCCTTGGCTGATTCCCAGGTACGATACAACAAGGAGCTCTCTCGCCATGACGACTACTCCTGAGGAAATGCTGGTTGCTTTGGAGCCTTGGATTGCCAAGCACCGCCGCACCGCTTGGTTCCCGGACGTTCTTGACAACGATGCCACATCGACAGGTTCCGCGTTCAGTGGCATCCCCTTGCTGCTGAAGGGGGAAGATTGGCCGACTTGTAAATCTTGCGGCAACCCGATGGAGTCGATGTTGCAGTTGGATCTGAAAGCGTTGCCGACTGATCGCTATGGAACGGACATCCTGCAATTGTTTTACTGCGTGGCGGATGATACCTGCGAAGGTGGCTGGGAACCGTTCTCCGATCAGACATCGCTTTGCCGAATTATCAGAGCGAAAGACACTCAACCTGCGACGACCAATCTGAATCGCTTTCCGACCAAGACGATTGGGGGCTGGACCGCGATGGAAGATTCGCCGTCATCTGCCGAGCACGAGCGACTGGGCCTCAAGTTTGACTACCACTTCAAGGATGTCCCATTTCAGCCGATGGAGTTTTGGTGTCCCGAGCTGGGACTTCACTTTGTCGGCCCGAAGTTCATTAACTTTCTGGAGGCAAATGTCGGAGCGACTCATCTCGATAAACTCGGCGGCTGGCCTCACTGGATTCAAGGGAGCGAGTATCCAGCATGTCCGAAATGTGGAACGGAGATGTCGCTGCTGATGCAGATCGGTTCGGAAGATAATGTGCCATTCAATTTCGGTGATTGCGGGATCGGTCATGTTACGCAATGCCCAAAGCACCAGGATGTCGTAGCGTTTGGGTGGGCGTGTTCGTAGTAGTCGTCATGGCGCATGGCGACCGATTTAAGGAAGACTGCATGGTTGGGTCGCGAGCATTCGTTCCTGCGCGGGTTGGTGTGGTGGGGCTTGGCCGGTTCGGGCAGTTGCATGCGATGACGCTGGCTGGATTGGCAGAGGCCAAATTGGTTGGGCTGGTGGCGCGTCGGCAGGAGAGCCTTGATCAGATTCAGAGCAGATTGCCTGGTGTGCCCGGATGGCTCGATATCGATCGAGCCATCGCCGAGTGCGACGCCGAAGCGTGGGTCATCGCCTGTTCGACCGCCGATCACGTCCTGATTGCGCGGAAATTGCTGCAGGCGGGTAAGTCCGTCTTACTGGAGAAGCCGATTTCTGAGCATCTGTCGGAGGCGGAGAGTCTGGCACCGTTGGTGAAGGAGGATTCATCGAACTTGATGCTCGGTCACATCGTCCTGTTCAACAGCGAGTTCAAGCAGTTGCGACAGGAAGTCAGTCGACGAGGACGTCCGACGTTCATCGATTGTGTGCGACATCGACCCGCTTCGATTGTCAAAGATTTTCCCGGCGAGAATCCGCTCCAGGCGGCGATGATCCACGATTTGTATGCGACTCAAGTGCTCATGAACCGCGCGGAGCCGAATGGATTCAGTTCGAAATTTCATCGAACGGAGAATGGCGAGGTGGACCTGGCTCTGGCGCAGATCGAGTGGCCCGACGGGACGATAGCTTCATTTGCGGCGTCATATCTGACACCGACGGGAATGGCACCTCGCGGATTCGATCGCATGGAGGTGTTTGGCAAGGGTTGGGCGGTGCGGATCTCGCCAAATCCGCGGCCGATCGAAGTCTGGGACGAGCGAGCCCACTGGCCGATGGCTCTTGAAATCCGTACAGATGGCGAAGGACCAACGGGAATGATGGCCGAAGAACTTCGCTGCTTCTGTCGCGTGGTCCGTGGGTTGCAGCAGGTTCCTGTCGGTGCGACCTACCACGATGCGCTGCAGACGCAACGGTGGATGAACCAACTCGCGCGATGAGTGTTCTTCAGGTGAGGCCCGACGGGATCTCAAGCCTGATAAGATCGACGACAAACTTAGTGGATTATCGTTTTTCCTCTTTGACTGGCCCTTGAGGTTTAACTTGATGCTTGCAGTACGAGATGTTGGTCGTATGTTTCCGCGGCTGCTGACATGTTCGATGCTCTGCGGAATAGTGACATCGTCAGCAGGGGCACAGGAGGCTTCCCTGCCCGAGGTCTTGAAGCCTGCAACATCGCAAGTTTCGATCTCCAAGTTCGGCGGGTTTCGGGCGGACTATGAACGATTTAACAATCTGCGTGTCCAGGGCCGTGAAGTCACTGCAGAACGGGAATTTACTCAAGACGATGTGGGCAAGATTCTCGTTGTCAAAGAAGCTCGCAGTTATCGCGAGTATCGCCTGGCCCCGGTGACGTTGAATGCGGTTGTGGACTCGGTGCGAGACGGGCGCGCCCGTGTTACCAGCTTCGACGAAGATGGAGTCATGCTCGATGCGACCGGCAAGCCGGGGTTTCTGGCAACCGACAACTGGGCACCTCTGCAAGCAGCGATTCAACATTGCGAAAAACACGGTATCTCGCAGCTGACATTGGATTTTACCGGAACCGCGTATGTCGTTCCGGCTCGACATCCAGAGGCTCGCTTTGCCGTGCGTAGCTCTGCGAATCAGATTGCGACTGACATGCAGATCCGTGGCTTGGGGAAGATGCAGACCAAACTGAAGTACGGTGCAGAAGACATCCAAAAGATCGACCATCGGTTGCAACACGATTACTCCGCGTTCTACGTGCGGAACGCACGATTCCGGCTCGAAGACCTGACCCTGGAAAGCGCCGATCGCACTTCCACGGAACTCGATGTACAGAATGTGAAGGCGATCAATTCGGAACCGCAGACCGGCACCAGTCGGCAAAGCATTTACTGTGATCGCGTCGACATTCTTTCCCCGGACCCGGACTGGGCTCTTGGTTGGGGGGCGGCGATGTACATGAATAACAACTCGACGCTGGTGCCGGGAACGACGGCCGTGATGGAATTTAAGAACGGCACGATCAAAGCACAGAGCGGTTTGGCCTTTTTCAATGCGGCCTCTGGCGATCGTCAGCGCGACGAAGAGGTTCGGATCATGCGAATTCATGATGCCGAGATTTTCGCCGGTGCGCGATATGTCCGGCATTTTGCGACCACTCAAGTTACTGCGGGCAGTGACGTCATCAAGGTCTTGAACGCGCCGGAGTTCAGTTGGTATGACTTCACGGAATACGAACAAATCGGGACGAACTTTCGCGAGCCCGTCGTGACGCTGACGACGGTCGACACGCCCATCAATAACCCGTTCACCGGCCAGAGAATGGGAGGCCCCGATGGGCTGGGAACGTCCCAAGCCTACGTCAGCAAGGTGATCGAAATCCTTTCGCCGACCGAAGCCAGAATCAAGATCCAAGGGACAGCCGAAGATCCGGGCATTCCCCGCGGACTGCCGAACGCGGTCTACCAGGCTCCGGCATTCACGACGAAATCCGCCAACCTGTACACATCGCGATATTCCCAGGAACGCTGGGCGGCATTCCACGGTGCCTATCGCAGTGGCAATGTGGGGATCGACGGAGTAAACGTCAAATGCCATGCCTTGCGATACAGCATGCGGTCTGCAAATGTCCGCCCACCCGCCGTTCCCAACGTCGTCCACAATTTCCATTGTGTGCAGGATGTCTCTTACCCGGCAGCAGAAAAGCTGCGACTGCTGATTATGGGAGCAGGATACGGGACGAACGCTCAGGAATATGGGTTTGAGTTTTAGTAGTCTGGCAGAGCGTCTGCAATCTTCGGAACAGACCAATAGGGCCGTTAATTCACGACGCTGGTGCGTTCCGAAGACTGCACGCACACTACTTGCAGGAAGCTGACATGGCGATTCGATTGGTGTTGATGATTGTGCTTGGGGTCGCGGCATCGGGTGTCGCGAGGGCTGCAGAGCGGCCCAATATTGTGTGGTTGGTGAGCGAAGATCATGGGCCTCATATGGGGTGCTACGGGGATTCGTTCGCGACGACGCCGAATGTCGACGGGTTGGCGGCGAAGGGGTTGCGGTTTGCCAAGTGCTGGTCGAACGCTCCGGTGTGTGCTCCGGCTCGCTCGACGTTGATCATGGGGATGTACGCCAATTCGGTCGGTGGCGAGCATATGCGGAGCATGGTCCCCTGCCCCGAGGGGTTGCAGATGTATCCGCAACTGTTGCGGCAAGCGGGGTACTACTGCACGAATAACGCGAAGGAAGACTACAACGTCGCCAAGCCGGGGAAGGTGTGGGACGAATCCTCGAAGAAAGCACACTGGAAGAATCGGCCAGAGGGGAAACCGTTCTTTGCCGTGTTCAATTCAGAGAAGAGTCATGAGAGCAAGATTCGGACTCGACCACATCGACAAGTGCACGACCCGTCGAAGGTCCGAATTCCCGCTTATCATCCCGATACGCCTGAAGTGCGACAGGATTGGGCTCAGTATTATGATGTGGTGAGCGAAGCGGATGCCGATGCGGGCGTGCGGTTGAAGGAGCTTGAGGAGGCCGGGTTACTCGAGGACACGATTGTCTTCTACTATGGCGATCATGGTTCGGGGATGCCGCGAAACAAGCGCTGGCCGCAGAACAGTGGTTTGCACGTGCCGCTGGTCGTGCATATTCCCGCTCAGTTCAAGGATCTGCAGCCAGCTGATTACGTGGCCGGGGGTGTCTCCGAGCGACTCGTTAGCTTTGTGGACTTTGCGCCGACGCTGCTGAGTCTGGCGGGAGTGAAGCCGCCCGAGTGGATGCAGGGGCACGCGTTTCTGGGGAAGTACATCGCGCCGCCGCAGCCATACCTGTATGGATTTCGAGGCCGGATGGATGAGCGATACGATCTGGTCCGCAGCGTGACGGATGGTCGCTATGTGTATATCCGTCAGTACCTGCCGCACATTATCTACGGGCAGCATGTGGAGTACATGTTTCAGACGCCGACGACAGTGGTCTGGAAGCGACTGCACGATGAAAGCAAATTGAATCCGCAACAGGATGCGTTCTGGAATCGCAAGCCGCCGGAAGAACTGTATGACTTGCAGAGCGATCCCGACGAAGTGACGAATCTGGCGACATCGGCCGAGCACCAACCGATTCGTAATCGCTTGAAGAAGGCTCTACAGGATCACACGGCGAAGATTCGCGACCTGGGGTTCTTGCCCGAAGGGGAACGTTTTCGACGCGCGGGGAGCGATTCGCAATACGCGATGGGTCACGATGATTTACGGTATCCGTTCGAGAAGATTTTCTCCGCGGCCGAACTGGCGTCGAACCTGGATCCGAAGGCGGTGCCAGCGTTGAAGCAGTTGCTGAGCGACTCCGACAACGCGGTTCGCTACTGGGGAGTGCTGGGATTGCACACGCGAGGCGAATCGAGCGTGAAGGAGGCTCGACAAGAGTTGATGCGGGCGATGGATGACGACTCACCGTTCGTCGCGATCGCTGCGGCACAGGCCCTGGCGGAATTCGGTGATGCAAATGATTTGAAGGTGGCTCTGCCGCGACTGGTCGCCAAGGCGGATTGGTCGAGCAACGATGTCTTCGTCTGCGTTGCCGCGTTGAATAGCTTGGATGCACTGGGAGACAAAGCGTCGCCGCTGTTCGAGACGCTGAAGCAACTGCCAACGAAGGGCCCGGTTCCGGATGCTCGCTATGCGGATTACGTGTCGCGGTTGTTGAAGGACTTGGGGCGAACCGCAGGCAAATGAGCTGAATGATCGTCATCACCATGCACTGGATCGAAGCCGACGCCCATGAGCCATTAGGCAAGCAAGAGTGAGATGGATCTCATCACACCCCGCCGGAGAAGCAATGAGCAGTTCCGGTCGAACCAAGTTTTATGGGTGATAAATCGTATTGAATCTTGGTCCGATTGAGAGTCGTGCCTCGGAACAGCGTTTGCCACCGTTGGATTTGACGCAGCCAGTGCTCGCCGATATTGTAAAATGGCGATCCACCTAAAGAACATGCGCTACTTTCTTCCCAACACATAGTGGAGGCTTCGATGTCGCGAGTTCGGACTCTGGCTGCCATTTCCCATCTACTCTCGGCTGTTCTTCTGGCTGCCGTAGGCAGTCACTCGTGCCTTGCAGAATGTCGGGAATTGGCAGCACATGTCTTGCCCAGGAAAGTGACAGAAATCGAAAAGTCGTCGGTGTACGTTCACTTTCATAGCCGTGGTGCGGGTAAAGGGCTCTTAAGTGTTTACTCTAATTACATCCCCGCGGATCTTGTTGGTGAGCAGGTTGCTACCAAAGATTTTCGCGATTTGGAGAATATTGGCGCCTTAGGAATCAGGGGAGTGGTCAACGAAGTTTTGACGAGCACATATGGTCGGTCGGCGATCAACGCACAGACGGATCTCAGTGGCATCACGTGCCACTTTGGACACGACTTCTTCGATGAAGACGGGCAACCGAGGACGAATGCACTGACGGCAGACGTCAAATCATACATTGTCTACGGCGACGAGAAGAGCATCAAATCGTACGAGCTTGAAAGCATGCTTTCTCCAGTTGAACCGAAGATCAAGTATCCGTTTGCTGCTAAATTGGGTAAGGGACTCTATTTTCGCGTTGCTGGCCCGACCCATCTCCCGATGCAAATTATTGATAAATTATCAAAGTCACCGATGCCCAAAGCCATTTCGGTGGGTTACACGGCCCTCGGGGGAGCCTTTAAAAATGAAATCGAAAAATCGATTCCATCGGCAGTCTCCATTTCTAGTTCAAAAAATCTTGATGCCGTCGTTCCCGACAATGGGATGGCGGTGATTTTTGGTCACTTACATAAGAGTGGCAATGGCCTGGACTTATACAATAACACTAATCCATTGTCCTATACTGAAATTGAAAAGAAAGCGAAAGAGAGACACACCATATTGATCACCGTGAGCTGCTACAGCGCGGCAGCAAACGTTCAAGTTGGTGTTCGCACCACTTTCAATCCGATCGATGCGTTGAAGAGCTACCATGCAGCAAAACAGAGTGCCACCATATTTGAATTCTTGGATAAATTTGCCAGCGCGAACAACGATGTGCAGTTGATATTGAACCCTGAATCTTCGTCGTTCGCAAATAATGCTGTCGACCAAGTTGCCATATTTGATGTCGTCACGACAGAAAAAATCAAAATCGCTTCCTCGAAAGCAGGGACAATTCGATTTGTGTCTTTGAATCCTGATAGAGCGTTCGCGATGTTGCCTCGTCTTGGAAACCGGTATGTTGTTGGTCAAGTTAGAGTTTTCGTACCATGAATGCAGCAGGCCCTATGAAGGGAAATAACACCGTAGATTGGATACGGATCAGTCGCGAGGCGGTTGATTTATTGGAGCGTTTTGCCCCAGAGACTCTGGCGGAATTTCGCACCGAAATGCCCGAACTTGCTCGCGAGTTGAGGCGAGGCGGGCTGGCTGGCGCAGGCGATCCACATCTTGCCGATAGAGTGAAAATCACGCACGCGGCTCTCGAACTTGCAGTTGATCAATGTCGCCGAGGGTGCGGCGGTCTTGCCCGTAGGATTCGATTAGTAGGCGTTTTGCGTCTAACCACTTCTGTTATCACCGTGATTGGAGGATCTGCTGTCATTGGAACAGCAGCTCAAAAATCACCTGTCGTGACTGTGGTCGCAGGAACGGTGGCTCTGTTTGGCGCGATTTGCAATGTCATTGCAGATCAACTAATGAAATATCCGATTGGGGGAGAAGAACCGCTATTCGGTGTGAGAGAAGATCTGTCGCGCCAGTTGACCAAAGGTGAATCACTTCTCAGACAAATTCGTCCTTACGTGAATAAGACAGTCTCCCTTCCAGATGAGCAAAAATCGGTTGAAGAGATTCTGCTCCGGGCGGCCGAGTTCTTGGAGACGGTCAACGTTCATCGATACTTGATCGAGAAGGTTCTTCGACCTCAGTAGTCTTGTTGGCTAATTGGTTTGCGATGGGCAGAACTGGCATTGCAGATAAAGTTCGTTCGCTTCTTCCTCCCGAAAAATCGATCGAGTGGAACCTGTGTTTCAACCCGACACGGAGCTGCGACCTGCTCGCTCCGGCGATAGCGAACCCGCGAGGTTCGACCATATCAAAGGGACGCCAGCCATCGACCACTACCCTCTCAGCAGACAACTGCGTCATCGACCCTCGTCGTTTGACGGTCCCTCCCCATGGAGGATGCGCGGGGCCGTCGCCTCATCACAGATGGCCGGCTCTTCAGGTGGTTCACGTGGTTGAATCGACTCTATTGATCGGCACCGATAGTCGTCTATTCGCGTTCTTCTGAATCTGATAGCGTCCGCGTGCGTCTCCACTGAAAAGTAGACCCCTCACGGCCATTGGACGCCTGAAATGATTCTTCTCAGCCATCTTTTAAAGCGTTTTGTCAAAACGGGAACGCTGACCGTCATTGATGCCGATGGTAAACGCCATCTGTTTGGCGACCAGGCTGAGCCGCGAGTCACCTTTCGGATCACCGACAAGAAACTCTATCGCCGCATGTTCTTTAACCCTGACCTGGCGTTGGGTGAAGGCTACATGGACGGCACGCTGCAGTTCATTGATTGCACGATCTATGACTTCCTGTACCTGTTCAATCTGAACCGACGATCACTGGGAGCGCACCCGCTGCAATCGGTGACCCGGAAGATTTCCCGGACGTTCCGCTTCCTGCAACAGCACAATCCGATCGGGAAAGCTCGCGAAAACGTCGCTCATCACTACGATCTTTCGCGAGACCTCTACGCGTTGTTCCTGGATGTCGATCAGCAATACTCCTGCGCCTACTTCGAAGATAAGTCGGATACGCTCGAGCAAGCGCAACTTAATAAAAAGCGGCATATTGCGGCCAAGTTGCTGCTGCAACCGGGTCAACGGATCCTCGACATTGGCTGCGGTTGGGGCGGGATGGCGTTGGAATTGGCTCAGATGGAAGATGTGGAAGTTGTCGGTGTCACACTGTCGACGGAACAGCATCAGGTAGCGACCCAGAGAGCCCGCGAACTGGGCCTGAGTGATCGAGTTCGCTTTGAATTACGTGATTATCGCGATTTGACCGAGAAGTTTGATCGCATTGTCTCGGTCGGCATGTTTGAACATGTGGGGGTGAAGCACTTCGACGAGTTCTTCAATAAGATCGGGAATTTGCTGACAGATGACGGGGTGATGCTGTTGCACTCGATCGGTCGCATGAGCCCACCGGGGACGACCGGCCCGTGGATTCGCAAGTACATTTTCCCGGGTGGCTACACACCATCGATGTCTGAAGTTTTCGCCGCGACCGAACGTCAACATCTGTGGGTGACCGACGTGGAAATCCTGCGTTTACACTACGCGGAAACGCTGCGCCACTGGGCCGAACGCTTTCAGGCGAATCGCGATGAAGTTGCCAAGCTGTACGACGAGCGTTTCTGCCGGATGTGGGAGTTTTACCTCGCCTGCGCCGAGATGGTGTTCCGTCACGGCAGCGGCATGGTCTTCCAGATGCAGCTTGCTAAAGACCGTCACGCAGTGCCGCAAACTCGCGATTACATGCTTGCATCAGACTCGATGATGGCACCTTCGAGTTGGTGACGGAATCGAGCCACTGAGAGATTCGCAGTGGTTCATTCTTTGTCTCTCTACTCCAAGCGCGTTGAAGTGGGCTCCTCGTGACTGCTTACGGCTTTTAATGCCGTCAGGGTTCGGGGGAGTGTTACGACATCGCCGATCAGTGATACCGGAAGATCTGCGACAAACAACAAGTTGACCGGGGCAGTCACCGAAGTAATCCATCCAATGTCGCGGCGAACCCCGCCAAGTGGCTTCGTCGGCTCGGTTCCTCCCATCAACGGATAGCTCTGCCCATTCAGGTTCGCGAGTGTTCCGCAACCCGAGGCGATGCAGAGCAGAGTCAGAGCGAACGTGGTGTGAGCATTCACGGGTTCACATTCCATTGCCTTCAATTCTTCGCCTGATGCGAACGCGGAGGAGAAGCATATCAGCGAAGCGGGAATCAGGAAGTGCAGTTCCCTCCACACGTCCGAGAGCCGGCAGGTTGCCGGTGGAGGCAGGGACGACGCGATTGGATCGACTGATTCGATCAACCGATGCTGCAAGAATCGCCGTAAGTCGCGATACTACGCTTTGTCATTGTCCGGTGCCTCTTTTTAGACAGAGCCGATTTGATGTCCAGTGAGAAGGCCGAAGGGCTGATGTTGCGGGTGACGGATTTCAGTGAAACAAGCCGAATTGTGTGCATTTTCACGCGGGAATTCGGCAAGATTTCGGCACTCGCCAAAGGGGGGCGGAGGCTGAAAGGCCCGTTCGAATCCGCTCTTGACCTGCTCGCGACGTGTCAGATAGTGTTCATTCGTAAAGGCACATCTGGCTTGGACCTGCTGACGGAAGCGAAGCTCGTGCATCGCTTTCATCCAGAGGAACGGGATCTGACTTGTCTCTACGCCGGTTACTACGTTGCCGAACTGCTGTTGGCACTGACTGAAGACTACGATCCACATCCCGAACTTTACGCGTCCGCTCAGGATGCTTTGGAATCATTCAAGACCAGCCAGACCACTCCGATCGCGGTGCTGCGATTTGAAATGGTCGTGCTGCGTGAGATAGGTCAATTACCCGACTTTGAAAACTGTGCCGGCTGCGGCACTCCCCTTACTGAAGGTCAGACGTTTGGATTCTGGGTCAATCAGGGTGGCCTGATTTGCCCTGAGTGCCAGCACGAAGAATATACACAGATCAAGATTCATGCGGGCACGGTAGCGATCCTGCGATTGCTGGCCGGAGACAGCGAACAAGCGTGGCGGCGGCTGACGTTGACACCACAACAGATCAAGGAAATCCGACAGATTGCCACGGCGGCGATTTCGCATGTGCTGGGGCGTCGGCCCAAAATGTTGAAGTACCTGAGTTGAGTTCAAGAAGCAGAGCAGCCCAGCCCGACGACAGGATGTTGACCCGGGTTAATGAATGATCCGGCACGCTGAAGACCATTTTCGGCCTGCCACACTTCGGTCACGGATGACCATGAAACACGGCGATGCGACTGACGCGAGAACGCAACCGCGAGGGCAATGGCCCTGGCGCGTGATCGCCGTGTTGTTCCTGATCAACGCCCTCCCTGGCTGTGTGACGCCGTGGGAAAAGTACGCGTTGATGAAGGATACGACTCCGAACATCACGAAGGTCCAGGGACCGAACGAACGCCGGATGCGCAATGTCTTCTGGGCGAAACGGCAAGAGGCGGATGCCGACGATAGCGATGATGGTTCGTTGCCGCCGCTGGTGGGGACGGACGACTATTTCGCCGCCACGGAGTTGTACAAAGACGAGCAATACGCGGAGGCTCAAAAGGCCTTCAAGAGCGTTGCGAAGAAGTATAAAAAGAATGACATCCGCGAAGATGCGCTCTTTATGCAGGGCGAGTCTGCTTTCCAGCAGCAACACTACTCGAAAGCGCACGACACCTACGCGATCCTGTTGAAAGAGTTTCCTTCCACGCGGCATCTGGACGTTGTTTCCGAACGACTGTTCAAGATCGGGCGGATCTGGCTGGACTTTCCCGAAGTCGCCAAGCTCGATGAAATTAGCCAGGTCGACTTTGAGGAACCTGGCAAGCGGTTGCCCCCCGAAGAGCCGCCGAAGGTTAACCGCACGCCTGTTTACGTGCCAAACTTCACGAACAAAGAACGACCGCTGTTTGATGCCCCCGGTAACGGTGTGGCTGCTCTACAAGCGATCTGGATGAACGACCCGACCGGACCGTTGGCCGACGATGCGATGATGCTGGTAGCCAGCCATCATGCTCGTAAAGGGAACTACATCGAAGCGGATCGTTACTTCCGAATGCTGCGAGAAACGTTCCCCAACAGTCCACATCTGCAGGATGCGTTCCTGATCGGATCGCACGTGAAACTGATGTCGTATCAGGGCTCAGATTACGACGGCAAGACGTTGACCGATGCGCAGATGTTGAAAGAAAGTACGATTCGCCTGTACCCCAATATTCCTGAGGCCGATCGCCTGCGGGACGAACTCGCCAAGATCGAAGCTGCCAAAGCAGAACGCGAATGGAGCGATGTTCAATTGTGGATCCGCAAGGGAAACAAGCGAGCCGCAGCGGTGAAGATGCACCAGTTGATGAGTCGTTTTCCGGATTCATCGCGAGCCGAACAGTCG
This sequence comes from uncultured Schlesneria sp., assembly GCA_903840265.1. GTDB lineage: Bacteria > Planctomycetota > Planctomycetia > Planctomycetales > Planctomycetaceae > Schlesneria. The sequence goes on along the minus strand of CAIMFH010000175.1, from coordinate 5,320 downwards.
CGTCAGTTGCTGGCAGAAATGGGCCCGCACTATGAAAGTGGTGCGGTCTTGCTGAGACCGATCGATCCACCGAAGGGATCGATCTGGAAGCAGGCCATGGGCATCCGGCCGGAGGATCCAATCGAAATGCCACGACGACCGAACGCGGCCGGCAAAGCCACTTACGCAGATAGCGACAAGAAAGAAGAGTCGCCGAGCCGGATCACGAAGCCATTCCGTAAACGAACCGCACCGGACTCGGCCCCGGTTGAATCCGAAGAAGATTCCTCAATGCCTGATGATGGCGCGAGTGCTGAATCGAACGACAAAGAACCGCGTAAGCGTTCCTGGCGCTGGCCAGCTCCGCGAAAGTTGCCCGAAGAGAGCGATATCAACGCCAAGAAGCTGGAAGCGAACGAACCCTCCGGGAAGGCAGCTTTGTTCGACTGAAGCTGACTTTGCCTGTGCGGCATGATCTGTATGAATGATCGAAGACACTTCGCGACGATAACAAGTCGGCTTTCTTCCGAATGCCGAACGGCGAAAGTACGTCTATCTCGCTTGGCTGTCGCTGGCGGTTGTCTATGGGGACTGCTGCTGTCGGGCTGCGGCTACACGGTCGGAAATGGATTCAGTCCCGACATCAAGTCGGTCTCGGTCCCGATCTTCGAAAATGACACGCAGCGGCGCGGCTTGGAATATCAGCTCACCGAAGCGATTCAGAAAGAGATCCAGAACCGCACCCCGTTCAGGCTGACCAAAGGGGAGCGTGCCGATACCGAACTGTCGGGCCGGATTGTGCAAGTTCGTAAGGATGTCCTGGGTGAAGACGCCCAAGACGATCCACGTCAGCTTCAATTGTCGATCATGGTGCGAGTCACCTGGAAAAACCTGCGAACTAACGAAATTCTGGCCCAGCAAGAGGTTCCGGTTGCCCCCGAGGCCATTCCACTGCAGGCGCAGGCCGGTTTTGCGCCGGAACTCGGCCAATCACAGGCCACGGCGACTCAGACCGCAGTCAATCAACTGGCGAAACACATCGTCAATTTGATGGAAGTCCCCTGGTAATACAGGTTGCGGCGTCCGCCAATTTTGCGCAACCACCAACGTCAAGCCAATTTCACGGCCTGGTCAAATATTTTCCGTGAAAAATGGCGGCGGCCCTCTTTTTTGGTTGCAGCCATATTCCGCGAAGATACCATCAGAGTCGTGAGGGGCAAAACCTTCGCGGGGCTCTTTGAAAAGTGAATCTGGTACCGTGACGCAGAGGAGGAGGAATCGTGAACTCGCAGGCAGTCTTGGAGCAGGAACGTACCTTCGATGTTGACCCCGTCGAAGAGATGCGCATGCGAACTTGGGCTCGTCGCCACTATACTCCAGCCGAAGACCGAAGCATCAATTTGCATCCCATTGTCTTAGACGAGATGGTTCGCAAAGATGCGGAACGTGGCTATCCCAAAAGCCCGAGGTGAAATGGACCAGATCGGACTGATCAGATCCTGATTCGTACAACAACAAAGCCCGCAGCCAATTGGCATGCGGGCTTGTTTTTTGATGTCGCTGAGATCCGAAGACCTACTTCTTGGGAACCGCGCCAAACTTCGAATCATTGACGGCCGACTGAAGCGGTTTGGCCGTTTGAGTTTGAGTCGTCGCTGGCGTCCCAGCCGCGGGTCGAGCAGCAGGTGCCTGTGGAGTACTTCCCTTGATTGGGGCGGCAGTGCGGGCAGCAGCCGCTGGATCTTCGCTTGTGGTTGAAGCCCAGTTGGCGACGGACCAATGAGCGTGTGTTCCCACCACGGATTGACCGAGGTCGTCCAAGGCGGCTTTAAACGTCGCTGCGGTAATGTTTTCGTTGGGGATCACTCGCTGCAGCACAAACCGCCGGTTTGGAGCGATGTACGCGAAGAACTTCCCTTTGCCGAGCTTGTCGTTGTCCGACAGCAAGCGCAGCAGGGCTGTTCGTGGAACGTCGGCGGCCGACTTGGGGAGTTCATCCAGCCAGGCCATGATCCAGATGGAGGTTCCATCCTGGCTCATCACGGTCGACATCGACAGTTCCCACTCTGCGTCTTCGATCGTCGACTTGAACGCGAAGTCGTAGCGCAGTTCAGTCGCTTTCGCTTCCAGGCCCATCGCTTTCAGCAGGGTGCCCAGCGACTGATCTGTCAGCTTTCCTTTGACGACGGGAGCAGTCGCAGATCCTGCGGCTGTCTTCTCTTGTGCGGCGGCAACGCCCATCATGGCGGGGGCTGCGACAGCCGACAACGCGGCGCCAACTACTGCTCGTCGAGTCCAATGCATGTCCATCGCTGTTCACTCCTTTGAAAAGCGATTCGCCAATTTTCCCGCCTGCTGACCCGATGTTGATGCCATCCAAAGCACCGACAGGCGTGACCGCTCTTCAAGCGGTCAGGCTGGACACCATGACCACTCTTAGCCAAAGAGATGCTGCAGACAGATTTGCGACCAGGTTTCAAACTGATCGCGAGTCTCTAGCAATTCTGCGGGTTGTGCGAATCCTGTCTCTAAGATCGACTCTTCGCGTGGTAGAACTTTTGCGGAGTCGAGATCAAAAATGTGGACAATCCCCAGATGGACGCGGCCGACAGGGGTCTCGTCGTCGTTGATCAGACCGACGCAACGATCGCTAAACCCTGCGTCCAGAAACACTTCCTCCGATATTTCGCGATGCATGGCCTCGTTGTAACGGCGATCTCCCTGCATTCGGTCCGTCGAAGAAATATGCCCACCGATTCCGACCGACCTCTTGCTGTGCAGCCGTCCTTCGCCCCCCGCCTTGCCTCGTCGGTAGTTAAAGACTTGCCCGTCGTGCATGAATATGCAGTAGGGAATCAGTTGCTTGTAACTGGGATCCTCTTCAACTTCGTTCCGCGGCCGAAAACTGGTGTGAGCCGGATCGAGCAACGTCGTCAGGTAACGGTCCACATTGGCGTTGAAACCCTGAAAGTACCCGAGTTCCTTAAACAGCAGCGTCGGCACCACCAGGACATGTTCAACGGTCGATTCAGAAGCAGTCATCAGCATCTCGCTTAGCAAATGGAGGCGTCAGGCACCGAGCCGCGAGGTGAGCTCTACCGATTCAGTGCAGCCGGATGATTGTGGCGTGCAAAAGGTCGATTGGCGAGTGTCCGGGCGATGAGGATCGCTGGGATCTTCGATCTCGAGTTAAATTGAAGTGTGAAAGCACTAATCGAGACTGATACGACAAAATCAGCCTCTCACTCATCGCTTTCATCATCATCGTAATCAGCACTAGCAGTAGCATCGTTGACGGATTGGATTGCTGCGGGCTGCAACAATTCAACGAAGGAGCGATAGGCGGCCAGCAACTTTGGATCTAGATCTCGATCCGTTTCCAATGGAAGTTCGAAGATGAGATGAAAAGACGAGCGAGTTCCGATACCGATTAGCCCCGAGGACCAGTCCGGTCGCTCGCCGGGCGAGACTAAGGCGGGTTGGTCGACAATTGCAGCGACCTGGACAAGCACATCACCGTTCAGAGTGCCAGTGAAACCGCGATTCTCTCGTCTGCTTTGCAAGCGGAAATGCGCGTATCCCCAGTACTGACCATCTGCGTGGAGACTGGCAAGATACCAGTGAATGACCCCGTCCTCTTTCGATTCCTTCCATCGTGCCACCACCGGCCAGCGTTGTTCGACGGCGTCGACGCTCATTCTGCTTGCCCCAAGTCACTTCAACAACTTCGCGATCTTTTCGTGGCCCGCACCTTCCTGCGCGATCAGCAAGGACGTCCCGATTGGAAAGATGCATCCGCCGTGACCATCGGAAACCATCCAAGCGCCCAGATCTTTGTTGGCGATCAGTTGCTGGGCCAAGGCGGCGCTTGGAAACGTCGGGCTGAGTTTATTGCGAACATCGTAAACGCGAATGGAGATGACGTCTGCCAGCTTGGCGAGCGTTGTGATCTGGACGACTTCGTCTTCGTATTTCCACGACAACCTGTGCTCAGCCGCGATGGAGTCCAATCGCCTGGACGTGGCGACCTTTTTGACATCAAGCTTCGAAGTCAGATCCTTCCATTCGATTTTTTCGTCTTTCATCGCCATTTCATCGATCCAATACGGGATGCCATTCTTCTGTAGCACTTGCTCGAGAATCTCAGGCAGTGTCGTCACGTCGGCCGGCGGCAGAGCCGGGGTCTGTAGCTTGCGAAGAATCAACTGTTCGGCGCGGTCTTGCGGAGTGGCAGCTCGCGCCTTACCCCCGCTGACCGTGGCGATCTGATCGAGCAGGTTCTGAACTTCTTCGTGGACCGTGCGATTGTGCCGAATTGAGATTGCTTGAGGTGAAATCGCCAATACTTCGCCCCCTTCCTGATCGACTTCCATCCAGCGCCCGGAAGTCATCCCGACCAGATTCATCGAGAACAGCTGAGGGCTGATGTTGCCGCCAAGCGCGGCCAACGAATACTCGCGAGTGATCAGTTTTTCTTCGTCCGCCGCTCGCGTCAGGATCAGTAACTTTCCCTTTTCGACCGTGGAGACGAGTTGAAGGGATTTACAAATCAGGTGAACTAGCGATCCCAGGGTGATTCCATCTGCGGTCAGTGAGAACGTCGCACTATCGAACCCCTCTTCGGTGAATGAGGAATCAAATTCCACGGGAAGCTTATGCTTCTCGCAAAGTTCCGGAAGGCCCTCTTTGATCGGCTTCTCTTCCCATTGAACGGAAACCTTCTGCAACAGTCGTTTATCAGGTTTCGTTTGAGCGTCAGCGATCGGCGGGGCACAGAGAATGAACCCACAGCAGGTCAGAATGAGCGGCCATTTCAAAGGATTCATGAAAGTCTCGTATTCAGGTTTCGAAGTACGACGCGAGCGGCGAATAGTATAACAAGCCGTCGAACCTGCAGTTGAATCTTGCCTCCCGGAGATAGCCTTGATGACCGCTTTACTCATTCCGGCATCGTTTGAAGACTTCGAAAAGCTCGATATTCGAGTCGGCAGGGTTGTGGATGTTCAGGCGTTTCCGGAGGGTCGTTACTCGACCCATATCCTGATGATCGATTTCGGCACGGATTTGGGGACGAAGAAATCGCTGGCAAGATTAGCCCCCAACTATCTGGGGCCAGAGCTTGTCGGGACGCAAGTTTTGGCGGTCGTCAATTTTGCTCCGCGGCAGATCGGGAAACATCAGTCCGAAGTCCTGACGCTGGGGCTGCCGGACGATGATGGGAATGTAGCGCTGGTGCGCCCGGATCGACCGGTTCCGGAAGGTGGACGACTGCATTGAGCAAACAAGAAGCTAGTGCGGGTCGCACTTCCGTGTCGCGTTGAAACATGGGTCAGACTAAGCG
>CAIMFH010000174.1 GCA_903840265.1 uncultured Schlesneria sp. | reverse complement strand
ATTCGATTTGATCAACGCATCGAGTTCCGAAACCATCTTGGGGAGGTTGCGAGCCATGCCGTACAAACAGGCGCGATCACAAATAGCGTCGGCAAAATCGGGCTTGGTGCTGATGGCCTTGTCCAAGTCTTCCAGGGCTTTTGGCAACTCGCCTTTGGCTGCTACGGCAGCCGCACGACGCTGGAAAGCGACGGCCAACTTGGGCTGCAGTTCGATTGCCTTGGTTTGATCCTTAATCGCCTGATCGAGATTGCTTTTGAAGAAGTAGGCCAGGCCACGTGTGCTGTAGCCGTCGGCAAAATCTTCTTTGGATCGAATCGCGGCGTCAGCACTGCCGATCGCTTTGTCGTACTGCCCGCGTCCGATGTACGCCAAGGCGCGGTTGTTATGTGCCTCGAAGTGGTCGCCCTTTTCGAGCAACGCGAACCACGCATTGTCGATCGCAGGCAGGAACTTGTCTTTGCGGTAGTACGACACCGACAGGTTGGAATAGGCTTCGGCGCGAATATCACGCGTCGTGAGGTCGCTGGAAGGCTTGGAACTGGCCTTCGTCAGGTCCTTGATTGCGGCATCGTAGTCGCCCTTTCCGTTCAGGGCGATTCCGCGCATCAGCAGCGCGATCACGTTTTCAGCATCGCCGTTCAGAATCTCTGTCGTACTGGCGATGACGGGATCCCATTCGCCCTTTTCCAGTTTCGCGCGGCCACCGGGGACCACTGCTTCGATCCGTGGCTCTTTTTCCGATTTTGGCGGTGGCGGCGGAGCATCTGCCGCATACGCCATCGCGCCGAGGCAACACGTCAACGCCGATAGGAAACTGAGCAGAGAAAGCCGATTTCCGCAGACCAATCCAGTCGCGATGCGAATCACGTTGACGATCCTTCGAAATGCCGAGCGGTCGAGAGACAAGAGGAGTCATTCACCAGGAGTTGATTCTCAAGGAACCATTGATGCTACGGTCTGCCAACGACACTGTCGAGCATAGAATCTGAAGTGACCTCCAGTTGGGTTCATGCTTCTGTTGCAAGCTGGTTAGAAAGTCGTAGTCGAACGAGAAACCGGCGGCACCGAATACTTGTTGACGTTCGCCAGGCACGCCGCCGGCAGGGTAAGTCCCGCCAAAGACTGGGAAACTGATGACCCCAGCTACACTGCTGTTTGACAGAATTATGGCCACGGAATTGGCTGCGGCGCGGCGACACGTCGTGCTAACGTGGCAGGGTCATGGCACTGGAAGGCTGGCGAAGGAGTGACCCTGCATCGTTCAAAAATAAACGATTAAGAAACAAAGAAAATTTCGGTATTAGGATCCCGAAATGAACGGCGATGCGCGACAGATCGGCCAACTCGCCGGATGATCGAACCGCGTTACTGGATGTTCGACTTCTCGATCTTGGGCTCCGATTCTTTGTCCACTGGGACGCCGGTCGTATCGACAAGTACGGCTCGCTTGGCGAGGTCATAGCTGGAGCCATTCGGTAGCGCGACATAGTCTGGCTCATCGCCGATGACTGGCCGTTGGCTGTCGTAGAAGAAGACCTTTCCATTGCCCACGACTTCGGCCTTCGACTTCTGCACGACGATGGCTGTCATTTCGTCCAACCCAATCCCCAGCAATTGCGGATAGCGGTTGATCAATTGAGTCAGATCTTTGTGACGTTTCCGCTGAGTGAAATGCTGATCAATCGCGACACCGCCGATGAATCCAAGCCCACCGCGTTCGTAACCTGGTGCCATGATGTTGAACTTGCCGATGGGAGTCGCTCGAGCCAGATAGCGCGCCTGGATGGATGCACCGGCCGAAGAACCGCCTACCACTCCTCCCCGCTGCAGGACCTCCTTCATCATCTGATGAGCCTTGGTCCCATAGTACGAATCGGCCAGATTCCATTGCCGCCCGCCCCCAAACCAGATCCCTGTTGCATCCTTCAGGGGGGCCAGAAATTCCTCGTCGCTATTGGCCAACCTTCGATTCTTGGTATGAATCAACGTTGCTTGCTCGACACCCAATTTCTTCCAGTTGCGTACGATTTCCTGGTCCTGGTTGACCTCAAGTTCTTCCGCACAGGGAACGTAGACGAGTCTGGCATTTTCTTTGCCGCCAGCTAACTCAACGAAGCGGCTCATCAATCCCGGGGGAAGTCCGCCCCCACCCACAATCACCAGCGTGCCGTTTTCGACGAACGGTGTTTCAGTCTGTTCGGGAGGGAACGGCTCCAGAGTTCGATCGATAGCGTCACGCCGCCACTCCGTGAGATCGAGCAACGCTTCTTGAGGTGTCTGTCGACGAGTTGCTGCGGGCGAAAGGGTTTCGATGCGAGGAAGCCCTTTGTCGCGTCCAGCAAGCACGAACGTTGTGCGACCGGATCCATAGCAAGTCACCTTCCTCCCGGAAAGCATCAGCATGACGCCACGCTGGATTCCGATACCCACTGTCCGTGGATGGCCTGTCACAGCCTTCAGCAGATCGGCTTGCGATTCTCCGTTCTCATCGAAGTCGCACAGTAAGATCGAATCCGGAAACAGATTCAGACCCGCGTCGTTTCCCGTTGGCAGTGTCTTGGATAGGACTGCCTTGCCCAACAGGGTGGCGATCGCTTGATCCACAACCAGCGTCCGTCCCTCGGCAAGGAACTGATCAAGGTGTGGCTTCAATTTCAACAACGTCGGAAGATCGGACGCCCTGTCTTCGCCAGCCTGAATCACCACGACGTCGGCCGACGACAATGCGGATTTCAGTTCATCCAAGGGCATTGCAGTGAATGAAGTCGCCTCGATACTTCCATTGTCCCCCACTGTGGCGTTCAGTGCATCTGTAAGTCGTTTCGACGATCCTGCCGCCTCACGCTGGAAGCAGACGACAGACTGATCTTTGGTGACACGTTCGAGGACCGGCATGAGGTCATCCCAATCCTGAACGCCATTGTCTATTAGAATTCGCCCATGGATTGTCAGGTTCACTGGCCAATGCGAGAACTGCTCTTCTAAAGATTGAGCGTTCGCGGGCACGCCCAATTGCATCGCCATGACGATAGCCAGGAACAAGGATCGCCATAGAGATGGTTCGGTCGAAGTCATATTGAACTGCTTCCTTCGGTGCTGGTCATGGGCCACCAAGTTCTTGTGGATGGCCCAGAGTTTTATACACAGCGACGAAGAGCGGCATCAAGCACCGGAATTGCCTTGGAAGAACGTGAATAGATAAGCGGCCATGAATGGGGTGACTTGGTGGAGCTTGGTGTATTCGCCATACAGAAGCTCGTCATCGAACCATTCTCAAGGCAGTGGATCTTCGATCAGCCGCAGCCGCTGGTTGGCTCGAACGTCTTTCAAAGTTGTTGTTCTGCCGGTGGGCCAATGCACCTCCAGAGCATCTATTGTCTTGTGGCCCCCAAGTCCAAACAACAAAGTTCGGTTGCTTGTTGAAAGGTAGCTACCCCCTCCTTTGATCAGGCCGATCTGCTGGCGTTGCCCAGAGGTGACAGTGACCCGTGCGCCGATTGCCGAACGGGGGCTGGATCGTCCGACTAGCTGCACGGCCAGCCAGTTGGGAATGTCGGTTTCATTGCGCAAGACCGCCACGGGTTCGTTGGTATGAGTGACCACCAGATCGGGGGTTCCGTTGTTGTCCAGATCGCCACTCGCCACCCCACGGCCCAGGTGGCGTTGTCGCAGGTACTCGCCCGTTTGACCTGCGATGTTCTTGAATCGCTTGCCGTTCTCGTTATGGAACAGATAGGGGAGCTGGCGACGCTCGATGGATACCGTAGGTGTCAGCACATGCCCGTTGCTGCAAAAGATATCCGGAAAGCCATCGCCATCGGCATCGAGAATCACAGTGCCGAAACCGACAGCTTCGGAACCGACCGCCGTGAACCCATAAGCCCGACTGGCATGAGAGAATGTTTGATGACCCAGATTGCGGTAGAACGCAAAGCTTTGGTTTTCAAAATTCGCAACCCACAGGTCTGGCTTGCCATTGCCGTCCAGGTCCCCGATGTCGACACCCATGCTTCCGTCCGGTGAGCCGACTTCGCCCAGGGCGACACCATATTTAATCGCGACTTCGCGATACTGCCCGGAAGGCTGCGATTCATAAAGTTGATTGGGAAGGGTGTCGTTCGAAACGTAAATATCTGGTCGATCGTCGTCATTCAGATCCGCGATCACGACTCCCAGCGTCTTGCCGACTTCGTGAATCCCCAGTTCGATGCTGCCGTCGCGGTAAGTCCCGTCACCGTTGCTCAGATACACGATGCACGGCAACCCGTTGAATCGTGCAGGGTCACACACGTCGCGCTGGCCGCGCAACGTGTGCAGGCAGGTCGGATTGTTCTTGAAGGACCAGTCGACATAGTGGCCCACAAACAGATCCAGGATCTGATCGTTATTCAAGTCGGCCCAGCCAGCCGCCGCACTCCACATGGTGTCTGACGTCAGTCCGGACGATTCGGTCAGGTCGACGAAGGTGCCGTCGCCCTGATTGTGAAAGAGTTGCAAACCTCCCCACCCTGTTATCAACAGGTCGACAAAACCATCGTCGTCGATGTCCGCCGTGAATTGACCATGATGATAATGGCGAATCGGAGTGAGACCTGCAAAGGCCTCGACGGCGGCAAATTTCCACGGCGAAGTCTGGCGATACAGACCGATCGGCAGGGGCAGAATTTCCTGCCGGGCGGTGATTTGACCACCACCTCCGAAGAACACGTCGAGCTGATCATCTCGGTCATAATCTTCAATGGCGCAGCCTGTGCCGAAGGTCTCGAGAATGACGTACTGAGCACCTTCTTCACCGTTTCGAGGTGTCCAGGAAATACCGCTCTGCGCGGCAACATCGACGAAGCGGATTGCCAACGTTGACGCGTTTGCCGATCGGTCTCCATCTGCAACTCCGCGAACATCCGGCTTGGAGGGGGCCGGTCCAGGCGTACAGCCGCCAAAGAGGATCATCCCCGATGCGGGAAGCATCCAGATCCAGCGACAAAGCCTCGCCAAGTGGCCCATGAGCGTAAGCCTTCAACCGAGGATGTGTTTGTCTGGTTTCGCGAGAAATGGAGATTGGCACTAAACGCGGAAACGGAAATCAGTCATTTTGAAGGGATAAACATGGATTGGCGATAAATGAATCACTATGGAACCGTTGACGTCTCGACCGCCCGAGTGACCGCACCTTGAACGGGGAGAGTCTCCGAATTCGCTGGAGTGTGATTTGAATGATACTCTGCCAGCTTTTCATCGCCCACCTGACGATATAACTCCGCCAACGCTTGATGAGCTGGGGCATAGTTTGGCGAGACGAGCAGAATATTTTGATACCATCGAATGGCATCTCGACGCGAAACATATTTCGCGGTGATCCCCGCGATCTGCATGCGTAAACTTAAGTTGTTTGGCTGGCCGCGCAAGTCTCTTTCCATTGCCAGAAGCCGATCCAGTTGCGGGCGACATTCTTCCATAAACGCGAATAGCGGCTCGGCCTCGGCACCGCGGCCACATTCCTTGAGAGCCCGTCCCAGCGTGTAAGCGAGGTTTGCATGTTCAGGGATCTCTCGGTGCGCCTTTTCCAGGACGGTCACTGCTGCCGCGGCATCACCTGCAGAAAGGAGGATTTCACCGTAGAGCTTCTGTGTCATGAAATCGCCGGGATTGGCTTCCATTGCCGTTCGCATCACGCGCACAGCGGTCTCCATATCGCCATTTGTCGCGGCACACTGCGCGATCCCGTGTAAGGCTTCGAGATTTTGAGGGTGCTTTTGCAGATGCTGTTCATACAAAACAATCGCATCTGCCGCCTTCAGGCGATTTTGCAGCGCGTCCGCCAAGGCCAGCCGATACTCATCGCTATCCGGAGCCAATTGCAAGGCCTGACGATAGGCCTCCTCCGCACCCTCCCAGTTGTTCATGGACTGATGATATCGGCCGGTTAATCCCCAAGGTTCGGGATCTTGCGGATAATCTTGCTGCCACAGCTTGAGAGTCTTCTCGGCGAGATTCAGGTTGTGATTCAGCATCGCCCACGTGTAATAGGCCCGGGCGATCTCGGGCCCGTCACTGCGTTGATCGTTCAGCAGTTCGCCCCACCGCCCGCTCATGGCACTGAACTGATTCGTCTGAGCCATCGCCAACAATCGCTCCCGTTGAATCTCACGAGGCGAGATCCCCAGCTTGGGCGCTTGCTGCAGCAGACGTTCGACTTCTCGAAAATTCTGCTGGCGTCGCGCGATTTGCAATTGCAGCAGACTTAGGTTTGGGTCGGGATTCCGCCGAAACCATTGTCCAAGCGCGACCCAGGCAGACGCTGCAGCGGTGCGACGCTGCGTGAAAGCTGCGTCAGCCCGCCAGCAGCAGAAGTCCTTCCAGAAGTACGCAAAGACTCCCAGGACGCCAGCCAGGCAGGCGACGCTGATGATGATTCGCGAGCGCGAAGATCTGGTTGTATGACACCAGGAGATGAACACGCCGCTTCCTCTGTGAAAGCTAGATATCGATATTCACGATAACCGCCTTGTCGATGACTTCAACTTCCTTGGGACTTGTCGCTGCGTCTCCCCATTCCTTCGGGTAGGGCAATGTTTCGACCGGGATGCCTCGAGTCTTCGCATACTGTCCCGACATCTTAGTCGCTTCTTCGAGAGTGACTTGCTTGTTGGGATTGTTCGCTGCGGCCGATTTTCCCAGCACAACTTTATACTTCCCGGCATTGGCCCCTTTGTCACCATTGGTTCGGATGACAAATTTTCCTTCGGCATCGGTCGTGGCAGCACCTGGCTTGGCTTTTGAAGTCACATCGACTGGCAACAACTGGACGAAGACGTTTTCCAGCGGCTTACCCCCGACGATCAATGACCCCGTAACCGGATAAAGTGGTAGGGGAGCAGCGGCGCCTCCGCCAGAACATCCCAACGCACACAACAGCAGCAGACAACTCAACTGGCGCATTCTCAAGGTCCTTCGAAATATGAAAAGAGACTATCCACCGATTGGAAACGGTCGGGTTGAAGACAGACGAAAAAGCGGTTCAATCTGGCGATAAACGTTCACTCAAGACTTGGGAAACTTCGTCATCGCCGACAAGTTTGGACAACTCCAACAGCGAATGGCAAAACTTCTGTTCGTCGAGAGCATCTATGGACTGGTTCAAGGACATGATGGTCGTGCTAAGATCTTTTGACGCCTTGTAGATCTCCAGGAATTTCGCTGATTCTTCCAGTTTTCCCCTTCGGCGCATCAGATCGTGCAGTTGAAAATGGATCTGCCACCAATACGGATCCAATTGGAACGCACGCCGAAGCGAGGCTTCCGCCTGTTCGACGTTGCCTGCAGTGTCTTCGCACCACGCTCGTGCTCGCCAGAAACGGGCGTCACCTTCGGCCTGGTCCTTGGGGATCAGTTGCAGTAACTCCTGAACTCGTTCCAGTTCCCCATCGGTGATGCTGCGATTCAGAAAGTAGGCCACGACCTCCAGGTTGTGGGGGTACTTTTTCAACAGCTCTTCAGCCGGCGGGATATGCTCAAATTCGGCAGCGTGCTCGGGGTCGGTTTTCGCCTGCGTGCCATAGACCTGTAGCGCGCGGGCCACTTGATAGGTCTCATTGTCGGGATCGCCTTCCAGCCAGCGAGTGTTGTGGCGATAGACCGATCCACCGTAGAGCCAACTGGCACTAACAAGATAGACATACGATTCCGGACTCTCGCGCCGGACACGAATTGCTTGCCGGATGCGACGAACCATCTCCGCCCGTTGCAGTGTCATCGCGTGGAAGAAGACTGTCTGTTTGTGTGCGATCAGGACGCGCGGTTCAATCGCCAGCAGTTCGTCGCACGTTTTGACGCCGTCTAACGGGCGATTCAAGAATTCGAATTCGGCTGCGGCCTTCTGAACGAGTGCGTTGGGGCAGCGGCTATCCGTTCGAGGAACCCGGTCTAGCGATGCTACCACCGTGTTCCAATCCTTCAATTCCTTGGCGGCCTCGGCACGAAACAGCCACGGGTCCGCCAATCCCGGTTCAAGCCTCGACCACTCTGCCGACGCCGTCGCGAGGTCGGCCCATCGCTCTTGGACACTCAGTTTTTTGCATTGTCGGCTTAGCGCTGCGATTGCATCGCGGCGGGAACTGTGCCACATCCAGCCAGCCAGTACTGCACAGGCCGTGACGCCAAACACAATCAACGCCAAGCCCGCAATCCGCTTCAGTTGTCGCGGTGTCGGCGACCGCAACGGCGCACCGGCAGACAGGGAACATTCTGCTGCTGGAATCAGCACCAGTTGCCCTTGCGTCGTCCCGATGGTTTGGTCGCTGCTGCCTTGAACCACGTCAACCTACCTCAATCAAAATCCGCATTGCTATCCCCCTGGGGGATGCACTATCGATCTTCGTCAATCGCCTTGCCGAGGTGACCCGATTTCATCAACACAAGTATTGTTCGCTTGAGAAGGGGCTGTGCCTTCAATGTCCTGTCTCAGAATCAGTTCGCGGTTCACCTGGACACCATTCAGCGTTTGCCTGGTGCCGTCAGGCCAGCGAATATCCAGGCTCACGGGAGACGAGTTGCCCCCCAGGCCAAAAATTAATGAGGATTCATGTCCCGCACAGTAACTGACGCCGCCTGCCAATTCCTGCGTCAGATACCGATCATCCTGATGCAGTACAACGCGCGTTCCGACTCCACGGCGATTGCCCTTGGCGATGCATCTCACCTTCAACCAATTTCCACGTTCTGAAACGTTTCGCAAGATCGCGACGGGACTGTTCTGATGGACGACGGCTAAGTCCCAATCGCCATCATTGTCGAAGTCGCCTTGAGCAACCCCGCGGCCAATCAGCTTTCGGGTGAAGAACTCACCGGCTGTTGTCGTGCATTCAACGAATCGCGGCCCTTCATAGCTGAAAAGCTGTGCTTCCATCCGATAATCGTCGCCTTTATGACGCCAGTCATCCACATGACCGTTTGTCACAAAAATATCTTCGTGGCCATCCTGATTGAAATCGGCCATGACACCGCCGAAAGCCAGCTTCTTCAGCGTCGGTGCATGCAGGCCCACCAAGCCGGTGACGTCCTGAAAACCAGTCGTGCCCAGATTCTTGTAAAGGGTGTTCGATTCTCGTGTGAAATGGGTGACATAAAGGTCCAGCCAGCCGTTGCGATCATAGTCACCCAGGGCAACACCCATACTGGCCTGCGGATGTCCGTCGCGATTCACGGCGCAACCCAGAAGGTTTGCCGACTCTACGAACTGCCCCTGACCTTGATTGATAAACAAGAAGTTCGGGGTCGTGTCGTTCGCCACATACACATCTGGAAGGCCATCGTTGTTCAAGTCTGCAATAACGACTCCCAAGCCCTTGTTTTCGGGACCATACAGGCCTCGCGACTGGGATTCCGCCGTAAAGGTTCCGTCTCCCCGGTTGATGTAGCACTCGTCAGGAACTGCTTTCACGTGCATGGGATGACAAGTTCCTGGCTTTCCGTCGGATCCGCAGGGAAGCGGGTGATACGGGTCGTAGTCCACATAGTTGCAGACATAAAGGTCCAGATCCCCGTCACCATCCAGATCCGCCCAGCCGGAACTTGTACTCCAGAGCTTGTTGTCGACTCCCGCGATGAGACTGACGTCCTGATAGGTCCCATCTCCCTGGTTTTTCAGCAGAGTATTGGGGCCCACATTGGTGACGTAGAGGTCGTCGAACCCATCGTCGTCGAAGTCGGCCACAGAAACACCCTGGCTATACTGGCGCTCCACGATCGCTGCGGCATCTGCCGAGCTGACAAACAGGCCGGGATGAACCTGACGGAACAACTGATCCAACGGCTCGGTATCGCGCGCTTCGGTAGCCGGGTTGCCGCCCTGGCAGAGATAAAGGTCCAGCAGTCCATCCCGATCATAATCCAGCCATGCCGCGCCCCCGCCGGTTGCCTCCACCATCAATACTCGTCCGGCAGCTCCATTGGAATAGCTGAACTGGACGCCCAGCGATTCGGCGACGTCCTCAAATCGAGGGAAGGTCGTCAAACGGACTGGCGACGGTACTGGCGGAGACAGTTCGACAGGAGCCACCGAATTTGACGCAACGGCCAAGGGAACGGTGACAGACTGAATCTCAGAATTTGATCGACTGCTGGATTCACATCCAGCCAAGACGCCAACGAGCAAGCTTACGCGAAGCAGGTGATGGCACACCACGACATCACGACCAATTCGACAGGAGCACCTTCGATATCGCCAGAGAACTCACGCAGGCGCGACTGATCGGACCGGTGTCGCCGATCCGATCAAATCGCGCCGCTCGAATTCCACTAAGCGTTAGAACTCACCAGCAGGCACGCCAGAACCGCGAGTGGCAATTGCCTGCAGAACGGTCAAACCGAGGTTTTCGTTGATGAACCGGACCGAACCATCTGCCATCAGAACGTGAGCACCGCCGACATGGGTGCTGCTGATGCCGTGGCACTTGTGCGAGTCATTATAGCCGTAACCCTGATTGATCAGGTTCGCTGCAGTGGAGACCTGCATTGAACTGGCCCAACCAACGTCACCAGCATTTTGGCCTGGCTTCGTCTTGCCAGCGGACCAGTGATGATCTTCCATCAACAGAATGGTGTTCGACGTTCCGTCGGTAATGTCGCGGATCTTGCCGGTCCCGAAGAAACTGAACACACCATTCATGTTCTGCAGATAGTTGTTGATGGAACCGCCTTCACCCCAAGCGTCAAGCACGGTTCCAACAGCTTCGCCACCCTTCGAGAGAGGGATGTTCCCGCCGTCCTGCACAAGGCATGAACGCCAGTCGCCAGCGATGAAGCCCAGATTTCCCGTGTAATCCGTGCGACCAACCTTGGTGTTGTTGTAGGTTCCGCCGCCACCGCAACCAGCGACGTCAACACCAAGCGTTGACGGCTGTGGATTGCTGGGGCAAAGCAAGGCAGTCAAAACCGTTGCCGCTGCTGCTGTGTTGTTCTGCGATGTCCAACCCAATGTTCCGCTACCGCCGGACTGATCATTGAAGTTGAACCGGTTGTACAAAGGAGCCTGGTCGAGATATGGCAGGGCCATCACGATCCAGCCGAAGCAGCCTGGGTTTCCCTGCCAGGAACCGTTCACGGTTTCGTTCAGGGGACGACCGTCATAGTTCTGTGGGAACTGCTGCGAAACGTCGTGATAGTTGTGACAAGCCAAGCCCAGTTGCTTCAGATTGTTCTTGCACTGTGTACGGCGAGCCGCCTCACGCGCCTGTTGAACTGCTGGCAACAGCAGTGCGATCAAAACTGCAATGATGGCGATGACCACCAACAGTTCGATCAGTGTAAACCCGCGAAGACCTTTTCTTTATCATGGCAGTGTTCCTCAAGAAAAAAACGAATGCAAGAGACGTGAAATCAAATGGCCCGGTGAATGTGGACGAAGGGATAATTACCGACTGCAGAAATGCCGGAGCGGCCCCACCCAACTCGTGGTTTCCCACAGGCGATCTCGGATACATCCTTCGGATTACCTCAATCTTCGGAAAATGTCGAGGCACTCGTGATAAGACAAAAAGCAGAAAGTTCGGAATTCTGCGTCCCTGCGGTGTTTGGCCATTAGTTGGCCATTTTGGGCGGGGTACGATGCTTGGGGGGATTCCCGGTCGCATCTGGGGCTGGGCAATTCGGACATTGGCATTGCCGAAGTCGTTCTCGCTGGCCCATTTTGCTAATCTTGACGGCCCGACGTCCGCCCAGTTGTCCGCGATCGAGGCAGCTTTGGCCGACAAGTCGCGTGGCGAACAGTCAGATTTTCATTAGGAATCAGCATCGTGGCGTTGATTGTTCAGAAGTTCGGAGGGTCGAGTGTCGCGGATGCACGCCGAATCATGGCGGCGGCTCAACGAGCCGTGGATGCAAAGCGAGCCGGTAACCAGGTTGTGATGGTCATCAGCGCCCGCGGCGATAAGACCGACGAACTAATCGATTTGGCGAAGCAGATCGGCGATCATCCCGCCCCGCGTGAGATGGACATGCTGCTGGCCACGGGCGAGCAGGAATCGGTTGCGCTCGTGGCAATGGCCATCCAAGCACTCGGCGAACCTGCGATCAGTCTGACCGGTTATCAGATCGGCATCCAGACTGATTCAACGTTTACGAAAGCTCGCATTCAACGGATTCATACAGAACGAATGCGTCGGTTGCTGGCGGATGGCAACATCGTGGTGGCGGCTGGCTTCCAGGGAATCGACGAAGACTTCAACATCACGACATTGGGACGCGGTGGCAGCGACACCACCGCAACCGCGCTCGCAGCGGTACTCGAAGCTCAAGTCTGCGAGATTTACACCGACGTCGATGGCATCTACACGACCGATCCACGGTTGATCAAGACCGCTCGGAAGATGAATCGCATCGCCTATGACGAGATGCTCGAACTAACGAGCCTGGGCGGCGGCAAGATGCATTCGCGTTCGATCGAGTTTGCGAAGAAGTATCGTGTTCCGCTCCTAGTGCGTCCGGCCTACTCATCGGGCGAAGGAACACTGATCGCCCCTTATGAGAACGACGACGTTCCGATGGTGACCGGGGTCGCCCTCGTGAAGAGCGAAGCAATCGTCAACTTGCGAAACTTGCCCGACCGCCCCGGGGTGCTGGCAGCACTGTTCGGCAAGATGGGTGAACGCAAGATCCCAATCGACATGGTCATTCAGGACGTTGCCGAAGGAGGCATCGCCGAAGTTTCGTTCACGGTCCCGCAGGACGATCTGGCCGAAGCACTGACGGCGGCCCAACACGCGGTCCGACAACTCGGCGCCGGCGAAGTTCATCACGGCACCAACGTGGCCAAGGTGTCTGTCGTTGGAGCCGGTATGCGCACGCATACGGGTGTCGCCGCTCAAATGTTCAAGTCGCTATCCGATGCCGGCGTGAACATTCAGATGATCACCACCAGTGAGATCAAGATTTCGGTGCTGGTGAACCGCGATCAGAAGGAAGCGGCTCTGCAAGCAGTGCATGATGGATTCACCCTGCATCAGGAGCGATCGGCCCCGCCGACAATCGGCTATCGCCAGGCACACGGAGACGTGAAGACTCACGTTTCGCGTGATGAACTGGAACGAGACGTGGTCTCCCGTCTGGCCAGCATGGAAGATATCGTCGTCAGCGAAGTGCAACTGGATATCGAGCAGTCTCGTGTGACGGTGCGTCATGTCGCCGATCAGCCGGGCGTCGCCGCGGAAGTCTTCGGTGCGGTTGCCGAAGGAGGCGTAATGGTCGACCTGATCGTGCAGAATATCAGCCACGACACTCACGCCGATCTGTCGTTCACGGTCCCCCGTGGCGATCTGGAAAGCTGCCTGTTGCTGCTACGCGAACTGATCGAACGCTGGCCAGGTGCGGAACTGAGCTACGAGAAAGAAATCGCGATGATCTCGGTCATGGGGATCGGACTGCGTAGTCACACCGGCGTCGGCGAACGAATGTTCCGAGCTCTGGCGACGGCCGGCGTGAACGTGCAAATGGTGAACACCAGCGAGATCCGGATCAGCGTCGTCGTCGGCCCCAACGACGCCGCGAAAGCCAATACCGCACTACTGTCGACGTTCGGTCTGAAAAACTGATCTGCTGCATGACTTCGGGAAGTCAATCAATAGCCGTTGTCGCTGCGAACAAAGTCAATGAACCCGCGAGCGATGTCCACTCGGGACAGTCGCACTTTGACTTTGTCGCCGACTTCGACCTTGGTTGGTGAGCCGATCAGCCGACCTTCGACCGGCGGGTTCAGCAGACGGACCCATGTCCCTTTGTTAGACGCTCCGGTGACGATCGAGTCGAAGACCCCACCAATCCGGCCGGACAGGAACTGGGCCGCAGCCGACTTGCGAACCTGCCGCTCCACCTTGCGAGCGGCATCTTCCTGCGTCGTGCAGTGCGTGGCGAGTGCCGAGAGTTCGTCAGGGCTGTATGTCACTGCTTTGGCGGCCAATGCTGCCTTCAACAACCGTTGCGTCACCAGATCAGGGAACCGTCGATTGGGGGCGGTGGAGTGGCTGTATTCTCGCACGGCCAATCCAAAATGTCCCGGATGTGACGTTCCCGGCAACTGCATCACATATTCACCTCGACCAATCAACTTGACGATCGTCAGTGAGAGGTCAGGAAATCGCGCGGGATCTGCCTGGCGTCGTCGATCGAGGAATGCGGCCAAGGCTTCTGAGTTCGGTAAGTCTGGGAGTTGTTCGTTGAATCCTTTGGCAATCTCGCGAATACGGTCCCATCGTTCCGGAGAGCGAACGATCCGCAACAGCGTGGGGCAACCGTGTGCTTCCAGAAATTGCGACGACGCGCCGTTCGCGGCGATCATGAAATCTTCGATCATTCGCTGAGCCCGGTTCTGGGTCTCGTCACGTAGGCCGACGACATGACCATCACTGTAGACCACTTCCGCCTGACGAACATCAAGGTCCAGCGCACCATGCTGGTATCGCAAACGTCTCATGACTTGAGCGATCTGATCCTGCATCTGAAGTTGCTCGACCAAGCCGGTTGTCTTCGCGACCTTCGCCGGGGGTGGCGTCTTGCCATCCAACCACGCGGTCACTTCGTTGTAGGTGAGCTTTGCCTGGTTCTTCACCAAGGCTCGATAGACCGTCGATTCCTGCACAGTGCCGTCTGCCGAGACGATCATCTCGACCACGACCGCCAATCGTTCATTCGCTTCGCCCAGCGAAGTCAGATCCGTGGAAAGCCGCTCTGGCAGCATGGGGAAGATTTCAGCGGTCGTATAGACCGACGTCGTATTGAACGCGGCATGGCTATCGATCGGCGTGGCCTGCTTCACAACCGCGTCCACGTCGGCAATCGCCACCAGGACTTTGACGCGACCGTCGGGCAGTCGCTCGGCCACTGTCAGTTGATCCAGATCCTTCGAGCTGTCGTTGTCGATCGAACACCAGACCAGTTGACGCTGGTCGCGAATCGACGGCTCCGTCTCGCGTGCCGGTCCGGCAATCTGTTGCAACCTCTGCATCACCTCTGGCGGGAAGTCGGGGACCAAACCTCGATCGATCATCGCCTGCCGGGCAATTGCGCGAAGATCGAGCGACGTGGTTGCGATTGTCATATTGCAAATCCGGTCAGAGGTGCTGCGTGAGTGGATCGGAGCGGAACATCGTAGTTGTTCCTAGTCGCAAACAGGAGAGCAGGTTTCGCGCCATTTCGACCCTTGCGTCTGACACGCAGTGGTTAGACTTCAGTGGCTTTTGGCGTTCGCTCGGGCTAACGTCTGACGATCCCGCTGCAACGACCATGTTTGTGGCGTGCTTTGCTGCCAGGAATCTACCTTCAATGGATGCCGACATCATGAAAACACTAGCTCTGATTCCGATGCTGATCTGGGGATTGTTCGTTGCGATTCCAACTGTCGCGCCGGCGGCTGACGGGGCCGCGAAATATGTGGGGATACCCGAGACTGATGAAGGCCTGCCCGGCGCGGGACCGATCCGACGATACGACTGGTTCAAAGCCCTATGGGGGCAAAAGCGGTCTGCGTGGGCAGAACGAGTGGACAGAGATCAGAAAGGGCTGGTGTTCCTGGGGGATTCGATTACTCAGGGCTGGGGTGACGATCTAAAGGGAAGCTTTCCCGGAGTCAAAGTCGTTAATCGTGGCATCAGTGGCGATACCACTCGCGGGATGCTGATCCGCTTGAAGGACGACGTGCTGGCTCTGAATCCGACCGGCGTCGTCCTGTTGATGGGCACGAATGATCTGGAAGAAAAGGCGGATCCCGAAACGATCGCCGGCAACTTCAAGCTGATCATCGCCGAACTGAAGAAGCACAACGCCAAGATGCCGATCATTGTCTGCCAGGTTTTTCCAAGCTCTGAATCGAAGAGCCGCCCGGCCGACAAGATCAAGAAGATCAATGAACTGTATGCCGCAGCTGTGAAGGGCGATGCTCAGGTCACTTTGGTCGACACCTGGAAGCTGTTCGCCGATGACAAAGGCGATGCGAAAGCGGCCGAGTTTCCTGATTTGCTGCATCCGAATGACGCTGGCTATGCGAAGTGGGCCGCGGCCTTGCGCCCGATTCTCGCCACGTATGATTTCATCGAAACCGCTGAGGACACATTTCAACCCGAAGCGGGATTCGTGAGCTTGATCAACGGAAAAGACCTCAGCGGTTGGGGATTCCGCAACGAGAAGACTCAGGAAAAGCTCGCGGATTTTGAAGGGAAGACCACCAGTTCCGACGGTCGCTACGTCTTCAAGCACGGCCGCATCGTCGTCACGACACCTCCCGAAGGACGACGCGTTGAGCAGATGTGGACGACTCGTGAATTCCCCAAGAACTTCACCTTGAAGCTGGAATTTCGCGCCACACCGAATGCCGACAGCGGCGTGTTTATTCGCCGGCCGCAACTGCAATGTCGCGACTACCCGCTGGCCGGTCCCTACAAGGAACTCAAGAGCTACCGCCCACAGGATTGGAACGAACTGGTCGTCGTCGTGAAGGACAACGTGGCTCATTGCACCTGCAACGGCGAAGTGCTCGAAGCGGCACTCAAACTGCCTGAGTCGGGACCAATTGGCTTGGAAGGCGATTGCGGCCAGATGGAATACCGCCGGATTCGGGTTCAAGAGTAGCTTCGCGTGTCGTGCCACTCGCTGAAACAACTTGATAGCGCGAGGATCAAGCATGCTGCTTTTCACTGTGAGATGCGTGAAGCTTGTCCTCGCTGTCAATCTGATTGGTTGTACTGGCGTCGCGCAAGACGCGGTGAAGACTCAGCCGATCTATGATGCGAATCCAAGTCATTTGTGGAATCGAGTCCATGCGGCCCTGCTATGTCGTGTAGGCCCTGACGGCAAGACCTATGGCGATGATCGACTTGAACCGTTGCTGTGGATGCATTCCGAACATTTGCTGCGCGGGAAGTCTTTCGAGAATGCCATCACGGTTCTCGATGAGTTTGATCGAGAGAGCGGGGAGTCTCTAATCGGGGCGCCGCTCAAACGCGCCATCTTGCAGCGAGATCTATGGTTGGTTGCAAACTGGTTGACTCAGAAGCCGGACACTGAAGAGAAGCAGCGACTGCAAAAGGCACTCGCCAAGGTCATTCGACGGTTGGCGTTGTCTTCGGAGCAGATTAAGAAGCTACCCGATAACTATGCAATGGCGGTCGCAGCTAAAGCAGCCAGCAATCGATTTGATGCCGCGCAGCCAGAGCGTTCGTACTTGCCCACGCAGCTCTTCGATGCCGAGGGACCGTGGGTTTGCATCAGCCGTGGTGATGGTCTGATCGCACCGCAGCATCTGCGTGAAGATAGCAGCAGCCCGTTTACAAACTCCGTATTTCTGGTCTTGCTGAAGCTGCCTCCAGGGCGCGCGGCGACACTCGAATTCCTGCAGCGACTGGCGGCCTTTCAACAGCCGTATCTGGTTGCGAACCCTGATGAGAAGAGTCGTCGATCGATTCCTGTACTGCCCAATGCGACTCTCCCGAACTGGCCGAAAGGGACCGAGGTGGCGTTGGTGCGTCGTGCGATGCTCATCGATTCGGAGGAGAAGATCGTCGCCAGTCCGATCACAGAGAGCATTCAATTACGCGTGATGAGAACCGACACTCCCATACCGAGCTCAGCGATGTTTGAGATCGCGAAAGCACGCGGCAACTGGGCTTTCTTCGAATTCCAGTTTCGTCGAACGGACTTGTTGGGACCATCGCCGAGCGGACTGCGCGATGTGTCGGCCGATCGTGATTTCAAGACGGGATTCATGTCGCATCCGTCCGACGGATTTGACGAGCCTCCTCAACCATCGAAGCCGTTCCCATTGGGAAGCCAGCCGTTCGAGAACATTCGGGCTTCGTGCATCGGCTGCCATCAGTTGCCAGGACTATACAGCTTCAACAGTCTGGCGGGATTTCAGTTTGGGCGGTTACAAATTTCACGTGATAAAACGGCGCGCGAAATCGGACCGTTTCAATTCAAAGCTGCATCGATCCCAGAGGTCGAAGCCGCTGCAGTGCGTTGGAAGGAAACGCAGGCGAGCTGGAAACAGGTCGACGCGAGCGTGAACCAATAGATTCAATCGCGTGTACGAGTCGATGGCCTTCATGACTTCGAAATCGGCGAGCAAAAGGAGCAGCGATGATTGTGACTACGGGGAACGACGTTTCGGGTTATCGGATCTCGGACTATCTGGGGATTGTCCGCGGCATCGTGGTGAGGTCGCCGAGTATTGCTCAGGGGATCGTGGGTGGCTTGCAGCGGATTGTTGGTGGCAACAACGAAACGTATGCCGCCGTGTGTGAGCAAGCGCGCGAAGATGCCTATCAGCGCATGGTAATTCATGCTGACGAACTGGACGCCGATGCCATCATCGCTGTTCGATACGATGCGACGGAATTTTCTGACTCCGTGACTGAAGTGCTGGCCTATGGGACAGCGGTACGGCTGGAAGCGAACTTGCCCAGGTGAAAGTTTGCAGTTTGACTTTGGATCGGGCAATGGACGAGAATTAGGGCTGACAGCACTTACGTGTCGCGTTGAAACATGAGTTAGACCAAGCAGTTTTCTGCTCGCGGGACGCCACAGTTAAATTTGACGCGCTCTAGTGCGTTCACGATCTCTTCAGAATTGGCTTGCTCAGGAACAGATGATGAATGGCTTGCGGCTGGCAGTACTGGCACTGGCTGTTGTTTCGCTGAATGCCGCTGGTGCGGAAGCACAGTTCTATGGTGGTGGCTTTGGCGGTGGCGGCTTCGGCGGAAGTGGAATGGGAGGATTTGCCCCACCGCATTCGATCGGGGGTTACTACCCGATGCCCTACAGCACCGTCTTTCCCGGCTATCGCGGTGGCTATGGAAATCCTGGATTCTATGGCTATGGAGCCGGAGTTGGCCCCTACCAGTACGGCGGATATGGCTACGGCACGTATGGTTACCCCGGGAACGGCTATGCCGGTTACGGGATGCCACCCGCGATGAACATGGTGCAGCAGTCCCCGCAAACGATCATTCAATCGCAAACAGTTGTGATGCCTTCCACGCCGACGCTGATGCACACGGGTGATGAGATTAAGCTCGTTTGCCCCAAGACCGCATCTGGACCGCTCAGCTATTCGCTGAATGGGACTCTCTATACCATTCAGCCGGGCTACTCTCAGAACTTTCGTGATGATCGGACATGGAAGCTGGAGTTCCAGCGCAATGGTCAGGGTTCACAAGCCGTCGCCTACACGCTGAAGCCCGGATCCTACCGATTTGGGAATGGGCCCGAAGGTTGGGACTTGCGCCAAGTTGTTGGCACGCAACCGGGCGATCTTCCTCCGGCACCTCAACCGACGCCACTGCCCGCGACGCCGATCGTGCCGATGCCTCCGATTTGAACCATCAACCGCCAGGGTGACGGTTGATGGTGCGTTCCGAAGGCTGAACGTCCTTGCTTTCAAGTTTGTGCTTGCAGCAACGTATGTAGTCGTTCCAGATCGAGCGGCTTGACCATGTGATCATCGAACCCGGCCTCCATCGCCGCCTCGATATCTTCGGGACTGCCATGTCCGGTGAGAGCAATCATCAGGATCTGATCACCCAGCCGTGCTCGAACATTCTTAGCGACTCCGTAACCATTCACGGTCGGAAGGCCCAAGTCGACGATGGCCGCTTGGGGACGCTCGTTCACAATCAACTCGATCCCTTCTTCGCCGTCTTTTGCGACTTTGACCTCATAGCCTTTCATTCTCAAGATCTTTCGCAGCATCTCACGATTATCCGACTGGTCTTCCACGACTACGACCCTGCGAACTGGTCCGCACTTTCGCTTGATGAGCCCTTTAGACAGGCTCTCTTGCGAAGTCTTAGGATGCGACCGGTCTTCGACAGGAGGCGAGATCAACGGCAGCTTGACCGAGAACTCGCTTCCTTTTCCTTCGCCGTCGCTATGAGCTTTGATCCTGCCGAAGTGACGTTCAACGATCGATTTCGCCAGCGATAGTCCCACGCCCATGCCTCCGTCGCGATTGCGGCGTGTGCGCGAGGATTGATTGAATGGCTTGAAGATTGACTCCAGAGAATCTGCAGGAATCCCATTGCCGTTGTCGATCACTTTGATCAGCACTTCCGACTTTTCAGGTTTGACCACCAGTCGCACGGTACCACCCGTCGGCGAGTATTTCGCTGCGTTCACCATCAGGTTGACGACGACCTGGCTCAGTCGATGCTCGTCGCCGTAGACGAACATCGGTGTGGATGGAAGATCTGCCTTCAAGAGTTGTCCGTGCTGAATGATCGCGGGATTGGCCGTTTCAATCGCTGCGTCAATGGCCTTTCGCAGGTCGAAGGAATTCATGCGCAGCTCTAGCTTGTTCTGCGTCATCCGCGACACATCCAGCAAGTCTTCCAACAGGCGGGCGATGTGTTTCGACTGGCGTTGAATCACAGCAGTCGCCTGATCCTGGGCGACGGCATCGGGATGGCTTTCCAGCAGATGCGATGCGCTGAGGACCGCATTCACAGGATTGCGCAGTTCATGCGATAGAACCGCCAGAAAGCCTTCGCGATCTTTGACCGCTTCGGCCAGCGATCGCTCAGCTCGTTTCAGAGTGTCGACATCGATCAAGGTCAGTGCGACCCCTTTTACTGTTTTCTCGGAGCGATAGGGGAGCACTCTCAGATACAGCCAACGTCCCTGTGTCGTCTGGATCTCTTCTTCCAACCGGATACCCGATTCCAGGACGCGGTGAATCGCCGGGATCAGGTCATCGCGATTCAGATAATGAGCGAAGTTGTCGATGCAACGGCCGATGTCCTGAGGCAGCAACTTAAAAATGGGGACGATCTGAGGCGTGAACTTGCGAATCCGCAGTTCTTTATCCAGGAACACCGTGGCCACATCGGTGCATTCCATCAGATTTTCCATGTCTGCCGATAGCTCGGTCAGTTCATAGATCTTCTTCTGATATTCGGCATTCACCGTGTAGAGTTCTTCGTTAACTGAATGCAACTCTTCATTGGTGCTTTGCAGTTCTTCGTTGGAAGCTATCAATTCCTCATTTGCGGCCTGTAGCTCTTCATTCGCGGTTTCCAGCTCTTCGACCGTCGCCTGCAGATTTTCCTGAGCGAACCGCAGATCGCTCTCGAGTGCATCGATTCGATCTCGCGACAACGTATGGACATCTGCAGGGGCTTGGCCTTTCGTAGGTGAAGCCGGAGCGGGCTGCGATGCTGCAATCGTGATGAGATACTGCGCGCGAGTTGCTTTCGGATTTTCGATCGCCTCCAAGCCGACTCGATACATCGGGGATGACTTGCCGGAATCGGCTTGTACGCCGTCGTAGTAGATGGGACCGCCTTCTTTTTTGATTCGCTGCATGGCACCCATGACGGCCATACGCAGTCCCCCTTCGAACAACTCCAGCGCGTCGGAGCTGGGGCGCCCGGATTTGAGGCGCAAGAACGAATCTGCAGATCCGAAGATGTGCAGAATCTGGTTGTGATCATCGATCAGGATCGCGGGCGGCATATGCTTGGCCAGGATCCAGTCGTAGGTTCGCAACAAGACGGCATCGACACCGCCGCGATTGGCAGGGGCGCTGGCAAAAGACCGTCCGTCCGGTCGAGGCGGGGTAAACCTGTTCAGAGGCAGTGGCATCCGCAGGTTGGCGGGAAGGCGAGTATCGCGACGTTTGCGATACATCTTCCAATGGCTGTCGAGCGGGTCGAACTCGTCGAGCAATTCGCCCGGTGATTCACTAGGCCCCAGGAAGAGAACCCCGCCGGTTTTTAAGCCGAATTGAAATAGCGACAACGCCTTTTTCTGAGCCAATGGCTGAAAGTAGATCAGCAGATTCCGGCAGGTGATCATGTCGAGTTTGGTGAAGGGAGCATCCTTCAGCAGGTTGTGAGGGGCGAAGACGATCAGCTTGCGCAGTTCCGGAACGACGACAAAGTTCTCGCCGTGCGGTTCGAAGTAACGCTGCCTCCGCTCTTCAGACACACCGGCAACCGAGTCGGCTCCGTATTCACCGGCGCTGGCCAAGTCCAGCGATCGATTGTGAACATCGGTCGCGAACAGCTTGAACGCGGGTTGGCGGCCCAGTTTGGTGAAACACTCGTGAAGCAGAATCGCGATCGAGTACGCTTCTTCTCCTGTCGCGCAGCCAGCGACCCAGATGCGGACTTCTTCATCTTCGCCTGCGCGTCCAACCAACTCGGGAATGATCTTCTCTTCCAGCAGTTCGAAAGCGGCCGGATCACGAAAGAAGTGAGTGACCCCGATCAACAAGTCGTGATAAAGCGCATTCAATTCGGCCGGATCGTCGCTGAGGCGACTGGCATATTCTTCGACATCAGCCGATTGCCGCATTGACAATCGCCGTTGGATACGACGGCCGACTGTGCTCGATTTGTAGTAGGAAAAGTCGATGCCGTATTCTGCGTGGAGTAGTTTGAAGACAAGATCGATGCCGTCGGCAAATAGGTCTTCTTCCTGAACTTGTTCCGTTGATCCCGAGTTGTCGCTTTTCACATGGCGAATGATCGCTTCGGGAATCATCTCGGGACGCAGGACCAGATCGACAACGCCGGATTCTTGAGCGGCCATCGGCATGCCGTCAAACTTCGCGGATTCCTCGGTCTCGCAGACGACCAAGCCACCTGCTTGTCGCACATCGCGAATCCCGCGCGATCCATCGCTACCACTTCCCGAGAGAACAACGGCAATGGCACGCGACCCCGCTTCCTGAGCGAGCGAGCGGAAGAAGTGATCGATTGGAAGAGTCAGTGCTTCACGCGGCTCTTTATCGCGCAGGCGAAACTGACGCCCCGACAAGATCGCTTCTTTCTTCGGAGGAATCAGGAAGATCGTATTAGGGACGATCTCCAATCCTTCCTCAGCCTGACGAATCGGAATATCCGTTTGCCGAGCCAGCAGTTCATCCATCACACTGCGGAAATCGGGTGAAAGATGCTGGACGACGACATAAGCCATGCCGCTATCACGAGGAACTCGCGCGAAGAGCTTCTCTAAAGATTCCAATCCGCCGGCCGAGGCTCCGATGCCGACCACGTGAAAGTCGTATTCGCCGTCAGCCGACCGACCATCGCGTGCCATCTCACTATCCGGTGACGGACTGTCGGTCGACACATTATTAGAACTCGTTTGTTTTTGATTGCTGGGATTCATAATTGCCCTCTCCCACTGGTTTTTTGGGTCTCCTGCCCAATGCAAAGAATCAGTTGCGACGCCCGAAAAGCAACCACCGTGCCGAAGGCGGCCTCGTCGACGTAACTCCAATTGTGGCGACGTTTTTTCCCGAAACGTGGTAGGACATCGCACAATTTGGCTAATTTGAAACCATTCGGAGTCAGTGTTCGCCAAGGCGGTAAAACTGGGCCTCAGTTTGGGAAATGACACTGTCTTTTGAGCTACGGGTAGCAGAGCAGAGGCGAACCACGGAACACACGGAAGACACGAAAAATAGAGGCGAAGATGATGAACTTCCCTCCAATCGCTTCTACCTTTTGTATGTTCCGTGGTTCAACTCTTGAGGCTGAAGAAAGACCAGGAATCGCACGAATCAGAATGGGCCCTGATGAGAAGTCGCGGCACCAATCCCTGAGGATTGCAGCGGGTGAGATTGCGTACGTTAGTTCAGTTAGCAGTCGCTCTGGCTGAACTGATGGACAAGGTTTGGGTCGGCAATCCGCTGAAATGCGGCTTCGAATTCGGACTCTTGGATGGTGCCGAGAATCGGCTGAAGTTTGCGGAACAGATAGCCCGCATCGCTGACCAGTAACGGATAGCGCAGCAACATGACTGGAATCGCCGTATTGGAGAGCGACAGCAACAGCTTGTAGATCTGTTCCAGCAGCACCGCTTCCTGTTGAATCGGTTGCGAGGTGTGCCACATCCCTCCGGCGACGGCGGTACTGAAGATGTGAGTCCGCAGCCGCTTCAGCACCGTCATGGTCGACAACGCTGCATTGGTCACGAATCGGCGACTTTCTGCAGCCGCCCGCAGATCTCGCATCGGGATCAAGACATGCTCAATCGAGATGTCATCTCGCCCCAGGACTTCTTCGGCATAGTCGCAAAACCAGGGGCTCTTGACGATGTAAGGAGCGTCCGATCGACGAATATCGTGTTCCAACCCGGCTCGAGCCGTTCGACACTTGTGCTTGGCAATGTCCTCGGGTCGATACCCTGTTTCCAGTCCCAGGTCAGTCAGCAATTCCACCAGAAACGATGTCCCAGCGCGGCCTGTCCCTGTGATCACAATGTGCTTACGCGTCATGCGTTCTTTGTCACCCTCTTACGAGACTCGCCTTCGCAGCCGTTTCTTACCAGCACAGAACTCACCGGGTTTGATGGGTAGTTGGACTATCTTCAACCACGAGATCGAGATCTCGCCGAGACAGCGACTTCACATCTGGCGATGCGTTCCCCGAATGCTACTTCGGTTTCCTTAACCACAGATGAGAACCTCGACACGGCGGGAAATGTCTCGCACTGGGGGCGTAAACGAAATTGGGTCAGCAGTTTCCACGCTCGGGTTGCCGAATTCAGGCAAACCTCAGGTCAGGCGTCAGGATGTCGCGGCTAGAGACGATTCGAATTCGGCGGAATATCAATCAGTGTCTCTGGTGGTTTTCGAACGCGCCGGCTCGTTCATTTATGTGCCAGACGAGTTCGGAAGCCCAAGGATCGAAGTGGTCAATTTAAACCCCCTTTGGATCGCCGGCCTTCGTGTTCCTGCTGGACTTTGGTGCGTGCCGATCGAATGAGGTGACGTGTCTGACTATTCGCTCGAGATGTGCGGAAGCGTTTTCAGGGAATCGACTTCTGATCGATTCACTCACCTTCCGGCCAGGGGTCACGTCCGCGTAAGTCGAATGTTCGTGCCTTGTATTTGTCCCAAACCGGCGATCACGGCAGTCTGACCGATTCCGATTGGCACGGGGATTGCCTTCACATTAATCCGAAGGATCGAGAGGTTACGTGTCGCTGAAGATCGTGAGATCAAGAGCTACTTTCTCGACGCTATTCGAACGCCAAGGAGTGCATCATGCTCAACCAGCAAACACTGTCGGGAAATTGGAACGATATCAAGGGCAAGATTCGAAAGAAGTGGGGACAGTTGTCGAACGACGACGTCCAAGTTTTCAATGGTAACGTCGATCAATTGATTGGCATGATCCAGACCAAGACCGGCGAAGCCCGCAACAATGTGGAACGCTTCTTGGAAGAGGCGACCAGCAATGGTGCGGCCGGCGTGAACCAAGCCGCAGAGGCAGTTCGCAACTATGCCACGGGTGCCGCGACACAAGCTCGCGACTACGCTGGCCAAGCGATGGAAGCTGTCGAGCAACGCTCGCAACAAGCCTACGATTCCGTTCGACAAGGCTACTCGGAAGCGGAAGATACCATTCGAAGCCGGCCTGCGGAATCGGTCGCAATTTGTTTCGGTGCCGGAGTACTGACCGGACTGCTGCTGGCCCTGACGTTCCGTAACCGCTAAGCCGGACGGACGTTGACCAGTCAGCCGTTTCTCAACTCCTGAAGAAGGAATGCATGATGATTGCCAGTCTACCTACCTCACGTGACGTGAATGCGTTTGCTACCGAGGCTCAGGAACGTGCGTCGGATATGGTCAAGGAAAACCCAGCCCTGTCGATGCTTGTCGTCTTCGGTGTGGGGATCGGTGTCGGGGCATTAATCGGTGAAGCCGTGTCGATGACCCGGACTCGACCGAGTGCCACGATGGCTGAACGAATTGGTCGCCAAATTTGCGACACGCTGAATATCAAGTTCTAGTGCTGATAGCACTTTCGTGTCGCGTTGAAACATGGGTTAGACCAAGTGGTTTTCTGTTCGCGGGACGCCACAGTCACTTGGGGTCTGCTCTAAGATCTGCTCTAAGAGGCGAGTTGGCCGATCCAGTCTCAGCTACGGCAGCTTTGATGTTAAAGGAAGAATCATGAGTCGATCACATTCCACGGCCCGCCGCTTTGAGAACAGACCTTCTTCATCGGGCGAGCGGGCCGTCCAGCAGCCTCTGGATGACTTTGTCGCCTATCTCAGGAAGTATGCCCGCCAGGAACCTGAAGTCGCCGCCTGCGTTTGTCTGGGCGTCGGTTTCATCCTGGGTTGGAAACTGAAACCCTGGTGATAGAAGCTCCAGTTTTTAATAGAAGCGCCCCGGTCGGCGTTCGCGCGCTGACCGGGTTGTTTCGTTTTCTGAAATGATCTCTGAGGCTTGGGGGCCAGCAAAAAAAACGCCCCGCGAGGTATCACGGGGCGTTCCGCCAGTCTGGTGAGGGTCCACTACTGGCTTGCTCGCTGACACGCCCCCTGACGGTCTGCGTGGACATTCCGTTCAAGAGGCACATCAGCGGGTTTCCTGCGTCACTAAAATTGTGACCTGAACCCGGTGGCCGTCAACCAGCTGTTTCTTCCAACTCGCGATTTATCCGCCCTTACTCGGTCACGAGAGCAGAGTGATCGCATTACTAGTGAAATGGCATCGTCCGCAGACCGATCAGGCCCCGTCTGGCGAGCACCAATTAAAAAGCCCCCGCACAGAGTGCGAGGGCCTTTGGTCCCATCCCGCAAAACAAGATTGTGGATCAGCCTCCTTCCGAGGGATGGGGGTCACTAGGGTAGCGAGCCTTGTGACTTCGTTGTTTCCAAATGAATTGTTGTGGCACCCAGCTTACCGTCAATGGCTGACAACCACCGATTTAGAATTCATCGAGATTCCTCTTCGACTTCTTTCCCGTTGGGCGAGCACCGCACCGATTAACTTAGCCCGATCCACTCAACATCGCCCGCTTGCGAACTGACGGCCCGACAGCGATACTTCGCGAGCACGGTCGCTGGACACCAAATCGACTATGCGATCTTTCAAGCACGCGCCCGTAGCTCAGCTGGATAGAGCAACGGATTTCTAATCCGTCGGTCGGAGGTTCGAATCCTCCCGGGCGTAGTT
>CAIMFH010000173.1 GCA_903840265.1 uncultured Schlesneria sp. | reverse complement strand
GCTAACTCTGAATTGCTTCCAAAGAAGGTCGTCAGCAATGAACAAAGCGTTCGTTCGTGAACCCGACCAGGTCGACAGCCGCTGTCCGCGATGCGACTCGGCCGGCCATCGCGTCGGGCCACAGACACTGGCCGCCTGGGTCCCCGAGGAAGCACGTAAGATCCTCGCTGAGTCGGCCTACTTCTGCCCTGACGGACAATGCGGCGTGGTCTATTACGATGACTTCGGTGGCGTGGTGAATCGCTCGTTCATTCCCGGGCCGATTCCGATCAAAGACATCGAAGCCCCGTTGTGTGCCTGCTTCGGCCTGACACGCGAAGAGATCGAACAGGACATCGACGAAGGTGGCGTCGTGCGAACACGAGCCGCCGTCTTGCGAGCTCAATCGTCCGAGGCCCGTTGTGTCACGTTGGCTCCCAATGGTCGCAGTTGCGTTCCCGACGTTCAGGGCTATTACCTGAAGTGCAAACAGCGAGGCTGATTCGCCGATGAATCGATTACGGGCCTGCAATTGTTGTGGTCTGATTCACGAACTGGCCGATGTTCGGCTGGGGCAAGTCTGTGCGTGCACTCGTTGCGGAGCGGTCATCCAGAGGTCCGGCTCGGCGCAAGTAGTGGCCACTCGAACGGCCGCGCTCGCCCTGGGAGCGTTCATCCTCTACTGGCCCGCTGTCTTGTTACCAATCATCGAAGTGGAACGGCTGGGGCATCGGTATGCCAGCAGCTTGTTGATGGGAACGATCGATCTCTTTCAGCATGGCAGTTGGTTCGTCGGGACGATTGTCCTGGTGTTCTCGATCATCCTGCCCCTGGCCAAGTTGGTGCTGCTGCTGGAGCTGAGCTTGTTCAGCCTGCTGCATCGCCGGCACAAAGCGGCGACCTATCGGCTGATGGAGCATGCCGGTCGCTGGGGAATGATGGATGTGCTGCTGCTCGCGTTTCTGGTGATGCTGGTCAAACTCGGCAGCGTGGTGACCTTTCGCCTCGGCCCGGCGATTGTGGCGTTTGTCGTATGTGTGGTCCTCAGCATGGCGGCTTCGCTCTGCTTCGATCCGCACACGATCTGGGAAGATGAGGCTTCGACATGACTGCCAACATGACTCCACCCACAACTGCTGAATCGGCTCGATCTGAATCGACGCCGGCAGCGACACCGTTTCCGAAAGCGGTCGTCGTGTCATCATCTCCACAGCGAATGGTGTCGAAGCTGTGGCTGTTGACGGGACTCTGCCTGATCGTCGCGATTGGCCTGGTGATCAGTTCGCAACGCCGCTACGGTCCACAGATTTCGATTCACTTCGCCGAAGGCCACGGCCTGAAAGCGGGCGACACACTCCGTTATCGCGGGATCGTGGTTGGCGAAGTCACCGATGTCGCCCTGACACCAAAACTCGGTGGAGTCGCAGTCAGCGTGATCCTCGATCAAAAGGCCGAAGCCCTCGCTCGCCGAGGTTCCGAGTTCTGGATCGAACGACCACGCCTCAGCCTGTCGCGAGTCAGCGGCCTCGAAACCGTCGTCGGTGCGAAGTATCTCGGTGTCCGACCCGCCCAAGCCGATTCACCTCCGGCCCATCAGTTCGAGGGAATCGAAACCCCTCCCACGATCAATGAAACCGAATACTCCGACATCGCCGTGCGATTCAGCGAAGGCTACGGCCTGCAAGCGGGAGACCCGGTCCGTCACCGCGGGATCATGATCGGCGAAGTGACCAAGGTCGATCTCGATCAAGATCTCTCGGGAGTCTCAGTCCAGATCCGGCTGACGGGCATGGGACGGCAGGTCGCTCGCGAAGGAAGTCTGTTCTGGGTCGAACGTCCTCGAGTCAGTGTCACCGAAGTCCGTGGCTTGGAAACGCTGGTCGGTGGCCGCTACGTCGCCGTGTCACCCGCCGCTGCCGATGCCGCGACGTGCGAATCATTCGTCGGTTTGGAAACCGCTCCCGTCGCGCTCGTGCCCCCCGGCGGGATCGAGATCGTGCTGCATGCCCCTCAGCGCTGGGGGATCGATCAAGGTGTGCCGGTGACCTATCGCGGCCTCAAAGTCGGCCAAGTGCATTCGGTCGGACTATCTTCCGATGGAACAAGAATCGAAGCGCGAGCCACAATCGACGCCTACTATCGTCCCCTCGTTCGTCGCAACAGCGTCTTCTGGAGCACCAGCGGGATCGATATGAACCTCGGCTTCACCGGCCTGCAACTCACCGCCGAAACTCTCGCGACGATCGCTCAAGGTGGCATCGCCTTCGCCACACCCGAACAACCCGGTGAACTTGCCAGCTCCGGCCAGCGCTTTGCCTACGAACGTTCGGTCCGAGACGAATGGACCACCTGGCGACCCCACATCGATCTGCTGGCCTCGCAGCGTCCCGGAAACGGCCGACTCCCCGAACCGCAACGCGCTGTCGTCCGCTGGACCGAAAAGATGTTCGGCTTCAACCGCAACTACGACCGCAGTGGCTGGGTCCTGCTGCTCGACAACCAACGCCTGCTCGGCCCCGCCGATCTGCTCCTCCCCACGGAACGCG
>CAIMFH010000172.1 GCA_903840265.1 uncultured Schlesneria sp. | reverse complement strand
GTGAACTTGATGAAGATTTCGCCGTTGGCATCGGTGACGGCGGCTTTGGTCAGGTTGCCGGAGATCGTCGCATCGATGGCATTCCCGGTCCCGGCCGACCAATTTGTGATATCACCGATGTTCGTCTTGGCACTGAGCGACAGATCACCTGCGGTAATCATGGTCGAGCCGTCGTTGCCGTCAACAAGACTTCCGGTTGTCGCTTCCAGGGTGACAGTCCCAGTACCAGCGGTAATCGCCTGAGTGAGTGTCAGGTCACCGGTGGTTGTTTTGACAGAGACGTTGTCGTTCGTCGTTGTGATTCCGTTTGTGGCACCCACTGAGCCAATCGTCAAAGCATCAGCATCGACATAATTGATGGTTCCATCCACATTGGCCGCCAGAGTGGTGACGAGATTGGCCTGGGTCAGCGAATCATTTCCCGTTCCGAGCAACAGCAGGTTAGTAGCCGAGACAATTGAGCCCGCCGCTTCCGTGATCCCCCCGGCCGAGGTCGTCAATGTGACACTTGCCCCGGCTGCCGTGATATCCTGGCCAGTGCCATCGCCAATTGTCAGCAAGCCGCCACTGGTGAGATTCACATTGCCGACATTGGTCGCGATCCCGTTGGTCGCTGTGAACAGCGTTCCATCAGCGGTCACTGAACCAACTGTGACAGCATTCGCATCGTTGTAGGTAATCGGAGCATTGGCAGCCGTGTTGCTGGCGGCAAACGTCGCGACGTTATTGTTTTGATCGAGCGTAATATTGCCGGTCAATGCATTGCGAACGCCCAGTTTGTCGGCGGTGATCGTGCCCATCGCCGATTGCGAGACTCCGCCTGTGGTTGTCTGTAGACGGACGGCACCCGTTCCGGCACTGACGGCCTGATTAATCTGGATCGTTCCAGCAGCATTTAGCGTGAAGTCACCATTGGTTGTCGTGACTCCGCTGGTCGCACCGAACAGCGAAGGGTCCGCATCGGCTGTGACACTTTCGATTGTTACTCCGCCTGCGGTGACAATTCGAACAACACCGGCAGCACCCGAATCATTCACGGCCAATGTGTTGATCTGATTGGATTCCGTCAGGACAACATTCCCGGCTGAGGTCGTGACTCCGAGAGTGTCCGCGGTGATCGTCTTACCAGTCGCTTCTGTGATACTGCCGCCCGCAGCAAGCCGGACTGTGGCAGTTCCCGCGTTGATCGATTCATTGATGCCGAGCGTCGTACCCGATTTCAGCGACACGTCGCCATTCGATGTCGCCACGCCGGTCGTCGCCGTGAAGAATGCGTTGCCACTGACGGAGCCGACACTGAACGCGTTCGCATCTCGGAACTTTACAGCCTGACTGGCCGCCGCATCATTGGCAGCAAACGTGATGACATCGTTTGCTTCGGTCAGCACGATGTTGCCCGATGTCGTCCTTGTCCCGAGTGTCGCAGCCGTGATGGTGGCCGCGGCGGCTTCTGTGATGCTGCCCGCCGCGGAGATCCTGACGGTCGCGCCGGTGGCAGCGATGGATTGATTGAGCGTCACGGCACCGGCAGCGGACAGAGTCACGTCGCCGGTGGAAGTACTGATTCCGTTCGTCAGCGCGAACAGACTGCCATCCGCAGTGACGGAGCCGATCGAGACTCCCGTCGTATCGATCAGCGTGACGCTGCCGCCGACTGAGGTGTTGCTGGCGGCAAACGTGCCGACGGTGTTGTTCTGATCCAGCGTGATATTGCCGGTCGATGTTGTGACGCCCAAGCTGCTCGCTGTGACGGTCTTACCGGACGCCTCGCTCACACTACCACCGGCGGCGATGCGTACGGTGGCACTTCCAGCATTGACCGATTCATTGATGCCGATCGCGCCACCGGCCTTGAGTGTGACGTCGCCATTGGAGGTCACGACACCCGTTGTGGTCGCCACATACGCGTTCGAAGCCACGGCACCCACGTTGAACGCGTTCGCATCTTGAAACTTCACAACCTTGGTTGCGGCAGTGTTGCTGGCGGCGAATGTCGTGACATCGTTGGCTTGAGTCAGCAGAATGTCGCCAACGGTCGTCCGGACACTCAATGCAGTTCCAGCGATCGTCGCGGCGGCGGCTTCCGTCACATCACCTGCCGCCGAGATCCTGACTGTGGCTCCCGTGGCAGCGATCGATTGATTGAGGGTCACGGCTCCCGCTGCGGACACTGTGACATCACCAGCAGAGCTGCTGATCCCATTTGTCAGTGCAAACAGGCTTCCATCGGCAGCAACCGTACCAATCGACACACCCGTGGTGTCCACGAAGGTAACCGCCCCACCCGACGACGTATCGCTGGCCGCGAACGTACCAACCGTGTTGTTCTGATCGAGCGTGATATTCCCGACGGTTGTTGTGACTCCCACGCTGTTTGCTGTGATCGTCTTGCCAGCGGCTTCTGTGACACTTCCGCCCGCGGCAATCCGGACCGTTCCACTGCCGGCAGTGATCGCCTCATTGATTCCAACCGCACCGCCTGCCTTCAGTGTCACATCGCCATTCGCCGTCGCAATCCCCGTCGTTGCCGAGAAGAATGTGTTGCTGGAGACAGCACCGATGTTGACGGCATTCGCGTCCTGGTACTTAACGACTTTTCCGACTGCAGAATTGCTGGCAGCGAATGTGGAAACATCATTCGCTTGAGTCAGGACGATATCACCCGTTGTGGTTCGGACACCCAATGACGCAGCAGTGACAGTCGCCAGGCTGGCTTCCGTGATATCACCTGCCGCCGAAATTCTGACCGTCGCACCACTGGCAGCGATCGATTGATTCAGAGTCACAGCTCCGGCTGCTGAAATGGTCACATCGCCCGTCGAAGTGCTGATCCCGTTCGTCACCGAGTACAGACTTCCATCTGCCGAGACCGAGCCGACAATCACCCCGATGGAATCGACGAACGTGACCGTGCCGCTATTGGCCGTGTTGCTCGCGGCGAACGTGCCGACAGTGTTGTTCTGGTCGAGGGTAATATTGCCAGTCGACGCATTTCGAACACCCAGCTCGTCGGCGGTGATCGTGCCTGCCGCTGCCTGAGCGACTCCGCCTGTCGTCGTGTTGAGTCGCACTGTTGCCGATCCAGCGTTAACGGCCTGGTTAATCTGGATCGCTCCAGCGGCAGCCAGCGTGAAATCGCCGTTGGATGTCGTGACACCACTGGTCGCACCGAACAGCGAGGGATCAGTATCGACTGCAACGCTCCCGATCGTCACGCCACTCGTAGTCGCAACCTTCACAAAACCGGCAGCATCAGAATTATTCACCGCCAACGTGTTGACCTGATTCGATTCCGTCAGGACGATATTTCCCGCTGAAGTTGTCAAGCCGAGGCTATTTGCAGTGATGGTCTTACCAGTCGCCTCCGTCACACTGCCGCCGGCACTGATGCGCACTGTTCCGGTGCCAGCACTGATCGATTCGTTGACGCCAAGCGCGCCGCCTGCTTTCAGGGTGACGTCGGCATTAGTCGTCGCCACGCCGGTCGTGGCTATGAAGAGGGTAGTGCCGCTGACGAATCCAACATTGAACGCATTCGTATCTCGGAACTTCACGGCCTGACCGGCTGCCGAGTCATTGGCCGCGAACGTGGCGACATCATTCGCTTCCGTCAGCACGATATTGCCGGAAGTTGTCCGGACCCCCAGCGACGCGGCGGTGATGGTTGCGGCAGCGGCTTCCGTTACAGAGCCTGCCGCAGAAATCCTGACAGTCGCTCCCACCGCAGCGATTGATTGATTGAGCGTCACTGCACCTGCGGCGGACACAGTCACGTCGCCAGCAGAAGTGCTGATTCCGTTCGTCAACGCAAACAGGCTTCCATCCGCCGCAACCGAACCAATCGAGACACCCGTTGTATCAACGAAGGTGACGGCTCCAGCGGCCGATGTGTCGCTCGCGGCGAATGTGCCAACGACATTGTTCTGGTCGAGCGTGATATTCCCGACGGATGTCGTCACGCCGAGACTGTTCGCGGTTATGGTCTTGCCAGCAGCCTCCGTGACATTGCCACCAGCGGCAATACGAACCGTGGCACTGCCGGCATTGATCGATTCATTGATGCCGATCGCGCCACCAGCTTTGAGCGTGACATCGCCATCTGATGTCGCGATGCCCGTCGTGGTCACAACATAGGTATTGGATGCAACAGCACCGACGTTGAAGGCATTTGCATCCTGGAACTTCACAACGTTGCCAGCGGCAGTATTGCTGGCGGCGAACGTGGTGACATCGTTGGCTTGAGTCAGCAAGATATCGCCCGTTGTGGTTCGCACGCCGAGCGCTGTGGCGGTGATGGTTGCCGCCGCTGCTTCCGTCACGTCACCGGCCGCCAAGATCCTGACGGTAGCTCCCGTCGCACCGATCGATTGATTGAGCGTCACGGCTCCTGCAGCAGACACTGTCACGTCGCCTGCAGAAGTGCTGATCCCGTTCGTCAGCGCAAACAAGCTTCCATCTGCAGTCACCGAGCCAATCGACACACCGGTCGTATCCACGAAGGTGACGGTTCCGCCGACTGATGTATCGCTCGCGGCGAATGTGCCAACAGTATTGTTCTGATCCAGCGTGATATTCCCGACCGACGTCGTCACACCGAGACCGTTGGCGGTGATGGTCTTGCCAGCTGCTTCTGTCACGCTGCCGCCAGCAGCAATGCGTACCGTTCCACTGCCAGCATTGATCGATTCATTGATGC
The DNA here is from genome assembly GCA_903840265.1 of uncultured Schlesneria sp. Lineage (GTDB taxonomy): Bacteria > Planctomycetota > Planctomycetia > Planctomycetales > Planctomycetaceae > Schlesneria. Next base: position 30,494 of record CAIMFH010000172.1, on the reverse strand, counting down.
CGATCGCGCCACCGGCTTTCAGGGTGATGTCGCCGTTCGATGTTGTGACACCAGTTGTGGTCACCACGTAAACATTGGCAGTGACGGCACCAACGTTGACGGCGTTCGTGTCCACGAATTTCACGACCTTACCAGCGGCAGTGTTGCTCGCGGCGAACGTCGTGACATCGTTGGCCTCAGTCAGCACGATATCGCCCGTTGTCGTTCGCACACCGAGCGATGCCGCTGTGATCGTCGCCGCGGCCGCTTCCGTCACATCACCTGCCGCCGAGATCCTGACCGTGGCTCCAGACGCAGCGATCGATTGGTTGAACGTTACAGCCCCGGCAGCCGACACTGTCACGTCGCCGGCTGAAGTGCTGATTCCATTTGTCAGCGAGAAGAGACTTCCGTCAACCGTGACCGAGCCAATCGAGACCGCGGTCGTGTCGATGAAGGTCACCACTCCGGCGCTAGAGGTGTTGCTCGCGACAAACGTACTCACCGCGTTGTTCTGATCCAGCGTGATATTGCCAGTCGTCGCATTGCGAACACCCAGCTTATCCGCCGTGATCGTGCCTGCTGCCGATTGAGCGACTCCGCCCGTACTCGTTTGCAGTCTGACGGTGCCCGCCCCGACGTTGACGGCCTGATTGATCTGAATCGCTCCGGCACCCGCCAGCGTGAAATCGCCATTGGAGGTCGTGATCCCACTGGTCGCACTAAACAGCGAAGGATCAGCATCCGCCGCAACACCGCCGATCGTCACACCGCCCGCCGTGACGACCTTCACGACACCAGTTGCACCTGAATCGTTCACGGCCAACGTGTTGATCTGATTCGACTCTGTCAGAACGACATTTCCGGCTGTGGTCGTCACTCCAAGGCTGTCCGCCGTGATCGTCTTGCCAAGGGCCTCGGTAACGCTCCCGCCAGCAGCGAGGCGGACTGTTCCGCTACCGGCATTGATCGATTCATTGACGCCGAGCGCACCACCTGCTTTCAGAGTGACATCCGCATTCGTCGTCGCCACGCCCGCCGTCGCAGTGAAGAGCGTCGTGCCACTGACAGAACCGACATTGAAGGCGTTTACGTCGCGGAACTTCACGGCCTGACCGGTTGCAGCGTCATTCGCCGCGAATGTGGCGACGTCATTCGCTTCTGTCAGCACGATGTTGCCCGAAGTCGTCCGTACACCCAGTGAAGCGGCGGTAATGGTTGCGGCCGCCGCTTCTGTCACCGAGCCCGCTGCCCCGATCCTGACTGTCGCTCCCGCCGCAGCGATGGATTGATTGAGCGTGACAGCCCCGCCAGCCGTCACCGTGACATCGCCAGCAGAGGTGCTGATCCCATTCGTCAACGCAAACAAGCTTCCATCGGCAGTGACCGAACCAATCGAGACGCCCGTCGTATCGACAAAAGTAACCGCTCCACTGGCCGATGTGTCGCTCGCGGCGAACGTGCCCACGGTGTTGCTCTGATCGAGCGTGATGTTTCCAGCTGACGTCGTCACACCGAGAACGTTCGCCGTGATCGTCTTGCCGGCGGCCTCGACGACGTTTCCCCCCGCTGCAATGCGCACCGTTGCACTGCCAGCATTGATCGATTCATTGATGCCAACGGCTCCTCCTGCCTTGAGCGTGACATCGCCATTCGCTGTCGTGACACCGGTTGTTGTGGCGACATACGTGTTGGAGCCGACAACGCCGACGTTAAACGCGTTCGCGTCCTGATATCGCACGACATTCGTGGATCCCACATTGCTCGCTGCAAACGTGGCGACATCATTCGCTTCGGCCAGCAGGATGTCGCCGGTCGTTGTCCGAACCCCCAGCGAGGCGGCAGTGATCGTTGCTCCGGCCGTTTCGGAAATGCTGCCGGCGGCTGCAATCCGCACGGTCGCTCCGGCAGCGGCAATGGATTGATCGAGAGTGACAGTCCCCACAGCGGTGACAGTGACATCACCGGTATTGGTCGCCATGCCGTTTGTGGCCGTGAACAGTGTTCCATCAGCCGTAACGGAGCCAATTGCGACGGCATTCGTATCGTGGTAGGTGATCGTTCCATTCGCAGCCGTGTTGCTGGCAGCAACCGTGGCGACGTTGTTGCCTTGATCCAGGGTGATATTGCCAGTCGATGCATTCCGAACGCCGAGCTTGTCGGCTGTGATCGTGCCTGCCGCTGATTGAGTAACTCCACCCGTCGTCGTCTGCAGTCGGACGGTCCCCGACCCCACGGCAACCGCCTGGTTCACGAGAATTGCTCCAGCCGCGGCCAGCGTGAAATCGCCGTTGCTTGTCGTGACCCCACTCGTGGCAGCAAACAAACCTGCGTCGACGGTAACACTCCCAATCGTCACGCCGCCTGCTGTAGCAACCTTCACGATGCCCGCAGCACCCGAATCATTCACCACCAACGTGTTGATTTGATTCGACTCGGTCAGGGTGACGTTCCCGGCCGTGGTCGTCACTCCAAGGCTATCCGCGGTGATGATTTTGCCCGCAGCCTCCGTCACGCTACCACCAGCGGCGATGCGTACTGTTCCGCTGCCAGCATCGATCGATTCATTGATACCAAGCGTGCCACCCGCTTTAAGAGTGACATCACCGCTCGCTGTGACGACACCCGTGGTCGTTACCACATAGGCATTCGAGGTGACGGCACCCACATTGAAGGCGTTTGCGTCTTGGAATTTCACGACCTTACCTGCGGCAGTGTTGCTGGCGGCGAATGTCGCGACATCGTTCGCTTGAGTCAGCACGACATCGCCAGTAGTCGTCCGCACGGCCAGCGAAGTCGCCGTGATGGTTGCGGCCGCGGCTTCTGTCACGTCGCCAGCCGCAGAAATCCTGACAGTGGCTCCTGCCGCAACGATCGATTGGTTGAGTGTCACAGCTCCCGCGGCCGACACAGTCACGTCGCCGGCAGACGTGCTGATCCCATCGGTCAACGAGAAGAGACTTCCATCCGAAGCGATCGAACCAATCGAGGCACCGGTGGTGTCCACGAAGGTGACGGCTCCACCGACCGAAGTGTCGCTCGCGGCGAATGTCCCAACAGTATTGTTCTGATCGAGGGTGATGTTCCCGGTCGATGTTGTCACGCCAACGCTATCCGCGGTGATGGTCTTACCAGCAGCTTCAGTCACGCTGCCGCCAGCAGCCATGCGTACGGTCCCGCTGCCAGCGACAATCGACTCGTTGATCCCGAGCGCACCACCAACTTTCAGGGTGATGTCGCCATCGGCCGTCGCCACGCCCGTCGTCGCCGTGAAGAGTGTGGTGCCACTGACAGAGCCGACATTGAAGCCATTTGCATCTCGGAATTTCACCACCTTGCCGGCGGTCGCATCGTTCGCGGCGAATGTCGCAACGTCATTCGCCTCGGTCAGCACGATATCGCCAGCCGAGGTCCGCACACCCAGCGAGGTCGAGGTGATGGTCGCCGCAGCGGCCTCGGTGACATCGCCAGCCGCCGAGATCCTGACCGTGGCCCCCGTCGCAGCGATCGATTGATTGAGCGTTACGGATCCCGCAGCGGACACTGTCACGTCGCCAGTCGAAGTGCTGATTCCGTTTGTGGCAGTGAACAGAGTCCCATCAGCCGTAACCGAGCCAATGGTGACGGCATTCGTGTCCTTGTACGTGATCGAGGCATTCGCGGCGGTATTGCTGGCAGCGAATGTGGCGACGTTGTTACCTTGATCGAGAGTGATGTTCCCAGCGGCCGCATTCGTAACACCCAGCTTGTCCGCGGTGATCGTGCCGGCCGCTGATTGAGCGACTCCGCCAGTTGTCGTTTGCAACCGAACCGTCCCCGATCCCACGGCGACCGCCTGATTGATCTGGATTGCTCCCGAGGCAGCCAGTGTGAAATCGCCGTTGGACGTTGTGACTCCACTGGTCGCGCCGAACAGCGAAGGATCGGCATCGTCGGCAACACTCCCAATCGTCACACCACCCGCAGTGACGATCTTCACGACACCAGCCGCACCTGAATCATTCACAGTCAGCGTGTTGATTTGATTCGACTCCGTCAGAACAATATTACCGGAGGTGGTCGTCACTCCGAGGCTGTCCGCGGTGATGATTTTGCCAACAACCTCGGTCACGCTTCCCCCGGCGGCGAGGCGCACCGTTCCACTGCCAGCATCGATTGACTCAGTAATGCCGAGCGTTCCACCTGCTTTCAGGGTGATGTCGCCATTCGTCGTCGCGACACCTGTTGTCGCCGTGAACAGCGTGGTGCCGCTGACGGAACCGACATCGAAGGCATTCAGGTCGCGGAACTTCACCGCTTGACCGCTAACCGCGTCATTGGCAGCGAAGGTGGTGACGTCGTTCGCTTCGGTCAGCACGATACTGCCAGAGGTCGTTCGCACACCTAGCGAAGCGGCCGTGATCGTGGCTCCTGTGGCTTCAGTGACGCTTCCAGCCGCAGCGATGCGGACGGTGCCGGTCCCCGCCGAAATCGATTCGTTAATCCCCACTGCCCCACCAGACATGATGGTCACGCTGTCGCCGGTCGTCGTCAGCCCAGTGGACGAGACAGTGCCGATATTGACGCCATCGACATCCCTGTACTCCACTGCTCCATCAACATTACCCGCCAACGTGACCACGTCATTGGAAGCACTGGTCAAGTCGAATGATCCGCCACCCATCGTCGCACTGTGCAATTCGAGATTGGCGGCGATGATGGAACCGGTCGCCGCTTGCGTCGCTGACCCTGGTGCGTTTGACAGGTCAATCGTGACGGTCGTTCCCGCTTGAACCAAACCATCCAATTGCTGTCCGCCGTCGCTGTCGGTATCACCAAATCCAGAGACTAGCGTGACGCTTCCGACATCGGCTTTCACGGTGCCGGTCGCGTTGACGACGATGTGGTCGCCCGCTTGAAAAATGACATCACCGCCGGTCGATTCGACTTTGACACCCGCGTTGACAGTGATGTTGTCTGCGTTCGCTGGACCATTGTCGGCGGTCGTTGCCGTGATCGTGCTACCGCTGGTGACGTTCACCGCAAACGTAATTGGACTGGCCGCGCTCAGGGTCGTGGTCCCTGTCGTCACATCGTTGCTTGATGTCATGACGCCTGCCACAGCGTCAATCGTCAGGCTACCGGTATTCGAGATCGAGACGTTGCCCGATGTGGTGTTATGAAATGCGAGATGGCTGACGACGGTCTCCATCGCGTTTCCGTCACCGATGCCAGCGACCGCCTCGATGGCGAGGTTCGCAACAGTAAGGTCCGGGCCAGAGACGTTCGCATCAAGCACAGCATTTCCCGTGATCAAATGCAACGTTGTGACGCCTGCGGGTGCGACACTATCGCTAACAGTGATCGAACCGCTGTTAACATCGCCAATCGTGAGGGTGTCGGCGGTGATTCGGCCGAGTTCAAGGTCGCTGAGTGACAACGGTCCGCCGCTGGGGTCGAGAGCCGAGCCAAGATTGATCGCCACACCGTTGGTGTACTGATGAATCTCGACGGTTGTTCCCACTACGGCAGAAGCAGCATCGAGGTTAACGCGATCAGCAACAAGCGCGACATCGCCAGCAGTCAGGCTGCCAGTCCCATTGAGCGAAATCTCGTCGGAAGCCGTTAATGTAATCGTGCCATTGGAAGTGCCCCCGTTCGCGCTGAGGCTGGCTCCGTTATCGACATTGATGGTCTCGGCCTGGACGGCGATCGACCCGGTTTGGGCCAAGCTGCCCAGTACGAAATTTGTGTTGAAATCAACGACGTCAGTGCCAGCACCTCCATCGATATTCAGCGACGCCACAAATCCACTGCCGACGCCATCGAAAGTGATCGTGTCGTCGCCGGTCCCAGAATTGATGGACAGCAGCGTCGTGGGATTGCTGAACGTGATCTGCCCGCCGGCTGTCGAACTGATCGTCGTTTCGCCACTAGTTCCCGAATCGGAAACCGTGATGTCTTCGGTGCCGCCCAAGAATGTGAACGTCCGATTCGATGCGGTGACGGTGTCAAGGATCGATGCCACGTCACTGTAGGTAATCGAAGAGGAACCGTTGTACAGCACTGACCCGTCGCTGTTGGCATTCCCAACTTGATGCTCGACGGTCGTCGCGGAGCCACCGATGATCTGGAGGGAATCGCCATCTGGATTGAAGCCCGGTGTTGCCTCTCCTCCCGTGCCACCGTTGAAGACGATTCCATTGACCAGGTTGAACAGCCCGCCGACCTGGTTTTCGATGACGAACAAATCATCACCGTCGCCACCATCGAACTCCACGGAGGTCACGCTGACGATGGAGCCGGAAATGATCAGGCTGCCATCCGTTTCTAACGAGAACGTTGCATCGTCCACATCGGAAGCGGTCAGCGTTAGCGTGTCGTCTCCTGTTGAGCCACTGAAGACAACAGCACCAGACAAGGCCGCGTTCTCGAAATTCTGAACAGAGATCAGCGCATTCCCAGTGGTGGCCACCGTGAACCCGTTGCCATCAACCGTCAGTGTCGGGTTTGGGGTTTCGATCGAAACTGTATCCGTATTCGCCCCACCGTCTAGACTGATGGCCGTCGTCGAATGAGCCGCGACGTTCACCGTATCGTTCCCGTCCAACGTGTTCACATCCAGCGTGCTGACGCCGGTGAAAGACAGAACATCCTGTGCAGTCGAGTTGCTTGTCTGTTGCAGATGACCTTCGCCACCGATGGCTGCCGTGTTGATGTCAACAGTGTCGGCACCAGTGGTCGTATTCAGAGTTACTGTCGTCACGTCGGTGATCGATCCCCCACCGACATTTCCAGACAGCATGACATCGGACAGAGTGAGCAGGCCGGTATTGCTGATCTCGATACCGTATCCAGCATTGTTTTGGATGCCGGCGAGCTCGATTTCGACGCTGGTCGTCACGCCATCAATTTGAATCCCAATGCCGCCATTCCCGGTATAGCTACCACCGGTAATGAGGACGGTGTCAGCAGCCACTGGCACGGCGATCGCGGTGTTCACCATGACCGACAGCCCACCCCCGGAGTTCCCGGTCACAGCCACATCGGTCAGAGTGACCGCGCCTGAAACCCCATCAATGCTGATCCCGACACCATTCGTATTGTCGTTGTATGTCCCGCCGGTAATCGTCACGCTGTCTGCCTCGGACACTAACAGCCCGCCAAAGTCATTGTTCGCAGCGGTCACATTGTCGAGTTCAACCGTGCCCACGCTGGTCACGATCACTCCGCCCTCTCCATTTCCCGAAGCTTCGGTGTCTTGAATCGTGGCCGTATCAGCCCCAATGATCACGATGCCGTAGCCTTCGTTGTCATTTGCCGTCGCACCTGTCACCGAGATGACATCCGCGGCGAGCAGCAAGCCGTGGGTGGCCAGATTGCGATCGTAATTCCCGCCGTCCACTGTAATCGACGTGCCGCCGTCCAACACCCAGGCTCCACCCGCAAGGTTGTCGGACGCATTCACATTCGTGAGAACAACTTCGCCTGCCGTAAAGACAAAAATGCCGAGTTGTTCGTTGAGCGAGTAAGAGCCGGCGTCAACAGTCACCGAAGCAGTGTCGGCAATGTCGAGGCCATGCTGCACATTGGACTCGGCTGTCACGCCGTCCAATTCAAGCGTGGTGACATTGTTGATACTGAGGCCATCGTTGAGATTCGACGAGTATGTTCCATTTGTGACGGTGAGGTTATCGATCAGGAAGACGTGCAGTCCGTCCAAGCCATTTCCTTGTGCCCCGCCGCCATCGATGGTCGCGATTCCGGATGTGATTCCCACCTGCACGAGCGAGATGCCGTAGTTGGTGTTCCCGTCCGCTTCTACATCGGTCAGCGAAAGAGTGCCATAGACTTCGGTAATGGAAACACCATCGACAGCGTTGCCTTGTGCTGGCGTTACCGTGCCGGCAGTGACGGAGTCGAGCGACAGGTCTCCCAGGATTGTCGCGATGGTCAGTCCACTTCCCTGGTTTGAATACGCCTCAACATTAGTCAGCGTTGCCGAACCGGCCAGGGTGAGGTTGAAGCCGTCACTTCCGTTGCCGGTGAGCGTGGCATTGTTGACATCAACTAAGCCCGTTACCGATTCGATCCAGATCCCGTTGCCTAAGTTGTTCTGGGCAGTGACATCCACGAATTGCACGCTACCGATGGACTGGAGATGGAACCCGTCAGCGGCGTTGCCCGTGGCGACGACATTGTTGAACGTCAGCGTTAGCATTCCTGCGACATCAAAGGCACTGATACCATTCTGGCTGCCGGAAACAGTCAGATCAGAGACGGTGACATCGGTCGCGCCGCTCGTGATGGAAATTCCATCACCGGTCGATCCCGAGATCTCGACATCGGCCGCGTTACCCGTCAGGCCGTCCAGCGTCAAGCTCTTGTCGACGACGACCGCCTCGGAATAGATACCAGCATTGATCTCGACGGTTCCGCCTGCAGCGACGCTGTCGACGGCCGCTTGAATCGAATTAAACGCCGTCACGCCATAAATTGCGGAGTGGCTATGGCCGTCGGCATTGGCGATCAGCATTCCAGCGGTGTAGGAGGACCAGCCAGTATCCTCGACATAAACAATGTTTGGAATCGTGGCTTCGACCAAGACGACATCATTACCGTCGCCGCCGCTGTAGAAAATCTTATAGGCGGTGCCGTTGATGTCGACAGATTGTCCTTGACTGTGGCTGGCTGCTGCCCCAGTTGAAGCCACACCAGCATGCGAAATCAGAGTGACGAGCTCATTCGCCGAAACCGAAGCCGAAGTCCCGGTGAAATTGAGAGTGGCTCCAGTCAGGTCGAGATTCCCACTGACGACAATCTGATCGTAATCCGTCCCAGCAGTGTGGGCCGTGCCGTCCACTTCAAAATTGATTGTGCCGGCGAACGTAAAATCGCCGTCGATCGTCAAGATTCCCGGACTGCTGCCGGGGGATACGGTGCCCGTTCCCGCAAGATTACCGTGTAACATGCCGCTGCCGGAAAGCGTTTGAGTCGACCCCAGTTCCAGCGTCCCGGAATTCAGGCCCGTGACACTCAACTCGGCTCCACCGGCGAGGAAGATGTCGCTGGTGTCCGTAAGCTGACCGCTGAGCGAGTTCGTCCCGTAGTCAACGAACAAGTCGCCGTTAAGATGGGTATCGCCGCTTAGTGTTGACCCAGACAAATGTACGGCACCGTCAAACGTCAGGCTGCCTTGATCGCTAGTTAGCGTTGCCGATGACAAAAAAGCGATGCCGTCAAACGTCATACCGCCAAGATCGGTGTGAATTGTGGCCCCGACGATGTTGATCGTTTCGGCGGACATGAAGATCGAATCATTACCCGTCAACGTGATGTTAGACGTGACGTCGATCTCGTCGATGCCGTCTCCGCCGTCGATGTGCATACCACCCACGGAACCGACGGTGATCTGATCGTTTCCGGCACCGGCGTCGACGTGAACAGACAAACTGCCCCATGTCGGATCAGCGGAAGTTAGACCACTGAGGTCGATGACATTGTCAAAGGTTCCGGTGGCGGTCACATTCAGCGTGTGGATGTCTGCGGCAAGAACGGATGTCGCTGAATGCGTCACCGAGTCTTCAATCGTGACTGTGTTGCCGTTGACGGTCACTTCGTGGGTCGTGGTGTCGACACTGACGGTAACATGGTCGTTGGCATCCGCCGTGACACTGAGAGCGCCAGCAGTGGCGTCGAAAACGGCGGTGACATTGAGGACTTGCCGCTCTTCCAGCTTGCGCAGCGTTAGACGCGCCGCGTAGTCCAGCGGTGTCTGTGGTGCGCGGCTGTGTTGGCGCATCTCAAGCCAACTCCAAAGCCAATTGGATATCTGCATGGGGCCCATTCCTGCTTCACTTGTCAGGGCGTCCCCTGACCTAAAAGCGACATCACATCAACTGCGATCTTTGAAGTTGCGCACCATTTAATGTTTGCGCAACTTAGATGGTGAAAATCCTAGCCCTCTTGGGGGAAGGAAACACCAGATTCTTCAGCAAACTTTGCCAAAACGCCCGTTTCTTACTCATCTAATACGCGTCACCGCAGCAATTTCGTTCGCCGCATTCTCTACTTTCTTGAAACCGCAGGCTCGTTTTGATGACTTATCAACTGGCTTACCGGATCCAGGAATCAGCATATCCTCTTACTTGTCAGTACGTTGCGCCAAACTGACGCCAACACAATTCGCTCGCCAATGTCACACGCAAAGCCGTCCTCTAGCAGTGGGTGTGCCACGAAGCGGTTACGAAGACTGGAACTCGAAGCCAGGTTCGTCTGGCTCTGTCATCGAGTGGAGAGACTAAGGCGCTTGACGATAGGCGGTTTCTGGCGAACTTTAGGGGTCGTGCGGTTTGAAGCGAATCTGAGCGAAACTTTGATTACTCTGATAATGCCTGCCCGAAAGACCTGAATGGCGATGTCTGTACGCGGAGCGCATTCAAAGCGGCCGGGAGGTAGGAATGTCACTTTCCAATGTTGGCAATGTTTCGGTGGCAGTCCCACGGGCGGTGCTTATGGCTGCATCGATCCTGCTGTTTGCTGGAATCGCGTCTGCACAACCAGTGGTGAACGTGGCGGCGGTTCCGCCGGCGCCTGTGGGTGAGGAAACGCCAATCATCCCCCACAATCCTCGTGCGACTGAGAATTGGCAGGACAAACCTCTGGGCCAACTGAAGGCTTCGATCTCACTCAACCTTCCCGAGTCCGAAAAACTCAGCCCTCTGGAAGTGGCTCGACTTAATCAGGCCAACCAATTCTTGACGAGCCACGGATCGTTTTTCTCGCCGCTGGGGGATAGTCGTCCCTGGCTGCTGTCGACCTATGAATGGGAAGCGCCGTCCACTCGTCATCTGCCGCTGTTGTTTGAAGAGCCCAACCTGGAACGACAGGGTTACACCTATGGGTTCAGAACCTACTGGTGTGGGAAGGAAGGGGCGGTGCATGTGCCCGAGTGCCTGCAACCATTTGTTTCCGCGGCTCACTTCTTCGGTCGAGTCCCTTTGATTCCGTACAACTGCGGGGTCGACGATCCGTGCGAGCCCGTCTACACGCTGGGCGTGGATCGACCGGGAACTCCTGCGCTCTATCGTCGGCACTATCTTCCGCTGAGCCTGAAAGGGGCCATCTATCAGGCCGGGGCGACGGTCGGATTGCTGTACATCCTTCCCTGAGCCTTACCGTCTACAGAGCAAATGTGCGCGAGAGCCAGCGCAGCATGCTGCGTCCCAGTGATTGTGGCGCGACTAAGATCTTGGCCTCACCCGCGGCGTTCCGTGCCAGCGGCAAGGTCGTGGAATCCAGGCGAACTCGCACTCGATACCAGGTTCCGACAGGAACGACGCTCCCTTCTACCGTCGAACGAGCCGGTAGATGGAGGCGCTGGACCGCTTCGCGCGGGAGCGTCTCCAAGTCTAGTGCGGCGATTTCAGTCACGGTCCCGGTGAGGACTTCGCCAGCCAATTCATGCCACACTATTCGGACCGGCTGTCCGATGTGCACCAGATTGATATCGTCCTGGTTGACGAGCAGCGTGGCATCACGACTTTCCTGTACACCAACGAGACACAACGTCGTCCCAGGTTTCACAAAGCAGCCCGAGTTTCGGTCATCGAGAGCAGATCCGGCCCAGGTCGGCAACGCTCCGGGTAACGCCTGCCCCGATTGTGGTGTCGCAGGCAGCACGATCCCGTCACAAGGAGATTTCAGGACCAGGCGTTCGGCGGCGTCACGCAATTGAGCCAGTTGCACTTCGAAATCGTGTTTGGCTTCTCGAGTTGCCGGAATGAGCGCCGCGGCCTCGGGATCCAAGATGCGCCGACGTTCGAGTTGCCCGAGGCGAAGGGCATGGAGGTTGTACTCGCCTTCCAATCGAATGAGCTGCGTCTGAAGTTGCGGATCCACGAGACGAGCCACTTCCTGACCGGCGACGACAGAGGCTCCCAGTTTGACATTTTGAACCAGAGTCCCGCCCAGGGTCGAATAGACGCGGTGTGCATCACCTTGATCGAGTAGTGCTCCCGCACGAACGCGGCTGGGAACGGGGAGGAACAGTATCGCGATCAACAGAATTCCGCAGAACGCCGCGCGAGAGACCAAGCGAGGCCAATTGATCTGCTGCCGATTCTGTGAACTTCGAAGAAAGCGGGTCGTAGCCAATACAGGCCGTAGGAACATCAGGCCGATCATCGGCACGGCCAGCAATTGAACGAATGCGGCGAGGCCATAAGGTTCCAGCCAATAGTAAAGCGACCACAAGATGAGAAACGCCAGGAGGACGCGGTATGTGGAGGATGCGACGCCATAGCCGAGCAGCAACCACCTGCGAGCCCTCGACGAATCTGCGAAGGATCGATCGCGAATTCCACAGAACCACCAGCAGATCCCGCTGCGAATGGATTCGAGGGACTGTTGCTGCAGATTGGGGATCTCGAGCCAGTCGGAAAGAATGAAATAGCCGTCATATCTGAGCAGCGGATTCCCATTGAACAGCAGGGTGCTGACTCCGCAAATGATCATCAGATTCAGACACATCGAATGAAACAGTCCGGGAGTGCTGAACCACCAGAGCAACGTGCTGATGGAGGCGATGACAAGTTCAACCCACATGCCAGCGGCGCTGACGGCGATGCGTTTCCATTTGTCGCGAAGCATCCAGGAATCGGAGACGTTGCAATACAGTGTGGGGGTGAAGACGAGCAGCATGGCGCCGAGTTCCCGACATTCGCCACCGAATCGCTTGCAACCCAAGCCGTGGCCGAACTCATGCAGCACTTTGACAACGGCCAATAGCATCGGGAGCCAGATGAGATTCTGGGTGGCGAGTAGCGCATGAGCGTCTGGTAGGCGTTCAATGACATGATCGAACTGAACAACCACCAGTACGATTCCCCAACCGATCAGCAGCAGGCTTGCGAACAGCATGGCGGGCGAGAATATCCAGCCGATCCTGTGCAGTAACCATTCCAGCAGCCAGTCGGGATCGATGCCCCGAAACCGAATACAAAGGACGCTGCTGAGACGCGTCCAGAGTCGTCTCGATCTTGTCTGTCGATCGCGAGCAACCAGCATTCGACCGTATCCGGCACCGGCAGCGATCAGCAGGCCTTGTGAAATCAGTTGGCCGATGAACTGCTGCAATTCGGCGGGGGATAGCGTGGCAGGCCGGAATCGGTCGTTGAAGGAATTGCATGTGTCCTCGACAGTCGCCTGGCCACTCAATTGCTGAAGGACAAAATACTCTTCATCGCGTAGCTCATAGTACGCCAGAGTCAGCGGATCCTTGATGCCCCACGAGCGCCGTCCCGCGAACTCCAGCGGCACGACTTTCAAGTCGGCTCGCTTCATCCACGGGACTCGCTGGCCCGCCGTTGGTGCCGACGTAGACATCACTCCCCTGCCTTCACGGAGTGCAGAATCAAGACCGCCGACTGGCCTGGCCGCAGAATCAATTCACTATTATCAATCTCTGCCCAGACCCGCATCTGGTTTGTGGCGGGATCGACCTCCGGATCGACAAAGACGAGACGGCCTTCAAATTTTGATTTCCTCAACTTCTCGGAAGGGTCGACGACCAGCGTGACCCTGCGACCGATAAGATCGGATGGCAATAGCTTCGCCGACACGAATGCTTCGGCCCGCAGGCGATTCAATCGAATCATGCGGACCAGAGGAGTGCCAGGCTCAACCCATTCGCCCCGCTGTTTTTTCCATTGGACAAGTACCCCTGGAAAGGGGGCCTTGATGAGGCGGCGTTCCAGGGACAGTTTTGCTCGCTCGACATCATGTTGTTTGAGTTGATGAGAGAGGACTGCTTGCTCGTGGTCTACGGCCGCCTGTTCAATTTCGAGCTGTGCTTTGTCGGCCAGAAGCCGCAGCCGATCGAGTTCGGTCTGCGAGACACTCTTCGGAAATTTCTCGACAGATTCCTGCGAACGCTTGAGTTCAGCTTGAGCGACCTCCAGAGACTTGCGCGCGAAGCGAACCTTGATGTCGTTCTCAACCAAGACTTGTGCCATCTTCAACTCAGTGACGGCACGATCCAGGATCAGGCGTGCTTCCTGATCGTCGACCTTCCCCAACACCGTATCACTCTCGACAGTGACCCCTTCGGAGATCTCGCGATGAATCAGCGGACCTGCCTCGCGCGCCGAGATCTCGGCCTGTTCCAGCAGCGTCAGGAGTGCCGATTCAACGCGGATCTCTTCGGCTTGAAGCGTCGCCGATAATTGGCCAGCCGTGAATGCGAATAGCATCACCAGTTGCAGAGACCGCTGGACGGTCCTGGTGCGATTTAGGTCGAAGCCTGACCATGTTGGCGCTGATGCGGTTGACGGAGTTCGCGTGAAGTGAATCAACGCTCTGTTTGTCATGGTACTTTCCATCAGAACCTCAGTCGAATTCGAATCGCGTCGATCAGGTCATGCAACCAGACATAGCCGAGAGATTTCCGACCACAATGAATGCGAGGGATGGCGGTCGCCCCGGGACGCAGTTGAGTGACCTGCTGGCTGTCGAACTCCACAACCGCTCGCACGTGGCCAGTCGAGCGATCATTTGATTCAGAAGTCAGCGAAACTTCGCGAACCTTGCCATGATAATTTCGCCCCGGCTCTGAAGGGAGTTGGAAGTCGACTTCGAGATGATCCCCAAGTGCCTGCTGCGCTCGCAGCAAATGTCCGGTGTCTTCGTCGGCAACTTGAACTTCCACGATCCATGAGCCAGAAGTCTCACCAATTGTCAGGAGTGATTGACCTCGTTCCACGGGCCGTGCGGATAAGTGCTGTGCCAGGTTCCACGACAGAACCCGGCCCGCAATTGGGCTACGCAGCGTCAACTGTTGCTGGCGCTCTTCGATCAATGTACGTTGCCGTTCCAATGTCTTCAGTCGCTCTTTCAATTCCTCTTCATCCGCCGCCAACTGCCGAATCTTGCTGGCGTTATCGGATGAGGCATTACTGGTCAGTCGAGCAAGCTGCACCCCTCGTAATCGTTCGCGCGTCGTGGCGAGTTCACCGATCACTCGCGGTGTATCCTGTTCTAATTCGGGATCGCGCAACACGAGTAGTGGCTGACCGGCAGCAACGTCGTCACCATGTTTGACGAGAACTTGATCGACAATTCCCGCTGTGCTGGCGAAAACGTCGCGGCGCAGACTAGGCCATAATTCGCCGTGCCCCGTCACGATGAATTGCGACGGAATTGCGATTAGTGCAATCGCTGCGAATGTCAGAGCCGCCAGTGAGATTAATAATGCAGGCCGGCGAAAGAAGCTCTTTCCATTTCGCCAACGCTTCCACGCGAGCAACCCCGGAATCTCATTCAGCGTCAAGGCGGCACGCAATGCGAATGCAGAGCGCTGCACTAATGACTCGGCGCGATTTCGAGTTTCGCCCCAATTCGCATCGGCGGTGAACTTCTCCAGCACCAGCATGGCAGGGGGCCTGCCGGTCGCTGTCTGGTCGGGTGAGTCATTGATGCAAAGCACCCCGAGGCAACAGGCGTTGGTCTCTTGCTGGTAACGCTCCAGCAATGTTTTGCGATCAACATCCATCGTCGGATCTGGAGGAAGCACCGTCCAGATCTTGTCGCTCGATTGACGAATACAGTTCGCGACACTTTCCAGCGACCGCACTGCCCCTGCGCGAGAATCAACACGCTCGACACCGCTGATCGCATGGACTCGATATTGATTTTGCTTCAGGACCAGAATCGTTGCTCGATCGCAGTCGACCAGGATACGGCCGTCATTGACGATCGCGGCGCAGATGGACTGCAGATCCAATGACTGCTGAAGTCGTTGCTGGTAGTGATCCCATTGCTGCCAGATGCCCTTGATTCGTCGCAGTTGCTGTAGTTCTTGCTGCGACAAGAAGTCTGCGGTGATCTCACTGAGAGCCGCCAGGTATTGATAGACCGTGGGCGATAACACTGCGCTTGTGGGCGTCGGAAAGACAGTTTCCAGGATTCCGACGGTGATATTTGCATGACGCAGTGGACTTAAGACTGAGAGCCGATCTGCATGCAAGCTGTCGGCCGAGCCGGAAGTCACTTTTGGTTGCGAGCCGCGGGCGACTTCTTCGAGCAACTCCTGGCGGCCTTCAGCAAGTTGATCTGCGAGAGCACCCGATTGGGGGAGTTCACCCGCAAACTCCCAAAGACCATCGAGCGACGGACGCCACAGTGTGGCGTATGTCGCACCACCTGGTTGTAGAGATCGGCGAAGAACCTCGCCAAAGAAACGCGCCGGCTCTAAGGCATTTCTGGCCAGTTCTGCCAATTCATCGATGCTGCGTTCCATCTGCAAACGCTGCGCATCACTATTCGCCGTGGAAAGACTGTGGAGCGAGGACATGCGGGCCCATCAGATTTCGATTTCGTTCGAAGGGATGAGTATATCCGAACATCGGCAACAATTTCGATTTGGGAAACCAGCCGCGTCCTAAACTAAGTCGGCAAAAGCGAGATGGATGGCGCAGGGGGTCTGCGAGAAATAGCAAAAATGGGGGCCTCTTATTCTGCCGTCAAGATCTTTCAGTGGTCGACTTTTCTGAAAACAACGATTTTGCCGAGATTTCCGTTTCTGTCAGTTGGGAAATGTGTCGATCACTTCAGATGAAAGACTGGCCACTGTTGTGGAATTAGTCCCCATACGTGCCCCGTCATTCCATGGCTCATCGATCACCGGGAACGAAGTCGTCCCTCTTTGTTAGCGATAGTCGGGAAGTGCCAGCGATGCGACGAACCGCAGCGGTCCTAGGAATCTGCGCGATGACCACCATGGTCATCGGTGGGTGCCTGCGCCATGCGAATACGCCGCCGCCGTCGATCGCCGGGGTCGATGCGGCTCACTATCAGAACCTCGCCAAAAAGATTGAGATTCCCGATCAGCCGACGCCGTCAGAGGGTCTTCTGGCGACGACTCCAGCACCAAGATCGTTGGTGAATCTCGACTCGGAAGAGTATCTCGACTTAAGCCTCGAAGAAACGATCCATCTGGCACTGTCTAATTCATCGATCCTTCGCGACTTGGGGGGGACGATGCTGCGTACCCCGGACGCCGCGAAGAGCCGTTTTGATTCTTCCGTCGTCGAAACGGATCCGCGCGTCGGAGTGGAATCCGCACTCAGCGCATTTGACGCCGCATTCACGACGAATATGTCGTACGAGAACAATGATCGCGCTTTGAATAACGTGTTCTTCGGCGGCGGTACCCGATTATTGAAGCAGAACTTCGGGACTTCGCAATCGCAGCTCAGTAAGACGGCAGCCACAGGGACACAGTTTGCGATCAAGAATTACACTCAATACGATCGAAACAACGCTCCCGGAAACGAATTTCCGAGCGCCTGGACGACATGGTTTGATGTCGAAGCGAAGCATCCGTTGTTGCAGGGAAGCGGCGTCGATTTTAACCGCATGGCTGGGCCGGGAGCGCAACCTGGTGCTATTAATGGCGTGGTCATCGCTCGGATCAATACTGACACGGCGTTGGCAGAATTCGAAATCGGCGTACGCAACTTCGTCAGTGATGTCGAAAACGCCTATTGGGATCTTTATTTTGCCTATCGCGATGTGGCGGCTAAAGTCCGGGCTCGCGACGCGACCCTGAAGACATGGCGGAAAATTCATGCCCTGAACGAACAGGGAAAGAGCGGCGGCGAAGCCCAAAAGGAAGCCCAGGCTCGTGAGCAGTACTTCCGATTCGAAGAGGAAGCACAGAACGCACTACAAGGCAAACTGGTCGACGGGACCCGCACGAACAACGGCAGTACGGGCGGCACATTTCGTGGATCTGGCGGGATTTACGTCGTCGAACGACGATTGCGGTTGTTGACAGGTCTTCCAATCAGCGATGGACGACTGATTCGCCCTTCCGATGAGCCGCTTAAGGCAAAAATGGCTTACAGCTGGGAATCTTGTCTCGTCGAAGCCTTATCCCGGCGCGAAGAACTCAGAAGACAGAAGTGGCAGATCAAGAAGCGTGAAGTCGAGCTGCAAGCGAACAAGAACTTCCTGCTTCCACGTTTGGATGTCACGGGCCGATACCGTTGGCGAGGTTTCGGCAACGATCTCTTCCCGCAGGGTCAATCCGGGGAATTCAACAATGCGCTTAGCGACCTGGTGTCCGGACAGTTCCAGGAATGGCAGGCCGGAGTGGAATTGTCATTCCCGATCGGCTTCCGCAAAGCCTACGCAGCGATTCGGCATTCGGAGCTGCAACTCGTTCGCGAACGTGCGTTGCTCTATGAAGAAGAGCGATCCGTTGTCTACGACCTCAGCAATTCGTTCTCTGAAGTTGAGCGTGCTTATGCATTGGTCGAGACCAACTTGAATCGCCGGATGGCCGCCGCTGAACAGGTCGCCGCCATTGAAGCGACGTATGAAACAGAAACCGACACGGCAACTCTTTATCTGCTGCTGGAAGGGCAACGACGATTGGCCGAGGCGGAAACCGCCTACTTCCGATCATTGGTCGAGTACCAACTCGCGGTGAAAAACGTCCAACTCGAGAAGGGAACGCTACTCGACTACAACGAAGTCTATCTGAACGAAGGGGCCTGGCCGGAAAAAGCATACGAAGACGCGGCGGATCGTGAATCTCGTCGAGGGGCGCCCTTTGAGGCTGTCGCTCCAAGTGTGCGATCGCAATGGCTGAGCCAGGGGGTCTATCCACAGATGCTGGTCCCGGCGAATGCCCAACCGGTACCGAATGATTTGATCCCACAGTCGCCTCAGCAACTCGACCCGCAGAATGGCGTTCCACCTCAACCGTCAAATGACGCGAGCGGACGTTCCAACCTGATTGACTCCCCTTAGGCGAGGATTCATCAACAAACGTCGGCAGAAATCGCCGCACTCGGCGGATCTTGATCACTTGAGAGAATTTGGATTCAGCCGCAGGGCTTGCGCAACCGATGTAACAGGTAAGCGCACGGTGCGGCTGCGCGGTCATTCGCCAAACATTCCTCAATTGGTTGGCTTTAGTGCGTGTCAGGAATCGAATCGCCGAAGGATTTCGATGTAGCAGCTTTCTGCGGCTGGCTGCAGTCATGCTATTTCTACTGGCGGGTTGCAAACATACGCCTCGCCAAACGATGACCGGCCTTTGGGATTCCGTCCCTCAAGTCCGCTGGACAGGCAGCCGCGTCGAGTCTGGACAGCTTGCGAAGCCAGAACCGTCGGTTGCCGCGAATGCTGCAGCATCTGTTTCCAAACCAGATGCCGAAACACGTTCGTCTTCAACAAGTGAAAAGTCGACTCGCCCTGGTTTGGCATCCTCAAAAATGGATCCCGTTCAAACGGCGGGAAATGTTGAAACGCCGAATCAGGTGTCCGCCAGTGGCTACAACTCCGAAGCGGAGTCTTCGGCAGCGGCAAAGGTGGATTCAACGAACACAGAAAATGCCTTTGCTGATCAAGGACAGGATCAGATCGAGAGACTCAAAGCCGCCTTGGACGACGATGCGGAGCGGGCCGAAGAATCGCCCAGGCAATCTGGAACGGCCCATGATGTCCGAGTGCGAGTCGATTCGATGGTTGAAAAGGCGCGACGCCTATTCGATCTGGGACAACTCCGCGAAGCCCGTCATACCGCAAAAGTGGCCCATGACCTTGGCGATTCTGCCCGACTGGACTATTCGCCTGATGAAGAACGCCCGATCGATCTCGTTCAGCGTATCGACGATCGAATTAAAGAAACGATAGATTTGGCGGACGAAATTGACGCTTCTCCTTCGACAACAATTGCCGATGTGACGCCGAGCGCCGATCGCCCATCGATGACTTCGCCCCCGTCCGTTGCAAATAGTGCGGCCGCAGCGCCAAACAGTAAGTCAGCACCTTTGGCAAAGGTGGCGGAGCCGGAATCGAATGTCAAAGCACGCAAGGACTGGACGCAGGGTCTGAACGTCTTTCGTCGGGATCGGAAGTCAAATCCGATTGCCGCACCGGTGGCAACACATGTTTCCGCCGTCGTTCCGAACACCGAAATCACCATTCCGCTGGGCTTAGAAACTGACATTGAAGCGAACGAATCGAATGACCGCGCAGTCGTACAGGCCAACCGCAGCATGACGCTGTCGAAGGCCCCTCGTTCCAATTCACCAAGCGAGCCGCAAGACTTCATTGAGCCCCCGGAGAACTCTACTGATCTCAATGAAGAAAGCAGCGGAGTGGTTTCGCTGGCTTTGGGTGCTGACGCGAGTCGGAATCAATCAGACTTGTCGATTTCACCCCCTTGGCCGGACGACTTCGCGGCACCTCGCCAGTTAAATGTCGAAGAGCCGACATCAACTTCCGTAGACTTCGATGAAGTCGAACCGCTGTCTCCGTTTCGAGACGTGGCCGCACAGCCTTCCAACCCCGCACCAACTCCCACCATCTGCGATTCACCCCGGCCCTGCGACCAAAGTTGGTTCGTCGGGATCGCGTTGTTCGCGGTTTGCGCGCTCGTCGCCGTCTTCTGGTATCGCCGCGGTGCGGTCTGACGATTAGGGCGTTCCTTAAACCGTCTTCCAATACCCGCCGCGGCTATGATCAAACTTGATCTCGCTCCCTCGCACAGCCTCGTTAATTTTCCCCTCGGCGAAGACAGTCTGCCCCATCACCCAAGTGCGGACGGGCCAACCTGTCAACGTGACTCCATTCCAAGGACTCCACCCACACTTGGTTTCTTGTTCAGCATCGCGAATCGTCTGCGACTTGTTTAGATCAACAAGTACTAGATCCGCATCATAGTTTGGAGCTATTCGCCCCTTGCCGACGAGATCCCAGACGCGGGCCGGGGCATCGCACATCCAATGCACGACCTGATCGAGGGTACACAGCCCTCGAGAGACACTGTCCAACATGAGGGCCAGTGAATTTTCTACAGCAGGCAAGCCGGATGGCGACTTCGGATAGGGCTGACGTTTTTCGTCCAACGTATGTGGTGCATGGTCAGTGGCGATGACCTGCAGTCGGCCATCACGAAGCGCAGTCCACAGAGCCGCATTGTCCGCGGCCGTTTTGATCGATGGATTCATCTGGACCAGCGATCCCAGTCGGTCATAGTCGTCGACGTTGAAAAACAAGTGGTGCGGACAGGCTTCCCCTGTGATCAGATCACGATGATCGCGCAGTAGTTCTGTTTCGGCCCCTGTTGAAACGTGCAGCACGTGAAACCGATGATTGTGGCGGAACGCCAGATCGATGGACCGCTGGACGGCGATGACCGCCGCACGCTCGTCACGTATTTTAGAGTGATCGCGGTATGTGGCCCCCCCCTGCAGGGCGTCCCGGTTTGCCCGGACAGTCGTTTCGTCTTCACAGTGCGCGCAAATCGGCAGGGTCGTTTCAGCAAAAATCTGCTCTAAGGCGGCTTGCTGGTCGACGAGCAGGTCGCCTGTGCTGGAGCCAATAAAAATCTTTATGCCTGGTGTCCGTTTGGCTTGTATCAATTCCGGGACATTGTTCGGCGTCGCCCCGATATAGAAACCGAAGTTAACCAGGCATTTACCAGCCGCCAGCTCCAGCTTTTGCGCCAACCGCTCACAAGTGATGGTCGTGGGGTTCGTATTCGGCATCTCCAAAAACGAGGTGACCCCCCCTTTGGCACAGGCGCGGGTGGCGGTGTACAGATCCTCTTTGTGAGTCAGCCCTGGTTCTCGAAAGTGGACCTGATCATCAACGACTCCCGGGATCAGATGGAGTCCGTCAGCTCGAACAACCTCGTCAACCAGAGCCGTTGAGGGCGGATCAATATCAATTATCTTTGATCCGTCGAAAAGAATATTCGCCCGTGATAGCCCATTTGGCAGGACGCAGGTCGCGCCCGAGATCAGCGTACGCATGAAGACTCCGCAGAAATTTGGTGAGGCATTCGATCGGCGATCCACTGTACCCAAACCGACTGGGGATTAAAGATCTGGCCACATGAAGTGCTCAAAAGTGTCTATCAGCAGGCTAAATCCGGGGACATCGGGCCAGCCCCACTTGCGGTCGACCACGAAGAAACCGACCCCACTGGTCCCATGCCAACGGCCACGTTCAGGGAGAGGGCCGCCACGATTGTGGGCAGCCGAAGTATTTCACCGCTAGCAACCTCACTAGTCCCCCGCAACCCAGCCGTCTTCACATTTCGATCCAATCTGCGCCCGTTGATTGATCGTCAAGGTCGACTCTGCTTAGCTCTCCTTCCTCAAGGCCAGTCTAAGTGGCTGGCTTGTGAGGAGTCTCGGTCGGGTTCGCCAGGGGTCGGCGACTTTAACCCTGCCGGGATGATTCGAGTTTCCCAAGGAGTTGGACTGAATGATTAGATTGGTGATTGCGATGTCGGCAGTTCTGATGGCAGGATTGCCCGCATGGGCAGAGTTCGAGCCCGCAGATGCTCTGCTCCCCAGCAACGGTCCCGTCGTGACGGTTAAAGTTGAGAAAGTAGCCACGAAGGAGCAGGAAGGTCCTCACGATTGGCTGATCAAGCATCAAACAATTGTCCGGCTGGTCGAACTGACCAACCAGCACCGTGCCCAGATGGGCATGGGCCCCGTTATCCTCGATACGCAGATGTGCCTTGATGCACAACGACATGCGAATTGGATGGCCAATTACGGCGGCTTCCAGCACAGTAATATGGGGTACATGGAAATCATCTTCCAAAGTGTCCAAACCCCTGAAGCCGCTATTCAAGGTTGGATCGCCTCGCCCCCGCATCATGGCATCATGCTGAGCGGTACCCGGGTTGGCTACGGATATATGGTGCGCAACGGCTACCCGTACTGGGTGGGCGTTTTCCGCTAAGCGTTGATATTGATTAGGCTGGGCGGGCAATGCGAACGTAACGCATTGCCCGTTTTTGTTTTAGAACAAAGAAAAAATAAAGGGAGGCGGTGCTTTTGCACCGCCTCCCTTTGCATTTCGGGTGTGTCAGATTCAGTTACTTGGCTGGAACCCACTGAGCTTGCTGGACAGGATTTCCTGGCCGAGGTGGCACAGAAACGGTCGACAGGGCTGGTGGTGGGGTCAGAGTTGGAACAGCTCCCGGACCGGAAATCACCGTACCTGGCAGACGATGGAATTCCTCGATGGAAACATGCTGGATCTGGCCATTGGCCGGAGCCTGGAAGGTTGTCGAGTCAGGAGCACCAGGCGCTGGAATTGGTTCGTTAGTTCGTGCTGGAGATGCAGGAGCGGCGGGCACTGGAGTTGGCGACTGTTCTCCTGGGGTCACATAAGTCGGCGAGGCAGGAGCATAGCCGCTCGATTGTCCACCGGATTGGCCGCAACCGCAGCTTGAGCCACCGCCGCCGCCACCCATGCTCATCCCGCCGCCGTCCATGCCGCAGCTATTGCCACCGCAGACGGAACAGCAGTCATTGGACCAGCTATAATTCCTGCAGCTGTTGCAGGCAAAGCGATTGTGAAACCAGTTGGTCAGGCAGCAACCACCACCACCACAGGCCCCGGCACCACATGGATTGCAGGGATCCGACGAGACGCACTGCGTATGACAGCAGCCAACGGTGGAGAACATCAGTAGAGCGGTCAGACAGATCAAACGATGCAGCGGCATGGGAAGCCTTTCCCTAATTTCTCGTTCCATGAGACACCCGAGACGAAATCTCTTCCCTCTCTTTATCGACCGGCACAATCGGTAAACTTTACGGATTTTGCCTGTTTTTCTAAAAAGTCTGATTTCGCAACCTGCGAGCAATGCGCAAGTTGGATCGACATTTCTGATTAAGACGACTTTTCAGTCTCGGCGTCAGGTGAGATTTGCTGAAATTCAGGCGTCTATCGCGACAATTCCGCTGGACGAACGGCCGTGGATTGCTAAAAAAAGATCAGATTCCCGGAATCGCATGAACCTTCTCTGGCGAACGGGTGTCTACAATGTGTGCGGACTTTGTTTCTCTTTCCGCTGCCAATGCGGGGCAAATGCCGCGTAAAACTCAAACTTGTGGATTTTTGTTCCGAAACAGATCTATCAGAAGTCGTTTCCCGGAAACTGCGGTCGCCGCAGGAGGTACCCCCGATGCAAGCAATTAATGGCATTCAAGTCGCGATGATCAACACCAACGCCAACGTACAAGTCGGCATGGTCGTAGACGCAGCGAATGCCCATCGGTCGTACCGTCCCAGCGAGCTACGCCCGGTTTCATTGCGTCCCGATTTTGAGGGTACCACCACCGATTCCACGTGTCCGAGTGACCTAAAACAGGGGTTACTCGGGGCCACAGGTACCGGCGGGAGTCTTCCCTCAACCATGTGCCACGGCAGAACTTGGCGACTCGATAGTCGCCACCTGCCGGAAACAGCATGGGCGATGCTAGTCCTGAACCGCTCACTTTGCGGCTAAGGCTCAGCATCAGGGATTGCTCTCTCGTCGAAGTGCGGTGGTGTTCGAGTGGCGAGGTCTGTCACGACATGTGACGACCTGGTTTCACCGGTCACCTCTCATCGATGGTCCAGCTCACTCGGCCGTTGGAATGCCCTACGCATTCCGCACGTCTAGGTGTCGTTGGTTCATTCGCAGCTTCTCCGAATTCACATTGCAGGCAGTGTCACGATGACATCGCCCGCTTTTTGGGAAACGAATAGAAATGGACACGGAAGAATTCTTGCCATTGGTTTTGCAGGCTCAAGCGGGTGATCGAGAAGCTTTCGGCCAATTGGCCGTGATGTTTGAACCGACGGTCTACGCGATCGCATTGCGTCGGTTGCGAAACCAGGCGGAAGCGGCCGAGTTGACCCAGGACGTCTTGATCCAAGCGTTGCGTAAATTGCCACAGTTGCGTGAACCAGAGCGGTTTCCAGGTTGGTTGCGTCGGATTACGGTCCGGTTGGCAATCAACCGAACGGTTCGACGTCCACCGACTTCGACTCAGGATCCCGAAATCCTGGGCAGCATCGATTGCGAGCGTAACTCGCCATTGGATGCCGCGTTGTCGGTCGAGCAAGCTGCTCATGTCTGGGGCGGTTTGAAGCGGCTTCGAGAACTCGATCGATCGACCCTGGTCGCCTTCTATTTCGACGGCCAGTCGCTGGTCGAGATGAGTGATCGGTTCCGTAGCCCGGTGGGAACCATCAAACGACGATTGCACACGGCCCGAATCCGGTTGCGGGAAGAGCTTGCTCACCTGCAATTGGTCTGATGGCCACACGTAATGAAACACGGGTTCCGTTTTTTGGAGCCCGTGTTTTTTCGTTTCATGGCGTATTTCGAGTTATCAAGGTTCGGATTGAATTTCAGATCACTCGCGTGGCAGCCCAAATAGCGGTAAAACGGCAGAGTCTGCATTCCATCCAGATCGGCGTCGCGGGGCTTCTGCGACTGACCAGCACCACTCGAGGAGACTTCAGCCGTGGAAAACGCAACCAACAGTGACATCAGCGAAGGGCTCACCCGCCGCGATCTCTTGAAGACAACCGGTCAAATTGCGGCCGCATCGGCTTTGGCGGGAATCGCCCTGCCGCAACACGTTTACGCCGGCGAAAGCGGGACGATCAATATCGCACTGGTTGGCTGCGGCGGACGCGGAACCGGGGCGGCTCAGAACGCCCTGTCGACCAAGGTGGGCCCGGTCAAGTTGACGGCAATGGCCGACGCCTATGCGGATCGCCTGAAGGGCAGCCATGAGTCGCTGAAGAATGACAAGAAGGAACTGGTCCAGGTTGCCGACGATCACAAGTTCGTCGGCTTCGACGCGTACAAGAATGCGATGGATAGCTTGAAGAAGGGCGACGTGGTCATTCTGACGACGCCTCCGGCCTTCCGCCATTTGCATTTCAAGTATGCAATCGAAAAGGGCCTGAACGTTTTTATGGAGAAGCCGGTCACTGTGGACGGGCCGGGCACTCGCAAGATGCTCGAACTGTACGAAGAGTCGAAGAAGAAGAATATGAAGGTCGGGGTCGGCCTGATGTGCCGTCACTGCGCCGATCGTGGCGAACTGTCCAAGCGCATCAAGAATGGCGAACTGGGCGAAATTATTGCCTTGCGAGGTTACCGCTGTGCAGGCCCTACCGCGAGCATTTTCACAGGTCCCAAGCCTGCCAACCAGAATGAGCTGGAATACCAGATTCGCAACTTCCATTCGTTCCTGTGGGCCAGCGGTGGCGGGT
This sequence comes from uncultured Schlesneria sp., assembly GCA_903840265.1. GTDB lineage: Bacteria > Planctomycetota > Planctomycetia > Planctomycetales > Planctomycetaceae > Schlesneria. Next base: position 4,436 of record CAIMFH010000172.1, on the reverse strand, counting down.
ACAGTGACTTCCTGATCCACAACATTGATGAATGCTGCTGGATGAAGGATACCGAAGACAAGAATATTTGGCCCGTCGAAGCCAAGGGGTACGGTGGTCGTCACTATCGTGGCGATTACGTCGATCAGAACTTCGATACCTACAGCGTGGAATACACGTTCGCTGACGGCACCAAGTTCTTCCTGGAAGGTCGCTGCATGGTCGGAGCAGCCACTGAATTCGCCAGCTATGCTCACGGTACCAAAGGATCGGCGACGATCTCGGCTGCAGGCCACTGGCCATCAAAGGCTCGCATCTACAAGGGCCAGAAGATGGTGGAGAGTGAAGCGATCTGGAAGGCCGAAGATCGAATCAGCCCGTACCAGTTGGAATGGGACCACTTGATGGAAGCCATTCGTCAGGACACGCCATACAACGAAGTGAAGCGCGGTGCGGAAGCGAGCCTGGTCACATCGATGGGTCGTATGGCCTGTCACACCGGCCGCATCATCACCTTCGACGAAATGCTGAACTGCGAGCACGAGTTCGCGCCCGATCTCGACAAATTGATGGTGGGCGGTCCAGCTCCGATAATTGCCGACGAAAACGGCAAGTATCCGGTCCCTGCCCCAGGCATCAAGACGAAGCGTGAATATTAAGGTCCAGTGATTCGTTAGAACTGACAAGAGCCCCGGTTGTTGAAACCGGGGCTCTTTCGCTTAACCACGTGCAGACTTCGGCCGACCAATAATCGAACCGACGAGGACTCCGGCAATCGCATATTCCACCATTGCGAGCACGAACCAGCCAAAGGCCAACTCGGCCTGGATTGGATGCACCGCGTAGCCACCACAGGCGAGCGACGATCCCATTGCCAGCCCAAACAGCAATCCGTACGCGAGTCCCGCGATCAGCCCTCGGGATTGAATCTGTACGACATAGATCGCGACGAACGCGGCCGCGGTGACCAGCACTCCCAAGTAAATCAGCCAGATCTTGATCTCAGCTCGTGGACGCCAGACATTCGGTAGTGCGGCATACATCGAACCAAAAATCAACCCGTGTCCGACCAGGTCGAGCAAGACCCAAGCAACGAACACCGCCAGCCAGGCCGAAATCCATTGCTTGACGGTTGCTCTCACGATGGGACTCCTTCTGTAAAATGCGCAGGCACGAAATGAAACTCGCCCAGCGATTGTCCGCCGGGCGAGTCAGGGAGTCACTTCAATCAGCGTCGGGCTGCCGGATGCTTGAGCGGCAACCATGCTCCGTTATGTTCGCTGCTGGCGACGCACTGCTGGATGAAATACATCCCTTCGACGCCGTCGTAAACATTCGGGTAGACCGTATTGAGCCGTTCGAACGATTGCCCGGCTGCTCGCTTGGCCATGTCGTCATACGCAAAGCGATAGACGTTGGCGAACGCCTCGAAAAACGCTTCGGGGTGACCGCTTGGCAGGCGGCACGCGGCCTTTCCTGCACCATTCATGAAGGACGCATTGGGATCTCGCGTGTAGACCGAATGCGGTTGACCATTTCGTCGGACCATCATCTCGTTGGGATTTTCTTGCCGCCACGACAAGGCTCCCTTTGTTCCATCGATTTCGATGAACAGATCATTCTCGCGACCGTGTGAGATCTGGCTGGCGGTGACCGACCCCAAACCGCCGTTTTCAAAGCGAATGACCGCATGACCATAGTCATCCAGACGGCGGCCTGGTTCGAATGCTTTCAAATGGCAAGAGACTTCAGCTGGCAGCAGTCCGGTCATGTAACGCGCCAAGTTATACGCGTGGGTACCGATATCGCCGAAACAGCCCGCGGCACCGGACTTGGTCGGATCGGTTCTCCAGGCGGCTTGCTTCTGATCGGACGATTCCAGACGCGTTCGCAACCATCCTTGGATGTAGTTGGAGCGAATGGCCTGAATCTCGCCCAGTTCACCGCCCAGGATCATCTCTCGAGCTTGGCGAACCAGCGGATAGCCCGTGTAGTTGTGCGACACGGCGAAGACGGCTCCCGACTTGTCCACCAGCTTGACCAGTTCTTCGGCTTGAGCCAGATCAAAGGTCATTGGCTTGTCGCAGATCACATTAAAGCCGGCGGCCAATGCCGCCTTAGCAACCGCGAAGTGCGTGTGATTCGGCGTGGCGATGGTCACGAAGTCGATTCGGGTTGCGGCGGGGAGCGCGGCTTCTTTTGTACACAGTTCTTCAAACGAGCCATAAGCTCGATCGGAAGCGATGTCGTAGGCCGGGGCGGACGCCTTGGCTCGAGCGGGATCAGACGACAGAGCCCCTGCGACAAGAGCCGCGCGATTGTCTAAGACAGCGGCGGTCGCGTGGACTCGACCGATGAAAGCCCCTTGGCCTCCCCCGACCAAAGCCATTCGCAATTTTCGATTCAAAGAGCCGTTGGTTGTTTCCGCAGTCACGACGGTTCCTCCCGGAGATCACTCAGAAGTTGATGTTGGAGCAGATATCCAATCACGAGTTGTTGAAACAACCCGGTGAGCCCAATCTACCCGTTTTCGGCTGAAAGTGCCGGAAGCATATCGGGCGTCGAGTTCAAATGCCAAGGATGATGAGGCCCTTGCAGCGAAAACAGCTAGCCGCCAAAGTGTTCGGGCGTTACAGTATCTATGGCGTCGTTCGACGCGTCACTTCACTTAAGCGAGAATCGCTGACGGTCTCTTTCGCAGTTACAAGGAGCGGATCATGCTACCGCGTGGAAATGAACGTCGTTTTGTCTGGATGGGACTTGGCTTGGTAGCAGGGCTTTGCCTGGCTTATTGTTGGCCGCACGAAACAGCTCAAGCGGTTGCGACCGATCGAGACGACCGATTTGCCGTCTGCACCGTTGAAACACAAACCAATTTCGGGATGCCCGAGGCGGTCTTCGTCATGGACTTCCTGACGGGGCGACTGACGGGTGCACAGCTCAACCAGCAATCATATGCGTTCACGAACTTCTGGTTCCGAAACGTTGCCGCCGATTTTGGTCTGAAGCCCAATGCGGCCGCAAAGGCCAAGTATTGCATCATCCCGGGTAATGCCTACTTGACCAGTGCCGGTGGTGCCACAGTTTCGAGTGGCGTGATCTACGTTGGCGAATTGACGTCAGGAAAAGTGATCTGCTACACCTTTTCTGTTCGCAATTCGAAAACTCCGCTGCCAGTCATGCAGCTTGACCCGATTGCGTTCTTCCCATTCCGCGAAGCTGTCGAACCTAATTGATTCGAAGAATCTTGAATTGCGAAGGGGAGCACAAATGTGCTCCCCTTTTTTATTGCCTGTCGCCTTTAGCTAGCCGACTTTCTGCATGGACGATGTTGGCAAAACAGGGGCTTGCACCAACGGGAACTTCAGCGTGAACGTCGTTCCGGCACCGACGGCGCTATCGACTCGAATTCTGCCACCGTGCGACTCCATGACATCTTTGGCCAGCGACAACCCGAGTCCTGTCCCGCCCTGCCCTTGCTCGTCCAATGTCTTCGTCGAATAGAACGGCTCGAAGATTCGCCGCAGTTTTTCCGCGGGAATGCCACCGCCTGTGTCGCGGATACTCATCTCGCCGTGACCGGTTTCCGTATTTGTCCGCACACCAACGGTCAGCGTGCCTCCCGATTCCATAACCTGACGAGCATTGACGATCAGGTTCATCAAGACTTGCTGGACCTGCCCGGAATTCACGGATGCCCACGGACGGGACTCGTACTGGGTGACCAGTTTAATGCGAAACCGCTGCAGATCCTTCTCGACGAGAACCAGCACGTCTTCTACCAGTGGAACCAGATCCATCGGCTCGCGACGATCGCCGTGATGCCGAGCATACGACAGCATGCCCGTCGTGATCTTGGAGGCTCGCTGACCGGCGGCCATAATCTTGTCGAAGGCCTTATCGCGAGTGGCCGCATCCTTGTGGCGGATCCCCATCTTCGCGTAATTAATGACCGTGGTCAGAATGTTGTTGAATTCGTGGGTGATCGACGCCGCGAGCACCCCCACGGAACTCATCTTTTGAGCTTGCAGCAACTGAAGCCGCATCGCTTTAAGTTGTTGCTCAAGTTCGGCGATACGCGCTGCGGTCCGATCCTGGACTTCAATCATCTCTCGCCTTTCGCCGTGCAGTCGATTCGAAAATTCGGGTCAATCGGTCTATCGGATCATGGTCCGGCGCGACTTCATGGGCACCCGCATCGATTCCGGATGCCACAGAGAATCATTGCCGTTTCGGCCTACATATCGAAGCTGCGATGAGCGGGTGGAGGGGTCAAAGCAGGTGGTTTGGGTTAAGATTGCCGGCAATGCGTGTGGCATCAATCGGGATAGGGGTCCGCCTCGCGGCGGAACCCCTCCCACACCACCGTGCGTACGGGTCCGTACACGGCGATTCGGTTGGTTAAGCGGGTTTGGGCATTAATCTCGGAACTCCTAGCGACGTGAAGAAGCCGGTGG
>CAIMFH010000171.1 GCA_903840265.1 uncultured Schlesneria sp. | reverse complement strand
GCAGGCCCCCCTGTCGACTCGGTGAACGGGACAGGACGGATCTGGTGGCAGGCGTTGGCCCACCCCGTGCAGTTTCTTGTTTCCGAGGGTTCTGCGGGAACGCCGGTGTTGCCAACGCTGTTTCGCGCACGCGCGATTCCCGGCTTGCTTCCCGCGTGGCCTGCAACGCCGTTGCCTGCAACGGAAGATGTCTTTCGCGCCCTGGAGTCGTCGGAATCGCCGGAGTCAGAAGATGCGATCTGGCAACCGATCCTGCCGGGAAACTTTGCAATGCTGATGACCGGATTGCGTCCCGGTGTTCCGTTCGCACTGCGACAGCATCTGCAGACTCAGGATCTGGCGACGGCACAGGTGGTGACATCAGGTTCCGTACCTGTCATGCATCGAGCGCCACGCCCGGTATTGCTTCCGAAGAACACTTCAGCCCACCCGGAAATCGCACTCCAGACTTGGGCCGGAGCGTTTGCCGTCGAAAATAACTGCATGGTAACCGACGGCCCTACGGACACGGCATTCATCGGCGTTCAAGGCACGCCGTTGGGCCTGGACCTAGTCCTGGATTCGGCAGAACCTCAATCCATCAAAAATGCAACGATTCCTGTGAATTGGGATTTCAAGCTTCGCTTTGCCGCGAGTTTTCACGGCGGTGATCTGGCCGGATGGTTCTTGTTCGCCAGGTTGAGTGACGAGTTCACCAATTGGGATTTCAGCCCTTTCTCAACAGAAGCCGATGGGTCCGTGTCATGTACCGCTACGGATCCAACGAGACTTGAGGAATGGCTGAAGACCAAGTCACTGGGCGAGAATGTGACGGTATCAGTGACCGCGGGAAAAGACAGCAATCGCCCGGAGGATGTCAAACTGTTTCGGCAGACACTTCGCTTTCCATTGCGAATCGGTCGCGACCAGGGCATGAACGCGCTTCCGTATCGCCCTACATTCATCCTGTTTGAAGATCCGGAATACAACCGGCGGTTGGCAACGAGTTCAGCGCAGCAATCGGGCCTTGTGACACTGCCGGTCGGTGCCGAGTCGCAAGTCTTCACGGTGACACTGGCAGCGGACCGTCGCGAGTACAACACCGCGGGAAGAATTCACTACCTTTTCTTCGCGGATCGAGCGATGCCGAATGGGACAACCGGCTCTATTCAGATTTCTCGATTTCGTTCGGGAAGTACCCAACCGCTTCACACGGTTGCAGGTCTGCCGTCGAACAGCTTGCCGCCAGCGAGTCAGGACATGGACCTGGCGGAAATCGTGGGGCAATTTGGATTGCATCCGGACGATACGCTTTTGCTGGTCTTGACGATCGGAACATCGACAATTGAGTTGGCGGTATCTATCGTTGGCCAATCTGTCACGCCCCCTCCTGATGCAGGATATAGCTTATTACGACGCGATCCCGATCTTGCGGTTCAGTGTTGTCGCTTCGCGTTCAGCCCAATCCCCGCGCGGATTGAACTGGTCGATCCGAACGATCTTAAGCAACAGGTTGTTCGTCGACGCGCCGTCTTCCGGTGGGCAGATACTCGCCGTCTCGGCCAGCAATTCGAATATGCAATCCAGAAGTGGACGACCACCGGTTCGACTCATTTTCCGGTCGTTTGAAGTGATCACATGGGATGCGACGTGGAGAAAAGCCCCGCTTAAATGCGGATTTGCGAGAAATCTCTTCCATGGACCTTAGAAGGTGTCTTGTTTGATCAGTGACTCGAGTGCCAACCGCCAAGGCTGCTGCGTCAAAGTCGGTGCCTTAGATTAGATCTTTATAATTTAGATCGCGTATGGCGAATTTGTCTTTGATGATCCTGCGGTAACGTCGTCATTCCATCGATACGGTCAAGAAGGCTGGGAGCTTGTTTCGGCCCGCCGCGCGATTGATTCGATCACCGAAACGCGGGTCTACGAAGTCATCTTCGGTGCGGCCTGTGGCCTTGATCGAACCTACATTGGCGGCATCGAACGATGGCTGCGGCTGATCGTGCCCTTCGCCAATCCCCGTTCGCAGTATTGGAGATAATCGGAACAGACGCGTGCGACGACCCATCGTCCGCGACTGCCAAGCGGCTCTCCAGAATCCTCTGTCCAGGACAGCTTCTCTCGTCGCCAACGCGACCTCCGCCGCAAATTTATTGCCCTTACCGCGAAACCGTTCACCGTGCTCATCGAACAGCGCGACTCTCTTCTTTGCCCCCCGGTCGGGTGAAGTACCAGAAGTACCAACAGTCAGTCTGTTTCCAGTGCCAGGCGGAGCCAGGCGATTGTCGACGCTGTTTCGCTTTTTCTTCCCATCGGTTTCAATCTCCTAAACCATGGGCCTTTGTCAGCGCATGGCGTTGACCCTCAACTCTGGGCTGCCGATACTGAACTGCATTCCCCGTTCGGAACCTCAATTACTCGGAGGGCTCATGCCTTCGTCGCCTGTCAGCACCAGAATTTCACGCGGCCGATATCCGGTCGGTTTACGACACAGAATTGCTACACTCGTTCTAATCATGATTGTGTCAGAACGGTCATTTGTCTCGTTAGAACAGGCACATTCTGCGGAGCAATCTCGTGTACCAAACATAGTGATCATCCTGACCGACGATCACGGTTACGGCGACGTGTCGACCTACCATGCGTCAGACGTTCGGACTCCACAGATTGACCGACTTGCGGCTGACGGAATGTTGTTTACGAACATGCGGTCCACCTGCACGGTCTGCTCACCTGCTCGTGCGGCGCTGTTGACAGGTCGCTTTCCGGATCGAGTTGGCGTGCCGGGAGTGATTCGGACAGAAAAGGAGAATTCATGGGGATATCTCGACCCGACGGTCCCCACGTTGGCGGATGAATTGCGAAAAGCCAGCTATCACACGGCGATCATCGGTAAATGGCACTTGGGATTGGAGTCGCCGAACACGCCCAATGAACGTGGCTTTGATTTGTTCCACGGGTTCCTCGGCGACATGATGGACAGTTACAGCAGCCATCTGCGTCACGGCAACAACTACATGAGGCACAATGGCGAGGTGATCACTCCTGTGGGGCATGCCACCGAATTATTCACGAATTGGGCTTGCGAATACCTGCGAGAACGAGCCGACTTAAAGGAACAGCCCTTCTTCCTGTACCTCGCCTACAACGCTCCGCACTTTCCCATCGAACCCCCTGCGGAATGGCTGGAGCGCGTAAAACAGCGCCTGCCGAATCTCGACGAGAAACGAATGAAGAACGTGGCCTTTGTCGAACACCTGGATCACAACATTGGCCGAGTTCTGTCCGTCCTGCGCGAGACGCAGCTTGCTCAACAAACGCTAGTCGTATTCACCTCCGACAATGGCGGTTCGCTGCCACATGGCCAGAACAATGACCCTTGGCGTGACGGAAAGCAAAGCCACTACGATGGTGGCTTGCGAGTTCCCTTCGTCGCGAGTTGGCCAGAGACAATCAAGAGCGGGACACGCTGTGACTACGCCGGATTAACATTCGATCTCTTCCCGACACTATTGGAGTTGGCTGGTCAGCCACGTTCAACCGATCTGGACGCGATCAGCTTAGCTCCGCTCTTTCGTGGAGAGACCATGCCGGCAGCGCGCGATCTGTATTTTGTGCGACGTGAAGGCGGTCCGGAGTACGGTGGCAAAAGCTACGAAGCCTTGATCCGCGGCGACTGGAAGCTGATGCAGAATACCCCATTCAGTCCGTACGAGCTCTACAACTTGAAGGATGATCCCTACGAGAAGATTAATCTGGCGGCGGCGAACAAGAAGGTCGTCAACGACCTTTCGGTGTCATTAAGACGCCATATTCAACGCGGAGGATCTGTCCCCTGGCATAAGCCGATCTCCGATGCGGCATCGGCTCGTTGATCGTCCATTTGATTACTTGTCTGATTCGGGCGTTTCAGGCTTTCCAGACAGGACAGCCTCGATGGCTGTCCTCAATTGATCTCCGAAGCGTGCCCCGCCTCCAACGAACAATCGGGCCACTTTGCCTGTGCGGTCGATGATGACCGTTTGCGGGATCGCCGTGGCACCATATTTTTCGGCCACACGGCCATCTCGATCGAGAGCCACAGGCATTTCGAGCTTCAGTCGTTCCAAGGCGGCTTTAATGCGATCATCTTTTTCTTCCAGATTAATCGCCACCAGTTCAACACCTTGATCGGCAAACTCATGGACAACCTTGTCGATCTGCGGCATCACTTGCAGACAGGGACCACACCAGGAGGCCCAGAAATCGAGAATCACGATCTTGTCTTGCCGAGCAGAGAGCCGAAACTTCGATCCGTCGAGCATGTCCAATTCAATCTCGGGAGCCGCCTTGCCGACCAGGGCCGATTCCTGTCCCTCACCCCCATCGCTGCCTCCTTCGCGAGCCGCAACGGGGTCAGTAGCCGCTCTCAATTTCCACTGATGAAAGGCTAAACTCGCCGCGTCCTCCTCGATGGCGACTCCAATCAATAAGCGATCGATCTGCCGCAAATCGACTCGGCAGGCACCCAATAATTCGCTGCGGCCAGACAGAATGGCTCCATCCAGCTGCTGTGCGACGAATGTCAGCCGATTCGGATTAGTCACCGACTTCTGCCCTGGTTGGTCGCCGGTCGTGCTCTTGCTGAGCGTCACTTGTTGAGGATTGTCGGTGAGTGCTTGGACCCTTGTTCCCGCAATTTCGCCTCCGGATGCAGAGGGTTTTGCAGTCGCATCGATTTCGTCCGCATGTAGCCAGATGATTCGAGCAACACGATCACGGTGCAAGGTTTTTGTTTCCAGACGAATCTCCATATGGATCTGCTGTTCATCCATGGAGATCAATCGCCCCTTCAGATAGTCACCGTCGATCGAACGGATCAACTGTGTCGGCGGATTGTCTCGCTGCATGCGAGGCAACATCAGCAGTCGCTCTTTTTTCTGCTTCGTGATTTCGACCGGGGTCGTGTCTGGAATAAGTTCCAGGACTTTGAGTTGATCATTGCGGATGAAAGTCGAATCCGTAATCGGAGACGAAAAAGTGACGCCGCTTTCATCAATGGTCGCTTGATCGCAGGGAATCATGTCGCCGGATCGGAGATGCAGGATCGGCTTTTTCTGTTTTCCCTTTGCGGTAGCCACCGGATTCCCGGTCGATTCTGCGGCCGCGCGGATGCGTGCCTGCTTCTGGACGGGCATCGCTCGGACCTCGGCCGCAGTCGGCTGAGGCTTTTCCTGCGGCGGATCGCGATAGATGATTCGGCCCGACACTCCGACTTCAAGTGAACTGGGCGAATTGCTGAGGGCCGGCTTCCAAGTGAGCGTTTTCGAGGGGACGGTGGTGGAGTCAACCAGATGCCCCTGGAGAACCGCCCCCAAGAGTTCGAGTCTCCCTCGACGCAGTGTGGGATCAGACTCCTTCGGTAAGTCTTCAGTCTTTTGAGGGTTCAATCCGAGCAGCGTACGCATCGATTCAGTGGGAGCCCGGATTGGTTCCCGAATACCCGGGCACTTCAACCAGACTGCATTGTTTTCCACTTTTAGCAGACCGCCACTAAGTCGCTGATCATTCAGGAACACGGCCGATAGAGTTCGCTCGGAATTGGCGACACGCTCCGAGAAAAAAACATCCTGCAATTGATCGGGAGCGAGTCGCCGCTCGATTCCATTCTCCTCGATAACGAACTTCCCTTCGATCGCGTCGTAACTCTTCAACGGTCCGTAGACAATCGAACCGTCGGTCACATGGATTCTCGCCTTGTCCGATTCGACCGCGCGCGGTGCTTCGCCATTCCAACGACTGATACTAAGTCGTTCGAGGCGAATGTCGCCGGTCTTGTTGGTCAACTGGATCCCACCGAAAGCTTGGGGCTTCAACGAGGCCGCACTCAAATCCGCCAGCGGCTGTCCACTGGAGGAGAAGACCAATAGCCGTCCCTTCTGCTGATCGAGGAACGCCTGCAGATGAATTCGACCAACTCCCGGCTCGTTCTTCTGCAACTCGGCGACATCCATGACAGATTCTGTTTCTCGAGTCGCGATAATTTTGTCATCCCATACGGCGAACCGAAACGCTCGCAGAGCCGACTTGGCGTCGCCGACTCCAATCGCCAACTCAAAATCGGCCTTGTTCTTCCAGGACAATTCGAATTCGAATCGTGCCTGAGGAGGAATGCCAAAATCACGGCGGATGACCGCTCCGTCCTGCGAACTTACCAGTTGTCCCGCTTCTTCTTGCCAGCCCTTCGTTCCGCCCGAAGCATGCCAGCCCGTCAAACCGCTTGGCCCGAAGTACAGCACTTCGGTGCCACCCTTCCAACGATACATCCGGCGCAGAATCGTTCGATCGACATGCAGCACCCCGATACCCGTAATATCAAGCACCGCTTCGTTTGGTTGCAGCTCCACCAGCGACCCAAAAACAATGTCGCCGCCGGCTAGCTCAAAACAATAGTCGCCTCCTGCCTGATCCAGTTTTGCGGGAGCAGGAAAATGAACCGCGTTCAGGTAAGAGACTGGAAATTCAAACGGCGTGGCGAATGCTGGAGATTGCCATATCAACTGGCTATCACCCGTGGAATCGAGCAGTCGTCCAGTCACATGATCGACATTGGCCAGGTGAATCACCGCGGCATTGGCATCAACCGGACCTTCAGCCGAGTCCGCCACAGTTGGAAACAACATCCAGAATGCTGCCAACAATGGAGCCCAGGCACGGATTCGCGTGTTCATTGTCAACATGGCATTCCCACAAAGATCGACGATGAAGTCAGCGTTCGTAGATTGGTAAGAAGCGGTAATTCAGAGCCAGCGCCAGCAGTGACATCGAAGTTCCGACAGTCGCACCGAACTGGCCTTTAAAGCTGCCGTCAGGCATCTGGCTGGTCTTCAGTTGACGAACCAGTAATTTGTTCCACTTCTCCCAAGCTTCGACATCGCCCTGAAACAATGCCTGCGCCTGATAGTACCTGGTGTATTCGGCATAGTGCTGCTGCGGTGCATTTTCGAGCCGCTTCGTCAGATAGGCCAGAGTCGCTTTAAACTGCTTCAAATCTTTGCGCCGGGCAACTGCATACGACAACGTGGCAATCGAGATACGAGCAAAGGATTCATCAAAGCCGCCGAACCCGCCCGAGTATCCCACTTGCCCGCCGTCTGAAGTCATCGAACTGAAATAGCCAATCGCCTTATCGATCACCTCGTCCGGCACCTCGATACCAGCGTTGCGAGCGGCAAGCAGCCCGACCAGGACCGCTCCGCTGACAGAGGTGTCGGCATCGTTCGAGTCGGGTGAATAGCGCCACCCCCCCAACGAGTTCTTCTTCTGCGATGTGATTGCGGCACGGACGGCGAGTTCGAGCGCAACGCCGATGGAGCGCCGGTTCGCTTCCGAGCCCGTCCACAGATTACGATCGTCAACCGTTCCATACGCTTCGGATAGCGCCAGCATCGCGAACCCGTGGTGATACATGCTCTGACCAAAATAACCGGTCCCGGCGTTTTGCTGGCTGATGATATTGCGAAGAGCCTTGCGGACGTGAGTGCTGTACAGGCCGAAGTTTGGGTCTTCTCCCGAGGCCAGCAGAACCATCAGAGCCAGCCCGGTCACCCCTGGGCCTTGTTCACCTCCGCCACCCTTCCAATCGCCCGCTTCGGTCTGCGAATTCGCCAAATATTGCAGTCCACGATCGTAGATTTCACGAACATCGCGCGGCACGACTTCACCGACCCGAACTGTCGGGGGTTGCGCCAGCACAGGCGTCGACATCAGACCCGCGAAGACAATCACAACCACGCCTGCTAACCAAATCACACCGCGCATCAGTTTCGCTCCGTAGTGCCGCGTTCCGGCTTCAGGGCATCGGCCGGGACATCTGCATCAACTGCCGGCAAAGCTTGTACTTGGACTCCGATCATCTGGACATCAACGGCTTCCACCACTGCGGCAGCTTCGAATCTGAGCGCACCGATGGCCATGTTGATTTGATTCCGTATTCCATTGACCCCGCCACCTTTTGGAGCATCGATAAAGCCGTTTTGTGCCAGGAACTGCTCCATGGCTTGCCCCTGAGTCAACTGCGGTTGCATCAGCTTCCATTGTCGATCGTTCAGAATCGCCTTCAGCTTTGCCGATGGAAGTTTCGAGAGCCCATACAAGACCACCCGCTGGTCCTGCTGGCCAAATCGCAACGGTAGAGCTGTTTCTTCCAGAAGCAGTTTAGCGATGGCCTTGTGCTGATCATCTTTCAGTGCCACGGTGTCGGAAATCGACACCAACGATGTCTGGATGCTGGCTCGATACCGGAAGCGGCGGCGCTCTTCCGTGATTTTTTGATAGCGCTGCTGCTGTTCCTCATTCAAAGTCGATCGCAGGGTCTTCTCAAACATCGATGTTTCGTTGAATAGACCCGCTTGTTGCTTCTGCTGCAGAGGATGAATTTCCTGCCATAACTCGTTGAAGGCGTTCTGGTCATTCCGGACCGCCATAAACTTCTTCCGCAACGCTTCCACTTGATCGAAAAAACGCTTCATATCACCTTGAGCGGCCAAGGCCAGCTTTTTTCGTTGGAGCTCGGTGAGATCACAAGTCCTGTTCAGCTCGTCCAGTTTCAACTTCAAGTGAGAATTGATTCTGGCTCGCCCCGCTGCCGCTGTGCCACTCCCTTGAAAGATCCATTGATCGAAGTTCGATTCGTCGATCATGAAGCCGGCATTGGCAACTGGAACCGCAGGGGGCTCGATGTCATCTTCAGTGGCAATGACAACCGTTGGGACGATCAGCATCGACAGCCACGAGACAATGACCCTCGCGGAATACCATTTGGATTTCAACTTCATATCAACCCCCGGCAGATCACCTTATTCAGCAGGCATCAGGACGCGAAACATCGCGGCTGGTTTGGCCGCTGGGACAGCCGCTTTGCCGCCCCACCACCCGTCTTCTTCAACTTGGGCACCACCGCCCCAGTATCCAAAGTCAACTTTTTGTAACCCATCCCAGACAGCCTTTTGATCAGCATTGAGATGAGTAACGACAAGGGTGTCCGGGATGAGAGGAAAGTACTGGTCTCCATAAATCGCCAGCACTAACCATTGCTCCCACTGTTCTTTCCAACCGCTCGAAATCGCTGCTTCGATTGCCTCTCTTTGCTCGGCCGTCAGGCACATCGCTGAATCAAGCCGGGATAGTGCACCCAGGATTGCCGCCTGCTTACGTCGCTCGGCGCGAAGATTGAGTTCGTCCGCAAATTTCTGCATTGCTTCCGGCGGTAGAGTTTCCTGCAACGCCTGCTTCAAAGCCGCACGAATCATTTTGCGAGGCTCAGGTTGCTGGGCAGGTCGACCAGCATTTCGACGCCCCTGCAGTTCAGCCATCTTTCGAACAGCATCCTCCAGCGCGGCATCGCCAGCGGCCTTCACTTTTGGACGCTGCTCCGGAGTCAGATCGCAGGTCTGTCTGATGAAATTGAGCTCCGTCCACAACATGGGTTTGAATTGCTCAGTGAACTGGGGAATCCACTGTTGGACTTGAGCGTCAGCTGCTTTCAAATCGATGTTGCCTTCCAAAGCCTGGACCAGCGGAGCCACCAGATCCTCGAACGCAACAGCAACTCGAACTTTTTTCTTTTTGACAACGACTTCAGCTTCGTCAGCCGCTTTCTCCACAGCACCTTGCGCAGGTTGAGCAACGATGACATCGATCGCGACGGCGACCGCCGCTTTTGGTTGATCGGCCACCGCCAACGATGAGAACGGTATCACCGCAATTGCGGCCATTGCCAAACGGATACGAACTACTGCCATCGCTGCCTACCCAATCTGAAAACCACGTCGCCTCCGGGAAGATTCGTGAATCCGATTACTTCGTGCTGTCACGTTCCAGCCGATTGAAGTATTCATCCAGGCCGGCGCGAAACTCTTCGGGGAACGCCGCTCCGGACTCGCCCGTCGATTGCGACACACCGCGATCCTCGCGTACTTCTTTTTCGTTAACGCCTGAACCAATCAAGGCCAGCGCGGAATCATTGGTTGTCCCGCCACCACCGCCACCTGGCGATGAACCGCCGCCACCTCCACCGCGAGGATTAATTCGCTTGGATTGCAGCAACAGTTCGATGGCTTCCGTTTCGGCGGCGATCGCCAGCTTACCCGTATCAGGACGATCCAGGATCTCGGCCGCTTCGAGCATCACGCGTTCAACTTGTTTCAACAGAGCGATCTCTTTACCAAATTCTGATTCGCCATCCGGCAATTCGATGATGCGGTCCGTCAGTTTTGAAACGCGTTCTGACAATCCATCCTGTGTCTCGCTGAGTTTCTTGGCTCGTTGTTGGAAATCGCTTTTGGACAACGCTTCGCGAGCCTGTTCTGCGACGCGTGTCTCTTCTCGCAAATTGACTTCGGCTTCCAGAATGTGCATTGCTTCCAGCACAATCGAAGGAGGCAGGCTACTTTTGGATTTGCAGCCTGGGCACTTGCCGCAGGATGCCGGATCGACAAGATCGTCGGCCCAGCGATCAAAGGTGTCAGACCAGAATTCTGCCTGTGCCATCGACAGACCGGTTTGGCCGCGCACCTCGTCACCGAGTTGTCGCAGGCTGCCAACAGCATCCTGCTCGCGCATTTCATCCAAGACTGTCTTAAATCGCTGGAATCGGCGTCGTTCAAAATAGGCCTGCATGTCATCCATGATGTTGGACAGATCCAGACTGCACTTCGATTCCTGCTTGGAAAGATCCTCAAGGATCGGTTTGGCCGCGCCGCCTATTTTTCCTCGTAGACCGAACGTCCCACCAATCTGATCGTTGATCTTCCCCGCGATGACGTACTGCTGTCGCGAGGCCGCTTTCAGCCGCTTGACCAGCGTGCTTCCTTCGAGGTTTGCCAACACCTTATTCAACTCGTCAGCGATTTTGTCGAATTCCGCCAGCAGGTCCTGCTGAGCCGCCACTGCCTCATCGAGTTTTTCGTTGGCCGGTGCCGGTGGTGACTTTTTCGAACCCCCACCAGTCACGGTCGTCACTGGCAGGGTCAGGCGAGCCTTCGAGTTGCTTTTGGACGGTTCTTCAGGCTCGTCCTTATTCTTCTTTGCGGGCTGCTGTGACGACTCGGCGTCGACGACCGTTGGTACCGGTGGTTTAGGCTTCGACTCAGAAGGCTTTGAGCCCCCTGGTGGCGACGTTTGAATCTGCCCGGCCGATGGGCTGGGTTTGGACGGTGAGTTCGAAGCAACAACAGGTGCTTGAGACGACTGCTTCAACAAGTCGGCCACATTCGGCATGCGGTTGCCAGAGATGTCTTTCAAGATTTGCAACATCTCGGCCCACTTCTCAAGATGGCCGACACCAAACTCAGGATTGCGCATGGCCTGACGAACGAGTTCTTCGCCACCGGTGACCAATCCCGTCAATCGTCGGCCATTGGCTCGTTCTGCAGTTGACTGAGCATCGATCCGCCGGCGGTTTTCAGGTTGATCCAACTCTTCAGGCGTCAGCATTCGCAGTTGCTGATTGGTGTGATGTAGCTGCATTTCGCGATCGCGGACTTCCAGCGACTGCCGATGCCACTTGCTGAGTTGCTCAGTCAGCCAGATCGCATGTTGATCGGCACTGAGAACGTACAGCGTGTAGGCGGGTGAATAAGTGCGGGACCGTCCGGGAAGATAGTCTTCGACGAACAATCGCACGCTTAGTGGTTGCGGTTCAATATCCAAAGTCCTGGCGCAGAAGGTTCCGGCCAGTTCGAGCAGTTCTTTGTCGCTGGCTCCCGCGCCCAGAATTCGCTCTCCCTTCGCAGGCTTGGAGACAGCTGATTTGTCCATCCCCTGCCATTCGATCCCCACCACTTTGACGCCGAAATCATCCTGTGCCCGAATCTTGAAGCTGAGCGTTTCGGAGTCGATCACAATCTTCTGCCGAGGCAGGTCTTCGCAAGAAAGCGACGGAGCTTCGTCGTCACGACCGGTGATGCTGACGGTGAATGGCTCCAGACCACCCAAGCCGAATTCGTCCTGCCATTGGAAGATCATCTTTCGTGACGCTTGAATCTTACTCGTCTCACTGGAGATGGTGGCCCCGGCGACACTCGCGGATTGATTGTCGATCAAGGCGCTCGACAGTTCGCGATTCGCAGTGATTTTAAAGGTCGCCGAGCTTCCGTTGACAATGGAAACGGTGCCGCCTCGAACGTCTTTGTGAATCACTTGCGGACGCAGTAGATAGTCGGGCAGTTGCACTTCAGCCACGACTGACGAAATCTCGGGTCGCATCATCGGTTCAAGGCGAACGCGCTGCTGAGCGTCACCGATCTTTAAAGAGAACCAGCCGGAGTCAATTTGAGCGGGCAGCGCGAACTCGTAGCGACCGTCGCGCAATTCCACTGTGATTGGCAATTGACTGCCCAACCAGGCGGTTCCCCGAGGCGGTTTGGATTGTGTCTTCTCAAGCAGCTTGACCGAAACGGTGACAGGTTCCCCATGCGCCACGACCAATCTCTGCGGCAACTGTTCGACTGCCGTAAATGTGTAGCGAGGGACCGATTGCCAAGGTGCGGCGAAGCGTGCCCACGCATTGGTTGCGGCAGCCGGAAACAAGCACAGCATCAGGATCGCGACGGTAGCGGGAACAACGGCCATCCACGCCCAGAATCGATGTCGTGGGTTCGGAATCGCGGCCTGCAGATCACGTTTGCCAGTTTCGATGGCGACCTGAGCCACAGCGGCCTCGACCAGGGCTCGCGAACGCTGCTGTTCGGACTCACTTCGAACGAGTTCGATAATCCCCAGCAACTGATCACCGATCAGCGGAAGTTTTCGACTGACAAGTCGAGCGAGTTGCTCGAATCGGCGATGGCACCAGATCCAGCGATGCAGATAGACGGGAACGAACGCACAGCCCCCTAAAGCCAGCAGGAAGATTCCCATCCGCACCGGGCCGGGGGTATCAACTATACGATCAAGGGCGAACACCGCCAGGTACGAGATGAAGACTCCGAAGACCGCCCCACAAGCGGCTTCGATCGACTTGATGGTCCAGACACGATGCCGAAACTCATGTAACTGAGTCTGCAGGGCTTCGGGCAATGCCAATTTGGTCTTCGGCTCTACGACGCTCATTTCGCGTTACTCCTCGAACGAGATGACCGTGGCCATCGGGCGGCAATTCGTCGCCGACATCATAACGAACAAGACATCAAATCAGTCCAACTACTTTTCTGCCGATCCAAAATACTGCCAGCATGATCACCAGAATCGAAGCCACGATCGGGTGGCACCACAACTGAACGCGTCTTACCGAAGCAGGGGGCTCGGGCAGGGCTGACAGCGATTGCAGTACATGCTCCAGACGATCCACCGCGATGACCTGACCCTTTGTCACGCGAGCGATTTCGTCCATCACTTCGGGACGTGCCGCTCGTCCA
Organism: uncultured Schlesneria sp.; assembly: GCA_903840265.1. Taxonomy (GTDB): domain Bacteria; phylum Planctomycetota; class Planctomycetia; order Planctomycetales; family Planctomycetaceae; genus Schlesneria. The sequence goes on along the minus strand of CAIMFH010000171.1, from coordinate 48,606 downwards.
ATACGCTCGATCGGAACACCTTGAACGAAGAATGACGCCTGCAATGTGGCCGCAGTCTGTTTACAGGCCAGCGTCACTTCGTGGCGACCGGGTTCTTGCGGAGTGAAATGCGACGAAAATTCGCCCCACTCATCACCGGAGGAGTTAAACCGCACGGTCTCGGACTTGCCCGAGGGAGCGACGATTCGTGCCGTGACATCTCCTTTCGGCAAAGGCTCACCACTGCGTTCCATCACATTGGCATTCAGCGCAATTGTCTGCCGCACCTGCGGTTGCTCTGGCGAATAATACATGCGCATCGTCTCGCCTTTAGCCATGTTGCGCTGGTAGGCCATCCATCGTACCACCTGTCCCCAAAAGCGATAGTGGTATTTATCCTCGACCCCTTTTCGCCAGCGCCAGGCCCCGTCGGTCCCCATAAACAAGACTTTACCGGCCCCAAAGGTGCGAGTGGCCAACAGAGGCAGGCGACCAAACTCGTTCGAGACATCCTTATGAACGCACAGCACTTCGCAGCCCGCTTTGGCACGAACGGCCGGTGCGTACCACTGGAAACCGGGCAGACCTTCCCAGACTTCGATGTTGTCTTCCTGAGTATCCGCCAATTTCGTCAACAGGCTGCGGCGACCCAATTCGGTCAATTCGAAGTGACTGGCAGTCCGCGACCCCCAGCCACCAGGTTGCGCCGCATCCATCACGACAGGGCACAGATCGCCCAACTCGGTTTCGACCAGCGACAATTGTCGGCCTTGCCAGCCGGGCATGAAGACCAAGCCGCTGGCTTGATGCTCGACCAACCCCTTCAGCAATCGACAATCTTCCACAGTGAGCTGGCCATCGTCCAAACCAACGTCTCCCAGAAAGACGACGTCGTACTTGGAAAGTTCCTCGCGTCCCTGCGGAAATTGCTTGATATAGTCTTTATTTCCACCCCCGGATTTCCCCAATCCCGGATGGAACAACAAGCAGGAGACTTCGACGCCGGGATCGCGGGAGAGGGCATTTCGCAGATAACGGTACTCCCATCGAGGGACCGATTCGACGACCAGCACCCGCAGTTTTTCCTCGCGGATCGCGATCGGTGCTGACAGTTTGTTGTTGTCCGCCAGAAGTTCTTCGCTTTGACGTGGAACGTCGAGCGTCAACGTGTAATCGCCCACCGCCTTCGGTTTCCACAACAGCCATTCGCTCGTCCGTCCCATCGGAGCGACGCGGACTTCCTTGGTGAGTTCTTCCCCGTCGGAGGTTTTGAGCGTCACCGTCGTCAGATATTCCCGCGGCAACGTGCTTTCGATCGTGAACGGAATCCGGACCGATTTACCGGAGATCCCAAACGTCGGAGCGTCCAGGCTGAGCAGTTCCACATCAGGCAGTCGCGAAGAACTGCCAACGGGCACGGTGAACACCGGAATATCTTTCAGTCGCAGTGCCGATGCCGCTACGACGGGCGCTCCCCCTTCGTTCCAATCGCCGTCTGACGCTAGGACGACCGCTCGCAGGTTCTTGAATCGTTGCGGGGCGGTTGCCAGAGGTTCATAGAGGTTGCTCCCCTGTGCTTTTGTCAGATCCTTGTCGCCTTCAGTGGCCGTCTCCAGTGAGGAGAAAGGTTGAATGACGATCGACATTCGTTCCTGCAGCGACTTCCAAAAGGCACTGTCCAGCAGCGGGGAAATCGATTCGCGGCGTGTCGACACCGTCGTCGTCGCGGAACCACCACCAGCCACGTCGCGGGTTCCCATACTGGCCGAGTCATCCCACAGCACGGCGATCGTCGGCTTCTCTTCGGGGCGATATTCTTCCACCCATTCGGGCTGATTGAATAGCAGCACGCCAAAGATCACGAGGGCCAGACGCAACAGTTCCAGCAGTCCGAAGTCCCACCGATAGCTGCTCCGCCGCCAGGCCACGAAGCAAAGTCCCGCGGTGACCGCGACAATCACGATCGAGAGGACGATCGACCAGGGAACCCACAAAAATGTCAGCGATCGAACTGGAGTCATGCGGTGGCTCCTGCCGTTCGAGCCACTTTCGGCAGGCACAGTGCCGCTTCCAGCACGAGTGCGATCAACATCATGACCAGGAACACTCGCCAGATTTCCTGAATCAGAGCGTTCAAGTTACCGGCCTGTTCATCGACGCGAGCAAAATCCAATCCTCGAAACAGGCCACTCACACGCCCATCGGCCACCTCAATAATATTGTCTTCGCTCACCGGTCGATTCACTGCCAGTAGACGATCACCCGCACTGTAGACACCGCGCTGAAATCGCGATTCCGTCGACAATCCCTGTTCGTCCTCGGAAAGCCTGACCCACGTACTGGCCGATTCACTGTCAGTGGCTCCCGCGTCAATCTGACGAGCCTTGCTGAGCTGCGCAGCCCCCGTCGCCAGAGCCCGCTGCACGAACGCGTACAGCACGACGCCGCTGCTAGCCAGCGACGAATCGCGCGGTGACGGGGTCGTGGCCCAGAAATAGACGGCCCCTTGTTCGGTAGGGACGCGCGAAAGCAGCGGGGCCCCGCCCGCGAGCGTCGCCAGCGGGGTCGCATCGCCTGAGACCTTGCAGTATTGCAGCACCTCTAACTGACCGACTGGCAATGCCGCACCACTCAAAGTCCGCGCGAGCACGTCTTCGTCGCTACGCCATGAAGTGACCGCAACCGGATCGTTTTCGGCGACCCAGCTTTGCCAACGCATGCCAAACAATTCGTCGCTGGTGAGATTTCGCGGCGGCAGGAACACGACCTGACCACCACGATCGACAAACGATTTCATCAGGTTTGCCGCAGGACCCGTTGGCAGGGGAGCCTGCCAGAGTACCAGCGAGACCTGGTCCCATTCGATTGTTGTCAACTGGTCCACATCCACTGCTTCAGCGGAACATTGGACGGTCGGATCGGGTGAGACTGATGCAGCGAGTTGCAGCGGACGCTGGGCCTGCGGGTCTTCGGCCACGACGATCGTGCGGCGTGGCGGCGGATTGTCGAAAGCGAAGTAGAAATCATCATCGGCCGGATTCGCATCCGCCGGAATCGAAACGCGGCCCCAGCCACGTTGTCGAGTTCGTTCGATGGGGATTCGATGCTCTTTGAAATCGACATACGTTCCAGTGAGTTCGACCGTCGCGACGGATCGCGCTCCTTCGACCTCGAACTGGATCGGGACATTGACTTTGGCGGCGGTCTTTTCATCGACTCCCGGACGCGAGAGTCGGAGCGAAACCACAAGTTCCGCTCCGTCGCTCGTCGTTTGTCGTCGTACCTCGGTGACTCGAACCGACACGTTTTCCGGAGCGGGCTGCGGATAGGCGAGCAGATGGAATCGGACCTGCTGCGGCAGTTCCAGGAAGGCATCACGCAATGTCGACCAGCGTCCGCTTTCGGCGGTCCAATCACTTTCTCGCAAGTCCGAGCAAATCCAGACTTCGGTCTGGCCTGCTCGATTATGGTGGATGTAGTCGTACGCGGCCTGCATCATCATCGGCAGGTCGGCCGAGGCGCTCGCTGGACCGGCACTCGGCAGATTCAACAGTGCTCGTGGAGATTCCAGTTCGTGTGGCTCGCGCGTGGTGCTTTCAATCAGCACCCAACGTCCTGATCCCAACGTTTCCAACGCCTGGACAAGCTGTCGCTTTCCAGATTCCAGCTTCGAATCTCCCGTGCCACCGCCGCGTTGCTGCATGCTGGGAGAACGATCAAGCAAGATGATCGTCGTGTCCGCTCGAGAACCACCCGCGACTCCCAGCCACCCGCTGGCTAAAGGTCGACTGATGGCGAACAGCAAGCCCGCAACAGCCAGCGTTCGAAATAACAGGATCAACCACTGACGCAACCGCGAATAGCCACGCGCCATGCGATGCGCGGCCAGCAGGAACATCATCGCCGCCCATTGAATCGTCTGGAAGCGGCGTTGGTTGATGAGATGAATCACGATCGGCAGCGCGATGAGCGGCAGGCCGTACAGTAACCACGGTTGCAGAAAACTCATCGCAGCCCCTTCGATTGGGCGCGACTGACGAGGAACCGCACAAGCGCTTGCTCGTAGTTCTCATCGATGCTGATGCGCTGATAATCGATGGCCGACTCAAGGACGACTTTCTTGAGGTCCGTCAAATAGGCCTGCAACGCCTTGTCATAGCGATCGGCAATGTCATTGGGTTCCGCAAAGATCGCGGGACCACCCTCCATGTCGAGGAATCGCATCGGCCGCCGAAAACTGAATGACAATTCGAGCGGATCCAGCAGATGAAACACGGTCACATCGTGCCGCCGAAATCGCAAGTGCTGAAAACTACTGCGCAGGACTTCGGGTTCAATGAAGAGGTCCGACAGGATGATGATCAAAGCTCGCTGCCGGATCGTCTCGGCTAATTCGTGCAGGACGGCGGCCAGTTGCGTTTCGCCTTTGGGCTGCGTTTGCTCCAGAACATCCAGGATCTGTCGCAGGTGAGCGGCATTCCGCTTCGGCGGAATGTTTTGCACGACTCCCTTCGCCACACAGGCGACACCGACGGCATCCCCTTGCTGACTGGCCAAGTAGCCGAGCGTTCCGGCAATTCGTCGCGCGTAGTCGATCTTGGTGATGCCCGTTGAGCCAAAGCCCATCGAACCGCTCGTATCAACCACCAGACAGCAGCGAAGATTGGTATCGGCTTCAAACTCCTTCACGTAATATCGATCGGACCGACCGAACGCGCGCCAATCCAGACGACGCAGATCATCGCCCGGGACATACTTGCGATACTCGGCAAATTCGACACTGGAACCACGATGCGGACTGGCATGTCGACCCGAGACGGCCCCCTGCATTGGTCGCCGTGCAAACAGCGGCAACCCCGCCAGACGCGACAACACTCGCGTGTCGATAAAACTGCGAGATTGACGATCGGGAAACATGACAGGGCTTTCAGCGGCAGCGAGTAGCAAGTCCAGAACACGGCACACGGAGTGTGCCTACTACTAACGTTCCTCCATCGTTTCCGAGATCAGCCGTTTGACGATCTGCTTGGCATCCAACCCTTCCGCCTGAGCCGCGAAGGTCGTGATCACGCGATGCGACAGCACAGGCAGTGCCACTTCGTGGACATCTTCCAGTCGCACCATGTAACTACCGTGCAGTGCCGCGCGGGCTTTGGCACCCAGGATCAGGAACTGGACGGCACGTGGCCCCGCTCCCCATGAAACCAGCGGCTTCAACCAGGCCGGAGCCGTCGCTCCCTGTGGCCGAGTCTTCCGCACCAGCTTCGCGGCATACTCATAGATATGGTCGGGAACCGGAATTCGTCGCACCAGGTGCTGGTGCTCGACAATCTCGTTACCGCTCAAAAGATGAGTCAACTCCGGTAGCGCATCCCCTGTGGTCGTCCGTGCGATCAGGATCTCTTCCGCTTCTGACGGATAGTCCAACTCGATCAGAAACATGAACCGGTCGAGTTGTGCTTCAGGTAGCGGATACGTTCCTTCCTGTTCCACCGGGTTCTGAGTGGCCAGCACGAAGAACGGTGATTCGAGTCGGAACATCTTGCCGACAACGGTCACCTTCTGCTCCTGCATCGCCTCCAGCATGGCGGCCTGCGTCTTCGGGGGGGCGCGGTTGATCTCATCGGCCAGCACGATGTTGGCAAACACGGGGCCTTTGATGAACTGAAACTCGCGTCTGCCGTCAGCCCCATCCTGCAGGATGTCGGTTCCCGTGATATCCATGGGCATCAGGTCGGGGGTGAACTGAATGCGGCTGAAGTGCAGCGACATGGTCTCGGCGAGCTTACTGACGAGCAGTGTCTTCGCCAGACCGGGAACTCCCATCAACAAGGCATGGCCGCGAGCGAACATGCAAATCGCGAGTCGCTCGATGACGTCGTTTTGGCCGATGATGACTCGCCCCAGCTCTTTGCGAAGTCGAGCGTACAGCTCGCGCAATTGGTCAATCGCCTGCACATCGTTATCACTCAGATTTGTTGCGACCGAGGGATTAGTAGACGGAGCCATCGAAGATTCCCGTTGTTCAGCCAAGATTAGATCGCGAAGTGAGAAAGCCAAGCATCAAACATGACCACTGCATGATTCACATCGATCGAGACATTCGGTCTGATTTCATATCAAACCGGATCACAGAACGAAACCCCTCGCCTTCGATTCTTTATTGTGAGCTGTTGTGACTTTCCGAACAGCTGCTCGACATCACCCCGTGATTGTCGCCACCTGATCCTCAAATTCTGAGCTCGCAAGAGGTAGTTGCTGCTGCGCGAAGAATCTTGCTCTCCAATAGCGCGAATTCCATCTGCTATTTGATCGAGCCGACTGTTCGATTACTCATGGAAGACAAAGAGCAGAGCCCGTCGTTTTTGCGACGGGCTCTGCTCTTTGATCATGTTTAGGAAACGTGCGCCCGCTATTTGGCGAGCATCGCCGGCAATGCCGTCTTCACATCTTGCACTGACGCATTGCGGCTCACGACGATTCCATCGGCATTCACGAGAAACATTGTGGGTAGTGAAACGATGCCAAAATTCATGGCGGCCGGCGCATTCAATCCGCCCGGCTGATAGATCTGGCCCCAAGTCATTCGATGTTGAGTCATGAATGGCTTGATCGTTTCTTTTTGTGAGTCCAGGCAAACTCCCAGGATCTCGAACCCACGCGGTTTATACTCCTGATACATGGCCCGCAGTTGAGGCAAGTCTTCTTCGCAGACTTTGTATTCGCTGGCCCAGAAGACGACAAGCACGGTCTTGCCGCGATAGCTCCGCAGGTCAACCGTGCCACCGTCGACACCGGGGCCAGTCAAAACCAGCGGCTTGCCTTTGAGTTCGAGCCGACGCAGCGCCCCCGCGGCCCGGACCCCGCCTTCAGCCTTGCCGTGATCTTTGACGAGGCGCTGATACCAATCGGTTGCCTCTTTCTGCTTGCCGCTCAGTTCTTCATGATGAGCCAGCAGCAACATCGCATCAGCACCGTCTTCGGCTGCGGGAAATTCCGTCAGGAAGTCCTGCATTCCTTTAATCCATTCCTTCTGCACATCCGCCGCCTTGTCCTTTTCTGCCTGCTGCAGATCGACATAGTACTGGGCCTGGATGCGGCGATACGTCACATAGGGAACCAAAACCGATTTCGGACCGCGACGACGAAGATCGAGTTCCATCGCGCGCAAATCCGACGCCCCTTCGGGGAACGTCCCCATCTGAGCAGCCAGGGCGTAGCCATCGATCATCTGCTTGGTGAGTAGCATCTTTTCGTCATCAGATTCCGCGAGTTCAATCGCCTTGCGGAGCAAATCAGCGCGGCGGGCCATCAAAGTCTTGATTGCCGCGGCATCAGTCTTGGGATCCCCAAGCTTGATTTCGATCGCCTGCAGTTCGACCAGCAGCTTTTCGACTTCCGGTGAAGTACCCACGTTTGCCGCGCCGCCGGCAACCGCCAGCAATGGCTGCATGAGAATTCCACCTGCCGTGATGGTCTGACCATTGCCCGTGTCTTCAATCGGCTGTGGAATCTGGCACAATTTCCAGACTTCGCCCACACGAATCAATTCACCAATCTGGACTCCAAAAAACTTCCCATTTAATTCGATGATCGCCATCGCATTTTCATAAACCTGGATGTCACCAGTTGCCTTCTCTTCGTCCTCGGGAATCGTGCTCGGCATCTGGGCGTCGAACCGAATCCATTTCGATTGAGCAGTGAGGACTCGACTCTTCGACAGTATTGCTTTGGCCTTCTTCCCGGCATCTGCCGTCGATTCAATTAGTTTGGCCGCAATTGGCGGATTCAGGCCGATGGCCTTTACGTCGGCGGCATTGACCATGACCAGTTGCAATGAGGCGTCATCGCCGGCCAACATCGCTCGAATAGCCTCCTTGGAGGCTTCGGCTGCAGAAAGCACCTTCCACACGTCGATGCGGCCATCTTCATTCTGATCGATCCCCCAGCGTGAACCGCCCAGGTTCAGCCAGCGCGATTGATCGACCTTGTCATTGTCGTTGGTATCAATGTCGCGATAGACCTCAACCCCCTGGTTGTAGTACCGCCACTGATCCATTTTCTTGTCGCCGTCGGTATCGAGGAACTTCCTCAGAACCTGACCGGAAGGCCCCAGCACGACCCAGCCCGAGCCTTTCCCTTTACGCTCAACCTCGACCTTGCACTTGGCATACTCTTCGGGTTTGGGCGTTTCGTATTCGACATCCTGTTGCTTGGGCGTGAAGGCCATCATGTCCTTCACCGTGTAGGCACCAAAGGCAGGAGACAGCAAGGCACCTGCCGTCAGTCCGCAAAACAGTCTCCATGCGTCACGAATAGACAACTTCATCCCTGTCACTCCGTTTGACCCGCGGGCAGTACCCGAATTTGAACCGCCGTCATCACAATCCGTGGCGGTGATTTCAGTTGTGGGATTCTAGGAAAACTGCGTCGTGCCGTCACGGCCAGTTTGATTTCATTTCGCCTTTCGCTGGAATCCTGAAGCCCGGTCGAAACGATGGCATCGCTACCAGAGATCATTGACAACGGCGTCCAACTTTCGCAGGTTGTGCCTCCAGACGACCTATGATGACCGCCAAAGACTCGACTTCCGGAAGACGACCAGCATGCCGCACTCAAATCGCGAGTTCAGCGATTTCCGTTTCAGCCGTGACGACAAGCCGACCCGCTACGAATTGACGCTGCTGCGGGCGTTGGCAAGGCAGTTTCCGAACATCGATTCCGCACTGGCCGAAATCGCTCGGTTGTCCGCCGTTTTGACACTCCCCAAAGGAACGGTCCACGTCATCAGCGACATTCACGGCGAAGACAAAAAGCTGCGACACGTGATCAACAATGCCTCGGGGACTCTGCGACCCCTGGTCGAGCGGCTATTCAAAGACAAGATGGATCCCGCCGAGTTTTCCGAGTTTCTGACTCTGATCTTCTATCCCGCCGAGGTGACCGATCGCCTGCAGAACACCATGACCGATGTTGACGAACTGCGGACTTTCGCTCGCCGGACACTGAAGCATCAGTTTGAACTCGTGCGAGTCCTGGCGTCGCGATACAGCTTGAAACGAGCGATGCAGGTGTTCCCGCGTGAATACACCGACCTCTTCGCCGAAATGCTGCATGAACCCTCGCACGAGCGCGGGCGCGAATTCGTCGATTCCATCGTCGACGAACTGCTGCGGCGCGGTCGAGCACTACATCTGATCCACATCACCGGCCGCCTGATCCGAAATCTGGCCATTTACGAACTGATCATTGGCGGCGATTGTTGGGACCGAGGCCCGCGCGGTGACCGCGTGGTCGATTACCTGCTCGATCAGCCTCACGTCTCATTCATCTGGGGAAACCATGATATCGCCTGGCTGGGGGCGGGCTTGGGTCACGATGCCCTGATTTTCCACGTCCTGCGAGTTTCCTTGCGTTATCGCCGACTGGGCCAGCTCGACGAAGGTTACAGCATCCCCTTGACGCCGCTGGAACATCTGGCTCGGACCGTCTATGTCGACGATCCAGCGGCGTACTTCCTGCCGAAATCGAGCGGCATGCGGTCCGATGTCATCGTCGGCCGCATGCAAAAAGCGGCGGCAATTATCCAGTTCAAACTGGAAGGGCAAATGATTGCCCGCAATCCCGATTGGGGAATCGATCACCGCCGATTGCTGCATCACATCGATCACGAACGAGGCACGATCAACGTCGATGGCGTCACCTATCCGCTGCGCGACACCTACTTGCCGACGATTGATCCTGCGAACCCTTACGAGTTGACTCCACAAGAGGATCTCTGTCTGTCTCGTCTGCGGCATTCGTTCCGCAGCAGCCAGAAGCTGCACGAGCACCTGAAGTACATCGTCGGCAACGGAGCGATGTATCTGCGTCGCGATGACCATCTCATTTTCCACGGCTGCGTCCCGTGCGATGACCAAGGCAACTTCCTGCCGATGCCGATCGACGGCGAATGGCTCAGCGGCAAGCCAATGTTCGACGCCATCGAACGCGTCGTCGCCTGGTCGATGCAGCAACGCGAGCAAAAACACCTGGATTTCCTGTGGTATTTGTGGAGCGGCCCGCGCTCGCCACTGTTCGGCAAAGATCGGATCACGACACTGGAACGCGACTTCATTGCAGATAAAAAGCCGCACCACGAAACCAAAGATCCGTACTTCGCACTGATTCACGAACCCTGGTTCTGCGAGAAAGTCCTGGCGGAATTCGGCGTCGATCCCAAGGACGGTTTGATCGTCAATGGGCACGTTCCTGTGAAGATTGAAGACGGAGAATCGCCGCTCAAGCGCAGTGGCAAAGCAATCACGATCGACGGGGCGTTCTCCGAAGCGTATGGCGATCATGGCTACACGCTGGTATTGGAAGCCGATCGGACTTTGCTGGCCCGGCACCATCACTTCGAATCGGTCGATGCCGCCGTTCGCGAAGGAATCGACATCGTCCCCAGCGTCGAAAAGATCCGCCAATGGGATCGCCCGCGACGCATGGCCGACACCGAACGTGGCGAGCAGTTCCGTTGTGACATCGAAATGCTGGAGCGTCTGATCGAGCTCTATCGCAACAACGACCTGCGCCAAGACGAATGGAAGCCGACAATGCCGACATAGCCATAGTCCCCTATCGAACAGACGGCGATCACAGATGACATCACCACAACTTCGTCTAGCCAAAAAAAGATGACCTTGCGGCCATCAGGGACATCTACAACTGCTACGTCCCCCGATCAACCTGTATCTGTCAGCTCGCACCCGGAGTAACAACAATGATTCGTTCGGTCCGATTGATGCTAGTCGCGCTGGTTTTGACATCGGGATGGAATGCCATCGCTCAAGACGCACCTGAAGCCAAACCGGCTCGCGTCGGCTTGTGGAATGGGAAAGCTCCGATCGGCGACGGTCAGTTCCAGGACGCCGAAGTCTTCATCACCGTGCATCGTGCCGCGAAGCCAAACGGCGCGGCGATCGTCATTTGCCCCGGAGGCGGCTACGGCGGATTGGTCACGGGGGGTGAAGGGCATGGAATTGCCGCCTGGTTGAACAAGCACGGCATTACCGGTGTCGTGCTCGAATACCGGTTGCCTGCCGGACGGACCTACGTCCCGTTGCTCGATGCTCAACGAGCCATTCGGACAGTTCGAGCCCGAGCAACCGAATGGGGAGTCGATCCTGCTCGAATCGGCATCATGGGCTTTTCTGCCGGAGGGCATCTGGCCTCAACCGCAGACACCCACTTCGACGAAGGCGATCCGAAATCCACCGATCCAATCGCGCGAGTCAGCAGTCGACCCGACTTTGCGATCCTGATCTATCCGGTCATTTCGATGGGCGACAAGACGCATCAAGGCTCCAAGAACAATCTGCTCGGCGCGAATCCCTCCAAAGAACTCGTCGACCTGTTCTCCAATGAGAAGCAAGTCACGGACAAGACCCCGCCGACGTTCCTCGCCCACGCGAAAGACGATACGGTTGTCGTTCCCGAGAATGCTCAGATGTTCTACGCCGCTCTCCAGGCCCATAAAGTCCCCAGCAAGTATCTGGAACTCCCCTCGGGTGGCCACGGTCTGAATGGGTATCAAGGCCCGATGTGGGATGCCTGGCAGGAACAATCGTTGGCATGGCTGGGCGAACTCAAGTTGTTACAGCCAAGTACGGACAAGGCGAAGTGAAAGGCTTCGGAGTCGACGCTCAAACCTTGGAGTGCGGTGGCTGGACACCGCTTTGGCTTCAGTTCAAAGAGGAGCCGACCGCATGAGCAGACCTGCGAGCCCAAGGATGGGCCACCTCACGCTAGGCTTTATTCTCTCTGCGTTCTGGCTCTCGAATCACTGAAGCCAAAGCTCCGTCGAGCCGGAGCGATCCAAAGAGAGTGCGCAAATTGAGCCTTGGAACAGTGTTTGCTAAGCTGTTCCCAGGTTTTCTGATCTTGAGCGATCCCTCGGCTGACATCGCCGAAGTCTTCAATGAACGGAGTTTCCGATGCGGTTCCCAGCCATCCTGGTGGCGATTTGCGCGACACTGACTGTCACATTTGCGACATTTCCGGCGCTCGCAGCCGACGAGAAGCCGGCCGCCGCGAAAGAAGCCGGCGATCTGACTCCGCTCAATAAGGCGGGAACAGTACTGGTCGACCTGAAGGGGAAGCGACTGCTGCTGAAGTCTGAAGTTGTGCTGCGCGAAGGGCTGCTGGAGATGCTCGCCTGCATCAAGCAGACGAAGGAACACGAATCGATCCTGTCGGTCGAATCGAAAGCACAATTAATCCATGCCGGCCTGATTTCCATCGGAGCTGAACCGGGCAGTCCCGCAAAGTTTGTCCCTGAATACAAAGGGGCAACCGGACAGCCGCTGAACATCTTCCTGACCTGGACCGATGCGAGCGGTAAATTGCATCGCGATCCCGCTCAAACATGGGTCCGGCATGCGACCCGTCGCTATTTCCTCGCCAAACTCGAAGCCTTTCCCAAGAATCTGAAATTGCCCGTCGACAGCGATTTGAAGTGGGACGACCGCAATAAAGAACTGCTGTGGTACGGTCCCATGACTGAGGCTCAACGCGACAGCCTGCAGAAGTTGTCGACCGATACCGCATTCCGCGCGGGGATCAAATCGATGTTCGATGAATCTCAAGTCCGCCAGATGGAGGCTCAATGGGTCTTCGCAGGCAGTGGCTTCAACACGGACACCGCTACCGGCGAGAAATACTATCTGGCCGAGGGTGGCGATCTAATCTGTATCGCCAACTTTGCCACAGCCACGGTCGATCTCTCGATCGAGAGCAGTGCGACCAACGATGGCTTGATGTTCGAAGCCTACACCGAGCGAATCCCGCCGGTCGGAACCAAAGTGACGATTGAACTGGTCCCGGTCTTCAAAAAGCCTGCGAAATAGAACGCCGCATTTTCTTCTCGAAATCCCGATTCGGGGTCGCTACAGTGATTCGGTTCATGTGTCACGAATCGTGAATTGGCGGTCGTCCACTATGCCTCGCGTCAAATCTTGCCTGTCGTTCTTCGCGTCTCTGCTGGGTCTGCCGGCATTGCTGTCCGCCCAAATGGTGACGACGCAATCTCCCCTTCACAGCAATACGTCGTCGTTTTACGAGTATTCGCATGTCGGCTGGAGCGTCCACAATCCGCATTACTTCATGAACTTTAATGGCGGCGGCGGAACTCCACCGTTTGGCGGCTATCAACCCAACGCCGGATTGTCCGGCGGCTTCGGCGTCAATAACACTGCATTCGACTTTGGATTCGGCCAAGGTGCCTCGTTGAACAGCACCACCGTGACCCCAATGCTGACCACCACAAACGGCTATCCCGGTTACCTGTTCATTGGTAGTGAACGACCGTTCGTGACGGGAGTCGTCCCTGTCGTCGGCGGGGGCTTCGCCAATGTTCCCGCGATCGGGCCGTTGGCATCAAGAGTCGCAACGGGCCAGTTGAAAACAGTGCAGGGACGGATTGTCGCCCCCAAGAATGAGCAAGCGATGCCAGGGCCATTGCGGGAGGCTAATGTCGGCCGCAACGAAATCCCGCCGGCAACGCGTCCAACCGAAATCGCGACGAGTTCGAGCCAGCAACTGTCCGCCGCTCAATACCTCGAAAAGGCCATTGCCGCCGAAAAAGACGGCCGAGCCGGCGTCGCGAAGATCTACTACCAACTCGCGGCCACCAAGGGCGAAGGCTTGGTGAAGGTCCAAGCGACCCGAAAGCTGGATTCCATGAAGGGCATAGTCACGGCGCGGTGACTCGCGTCCGTCGACGAGGCTTTTTGTCGTCACTTCGGGGAGAAGCTGAGTCTGACAAAGGGTGCCACGGTTTTGGAGTCCGTGTCTTCTCTTGGTTGATTTGAACTCTTGCCAATCATCCTCAATGGGGAAGGCTCTATTTTTGGCGTTGAATCCAGGCCAGCACGGTCTTGCCGAAGACTCCAAAACCGTGGCACCCGAATCGAATCTCGTCAACAATCGCCATTCTCGATCGCTTAGTTCAAGCGATGAACTCGCAATCCTGTTCCTGGCACAACCAGTTGCAGCGGATAGGAATATCCCCCATACCCGCCGAAACCGAAACCAGGCCCGCCGTAAGCCCACGGCACTCCGTAACCGCCGTATCCACCTCCGTAACCCTGATTGACGTTGGTCGTTCGTTGGATGATCGTCTGACGCATCTTCCCGAACAGGAATTCGACGGCATTGTCATTGATGTAACTGGGATTCGCATCATATTCCGCTCGGATGAACGGGATGGACTTGTAGATCTCCGAGTACATTTGCGACAGGTAGCGCGGATCGACGCTTCCTTCAGGGGGATTGACGATCGTCTTGGGCTCGCAGCAGTAGCTGGATTCGCCTGGAGTGATGATCGGCAAGTCGTCCATCACCGGCTGTTTCGCCAAGGATTCAGGAACGGGACCGCTTGGTTGCGGCGATAGCGCAGGTACGTCCTGTCGCAGGGAAACGAGCTGAATCTTTCCCGTTTGGCTTTTTGCAGTGGGGACTGCCGTACGAACTGCTGATGGAACGTCCGGCTGACTGGAAGCTCCCGGACGGATCGTGATTTTCCAGCCGTCAAAATCCTGCACGATCGGCTCGGTCGCGAAACTGCTCGCTGCCGTCGCACACATCAACCCCGCCGCTATTCCCCAAGTCTTCATCCGTTCGTACATGACGCTGTTCCTTCAATCTCGACTTCGATCAGGTCCGCCGCTCCGTCGCGGTTCGGGTCGTCCTTTGATTCCCACGCTAAATTGACGAATAGACCGTTGTCAAATGGCGAATTGGATTAATAGACCCAATTTCGGCCGGAGTTAACGATTGTAGGGGCTGGTGGCGAACCTTCGGCCTACTGGCGCCGTCGGAAAGAAGGGCCGCTAGGCGGGTTCGTACCGAATCAGGTCGAAATCTGGTAAAAGTGCGTCCGCCGGTGCCGAGGAATTGGCCACAATTCAGGGATCTACAAGTTCGGGAGAAGTCGAGTGTCTGCGAAAGCCTGGGGCGGAGCGTTTGATCAGAAGACAGATCCACGCGTCGAATTCTTCACCGAATCGATCAGCTTTGACAGTCGTCTGGCGGCCGTTGATATCCGAGGTTCTCAGGCCCACGCCCGCATGCTGGCGAAAGTTGGATTGCTCACCGCAGACGAATGCCGCCAGATTGTCGAGACGCTGGATGTCATCGGCCAGGAAATCGCGCGCGGCGAGATGGTCTGGAAGACGGAACTCGAAGACATCCACATGCATATCGAGTCCGCTCTGATCGCGCGGATCGGCGACGTGGGACGTAAGCTGCATACGGGCCGCAGTCGAAACGATCAGGTCGCCACGGATCTAAAGTTGTATGTCCGCGACTGCCTGACCGAGTTGGATACGCTGCTGATCGAACTGCAGCAAGCTTTCGTCGATCGCTGTGAAGCAGACGCCGATGTTGTCCTGCCCGGCTATACGCATCTGCAGCGGGCTCAACCCGTGATGGCCTCCCACTACTGGCTGGCTTACTGCGAGAAACTGCAGCGCGATCGCGAGCGACTGGCGGATTGCTTGAAACGCGTCAATATTCTCCCGCTGGGGGCCGCGGCCCTCGCGGGATCGTCACTGCCGATCGATCGCCACGAATCGGCGCGACTGCTCGGATTCGCCGACGTCGCCGCCAACAGCCTCGACGTTTCCAGCGATCGCGACTTCCTGGCCGAATCAATTTTTGTGCTGTCACTGATCTCGGTTCATCTCAGCGGCTGGGCCGAAGAATGGATCTTGTGGTGTACGACGGAATTCGGCTTTCTGAAGCTACCCGACGCCTATACCACTGGTTCGTCGATCATGCCGCAGAAGCGGAACCCCGACGTGCTGGAATTGATGCGCGGCAAGTCGGCTCGCGTGATTGCTGATGTACAGCAGATTCTGACGCTCATCAAGGGACTGCCGCTGGCTTACAACCGCGATCTGCAGGAAGACAAGCTCGCCTTCTTCGATGCCTTCGACACCGTTCGCGCCTGCGTAGACTTGGCTCCCAGCATTGTGCGTCATGCAAAATTGCAGGTCGAGACGATTAACGCTCGACTGGAAGAAGGCTTCCTCGACGCCACGACATTGATGGAATACCTGATCAGCAAGGGCGTCCCCATGCGAACGGGCCACGAAGTCGTCGGCAAACTTGTGCGAGACTGTGAATCGCGCCGCATCAAACTGGCCGATCTGACGCTGGCTGAGTTGCAACAAGCGTGCGACAAGATCGGTGCCGATGTGAATAATTCGCTGGGTGTCAAAAACGTCGTCGAGCGACTCAGCAGCTTTGGCAGTGGCGGACGCAAGGCCGTTGCCGAACAAGTCACGGCGTGGCGCGATCGGTTACAGGCAAAGTGAGTGACGAAGCCCCTGTGACCGATTCAGAACCAGTCGCTGCCAGCGGCGAACGGACCCTCAAGCTGACGCTGGCCTACGACGGCACCAACTATTTCGGCTGGCAAGTCCAGCCCAATGGCGTGACATTGCAGGCCGTCGTCGAACAGGGGCTGCTCGACTTCACAGGCGAGCGGACTCGCGTGGTGGCATCTGGGCGAACAGACGCGGGTGTCCATGCCGTGGGGCAGGTAATCAGCTTGACCACGCGATCCACTGCCCCTTGTCGCGGCTTCTTGCATGGCCTGCCAATCCATCTGCCCGACGACGTCGTGGTCTGTGCCGTCGAAGAAGTGCGTCCCGGGTTCAACGCCCGCTACGATGCCAAACGGAAGTGGTATCGCTACATCATCCATAACAATCCAATTCGTGTTCCGTTCCTGCGCCACTATGCCTTGTGGCAACGAACGCGCCTCGACGAGCAAGCGATGCACGCGGCGGTACAACACCTCGTGGGCACACACGACTTTCGTTGCTTCGAATCTCAATGGCCCAATCGCTCTTCGAGTGTTCGCACGATTTTTCATGCGAGTGTCACTCGAACGACGGGCTGGCCCGCCTGGCATGCCCCTTCCAAATCGGATTCGTCACCGGGACTGCATCACTTCCCGACTTCTGAAGGGATGGACGCGGATTTCCTCTGCTTCGACATTGAAGCGGATGGGTTCCTGTACAACATGGTCCGAGCCATCGCTGGAACGCTGATTCATGTGGGACGCGGTCGGTGGTCTCCGCGGGACATGCAGCGAATTCTTGACGCTGGGAATCGCACGCACGCGGGCGAAACAGCACCTGCACAGGGCCTGTATCTCATGCGCGTCGGCTACGACGGCTGAAACGGCCCGGCCAACGCAAACGGCGCCCTCCCGCCCGATTGAGGCGGTCGTCACAGACTGGCGGATCAGCGAGTGGGATGGCAGACTACCGGAGACGATGCGGAGGCTCCGTATCTCTTTCGCCAAACAATGCATCCTTTTCTGTTGATCGGACCCCGCACGACTCATGGACGACACTGAATTGGCCGCCATCCAGCGTGCGGTCGTACAGCGACTGGAGGACTTCCAGCGCGCGGGGCTGACTCATTGGAAACGGATCGTTCCGATCGCGCCCGAGCCTGTCCCGCAAGTCGCCACGCCACCCGTTTCGGTCGCCCCACTCAGCAAGCCAGTTCGTCCGATCGATGCGCATCCGCCTGCCCACGCGAATCCCCAACCTCAGGTTCCTGACATGCCCCCGAAAAAAGCCGCACCTGTGGCTGCTGTTGCCTCTGTGTCAACTCCGTTCCTACCTCTGAACTTGCCGCTGGCCGAACGGGTGTCGCGACTGAAGGTCCTCTGCGATCAAGTTAAGGGATGCACCCGCTGCCAGGAGCTGGCCGAAACCCGGACGCAAACTGTCTTCGGGGTTGGCAATCCCGAAGCGAGGATCATGTTCATTGGCGAAGCTCCCGGTGCCGACGAGGACAAGCAGGGCGAACCGTTCGTGGGTCGAGCCGGTCAATTGCTGAACGACATCATCAAAGCCTGTCGCATGAAACGCGAAGACATCTACATCTGCAATGTGCTGCGTTGTCGCCCACCAGGCAACCGTCTGCCATCCCCCGAAGAAGCGCATAACTGTCGCGAATACCTGGATGGCCAAATTGCGATCGTGAACCCCGAATACATCGTCTGCTGGGGATCGACGGCGGCCAAAAACCTGCTCGCGTCGGAACTTCCGATCGGCAAGATGCGAGGCAAGTTCTTCGAATACGGCCGAGCGAAAGTCGTCTGCACCTATCACCCGTCCTACCTGCTGCGGAACCCCGCGGCGAAGAAAGATGTCTGGGACGACATGAAGTTTCTCTTTCAGGAAATGGGAATCGATCTCTCCGCCAAGTAACCTCGCGGTTGTATGTCTTGCGGAGAAAAGGTTGACCAGAGACGCATACCGGTTCGTCCCCTATAATCCTCTGGTTCCATTTTCACTTTGTGCTGCGAGGAGAACTTGATGGTTCGTCCAGTCACTTGTCCGATTTGTCATAAGCCCGTTCAAGCCTCGAAAACGCTTCCGTTCTGCAGCGAACGATGCAGGACCATTGATTTCTTCCGCTGGAATGATGGCCGCTACGCGATCGTCGAACCGCTCGACCCAAATCGCATCGAAGAAGAACTTCTGAAAGCGTCCGATCCTGAGGCTGAAGAGTACACGGAAGAGTAATCACTCATGGCACGTCACCGCGGGGTCTCGGTCGGCAGTTGACTGACATCGACCCCCGGCCTCTTCTGTGCCGATGATCGAGGAGCGGTCAGATTCTCAAGCCGAGATTGACCAATCGGACCTTTGATGGCTCCTGCGAAAATCAGCTCACTGACCACGATCCCTTCGAATTGCTCGTCCGCATCGGCGATGGACTGAGCCTGCGAGGTCGGTGAAGCAGACGCTGCCAGCAAATTGACTCCAGGAGCGATGACACACCCCGTGCCACGGAAGGATACGACCTTGGCAGCATTCTCCCTGACGGCAGCAGTCTGCAGTTCGATCAGGCTCATCGACGGACCACTGGCAAAGACGCAGTCGTTGGCAGTCATCTCAATTGTCGGTGCCATCGACTTTTCGGCGTAGTTCCCCGCCAGTCGCAGCAATGGGCCGGATTCTCGTAGTGTGACGTCGTGCAGTTCCCACTGACTCTGATGCAGCGAGGCCCTCGGTGAAACCGCCACGCAGGGACCGGCCCCCGCCTTCAAACAGTTATGCATCGTGAACTGATGCGGCATTTCTGCCGACCACAAAGCAGCACCATTGGTTTGAAACACACAATCGCTCAAAGCAACTCGCCACTGATCGCTCTCTGCGGCGTCCAGCGGTCCCCAGCCGACTGCAGTCGATTGTCGGTTCATCTCCACCTGAGTCGAGGCCGCATCGTCAGAGGCCTGCTTAAAGAGACACCCTTTGATCTCCAACTCTTTCGACTTAACGAGCACTGCCGCCTTCAGACCAGATTTCGCCGAGTAGTCGCACACAATCACGACATTCTGGAGCTTAACATTCGTCCCGGCCAGCCACAGCGACTCCGTTTTGACTTGGATCACCGGCGTGATTCCAGGCGCACCGCGAATCGTCAGATTTCCATCGACCACAATCCGCGCCGCCTCGTAGGGGCCAGCCTGATCAAGAACGATTTCGCCACCCACCGGAGCAGGTAACGGCAACAGCCCATTCGTGCGAACGAGCTCTTGTCCCGACTGCGAGGGAGCGTCTGCTCGCTCAGGATTCGTCGCGAGCGATGTCTGAATCGTTTCCGAAACGCGTCGCGTGATCGCCAGAAATTCGCTTCTCAAACCTTTGTCGGCAAAAGTCAAAGCCATCCCGGCAGCGACAAACAGCGATGCCGCCATCCACGGCCAGCGACGATCCACCACCGGTGGGCTGTGATGCATAAAATGCGGCACCGCGCCGTCAAAATGCTTGCGATAACGCTTCAACCTCGATCGCGACGATATTCCCGCTCGGCCCCAGCGATGCAATAACTCGTCTACCGATTTGGGCCGCTCGTTGATCTCGGGCGATGTCATCGCGGCAATTGTTTCCGCGAGTGCAGCAGGCGTATCCGGCGCCAGCGACCGAACGTCGGCAATCCGCTGCGTCTGATGGGCGGCCAGTTTCATCAATGCATCGGCGGTGGGGTAGGGCGGCCGACCGGTCAGCAATTGCCACAACAGGCACCCCAGGGCGTAAATCTCGGAACTGGCATTCGGGTGCCGGCCCGTCCCGATCAATTCGGGAGCGACACCGTCGTAAGCGTCCAGAGCGAGTTCTTCGTGAATTGTCAGCTCCGGATACAGCGCCGGTCGAATCCCTCCATCGACCAGAATCGCCATCCCAGAAGTCGTCAACCGAACATTCGACAGCATCAGATCGCCGTGTGTCAGTCCTTGAGCATGCAGCGATGCCAATCCACCCGCCAGTTGTCGGGCAATCTCCAGCACCACGGGTGCGGGGAATCGGCCGCGACGAATCAGTAATTCGGCCAGTGTCAGACCTGAAACCTGTCGGCTGACCGTCACCAACTCGCCATCCGGCTGAACTAACAGTTGATTCGGAACGACCAGATTCGGATGCGACCACGTTCGCGAACGCTCAATCAGTTGCCCCAACCGCTGACGGCAGTCGGGCAGCACTTCGGCGGCGACTAAAATCCGCTTCAACGCGACTGTCTCGCGTTGCTGTGGCGACTTCGCAATCAGCGTGGTCCCGTGCGGCCCCTGTCCCCAACGATCCACCACTACGTAGTCGCCGATCAGAAGCTGTTCCTCAGTCCCATACTCAAGCATACGGGCCTGAAATGGCGTTAACTTGCGAAGCTGCACCAACGCGTCAATCCAGACCGAATCGAACGGCGGCAGGTCGCGAGACAGTCGGCGCACCGAGATCTTCGCTCGCCGAAAGTCGGCCAGACGGCAAAGTCGAAGTCCGATCACGCGGCGGACAAGATCGTCCGGAGCATCACTGTGCGACTGAGCAAAATCGAGCACTGGCCAGGAATCCTTTCCCGAGTAGCAGCCGTGGGTTACGGTTGCTCTTTGTTCCAGCCCCTCTTGTCGCAGAAATTGCCGATGTCGACAAGAGGGGCTCGCTGTCGACAGCGTTTCCAACCTGATACTCTCCGTGTTGTTCGTTGTTGCTCAGACCGTGGTCCCCTTAGACGGCGACGGATCGGCCTGCGATTTTGACGAAACTCGCAAGCCGCCAATCAGTTCCGTCGCTTCGACCGGCCCTCAATTGCGTCAGGTTTCGTACTCAAGATGACCCCACCAGCCCGGCCCAAATATACCGATCAGCAGGCTGCGGCCATCCAGACCCGCGGCGTGTCGATCGCCCTTTCCGCCGGGGCCGGCTGCGGCAAGACGTTTGTGCTGACTCAGCGATTTCTCAACGGGTTGGAACCGGGAACAGTCACCACCAACCTCAGGTCCATGGTGGCCATCACATTTACGGATCGCGCCTCCCGAGAAATGCGAGACCGCATCCGCTCGGCCTGTCAGCAGCGATTGCAGCAGTGCGAAACCGATGTCGTGGAACATTGGCTGGGTGTCCTGCGAGGCCTCGATTCGGCACGCATCAGCACGATCCACTCGTTCTGTACGGGCCTGCTGCGGTCACAAGCCGTCGATGCGGGGCTCGATCCGCGATTTACTGTCCTCCAGCCTTCACTGGCCGACACGCTGCTACGCAACACCGCCAAAGAAACAGTTCACGGATTGCTCGAACAGAACGACGAAGATGCCATCGAGTTCGTGTTGCAGTTCGGCCTGGAGCGAACCCGCGAACTGATGCGGGCGCTCGTCGGTCAGCGGTTTCAAATTACGTTCGAAGACTTCGTCAATCAGACTCCCGAGACGCTCGCAGCCGACTGGCGCACGCGCTGGCAGAACGAGTTTATCCCAAAACTGATTGCCGATTTTCGTCAAGCACCCGCCACGCTGAATCTCTTCGAATTATTGAGTGAAAATCTGCCTACCCACCCCACAATGCTAGAACGCCGGGCGGCACTATTAGGGTGGCTGCAGCCGTCTCGGGAATGGCCGAACCCATTGGAAGCCCTGCAGACCATTGCGGAAAACGCGCGAGTCCAAGGTGGCGGACGCAGTGATTCCTGGCCCACCACAGAGATCTACGAAGCCGCCAAGAATCTGTTGACTTCCGTTCGCGAGAAATCTCGCGACGCGGTCCAAGAGATGGAGATCAACGACGACGACCTGATGCTCGCGGCTGAATTGTCAGTACGAGCCATCCGGTTGGCCAAGATCACGTCCGACGCCTACGAATCCGCGAAGCAGGCCCAGGGACTGCTCGACTTCGACGACCTGCTGCTGCGGGCGCGAAACCTCTTACGCGATCGCGCCGAAGTTCGAGAACGCGTGGCCTCGGGGATTCGATTGTTGATGGTCGACGAATTTCAGGACACCGATCCGATTCAGGCCGATGTCGTGCGCATGCTTTGCGCAGAAGCATTGACGCAAGGTCGGCTATTCCTGGTCGGCGACGCTAAGCAGTCGATCTATCGCTTTCGTCGAGCCGACCCCGGCGTCTTCGATCGCGTCCGCAAAGAGATCCCGGCAGAGGGCCGACTGCCGCTCAGTGTCAATTTCCGCAGTCAGCCAGCCGTGCTCCATTTCGTCAATCACCTGTTTTCCGCAGGAATGGGCGATCAGTACGAAGCGCTGACTCCCTTCGATGACGTGCAGCGATCACCGATTCCGGCCATCGAATTCCTGTTCGCCACGTTCGACGCCGAAGAAATTCCCTCCGCTGACGAATCAGGTTCCCAGCAGCCGAGTGCATCAGACCTCCGCATCCGTGAAGCCGATTGGATCGCCCGCCGATGTGCCGAACTCTTGGCCGACGCCACCCCGCGAATCCGTGATAAGGATTTGGAGGGCAAGCCAATACTCCGTCGACCCAAGCTGGGCGACATCGTGATCCTGTTCCGCGCGTTATCCAACGTCCACGAATATGAAAACGCGCTGCGTCGTTATGGCTTGGACTACTACCTCGTCGGCGGCAAGGCGTTCTTCGCCCAGCAGGAAGTCTTCGACATCCTCAACCTGTGCCGCTACCTGGATGACCCCGATGATTTGATCGGATTGGTCGGCGTCCTTCGTTCACCATTCTTCAATCTCAGCGATGACTCGATTCAGGCGCTGGCGCTCATCTCCGTGGCCGATGAAGTCCGCCCCAGCCCCTTCGAGCGGCGCACTCTGCATGACAATCTGCAGCTTGAGGCACCCACTTCGCTGCCGGACGAACAGCGACGACGAATCGCGTTTGCGAATCGCGTCTTGATGGAATTGAGAGCCCAGAAGGATCATCTGCCGCTTTCTAAGTTACTCGCGCAGGCCGTCGCCATCACCGGATACGATGCCTCTTTGCTCACAGAGCATCTTGGTTCGCGGAAGGTTGCCAACCTGCGAAAACTGATGGACATGGCGCAAGAGTTCGATCGCGCCGAACTCTTTACGTTGAAGGATTTCGTCGAACGCCTGCAAACATCGGTGCTCGAAGAGACTGACGAAGAATTCGCGACGACGCTGCCGGAAACGGGCGAAGTCATCCGGTTGATGTCGATTCACCAGTCGAAGGGACTGGAATTCCCGATCGTGGTCGTGGCTGACATCGATCGCAAGGGGCCGCCTCGTGGTCGTTCTGCCGTGCTGCATCCCGATTTCGGGGCCCTCGTGAAATTGCCAGACACGTTCGGACAGTCTCACGAAAATCTCGGACTGCGGATGTTCACTCTGCTGGAACGCGACGCGGACGCCCAGGAAACCATTCGGCTGTTTTACGTCGCCTGCACTCGCGCCGCAGATTATTTGATCCTGTCCGCCGGGATCGATACGACCATCAAAAAGCATTCAGCGTGGTACGAACTGGTCGAACGGCGATTCGATACCAGCACGGGCTTGCCGCAGACCGACCCGCTGCTCGGCGCATCCAGCGCTTCCACCGCCGGACGCGAAACGATTCCGGACATCCTGCCGCACCATCAGCCGCCACGTGTTGCCAGAACCGCCTCCACTTCCGAACGCCTGGTTCCCATCAACCAGCTCGCCGAATTCCTGCGCAACGCCGAACCATCTTCGATCCCCGAACTGGCGGTTCCCATCGAACGAGACACGGACGAATTGCCGCCACTCAGCGTTTCTCGACTGGAAACCATCGACGCCGATCTGCGCGGGATCGCGCATGTTCGACACGACCGCGAGAGAGACCTGATTGAAGCTCCCCTTGATCCCGATCAAGCCACGGCACTCGGATCGCTGGTCCACGCGGTGCTGGAACGCGTCACGTTCGAACAACCGATCGCGTGGACTGAAGCCCTTGAACACGAAGTTAATCGCGCGCGTGAGAAGATCGACGACGAGACCGCCGCGGCCGCCAAATTGATGTTGTCGCAACTGATGGCCTCGTCCGTGCCGAATGACTTGGCCGAATCGACGAACATTCATCGCGAAGTGGAATTCGCGATGAGCTGGCCAGCCTCGACCGCGACCGGTCGCCCCACGCTGATTCGGGGAGTCATCGATCTCCTCTACGAAGATCGCGACGGCGGCTGGCATGTATTGGACTACAAAACGAACGACTTTCCGTCTCACGCCACAGACGAACAATTGCTGGCTCCCTACGAACTGCAACTCGGTATCTACGCCCATGCGGTGTCGCAGTGGTTTGGAAAGCCACCCCGCGAATTGTCACTCATCACGTTCCGGCCGACCGTTCGCCGAGTTACGCTCGCATGGTCCCCCGAACGCTGGCAACAGCTAGCAGCACGAATCGAGGCGACTATCGCCGTCTGCCGACAATCAGGAATTCGCTAGACGACCGCGCGATTCTGTATTTTGGGAGGGCGAGGCTCCTGCCGAGCCGCGCATGTGATTGTGATTTCATCGACGGGCGCGGCTCGGCAGGAGCCTCGCCCTCCCAATCCCGAACATTACCGTTCCGCCCCTGTTCGCGAGGCTCCGAGACAGGCCCAATTTCTCGCCCCTGCGGTAAAGCGAAGTCCTATTTCCGCGGCTATAGCTGTGATTTTCGGAGGCTTTGTTTATCTTAAGCGTCTCGATTCCGAGATTTTCCCAGATCCCTGCATGATGAAGGGCTATTGATGAATTTTCGCCAGTTATTCGCGAGTAAACGGCTGGACGTGCTGTTGAAAGAGATGGAAGGTGATCAGCGCCTGCGCCGTACACTGGGGCCGGTGAACCTGACGGCATTGGGCGTCGGTGCCGTCATCGGATCGGGGATCTTCGTGGCGACGGGGAAGGCGGCACACGATGTGGCCGGCCCAGCGCTCATGATCTCATACGTCGTCGCGGGAATCACCTGTATCTTTGCCGCCTTGTGCTATGCCGAATTTGCATCGATGGCGCCGGTCGCAGGCAGCGCTTACACGTACGCTTACGTCACGATGGGCGAGCTCTTCGCCTGGATCATCGGTTGGGACTTGATCCTGGAATACGCCGTCGGGGCGGCCACGGTTGCGAACGGCTGGTCCAGTTATTTTCAGGAAGTGCTGAAAAAAGTCGGCTGGCACATCCCGGATATATGCAATCGAGCCACCGTCGTCTACCAGAACGGCGAATACATCGCGACGGGATCACTCTTCAATCTGCCAGCAGTGATCATCGTCGCCATCATGACAGCCATCCTGGTCAAAGGGATCTCAGAAAGTGCCGGCTTCAACGCGGCGATGGTCTTCATCAAAGTCGCCGCCGTGGTCTTTGTCATTCTGGTGGGCGCGTTCTACATTCAACCGTCCAACTGGATCCCTTTTGCCCCCTATGGCTGGACCGGCCTGAATGTGATGGGATTCCACGTCGCTGGCCAAATGGACGAGAAAAGCCATGAGCCGCTAGGAATGCTGGCGGGGTCCGCGATTATCTTTTTCGCTTATATCGGATTTGATTCGGTCTCAACACACGCCGAAGAAGCCAAAAATCCGCAACGCGACGTTCCAATTGGAATCATTGCGTCGCTGGTCCTTTGCACAGTCCTGTACGTTATGGTCGTCGCCGTGCTGACCGGGATGGTCAAGTACGACCAAATCGATGTCAACGCGGGTGTCTCGATGGCCTTTCATCACGTTCACCTTCCTTGGGCCGAGGCCATTATCGCGTCCGCCGGGGTGGCCGGAATGACATCAGTCCTGCTGGTGATGATGCTGAGTGCCCCGCGCGTCTTCCTGGCGATGGCCCGGGATGGCTTGGTTCCGAAGTCATTTTTCGCGGACATTCATCCGAAGTATCGGACACCGTGGAAAAGCACGATGGCCATTGGCTTATTCGTCGCACTGCTGGCAGGGTTCCTGCCGATTGATGCCCTGTTGCACTTAACGAACATCGGAACGCTGTTCGCGTTCGTCATCGTGTGCGCGGCGGTCTTGATCATGCGTAGGACCAACCCTGACGCGCCACGACCGTTCCGCTGCCCGCTGGTACCGCTGGTGCCCATTCTCGGAATCATTTGCTGCTCGGTGCTGATGTTTTCACTTCCCGCAGCGAACTGGGTGCGACTCATACTTTGGATGGCATTGGGGCTGGTGATTTACTTCTGCTATGGACACCAGCACAGCGTCCTGCGCAATCCGGAAGTCGTCGAGCCAACGAACCCAACGGTCTGACCGAAGTCCCGCCTACGGAAGTCAGTCAGCAACCGCCTGGAGAATCGCATCCAGGATTTGCTGCTGACTCCCTAGCTTGGGGATCACCGGATATTCATCGACAACTTCGACCTCGGGCCTGCTCATCAAGCCCACGAGCTGCGCGTGCGGATATCGTAGTTGAAGATGTTCCGCACGTTGTTGACGCGCTGGCCCCCACGGATCGAGATCACATAAAATGACCTGCGGCGACGGATCGCCGCTTGTAGCGCTGGCAGCGACCTCGTGACCGCTCTCCACCAACAGTTCGCGGAGATACCGGGCGTACTCGGCGTCAGGAGAATCGACCAGCACTGAAATCGAGACCGCTGCTTTACGTAGCGGGCCGTGATCGGCGTCAAACGCTTCCTCGCGCGACCCCGACAACGGCAGCGGCTTCACATTCTCACCACACAGCATTCGCCATTCATCAAGTAGGCGGAGCGGGGCAGATCGTAGCGGCACCCGCACAGCCAAAGGCCAAAGGTTGCGAGTTCGCCCTTCCGATTCGCACCACGCGCCGCTGCAGACAACCCATCGAGCCAGCGGGGCGAGACGACCGAGTTCATCCAGATCACGCTGGCGGTACTCGTCGAGATGACTTTGAATCACGACAATCAGGTCAGCGATCTGCTGCGTCTGGGCCAGTTCGACAACCGCCTGTTCCATGCCGAGATGCTGTGTCAGTCGTGCGCCGTGGAGCGTCGCCGGAATCCACTCCATCAACGATTGCACCTCGGCGCGATTCGTCTGCCCAACGATCAGGATCTGCAGAGACATGAACGGATCAATTCCTGGAAACAGACATCCGCGATTGTGTCAGGATCTTATCGGATGTCGCGATGAAGTCGAGGAAGTCGGGACTTTTACGATTCACGCGCAGCCAGTAGGGTGTGTGCAGTCTTCGGAACACGCCGCCTACGTGACTCAAGATGAATTACGAAATCATGGCCACGTTCCGAAGACCGTGCGCCCTACGTCTACAATGAACAATCTCCCACTTGAAAGGGATATAGTGTCCGACCAACTGTTTTCTGTGAGCGACAAGGTTGTATTGGTCTCAGGCGGCAGCCGCGGTATTGGGCGAGCCCTGGCCGAGGGCTTCGCCAAACGCGGGGCGCGTGTGGTGATCACGGGTCGTGATGCCGCCTCTTTGGAAGCAACCGCTATCGAGATTTCTTCGGGCCAGCATCCTGTCGAATTCGTCGAGTGCGACGTCTCCAAACCAGAGACAGTCCCCTCGATGATCGAAGCGGTCGTGGCCAAAGCCGGACGAATCGATTCGTTGCTCAACGTCGCGGGCGTCAACATTCGCAAGCGAGTTGAAGAGTACACGGTCGAGGAATACGACTACATTACGAACATCAACGTAAAAGGAGCTTTCCTGGTCGCGCAAGCGGTCGGTCGGCAGATGATTTCTCAGGGAACTGGCGGCACGATCGTCAACATTGACTCGCTGAATACGTTCGCTCCCCTGAAGGGGGTGCTGCCCTACGCGATGAGCAAGGCGGGCCTGGGAATGATGACTCGTGGTATGGGATCGGAGTGGGGTGATCACGGAATTCGCGTCAACGCAATTGCCCCCGGGTTCATTCTGACTGACCTGACAAACAAGCTGTGGTCCGACCCAACCATGCAGGCCTGGGGGCAAGCGAATACTCCGCTCCGAAGGTTAGGAAAGCCCGAAGATATGCTTGGCGCGGCCATTTTTTTAGCAAGCGACGCCTCGAGCTACATGACCGGACAGGTCATTTACGTCGACGGCGGAATCACCTGCGGGATGCAATGGCCGATCCCCCTACAGTGAAGGTAGATCAACGGTTTACCACACTGAGGTCGCACAATCGTTGCAACCGAAATAATTGCCCTCCATGTGGGTGATTTCGCGACATTCTTGTTCCGGCGTTGACGATAACTGAGTGCTATGTTTCTGGCGGACGATCGAGAGTAATCACTTCGATTTGCGCCGCCCACTGGACTATCCCAGTGGGACCTCACATCCGAGAGCGAAACCATGCAGTCACTATCGCCGACAGCACCGGCGTCTCACCGATTCCAAAGCGGCATGCGGGCCTTGCGCGAACAGGCCGATGCCCGGATCTTCTGGGTTCTGTTGGCTCAATGGACCGTCACATTATTTGCCAGCATCGCAGTCGCCAACCAGGCGGATCACCCTCGTCTCGATCTGTTATCCATCGCCGTCCTTGCCATCGGTGCGCTCAGCCTGATGCAACTCGGCATGATTTTGCGCTGGCCCGGTCGCACACAGACACGTTGGACGATCGTGGCATCAGAAGCCGTGATTTCGTCGCTGTTGTGGTATGTGTCCGGCGGGCGGCCCGAGAGTCACTTCCACCTCTTTGCCTGGCTGGTTGTCCTGTCACTGTATCGCGATGTACCGGTGCTCTTGACGACTGTCCTCGCTTCCCTGTCGGTACACCTGTTCATGGTCAGCAGCGGCATGGTTCCGCCGCTGCCCGTCGATGACCCATCGCAACTGACCACGTATTTGATCTGGATGGCCTGGATGATTAGTGAAACTGCGTTTTTGCTGGCCTTCGTCGTGCTTGATCGCCAGGCGCTCGCTTCGAAGTGCGACAAAGACGAGGCAGTCGAGTCATTGGAGGCGATGCTGCAGTCAAAATACGACGAGGCCACGGTCGAGCTGATCGAAGCGACAATGACCTTGCAACGAGAGGTCGCTACACAGACGGACCGACGCAAAGTCGCCGAAACCGCACAGCAGCAGCTTTCTCGAGAGTTGCTGTCGCTGCGACGCGATGTTGCGACGCACGGCACTGCCATCCTGAAATTCGCCAGCCGTCCCGCAGATTCGAGCCTGACAAAAGCCTGGCAATCGCACTGGCAAGGACTCCGCCAGCAAGCCCAACATCTCATGCATCTGATTGATTTGCCTTCGCTCGCACCAGAAACTCAAGGACGCGCCAATCAACCGAACCCAATCGGCGAACAGAAGCCGCTGGAAGACGTGGCCGTTGTCGAAAAACGCGCCATGCTGCTGATGCGTAACCCGCTTCAGCAAGCGAAGGCCGTCACCGCTTTGGAGCGCGAAGGATATCGCGTCGACGTGGTTCCCAATGGACCACGGACGTACTACTCGGTGATGTTGAATGACTATTCGGTTGTCGTCGTCGACATCGATCTTCCCGAGGACGAAGGATTCGACACGCTCGAAGCTCTGCAGCTGCTACCCCCAGACCGGTTGGGGAAGAGCAAAACGTTGATTGCGGTGACCAGCGACATGACGCCCGAGCGCGTGCTACGCTCTACCGAGTTAGGGGTCAGCAATCTCCTGCTGAAGCCATTGCAAGCTGACGCATTGCGGCAGACCCTTGATCCAGAACCGATGCATCACCGGGCTCGGACCGACCACTCGCGCAACCGAAACGGGGCGGCCGCCGCATTTGCCCGATCCACGTAACCATCCCGCTGTCACCCATCGACCTCAGTGATCTCGTACGATTTTACGGATTAATTTTTCAATTCGCCCTGTTTTTGGCGGTTGGGATTTTCTCCGTTCAGCCTGCGTCCTGCAGCAAAATCTGCGGACCGACAATCTTGTCCGCAGATGACGCAGCATCATCGATTGAAGTCGGGATGCAGGCCGGACAGCGTTTTGACGATCAGTTTCGGTGTTTGTTACACTTGGGCTGCATCTGAATTCCACCCAGCCGATCGTTATGTTACTGTATTTGTCGGCTTGGTTTACGCCCATCACGTGTCAGGTTGACGCCAACTTCTGGTTTCGACCACCGACGATCTATTTCCGAGTTCGTTTTGAGGTCCGCGATGACTGCGGATGATAAAGCTGCGGTCAGAACTCCTGCTGGAACGGGTGCTGCGCCCTCGCTGTCTGAATTGAAGCGATTGGGCAAGTACAGCATCGATAAGAAAATCGGTGCGGGCGGAATGGGGACCGTTTTCCTCGCGCGTGACACCGAGCTCAAAAGAGTTGTTGCGTTGAAGGTGTTAGCGCGCGACAAGGCCGAAAACCCAATCCTGGTGCGACGGTTCCGAGCCGAGGCTCAAGCCGCTGCTCAGTTGCGACATCCGAATATCGTCGCAGTCTATGACAGTGGCGAAGCTGACGGCTATCTCTACATCGCCATGGAATATGTGGAGGGTCGCGACCTGTTTGAGATGGTCACGCGACGCGGGGTTGTTCCCGTGCGTCGTTCGATCGATGTCATCAAGCAAGTGGCGGCGGCACTGCAGCATGCGTTCGAGCAAAACATTGTCCATCGCGATATCAAGCCGTCCAATCTGCTGATTCGTCCTGACGGAGTCGTCAAGCTGACCGACTTGGGGCTGGCACGATCGATCGATGACACCCTGGAGACAAATATCACCCGCGCCGGAACCACTGTGGGGACCGTCGACTACATGGCCCCCGAGCAGGCGCGAAACAGCAAGCTGGCCGACATTCGCAGTGATCTGTATTCGCTGGGATGTACCTGGTATCAGATGCTGACTGGTTCACCCCCTTATCCCGATGGGAGTGTGACCAACAAGCTGCAGGCGCATGCAATCAAGCCCATTCCTGATCCACGAGATAAAAACCCGCAATTACCGGAAGGACTCACCGCGGTCTTACGGCGATTAATGGCGAAGAAGCCGGAAGATCGGTATCAGACTCCAGCCGAGCTACTGGACGACCTCGCCCACGCCACGCTGACCGAGGCCGCGATTTCCAGAGAAATCTTTGCTGACTCCGACAGCGAGATCAGTACGAACCTCGCCAAATTCGAAGACGAAGCCTACAGCGATGACGGGTACTTTGAACTCAACGATGTGCGTGAAGTTTCGGAAACGCCGATCGAAGTGCCGATCCCTCCTCCCCAGTTCGATGCCCCCACTCGCAAGAAGAATCCTTCCCCCACAACGAACACTCCGGAAGAAACGCAGCCGGTCTATTACAAATCCAAACCCCGATCTCCTTCCACCGCCACTGAAGACAAGTCAACGCAGTCCGAACCGCAGACTCAGCGAGCCAAACCACGCCCCGCACCCGACGTGCCGTCAGATTCGCAGGCCGTCCAGTACAAAGCCAAGGCACGGCCCACGAAGGACGAACCGAGAGAGCCTGAACCCACTGAGACCCCTCGTCGCACCAGTCGGGTCACCGCCCAAGACGAGCAAGAGGCGGATCCCGTCACTCGCAAACCGAAGCCAAGAACCGAGAAACCTGAACCAAGCGAATCGACCACAGGGGCTAGAACAAAGCCCGCGTCTACGAAGGCAGCAGATAGCAAACTTGCGAAACCAAACGATCCAAGCCACAAACCACTCCCCCCTAAGCGTCAGCCAGTCGAAGAGGCGGTCGAATCAAAGCCGCTAATCAATAAAGAACTGCTTCGAAATCTCACAGCGATCGCAGCATTGGCACTGCTGATTATTGGTGTAGGTTGGGTGATCTCTCGGTATGGCTCAACTGTCGACGTGGAAAAAACACCGTTTGGACCACCACCCGATAGCGGCAATCAGCCCGTTCCCAACACGGCTCCCGCGGTCACGGGGAATCAGGGCGAACCTGCATCGACCGAGACTCCCTCGGTGACAGTGGCAAACACCGCGCCGGGAACCGCTCGCACCGAGACACCGACGTCGGCGTATGATGTGGAGAGGATCCCCGATTGGGCAGCGAAAGCAGCCGACATTACCGGTCTGCCATCGTTGACGGTCAGCGCCGGAACGAAAACCACGACAAATTTTGCTACACTCGAAGAAGCCCTGCAAGCGGTCACGTCCAACGGAGCTGTCATCAAGTTGCAAGGAGCCGGTCCGTTCCCGTTGCCGTTCGTCGAATTGGGGCAGCGCAAGCGAATCGTCATCACCAGTGCCTCCCCGCAGGATCGCCCTGTCATTGCCCTCAAACCTGCCGAAGGACAAACGACCGCTGGCTTGAAGATCAGCGATACGGTGGTCGATCTGCGCGGCATTCATTTCTCAATGGATCGTCTAATCGTCACCGGTTCCACCAAGGCAGTCGAAGTCATTGACGGCCAATTGTCTGTCCAGGAATGTTCGTTCACGTCGACAAATACCTCGACTGAGCCGGCAGTGGCACTGGTGATGAGCAGCACCAATGACTCGATCGCCGTTCCGCGAATGGAATCGAACCTGCTGGTGGATCGTATTTGGGTGCGCGGTGATGGACTGACCGCCTTGAGCGTCCGCCGAGCCAACGTCGATGCCGTCGTCCGCGACAGTTTAATGGTCACCGGATCTGCAGCTACGATCGAAGTGGCGGGTCACATTGCCGCAGGCGTCGCTGACGTTGCCATCAACAAACCGCGGCGCATCCTGCGAATTCAGCGATGCACGTTGTGCGCGATGAATAAGATCTTCGATCTGTCAGTCGACGAATCCGGTAAGCCCCCACAGACCGTCATCGCTCTACGTGATGCACTCTGCGCAGCACAGGGGATCGTGCCAAATTCAATGATCGCGTTCACGGGACGCTGGCCTCAAGTCAGATCGGCAGAGGGTTGGCTGACGAAGTTGAACTGGGTCTCAACCGACACTCTCTACCTGGGCTTCGAGCAACTTCTGGATCTGGGGGGTTCGTTTAAGGTTATCGATGCCGCGACATGGCAGCGCGTGTGGAACTCTCGACCTGATTCGAAGCAGTTTCAAAAGCTCAGCTTCCCTGAATCCGCCGGCGATGACTTGATGACCGCGTTGCCTCAAGAATTCGATTCCAGCGGCCTCAGTTTTCGCGAAGTGAAATGCACCGATGGCACGATGCCCGGTTGCTCCATTAGTAAACTGCCGATCCCTGATGCAGTCTCGCAACAACGAGCGGTCGCATTTACGTCGCGGCCAACATTGCCGAGCGCTGCCCTTAAGACTGCTGAACCTGTCCAAGTCCGCAAGATCGATCTGAAGAAAGACGATCTCGGTCTGCTTATCAACAGAGGCGACTGGCCGAGCGGAACACTGTTTGAAGCGACCGGCGGTGGGTTGGTCTATATGACTCCTATCAAGGTTGACGGAAAATCGCTGCGAATCGTGTTCAAGCAGTCGGATGGCGCCAGTCTGAAAATCATGCCGCAACAGTCCAAGGGAGCCGATGCGGCAAAGGGAGCTCCCTCGGCGCTGATTCAAATCAGTCGTGGCACCTTGGAGCTGACGAACGCGGTCCTCGAAGGTTCTTCGAACACCAAAGCGGGCACTCCGGAATGGTTGATCCAGGCGATCGACGCGACGGTGATTCTGAATGGTTGCCGATTACTGGGACCCGAAGCGGAAGGAACAAAGCAAGCAGGGCTGCTGCGTTGGGTCACCACGGCACCGGCTCAACCAGTGGGGGAGGCCCCGGCACTCGTGGTGAGAGACTCATATCTGGCAGGTTCGGGTTGCGGGATTCGCGCCGAATGTGGTCAAGGGCCGATGATTTTACGCAATTCAGTGTTGGCCATCCGCGGTGATGCAATCGATCTCCGCCCGGCACGTGCGGGGACAGCTCTGATTGCCAGTCTAGATGCAGAGCACGTCACGATCTCGGCATCCGGTGCAGCGATTCGATTTCAGGCCGCTCCCGGAAACGACGCGGTCTCTTCGCCGATCCGATTATTTATGGAGAAGTGTGTCTTCGCCCCGCCGCTCACATTCAAAGCCAACGAAGCTGCAAGTGCCACGATGTTGCGCTGTGTGGGACCGGTCGTCGAGCAACATCAACTGGAATGGTGGGGTGGATCAAATGGCATCTCGAAACGAGTCGTCCATCTGATCAGGCGTGATGGTGATTCTGACATCCCCTCTGATGAAAAGACCGGCCTGTCCGCCTGGCGCAAGGCCTGGGAAAAAGGAAGTTCAATCCGCATGTTGACGGGAGATAAAGGGATCTATTTGAACGGCGAATTGCCCGTCAAATGGCGAGACCTGAAGCCCGCCTCTTTTGAATTGCACAAGAATTCCCAAGGTGCCGCCTGGGCCGAAGGCGGCCGCCCCATCGGTGCCAACACCGGCAGCGTGGAGCAATCCAGCATCGCCAAAAGAGGTGCTGATGCTCCTGGTGTGAAGCCAGCACCTAATGTCTCGACGAAGAAAAACGTCGGGTTCTAACTCGGCGACTGCGGCAGAGCAGTGGATTCTTGCGCCGTCGCAGAAGGGACCAACTTCTCAAAGGCTGCCCATTCTGTCTCGGTCGCACACTGCAGTGCTCCCCCTTCGTAGTACATCTCGATCCGTCGAATGACATCTTCGGGATGAATCATCTCCATGCAACGCGCGATCTGCAGATCCGGTGCGATGACGATGGGCTGGACGCAAAGATCATTGTCTTGAGCGCTGTTATCTCCCACCGGTTGGCAACGAGACTTCCAGCAGCCTCCGTTGTCGCAACACCAGAGCGCCCCATTAGTGCTGATGAACTGATGGTGCGGATAAGCTTCCCACTGCATCGGCTCTCTCCCGCCGGCAACGACAACACAGGCCCGATTTCTCGGTCGACCGCTTTTGGTCTCCACAGCCGCGGCGAGATGCATCGCGAATGTCACAGGGCAAAGCACGCCGTCGGCATGATGGACAAGTCGCACAAATTGTCGGGTATCGGTCTTTTCTCTGAGATCCAGGACACGCGATAACGGGCGATGCCAGTGACCGCGTTCTCCCACCTGAATGAACGGCAGCCGCCCCCAAAAGTGATCGACGACGCGCTGATACGAAGTCGGATTCCACCACTTCGCGGTAAAGTCATATTTTCCGCCTGCGACAATCAACCAGAATGGTCCGTGGTAGTCCAGTTCGGCAACCTGCGACATCCAGCTCTTCTCTTCGCCGCTCAGGTGAATGTCCCCTTTGAATGCGGTGACGGGAATCGACAGCTTCAATTGCGATTCCAGGTATTGCACGAATCCATGGATGAAGTGATATGGACGCTGGTTGCTTTCGTGAATCAGTGGATATTGGACATCCATCAACTCCACAGTCGGATCATCTTCGCGGAGCGGCGTGAGATAGGGGTTATTGCGCCAGAGCGCATCCGCAGTCGTGCGAATGTCAGTGAGGAACCGACCAGGATACGCCAGGTGCAAATCGCGGACGGCGGCCGTCAACATGACAATGTCGCCCGGGCTTTGACAGCATCGAAAAATCAATCGTCGCTGTTCCATTCTTGATCGACAACTTTCTAAACTATCCAACGGTCTCTTCACCTCAGACATCGTCGCAGAATATTGCGCACACACTGACGCGAATGCAACTTGGATTGCGGCGAGTTACTTACGAATATTGCCTCAATTGCAGTATGAGCGTGGTCACTGGTTTCGAATGGATTCGATCTATGATGTATGCTGCGTTCAGGACGGTCATGTTGAAGTCGAATGATAGGAATGTATTCCTTGGCTGAGCACTTGCCGCCGATTTCGGATACCACGACGCTTAAGAAGTCATTGGGACCGTGGACCCTGTGGGGGCTCGGTGTCGGCTACGTCATCTCGGGCGAGTACTTTGGCTGGAACCTTGGACTTCCGCAAGGAGGATCACTGGGGCTCCTGATCGCTTTCCTGTTCGTCACGGTGATGTATGTGACGTTCGTGTTCAGCTATGCCGAACTCGCCTGCGCGATCCCGCGTGCGGGTGGCGGATTTGCCTATGGCGTTCGAGGACTGGGACGATTCGGCGGCTATCTGACTGGCGTCGCTCAGGTGATGGAATTTGTCTTCGCCCCTCCGGCCATCGCCATGGCTGTCGGAGCAAATGCGCAGATCTGGTTTCCTGACGTAGACCCTCGGTGGATCGCCCTCGTCTGCTATCTGATCTTCACGCTGCTGAACATCTGGGGTGTGCAACAGGCGGCCACGTTTGAACTGGTCGTCGCCATCCTGGCCGTCGGCGAGATCCTGCTGTTTGCGGGCCTGGTGGGACCGCACGCTCAGTGGTCGAACTTCACGGCCAATGCCTGGCCGCACGGTTGGCAAGGCTGCCTGGCCGCATTGCCCTTCGCCGTCTGGTTCTATCTGGCGATCGAGGGAGTCGCGAATGTTGCCGAGGAAACTCGCAATCCACAACGCGACATCGCGATCGGGTTCGGGTCGGCACTGTTTACTCTGGTGGTCCTTTCCAGCACGGTGATGATCTGTGCAGTCAGCGTTGGTGGCTGGGAACGAATCGTCTATTCACCGCATCACATCGTCACGGGAACTCAGGGCCAGGTCATCGTGAGTCCAAATGCGCCGACCTCCGATAGCCCGCTTCCACTAGCATTAACACAGGTGCTGACGAAGGATCATCCGATGTCGCACCTGTTGATCGGGATCGGTGGGTTAGGACTGATCGCCTCATTGAACGGAATCATCCTGATTGCCGGACGAGCCATCTTTGAGATGGGACGCACCGGCTTCCTCCCTCGTCTTCTGGGAACGACATCATCTCGAACACAGACGCCAGTCGCCGCACTCTTGGCGAACTTCTGCCTTGGCGTGGCGGCGATCTTCCTCGCTGACACCGGACGCCTGATCACGCTGGCGGCCATGGGGGCGGTCACGCTCTATCCGCTCTCGATGCAGACCTTGTTCAATCTGCGGCGTTTGGAGCCTGATCTGCCCCGCCCATTTCGAACACCTTGTTATCCCGCGTTTCCCCTCATTGCTCAGGTTCTCTCTTCGATTGTGCTCGCGACAATGCTCGTGGTCAACTTGGACTTTCAGTCGCCATGGACCTCAGTCACGTTGTGGTACGCATTCGTCTGGTTGGTGGCTCTCGGTTACTACGCTTTGATCGTGTCATCCAAACGGGAACAGGCATAGCCACTGATCTCACTTGCTGGGCAATCGTATCGTCCCGTCCCAGTTGGGTGGAGCCGTCCGGTTGTGCAGGACGATCTGTTGCATCAGGAAGTCCTGAGCTCGGTCGCTGGCGGGCATTCCGTGCAGACAGCGATAGGCCTGATCCCAGCGACCAGCGATGAAGTGATCGACCCCTTGCTCGTACTCGGCCACTAAGGCATCCGAGAGTTCGGGTTCATCCACCGCCGCCGGAAGCAGTTCGCTGACGACGACTGGCGTCTCCATTCCATAGGGCAATAGGCGGGCCAGTTTGCGGATGCGGCCCTCGGTCGCAGGTAGTCGCTGCCGCACGATCTTCGCAGTGGCTTCGTCGAGAACGATTGGGACGCGAAGCTGTTTGGTCATCCCTTCGAGTCGACTGGCAAGGTTTACGACGGGGCCAAACACGGTGACCTTCACTTGTTCCGCGGTCCCAATTTTGCCGGCGACCGCACGACCATGCGCGATACCAATCCCCATCGCGAAGTCCGCCAGCGGGTGATTCTTCGTCGCTGCTGCTTTCGCAAATGCGGCTCGAATTCCGAGCGCCGCGCGGCACGCATGCACCGCCGCGTCGGGCGACGGGAACGGCCAGCCCCAGAATCCCAGCGTGGCATCGCCCTGAAAGTCCCCGGTCACACCCCCATGTTCGAGGATGTGATGAGTCATCACGCCCAAGGCTCGGCTGACGCGTTCCAACAGACCGATCAAATCTCCGGCTTCACTCTCGGCTCGTTGGCTGAAGCCGCGCAAGTCGCAGAACATGACCGTGATATCGCACTCACTTGGCTCGAGTAGCGTCGTATCGAGTTCATCGCCCAGCGCTGCTAGTACGGGTGGTGCGAAGAATTGACGCAGGCCCGCCTTCTGCCGTTCCAATCGCCGCGCTCGAACCACCGAGCTGATGATCTCGGCCACGAGTTCCGTGAATTTGACGTCGGCTTCCAATTGAAGCGTGTCGGATAGCGTCGTCCCCGGAACAAACGTCTTTCCCATTCGGCCCGCGATGTACAGTCCCGTCGGCTCCGTGGCCAACCCGGGAACGGGCGTGCAATAGGCCCAGTCAAATTCCTGCGTCAGAGTCTGCTCGCTCTGCTGCGGCGAACCTTGTTCCCAGATATGCAACACGCTGGCCCGCTGTCTTTCCAACGACTCCTCGACAAGTCGCCGGCTGGGATGGAATGTTCCAGCGGTCTCGCGCCGGCGTTCCCAGTGCAGCATCTGAATATCGTCGGTCTTGCCGATCGCGACGATCGCGACCGCTTCGGCATGCACGACCCCCTTCAGCATCAGGTTCACCAGCCGATGAAAGAGCTCCGGATCGCTACGTGCTCCCGCAATCACCTCGGGAAGATGCGTCAACACTTCGATCCGATTGTCTGGATCCTGATAGCGGATCTTGCGAAGCTCTTGTGATTTGAAGGCGAACTCTTCGACCGGCTGCGCCAGCGAGGTTCCGTTCGGCTCCGCCGCAGCGAGTTGGAATGAAGTCGACCCGATCACGAAATGCTGGCCGATTTCCACGCGGCAGGAATCGACCGCTTCACCGCCGAAAAATAGTGGATTGCGTGCGTTGGGCAGCCGGCTCAGTTGGACATGGCCAGGACGTACGTCCAATTGCACATGGTTGCGCGAGATCAGCGGATCCCAGGGGATCGCAACGTTAGCCGTTTCGCGCCCGATCACCAACCTCGTTCCAGAAGGAAGTGGATGACGCTGCGTCTGGGCCGGCTTTGTTCCCTGGATGATCAGTTCAAGCACTATCGCCCCCTCTGCTGGTGAGCGACGTGAGTTGCGGGGTGACCGAAGCACTGTGCCGACGGCGACCGAATCGCAACCAGCGGAAGCCACGATCGCTCAGCACGATCACGATCAACCACCATGATCCGGCAACGAGGACCAGCACCAGCACCACAGCACCTATCGCCGATGACAACATGCGCGACTGCAGTTCCTCGACCGCCCGCAAGGCCCCGTCTTTGCGTTCTTGAACGACCGCCACCCAGCCGGTATTGCCGACGGTGCTGAACGCGGCCAGCCACACTCCGCCATAGGTCGCGTGATCCATCTGACCCACCGGATCAATGTAATGTCGTGTGCGATCGTACTCATAGGTGGGATCACCCGATCGTGAGCTTTGCACAAAATGCTCTAAGTCATCGATGACCGCTTCAGGTGCCACCCCGATCAGTTGCAGCTTGGCGATGTCATCACCTTTGATCGCAGCCAGGTGTTCATCGGACATCCAGTCGTGTGCCAACAGGTTCCACTTACGGCGACCATCCAACGCGCGACTGTCCACAATCGCAAACTTTCGTCCTACCCCATCTGAACGCTGAGAACGCAGACTCTTCTCATAGTCCTGTAACAGGCTGCTCAGTGAGAGCGTGCGAGCCAGCACGCCAATCACTCGCCGATCATCATTTGGTGCGAACACGGGAACCGAAAGCGCGACCACATAGCGTCCGGTCGAAGTACCTCGGTAGGCAATCGAAACATTGCGTTCGCGAATCGCATGCACATCCACCGGCACGTCGTCCTTGGGAAAGTCGAAGCCGCCCCCGTGAAAGTAGTCTCGATGAGACCAGTTGCGATCGACCGTGGGCGACATCGGATCGCGCCAGCGTTGATAGCCACTGGCGTCCAGCAGGAACCAACTTGCATCATCAGATCGACCGACCCACCGCCGGTGTTGGTCACTCTTCCCCTTCAACTTGTCGAGCAAGGTCAGCAATGGCTGACGATCGGCTTTCGGTTTGTCTGCGTAATCGACGACGGCCTGTTGTAACTCTTCAACGGAAGCGATCCCCTCCAGTTCCGTCAGGCGATCATCGAGTTCCCGCTTGATGCTCTCGGCCAGCAGGTTGGCGGAGAGCACATCGCTTTCCATGGCACGTCGCGTCAGGTTCGACTGCGCCGTATTGACCGCATCGTTCATCGCTTCCAATGCCAGCGGAGCGATCCCGCACAGCAGCAGCAGCGGCAGAATCAGACCCAGCAGGATCAACGGTCGTCTGGCTCGGAACCGTTCTCGGGCTACCAGTCGATCGAGGACAGCCTGAGCATTCGTCAGTCGTCGCGAGGCATCCGGAGCCAGGCACCGATCGACCAACTCTGCCAACTGAGGATCAACGCCCGCCACTTTGCGGTGCGCGACCGGTTTCGGACCTTGCCGGACGATCTGTCGATAGAGGTTCAGTCGATCATTCAGCGTCCGGGCCGCATTCAGCCGCTTGTCATTTTCCTCGGTGCGGAAGGGGGGAGCCCCCGTAAGCATGTGATAGATCAACGCACCCAGGGCATACACGTCCCAGCGAGCATCGGGAACAGCTCGCAAGTCGGCCTGCTCGGGGGCCATGTAATACAGCGTCCCCAACGCATGGCTATGTTCGTCGGCCAGTCGCGATTGACCAAAGTCACACAGCCGTGGTTCAAAGTCCTGGTCGAGCAGGATGTTGGCGGGCTTCAGATCGCAGTGCAGGATGCCGCTGCCATGAGCATGCACCAGCGCCTGACAGATCCGCGTCGCGATCCGGACCGCCTCTGTGGTCGGCAGCGGTCCATTAGCCAGGCTGGAAGCCAGCGACCCGTTCTCGAGGTACTCCATCACGTAGTACGGAGGATCATGATCCCAGCCGACGGCGAGCAGCCCGACGATGCTGCGCGATGTGTACAGCACGGCCAGCTTTTCGACTTCGCGACCCAGCAGCGACCAGTCGACGCCACGGCGGTGTGTATAAAACTTGATCGCGACGTGCTTGCCGGTATTCTGCTCGCGAGCCAGCCAGACCGATCCGTACTTTCCTTCGCCGATCGGCTTCAGAATGCGGTAGCCAGGAACATTGGCTGGCGGAGCTCCCGCCAATGAACTCTGTGCCCGTGCCCGCTCCATCGAGTCGGCATCTTGACTCAGAGTCTGGTCGATCAAGTTCTCGCCAGAATCCGCGGGCGATGTCTCACGAGCGATTTGCACAGCAGCCGAATCCTTTGCAGCCCGAACCGTACCAGTCAAACGAATTTGCTGCCATCACTTTACGGCAACAGGCGAAGGGTGTCGACTGAAGGAAGAGGACATTGAAAATCGGGAATTGCAAAATGCAAATTTCAAATTGCAAGCGGGTAGAAGAGATCTCTGCAGATGCATGACAGAACTGACACAACCTTGGAGTTTTGTAGCTGAGGTCGCCAAGACCTTGGGCGAACGTCATTTGAGGTTGTTTGCACATCAACTTCCGCCCAATCTCTTGGCGAGATTAGCGATGTCGAACCGAACACAGTGTCGTCTGACACAACCTCCGCTCCGGGTCGCGTGACACAACCTCCCATCCTACTGAGAGTGTGGTCGCAGATTCGGGGTCCGTTGTCAAAGCACAACCGGATTCGGCAGATCGAGATCTGAGGTGTTTGGCGATTGGAGCCAAAGCGGTGTCGAGCCACCGCACTCCAAGGTCGCTGAGGATCGACGCTGAATTGTGAAAGAGCTATCCCGCCGTGCGGGGCCGCTTGTTTTCGTAGCCAAGGTCGCGAAGGGACCGGCTGCAAAAAGGGCGATCCTCTTGTGCCATAAAATGGGTGACTCGATCAAACCCAATTCCGGAGATTTCGGGAAATTACTCCCAGATTTTTTGTAGGGACGAGGGCCGCAGATTTGAATTGCGGAGACCGGAAGGTCGCGGAGAAGAGAGTTAACCACGGAACAGACTGAAGGCACAAAAAAGAAGAGTGGGAGAGGGACCACGAATCGGACAAATTCGCACGAATCAATGCAAGCGACTGATTCTTCATGGTGCGTAAAAAAAGGTGTCGTGAACCGAATCGAGTTCGGTTCACGACACCTTGATGAGACGGGCCGCCAATCAGATCTGGCGTGGCGTTTTCGGAACTCAGATACCCGGCTTGGGAGCGTCAGGTGTCGGAGCGGCAGGCTGTGGTGCTGGTTCTACTGCAACTGGTGTTGGTTCTGCAGTCGTGTTGTAGGCTGGCATTGGAGCGGCCGCCGATTGTGGGGTGGCGATTGGTGCAGCTGGTTGAGTCATGACGGCACTGGTTGACATCGTGGCACAGCAATTGGCGGCTGGACTACAGCACGCGGCTGTCACTACCGGAACCGCAGCTCCGCAGCAGGTGTTGCATGAAGAGCGACAGCGTCCCACGCGTCGAATGCCACAGGTGTTGTAGCCGTATGCCGTCACACCGCCACCATAACCATAGGGAGCGCAACCCGTTCCGCAGCCGAGTCCGTATCCAGTTCCATATGCACTTCCGCAGCCAGTTC
This sequence comes from uncultured Schlesneria sp., assembly GCA_903840265.1. Classification (GTDB taxonomy): domain Bacteria; phylum Planctomycetota; class Planctomycetia; order Planctomycetales; family Planctomycetaceae; genus Schlesneria. The sequence goes on along the minus strand of CAIMFH010000171.1, from coordinate 5,991 downwards.
CGTAACCGGTACCGCAGCCAGATCCACAACCACGGGCTCCGTGACCGAAGAGCCGGCCGCCGAACAGGCCGCAGCCTCGAGGAGCACATCCATAACCAGGATTGCAGCCAACTCCACAGCCGGCCGCATAGCTGGATCCGTAACCGGGATAGGGATTGCCACCCATTGGGTAGGCGGTGACTCCGGTTCCGCAGCAGCCGCCGCCACCGTAGTTTGAGTATCCGTAGCCTGAGGCTCCATAACCGGAATACGCGCTAACGCCGTAAACGGGAACGTTACTTCCGCCGTAGCTGTAAGGAGTTCCATAGACTTGAGCGTGTACGGAGCTCCCGGTGGCCGCACAACAGGCCAAGGCGATGGAAGCACAAATCAGAGATGTCCACTTTCGATTCACGAGTCTTGCTCCTCAGCAAATGACAAATTCAATGCCGGAAATAGGCACGGGTGTTTAGGGGGCCTGCAAAGAATATCCTATCTTGCTAATTCAGGCGCAGCGACGACAAAATTCAGTTTTGCCCTGCTTCCCGTCGAATTTTTCGAATTTGCCGATTTTGACGGCGGCGGGCCTTCGATCTGAGCCCCAAGTGGCCTGAAAGTTAGCAGCGACTCAGGCAGGGCTGATCCCTCTCAACTGGTCAAAAGTCTTCCTTTGGTGATTGCCAAAGTTTCTGATATGACCCGCGAACTATCGTTCCCTAGATGAGAACGAACTGCTGATTCAGATCGAAGCCACCTCTTCTGCAAAGGAATGCGATGAGACCCATGGAATGTTCAGACGCAGACATCCGTCAAGCTACTGAAATCGTGGTTCGGATCACGCTGCACACCACGGCGTACGTCAAAGATGTCAGCCGGCCCATCTCGACGATCGGTCGACGATTGGAAGTCGATGTTCTTAGCGACCAGGAGCGGGTCGAATTCGAAAAGCGAGTGAAGGCGATTCACTCGCCCGCCAAACAGCACCCGAGAATTCGTGAGCGCGTGGCTGCCTAGCCGGTCCGTCCACTGATGAATCCACTAGCCAACTTCCAAGTTGGCCTCGCAATCGGCACTGCTTGTCCCGAAGCGGCCAAACAGTGGCACATCCGTTTGACTGAGAAGGTTCGGGCAGCGCCGCTCGGCCGTCAGTCGGTTCTACGCCGCTTCGTTGTTTTGAACTCTCAATGAATAAGGGCCAATTGAATGAAGACTACACATCGACTTGCCGCGGCTTTCGTTTGTCTTGTCGCCTGCGCCAACCAGGCATGGGCGAATGGTCCGACCGGCGTTGAATTCAAAAACTACACGGCTGACGTAGTGACCGTGTACATCGCAGCACGGACGGGGACCAGTGCCGACGGAAACCAGACTCGCGAGATCAACGGTCCGTATACCGTTAAGCCTGGCGAAACTCAGTCGATGTTCAAGGCGGAAGGGGGAGACCTGGAACACGTCCTGGTCTGTGTCCTCTGCGAAGGCCACCCTCAGTGGAATCCACCTAAGTCGACATCGATCGTTCTGGGAAAAGACGATCTCGATCAACGAGCCGACGGCATGACCTTCGTGAGACCTCAGAATAATGCCGAAGCCGCAGATTTCATGACGGGGATGAAATTCACGAACAAGATCCTTCCCGATGCGATGCTCAAAGGGGAAGAGTTTCGCTTTGTTCACACTGGACACAAGGGGAAGGGAACGAAGGTGATTCATTACAATCGGTAGGGATTACGCGGCAAGACGTCCCTGCACAACTCCTCGCGCATCCTTCGGAACGACAGCATGGCAATTCGGGTCGACATTCACCAAATCTTTCGCGCCTCGATCATCGTGTTGGCGTGCTGTTACGGAACAACTACGACTGCTGAAGAAAAGTTCCTGGAGACAGCCACAGCATCATGGAATGCAAACCGCGCGTTGCTTCCCGCATTTGAAGCGGATCTGGTCTTCGAATCCGCATCGTCAAACGTCGAGACAAGATCTGAACTCCGCTCTGCATCTGGCGACCTGCTGGTCATCAAAGAGACGCCTGGACTGAAGGTGAAATATCATGTCGCCCAGAGCGCCGAACGGTTAAGAATTATCGCTCAGCAGCCGACGGATCGAGCCGATCCTATTGCGGATCTGCTCTTCAACGGAAAGTATTGGCAAGGTGTCGAGAGGTCGGGGGAACTATTGGTCCTCAGACGACCAGACCAGATGGCCGGAGGTCAGTGCGATCCCATCTCATTGCAAAGCAGTTCTTTTGGAAAGAACTTCCCAACAGAGTTGGCAGAGACCGCAGTCCATGCGAAATCCATTGATGCGGTCGAGATAGACAGTCACCGGACATGGTTGTCCTTAAACATGAAACAAGGGAGCCAGGAATGGGCTTTTGTTGTCGAGTTTGATTCATTCGTCTCATTGCTGCCCACGCGACAGTGGTGCAATATGGACGGTACGACGCTGAGCTATCGCACATTCTCTTATGAGGTATTGAAGCCGACGGGGAAGCTATGCACGAAAAAAGAAGAGTATTCGTGTCCTCGCAACCCGGTCCTCATCAACGCTCAGAACGATCCCGATATGGACAACTGGGCTCGGAAGATAACCATGTCGCTGCAGAACATTCAGGTCCGCGATCCGAAAGACCTGGCACCTTTGTTAGAGGTGGAACTGACGGGTCGCCGAACCATCGATTTGAGGGAAGCCACGCCGATCGCCGAAGCGGCAGCAGACGAAACCGAGGATTCGGAGACAATCGTCGATTGAGGTTGGGTACACCTGAGACGCCGATCAGGTGCACCGTCACCCGTACATCCAATTTCGTCCCACAACCGTGACGAATACCTTCCTCAAAAGCTGGACTCGCGATCGGCACTGGTTGTCCCAAAGCGGCCAACCAGTGGCACATCCCGTTGACTTCGTGGGACCGACCAATGCCACCCCACATCAGTTTGACTTCAAAACTGATGCTATCCCGGGTGGCGATTGCGGTCGACTAGACGCCTGGCTTGGGAGCATCGGGCTGGGGTGCGGCGTCGGCGGGAGCTGGCTCCACGGCGGCTGGCTTTGGTTCGACAGTCGCTGGTTCTGCTGTGGTGTTGTAGGTTGGCATTGGCGCTGTGGTCGTGGGAGTCGGGGCGACGTTCGCTGGGCGAGTCATCACAGCGCTGTTGGACATCACGGCGCAGCAGTTTGGCGAGGGGCTGCAGCAGCTCGCGGCGATCACAGGCGACGCCAGGCCGCAGCCGGTGCCGCAGCTTGTTCGGTAGCCGCACCCCCAACTACCTCCGCAAACAGGCTGGCCACAGTTATTCATTCGATGACAGTTGCCGTACATCGCTTTCATGCCCGAGAAGTATTCTCCGCACGATTCAAAACCAGGCGAACAACCGACTCGCATGCCAGCCGCGTAGCTGTATTGATAGCCGGGGTACCCCTGGTAGCCATATCCGCAGCAGCGGCCCGGACCGGAACCGCAGTAACCGACAGTGGTCAACGGCGAGCGACACGTGGTCGTGGTGCAGAGATTGTTGGGATAGCACTGAGCCTGCGCGGATGCTGCGACGAGAGCGAAGCAGACCGTGGCCAAGGATGCAGAAATCAAAGAGGTCCAGTTTCGGTACACGTGTTAGCTCCTCGGCGCTTGACGAGAACTCAAACGCAAGCAGTCGATGCGATGTTTAGGCAACCTGCACAAAATATGCGGGCCTAATTAACATCGACCGGGGCGAGGATGACCTACGCTGTTTCCGACTTCCGATCGGGTTTTCTGAATCTACCGGCTTTAACGCCGTGCAGGATGCAGGCAGAAGCGTGTACAGCGATTCGTTATTGCGACCGGTGGCCGTTCAGTTAGCCGACACCCGTGTGGAACTGCCAAAGTCTTCGAAAGCAGCGCCACACGGCTACGGGGTGGAAGTGCGTCATAAGCGTCTTAGGGAGTCAAATCAAAATCCGCCGCGTTCGGACCAGCTTTCACTGTGTATTCCAATTTACTAGTCAATACGGACTGATAGATAGCTGGAAACGGAGGCTTCGCTGCTTCTTTGACAGCTGCTGAGCCTGACGGTCCCATGACTTTTGCGGCCATCATCGAGGGATCTTGAGGCTGTGAAGACTTCAACGGTTCGATCGTCGAGGGGGGTGACAATTGTACGCGGTACGCGACCGCGGGGACGTCAAATGAGCCGTTGCTAGTGAGCGTGTATTTGCCCTCAGACTTGACAGTACCTGTGGCGAGATGGCCTCCCTCCACAGATTGAAACATGACTTGGCAGCCCTCCTTCAGCGGGGCTCCGCCAATCATCATGCGTCCCGAAACAGTTCCTTTTGGCCCCTTATAGCCACCGGGGGCCGCGCCGCCGCAACCGCTGGCGAAGATCATGAGAGCAAGTGTACAAAACTGTGCTCGTTTTAACTCAGAGATAAATCGCATCGGCAATTCTCGTTCTGCAAAAAATGGTTTCAAAGTTCCCGCTGCATGTGAGCGGGAACTTTTTAAAGATATGAAATAGGGTGGGCGTCGAGTCTCGCGACGCCCACGAAGCCAAGTTTGACAGCAAAGCTGTGGCTTAGAAGTCGCCGACGGTTCGATTGTCGTCGCGAACGCTCAACAGAGTGAGATTTCCCATATCAACGTTGTTGCTGATGAACCGAACGGTGCCGTCGGTCAGCAGGCCATGAATACCGCCGGTGTGTGCGGAGGTCAGTGGACAATTGCTACCTGACGCATCGTCCCAAGCCGACCAAACCAAGCCATTCTGCCCGAGGACTTGAGAGTTGGGGGCGTAGCGAACGGTGACCGAGCAGACTGAAGGAGCCCAATCTCGCCAGCCTGACAGACCACCCATCGCCCAGCTCCAATTGCGTCCCGGACGGCGGTCGTCTTTTTGATTGGCGGAATTAAAGACGTAGTGGCTGATTTCAGCCTCGATCAGCGTGTTCGACGTACCATCGGTGCAGGCAGCGATGTTCCTGCCGGCCCAAGTAATCATGCCTCGGTCTGAAGTATAACCCCAACTGCCAGTTTGATCGCTGAGGCCCGTCGAATCCGTGAACTGACCGTAGGGAACAGCTCCTTGGATTCCGAAGTAGTGAGATGTTGGGAAGGCGTTGGGGCTTTTCTCGGGGAGATTCGACGAGGGGCAGCGCAGCATTGGAAGCTAGGCTGCTCGCGAGATTGTGACATTCCCATCCCAGCCTTCGCTATTCGCGAGGAAATTCCACTGGTTGTACAGCGGAGCTTGATCGAAGAATGGAAGCATAGCAACCCATTGCGAATGCCCCCATCGTTCGTTGCCAGAACCATCGACACTCTGGTTGCCAAATGATCTTGGAAATCGCAGATAGATGTCGTGGTAGTTGTGAAGTGCCAACCCGAGTTGCTTGAGGTTGTTTTTGCACTGAGTGCGTCGCGCGGCCTCACGCGCCTGTTGTACGGCTGGCAGCAGAAGAGCAATCAACACAGCAATGATCGCGATTACCACCAACAATTCAATTAACGTAAAACCAGCTCGACGAAGACGTGGACGAATCATCGCAGACCTCCTGAAAAAGGACGAAACGGACTCTGACGAAATGAATACAAGTGGACGACGGACGTGGAACAACGACAAAGAATGGATCAAGGCACCCCGTGGGAGATGACTTGAGAAATGGACGTAGCCTAGGAAAGGGGCTTGGGTGGGCTCTGAAAAATTCAGGAGCGTGAGACGTTGGAAATGACCCGAATCTTAAGTTGACATGAAGAAAAATGGATTGGGCGGGATGATATCGGTGGTTTTCCACATGTTCAACAATTTTCTGGCAACTTCCTAGCACTTTCTGACAAAAAGTCGCGGTTGACCACGTCGGAAGTCGATCGAAAAAATCCGATGAAGCATTTTCGCGCGTAGTGCGATTCAGTGTTTTTGGTTGCGGCGCAGTAGCGAATGTCTGATTCGCATTGGGTCGAATCATCAATTGAAATCAAAGCCGCTTCATCGCACCAGCCGCGTCATTCGGACCGTTCCCGTCGCTTCGCAATCTATG
>CAIMFH010000170.1 GCA_903840265.1 uncultured Schlesneria sp. | reverse complement strand
GGCTCGGCAGGAGCCTCGCCCTCCCACAGACAATGTCGCCGATCTCAGAGTTCAAACGAGTCATGACATCGCCCGTCGCGTATGTGAATGGAAGCTACGTCTCGATCGAGCAGGCGTCACTGCATGTCTTCGATCTGGGAATCGTGGGTGGTGTCGCTGTCACCGAGATGGTGCGGACATTTCGTCACCAGCCATTTCGTTTGAATCAGCATCTCGAACGGTTCACTCAATCATCGGTGCAGACCGGTCTCGAAATTGGAATCACTACCGATGAACTGCATCGGATCTGCGAGCGCCTGATCAAGGAGAACGCAAAACTCATTCCTGAGCATCACGATCTGGGATTGATCGTGTTTGTCACCGGGGGCGAAAACCCGACTTACGTGGGAGCCAATCGCAGTTCCAGCAGTCAATCAACTTTGGTGTCGCACACGTTTCCCTTGCCATTCGAACTTTGGGCTTCGACCTATCAGACTGGACTGCACCTGGTGACCGTGGAAACTCACAGCATTCCCGATAACGTGATCGATCCGCGGATCAAACATCGGAGTCGTTTGCATTGGCATCTGGCTGCCCGCGAGGCCAGGAAGATTGATCCGAGTGCGATGGCGATCCTCACGGACCAGGCAGGTCAACTCACCGAAACGGCATCGGGCAATCTGTGCGTCGTCGACGGAACGACAATTATCACCCCTACAGCCCACGTCCTTGAAGGAGTCAGTCGCGAATTCGCGGCGGAGCTTGCAGCAGAGGCGGGAATCGAATTTGTGCATGCTCCCGTCAGCCCCGATGATTTGTCTCACGCGGATGAAGCATTCCTGACATCGACACCACATTGTCTGTTGCCGATCACACGCTTCAACAAGACGCCGATTGGTGACGGGCAACCAGGCCCTATTTTTCAGCGGTTGCTGGACGCTTGGGGTCAGGCTGTGGACACAGATATCGCCGAACAGATGCAACGGGGCGCTCGAGATCGCATTTCAGGATAGACTGTGGTTGTCTGAAGTTGCTTGACCACGACGACGGAAGCCGTCAATAGAATCCAGATCAGGTACCAATTCTTGTCAGCGGACTTTTGATGAGCAATCCACAGCCACCCGATTCGCCTCCCACTCCCAACGAGGACTTTGCCAAGCAAGCGGCCCATTCATCGCCGGGGATCGTACGCGAATTTGGTCAGTTTCTTGTTGAAAACAAGAAGTGGTGGTTGATTCCTATTCTCGTGGCGGTTGGACTGATCACTGTCCTGGTCGCCGCCAGTTCGTCACCGTTAGCGCCACTCATTTATCCTCTGTTCTGATTTCGAATTGGCTCTTCGTTCTAGAGCACTGCGCGGAGATGACGGGCTATCGAGGTCCGGCAGCAACGATTGGCGACAGTTGCGCTAGCTTCTCTTTTAGTTTTGCGAGTGCCACTTCCACATTGACTGTACTCGCCTCTCTGGCGATCAATTCCAGTTCCCTGGCTGCCGCGGCCGCTTCTGGTGCGCCCAGTGTTTCGAGCGACCCTTTCAGCTTGTGGGCCGTGAGCCGCAATAAGTTCGTATCAGATTGCGAGATCGCTTCGACAATCGTTTGCAGCCATTGCGGACTTTCATTCAGGTAGATCGCGGTGAGTTCTCGCAACAGGGCCGCATCGCCACCTGCATTCGACAGGGCGATATCCCAATCAATAACCGTCGTCGAGCCGTGTGGTTGGGACTGTCCCTGATCAACCTCTGGAGTACTTGCGGCGGGAATCGTTGCTGCTGGTTGTTCGGCTTTGTCGTCAGAGTTCTTTTTGACGTTGTGAACTTGTTCATCAATGGTCCGCCACAATTCCACGGCGCGGAATGGCTTTGAAATATAAGCATCCATTCCCGCTTCGAAACAACGATCGTAGTCGCCCTTCATGGCGGCAGCGGTCATGGCAATGATCGGAAGGTGCCCGCCGCTCACAGCTTCTCGCTCCCGGATAATGCGAGTTGCCTCCAACCCATCCATTTCGGGCATCTGCACATCGAACAGGGCCAAGTCAAATGACTCTCGCTCCCAGGCCGCGATCGCTTCAATCCCATTCTCTGCGACAACGACGGAATGCTGCCGCTTCTCGAGCAGGCTGATGGCGAGCTTCTGATTGATCGCATTGTCCTCTGCCAGCAGAATCCGCAACGATCGAGTTTCGGTTGTTCGCAGCTCGGTCATGGACGGCAATTGCGCCACGCTGGGCGCGCTTCCCATCACCGACAAGATCGCCTTTCGCAATTCGGACTGCCGCACGGGTTTGACCAGATACGCGGCCAGTCCGAGTTCACGACACCGGGAGGCGTCTTGTGAATGGCCGCCTGAAGTCAACATCATGACCATTGGTACCGTGTGCGAAGGCATTGCTCGCACCTTCTCTGCGACGGCAAACCCATCCATTCCCGGCATGTGGACGTCGAGTAACATCAGTGCAAACGGCTGCTGGTTACGCCATCTCTGGTCTATCAACGCCAACGCTTCGGGGCCGCTGGCCACACTCGTTGGAACCATCTGCATCTGAATCAACAATTCTTCGATGATGCGCCGATTCGTTGGATTATCATCGACGATTAAGGCAGACAGTCCAGAAACCTGCTGAAGCGACGCGGCCGGCATGGTTGCAGGCGGTTCCTGCGGGATCTGGAACTTTGCTTCGAACGAAAACTGGCTTCCCTTTCCCACTTCACTTTCAACGTTGATTCGACCGCCCATCAGTTGGACAAGGCGCGACGAAATTGTCAGCCCCAGCCCCGTCCCTCCATATTTTCGGGTCGTCGACGTGTCGGCTTGTCCAAACGCTTCGAAGATCTTCATCAGCTTTTCCGGGGCGACCCCGATTCCGGTGTCTGTTACGTCGAAGCCCAGCACGACTTGATTGTTTTCTCGTGATACTTCGTGGACCTCGACGACGACCTCACCTTGAGGGGTGAATTTGATGGAATTTGCAACCAAGTTCATCAACACTTGGCGCAACCGCAGCGGATCACCCTCCAACGAGACGGAAACTTCAGGAGCAATGCGGCAGGCCAGTTCAATCCCCTTCTCGGCCGCGCGAATAGCTAGAGCCCCCAATAGTTCGTCGATTGTCACCCTGAGATCAAACGCGATCACATCAAGTTCGAGTTTGCCCGCTTCGATCTTCGAGAAGTCAAGAATGTCGTTGATGATCGCCAGGAGGGCGTCGGCTGATTTGCTGACCATTTGCAGCGAGTCACGTTGATCGGTGGTCAACGGCGTTTCCATCACTAACTCGGTCATTCCAATGATCGCGTTCATCGGCGTCCGAATTTCGTGGCTCATGTTTGCCAGAAACTCGCCCTTGGCTTTATTCGCGGCTTCGGCAACTTCACGCGCGCGATGCAGTTCTTGAGCTTCCATTTGAAGTTGATGAAAGATCAGACGGAAGGCGCGAGTCACGCGCGACAACTCGTCCTGCGAATCGACAGGTAACCACGGATCGGTCATTTCGCCCATTAACATCCGTTGAGTGGCCAGGTCGAGTGCAGAGACGGTGCGAATGACGGCGAGATAGAACCCGACAAACAAATAAACCGCAGCGGCAACGAAGGGGAGCGTCGTCAGCACGACGATCAAGATGCGACGGTCGAACAATCTGATTCGCGCCTGCAGCCGTTGATCGAGAGCCGCCGAAACCAGGTCATAGAGTTCGGAGTCGGCGACGATTGCGGCATCGCCGAGCGCGTCCAAGTGTTTCAAATCGATAGATTTAACGTCCGTTTCGACCTCGGTCAGAATGTGCAAGAAATCACTGGTTGTTTTGGAGGAGTTTTCGAGGGCTGGCTGCAGTTGCTTCCCCAGCGTCTGATCAGGAGATTCTTCAAACGCCACGTTCAGATTGCGCTTCATGCCGCGTTCGCGTTTGGCGATCGCTCCGGCCTGGCTCTTGATCTGGTAGGCGCGATGGGAGTCGTCGAAGTTGAAGGCAATGCGATGATCAGCCAGACAGAGTGCCTGTTGACTTTCTTCAGTCAGTTCGGGCAGACGTTCGATCACCGCTTCCATCAGATAGTAGCTGTCCAGCTCTGGATCGAGGATCAGATTCGAACGATCGCCGACATCGTTCATCATCTCAATAATGGCGGCAATCTGCCGGGATAGCTCGTGAAATCGTTCGCTCGGGGAACGACCGGCGGCCTGCTGCTGACCTTCCACAATCTGGCGTTTGATTTCCGTCCAGTCATTCGAGACTCTAAGTCTCGCTCCGAGTTTTTGATTGCAGGCTTCGACATCAGCGATCCGCTGTTGCAGTTCTTCCTGCAATTCCTGTTCACGGATCAGGGCGTTGTCAGCTCGACAATGCACGCGGCGGCGATGCTGTAAGGACTCCATCAAATCGCGAAGTGGCCGCAGATATTCGTTGCCGTGCAGTTCTTGCCGGGCAAACTGGATGCGATCGTTGAGTTCGCGGGTCAAAAAGAGACTGACCAGCAATAGCGGCACCGTGAACAGCACCGCAATGACCGCGAACTTAGCTGGATAAGTCAGCCGGTTCATCACCATCACGGCGGGTGTTACAAGCCATTTCATTGATGTCAGTCTGTGTTGCCCTCCCGCAGACCGCAAGCGGTATCACGGAGGAACTGCGGCGAAGCAGGCATTCACCCGTATCGCTGGGGATTCGAATCGGGTAAATAATTAGAGCGTTTGCATGAACTTGAAGATCACCAGGGCCACGGTTATTCAGGAGAACTGGACATGCTCCGATTGCCGGTAATGTTCGCGTTTATTGTTGTCGGTCTATCAGTGACATCGGCGGTTGCTGACGAGAGTCTGGTCGGAATGCCGCCGGCCGACGATCCGCGGCGTCCCGGGGCGATCGTCCTGCACGGTGGCGGGCGCATTACCAACGATGTCTTCGATCGATTTATCGAACTCGCCGGTGGTCGCAACGCATCGATTGTATTCGTCCCTTCCGCGGGATTTCGCCTGGGCGATTATAATTCCGAGGCTGAATTCCTGGCGGTCGTTTCGCGACGGTATTCATCGTGGTCGAACCTTGAGCGAGCCGGTGACGTTCGCAGATTCCGATTTCTGTACACCGACAATCCGGACGATGCTGATAATCCCGAATTCGTGAAGCCATTGGAAACAGCCACTGGCATCTGGTTTTCCGGTGGAGCTCAAAGTCGTTTGAACTATCGTTATGTTGGTGAGTTCCCTCGAAAAACAAAGTTTCAGGAACTGGTCCGACGATTGCTTGAGCGTGGTGGTGTCGTAGGCGGAACCTCGGCCGGAACAGCCGTGATCCCTGAGATCATGACGATGTGGGAAGAACGAGACGACTCCGGTGCGCCACCAAAGATCTTTGCCGCTCACGGGCTGGGATTATTCGATAAAGCCATCGTCGAGCAACATTTTGAAGCACGCGGCGGACGCTTGGAACGCTTCACAGGGTTGTTGCGGGACAATGCCCGGTTAAATTCCCTGGCGACTCAACCAAACGCAGGTGAGCGGATGATCGGAATTGGTGTCGAGGAGCCTTCCGCTTTAGTGATCCGAGGTAACCATTTCTCCGTTCTTGGAAACGGCAGCGCTCATCTGTTCCTGAAATCGAATGTCGGGCGAACCATTACCTGGCACGAATTGAAGGCGGGCGAGTCAGCTCAATTGCGCCGGAACGCGCAGCAAGATGTGACGCTGGGACGCGAAGAGTTGATCCTGCTGCGATGATTTTAAGCGTGACCCCACCAAAGGACGCGGGCAACGAATGAATCCATCCGATTCAAATCAAAGTCGCGATTTGCAGCCAGTTGCGACATCCACGGTCGGAATTCAGTCAGACATCGAGGCGAGACTAAGAGCCCTGAAAGCTGACCCGGCGGAGACTGAGACCGATTTCAAACTTAGTCCGCGATTGCGCATCGCTCTCATTGCGATTGCCTCCGCACTGGTGCTGTTGGTCGCTATTTTCTTTATTAAGACCGCCGTGCGACTGCACAGCCCGAATGGGACTGTGCTTGGCGATGGTTGGACTCGAGTCGTTGATCGGCAATGGGGCTTTGAAGCCGACTTTCCGACGTGGTACACCAAAAGCTCGGATGGTCCGCAAGCCATTCGCTATGAATCGCAGTTTTCGAATCACGCGAATATCCGCGTGCGAGTTATCAATTGGAAGTATAAGAAGGCGAATTCAGCCAGCGCCGCTAACGAACTGGCGGCGATTCTGAAGACGGAGCGTCAACTGAGGCCTGTGGAAGTTCTGATCGATCGATCGACGGATCCCACTTCGCCGATGATCGATTTCATATCGACATGCGGTCCGCCGGGTGCTCAGTGGAAGGTCCGCGAACGAATATTCATCCACAACGAGGTGATGATTCGAATCGACATCGTCAGACCTGAAAACGCACCGCCAGAGGATCTTAAACGATTACTGGATTCCGTTCGCTGGCTTCCTTAGCGCCGAAGACGCCGTTCAGGACGTGAATCTCAGCTAGCCCGCCCTCCGCTCTTCGATTCCTTCAATCACTTGTGACGGATGCCTGGCGGGCAACCAAATCGGCTCGACCTTCCGCTGCTGGAAGAGTTGGGCATAGTGTAGATGGCTGGTGAAGACTAGAAGTTGTTGTCCTTCTCGAGTGAAGTCCAACAGTGTATCTGCGGCAGCTTCGGATCGCTGCTGATCGAAGTTCACAGTGACATCGTCCAGAACCATCGGTAGTTCAACGCCGTTGTTCGAGAAAGCTTTCACCATGGCCAGACGAATCGCCAGGAACAGTTGCTCGCGCGTTCCACCACTCAGACGCTCGGCCGGACGTGAATCACCGGCATCATCGTCGACATAGAGGTGCTTCCGCCCCAATGGCGTCCACAGGTGGTGATATTTGCCCAAGGTCAACTTCTGCAGGAATGGGATCGCGGCGGCGAGCATTTCCGGCTGATTGGCTTGCTCGAACTGCGTGGCCACGTCGTCCACGGCATCGCGTGCCAACGAAGCCGCGAACCAGACTTGCCAGGCGTCTCGGAGCTGTGCTTCGACCTGAGACAGTTCAGAACGAATTCGAGTACTGCTGCGATCCGATTCCAGCGTTCTTAACTCTTGCTTGATCGTGCCGAGTTGCTCGAACCCTTGTTGCAGCCCGCCTTCGATCTCTTCCAATTCACGGCTGTACTGACGTGCCATGCCAGCGACATCGTTCGGATTGAATCGCAGCAATTCGTCTTCGACGATCGCCACGTCGGGTTCGGACCTGACGATATGTTCCAAGTCTTTTGTGGACTGTTGGAGCAGCGCTTCGACATGCTTCCGTCGCTCCATCAACTCCAGTCGCTTGTCGAGCTGCGATCGGTGTGAAACACCTGCGAGAGACAGAAGTGCGTTCTGATTCTCGTCTAAAGCGCTCAGTTTTCGCTGCCAATCGCCAGATTCGCGTCGCTGTTGGAGCAGCTGCAGCTTTAATTTCTTGCGCTGCTGGCTGGCCTCGCGCGCGGTCCGGAGTTCGCGATCCCACGCATCGACGATTTCGAACGGATTTCCTTCGCTGACCTTGGGACGCTGCATGCGTCGTCCGAGATCCTCGACCTGTTTGCGAAAACGCTCGTATGACAAGCGAATGTCTTGCGATTGGTCTCGGGTCGCAAGGTGCTTGCGTCGTCGATCTCGAGCGGCAGAGACTTTATTCCAGTGATCGACGGCCGCATCGGGATCGACAGTTTCATCAAGCCCCAAATAGGACAACGTCTGGCACCAGCTTTTGCGTGCGTTGGCCAGGTCTCGCTGTTGAATTTGCAATTTTCCACGGAAGACGCTCAGACGCTTCCGCACTCCCAGAATCTGTTGATACTCATTCTGGACCTGCTGCAGAGCAGCTGCGCGGCGTGTTGCGGCCGCGAGCAATTCACCGCTTTGCAAATCATCGAGCGTAAAATCGACGCCGAACCATTCCCGCAGGCCGCTTTTGGCAACGTAAGTCGAAATCTGATCCAGCAGCGCATGTCGCTCGACTTCATTGGCAAGCCGCTGCTCGCGCAGTTCGCCGACCTGTTGCTGGATGTCCTGCTCGTGATGAGTGCGAAAGGCGATCGCCGTACCAGCAGAGAACACAGACAGGATGATGAAGATCAAGCCGACGATCCACCCTGTGGTCACAGCCGCATAAAGGCCAGCGATGAACAGGGCGACTCCGGCCAGCGTAAACCAGGAGAGAATCCCATAGATCCAGTCGGGCAATCCAGGGCGATCGTGCAGACGCTCAAGTTGCTTATCGAGGGTCGTCGTCCGGTGCAGCAGTTCGGCGGCTTCGGCATGCCATCGACTGAGATCCGCGAGTTGCGTTAGACGCTGTTCCGCGACTTCGACCGATGAGTCCAGATCGTCTGACCCGATGCCATGCGACTGCAATTCGGTCTGTAACGCCAGTTCTTGATCGCGGCAGTTGGAATTGGCTCGCTTATAACGACGCTGAGCGCGACGCGTGCGGGAGACGATGTCCTGGTATTCATGCTCAGCGGCGACGAATTGGGCTCGGGCTTCCGGAGAATCCTGGACAGCATCAAGTCGCTGCAGTGACCAACTTCGCCCCAGTCCGGCCAAATGATCGACCAGTTCTTTTTCCTGAGCACTGGCACGACGTTCGAAATCAGCGATCCGAGCTTCGTAGTCTTTCGTGAGGACTCGCTGTTCGGACAGCATCTGCACAGCGCCGGAAAAGCGGCGAATCTCTAGATTGACATGGATGCCAGCCAACTGTTCGTTGACACGCGACATGTCGCGGGCCAGCGTCTCGCGCGCCTTCGTCGCGACGTCAATCTCGTGATCCAAGCGTTCCAGCCGCTGGACGCCGTCAGCGGGAAAGGCGCTAAAGTCTGGCAGTGAGTTCAGTTCGTGGGTGCATTCGCGGCAGCGATGCCATGGCGGATGGACTCGCTCCATGAAGCTGAGGCCGCGCAGGTTCGCCTGCAACTGCGTCTGGCGTTCGCGCCGCTTGAGGATCCGGTCGTCCAGTTCCAGCTTCTTGCGATGCAGTTCTCGATAGCGATCTCGTTGACGCGTTGTTCCCGACAGTTGCCGAGACAGCTCTTCGTGCCGCTTCAGCAGCGCTGGCAAGACGGCCTTGGGTTGTTCGGAGGTGACGAGTCGTTGGAATTCTTTGTCGATGCGATTCGGCAACTCCATGAGCAGCCGGCCCTGCGGACCGAGCGTCATCCCATAGAGGTGCTCGGAGACCTGATCAGCAGTCAGCGTGGCAAACTGTTGAAGTTCTGGAAGCCCCACTGCGAAGACGGATTCAAATAGTTTTTCATCAGTGGAAGACAGCAAGTCCTCCATGAAAGCGGACGTGGAATCGCCAGCTGCGATCCCTTCTACGGACAACAGACCCGCATCGTCTCCATACGCGGTGCGACGGATCTCGTACGCGCGACCGCGATGTTCGACTCGCAGCAAGCCTGACTGCGGTTCGCGTCGGTTCCGCTTCTTGGGATTCGGAACGTCTTCGGTAGGAAAGCCGTACAACACGCCGCGAATGAAACGCAGCAGTGTCGTCTTGCCCGCTTCGTTCGGGCCGTAGAACACCGTCAGTCCGGAGCGGTGCAAGGGCTGCTTGAAGTCTTCCCAGACTCCGAATCGCTCAATTTCAATCCCGGTGATCCGCATCGGGAAAACCCCACTGTAAAACTATCGAGTCACCACTGCGTTGATCAGATCAGGAGCGACGCTCCTTGCTATCTCCGATCGCAAAATCGGAACAACGCAATCCTATTTCTTGCCGATTGTCGCGAACCATTGCCAGCCGAGTTGCTGAGCCCGCTCGGCCACTGTTTCTGGCGTTACGGAATCTGCCCACGATTCCCAGCGATTCGACTTCATCACTTCACTCAACTTTGCCTCTGTCAGCCAGCGGCCCATTGCTGATCGTTCGATGGGTGTCCGACGATCCAAAGCCAACAAGAATTCCGTCAGCAATTCACGATGGGCTGATTCGATCAGCGACAGATCCGGATCCAGAGGCTGGATTTGGTGGATGTACCGCAAGCCATCGGGTTGATCGGTCAATTCCGTCAGGCTGGCTGTCAGTTCTTGAATTGCGGACTCCATCTCCCAACCGCGGGATTCGCCGGTGGTTCGATCCAGTTTCCAATGGACGATGCGCATCAATTCACCAGGTGGTGACGGCAAGCGTTCGACAGCCGCCATCATCCGCTCCAGAAAATCGTCCTTACTGGTGACTCGATCGAGCGATTGCGTGATCTGTTCCCAGCGAACGGGGCAAAGTGGAATCGTGGTCTGCTTGACTCGACGTTGAGAGTCCAATTCCAGCAGAGTCACGCCGCGCGGGCCGGATTCGTCAGCAGACAGTCCTTGTGGCCCTTCTTGAGCGTTGATTGTGCCATCGGTCAGCGGCAGGTGGGACGCGACATTGTCACCGGCGGCACAGGCCAGCCAGTCCAGCGCGGCGAATCGAGTTGCCAGATTGCCTCGGACCGATTCTCGCATCGGCAACGCCAGGCCAATGACGAATGGTCGATCGGTGGCATGCGTCGATCGCGCGGCCAGAATATTATCGAGCTCATGTGGTTCCACCGCGGAATCGGCAGTGACTGGAAGCAGCGTTGCCAGCAGTCGTCCATGGTCAGTGAGGTCCACGGGCGTGTCATCGGCATTGGCCAGAATCGTCACATTCTCGGGGAGTGCGGGGATGTCGTCCCACGCGGCAATCGGATCCAAATGGCCCGGTGTGACAAACACGGGAATGGATCTCTCGTTGAGCCGTTCAAAGCCATTTCGCAGGGCGACTTCGGCTGACAGGCTGGCGACCGAGGAATCAAAGCTGTTCCCGGTAATCAACAGGGCATCGACATCACGTTCGATCGCCAAGCTGATCAGCCGCTCGAACGCGACGAACGTGGCGGTTTCAACGATGTCACGAACTTCATCAGTCCACGTGCCAAACTGCTGGAGCGGGCAATCAAGCCGCAAGTTCGCGGCGTGCAGCAACCGAAGTGGCTTCGCGGCCATGAGGGCATCCCTTCCGATTCACAGTCCATTCATACGACCTTGCTCATCCGAACAAGGTTGGCCACGCAGAGACGCAATGAATGCTTCGAATATCCAATGCCGCACGGTCCCTGCGCGAGCGCTAAAAGTGTACAACGGCGGCACTTTCCAGAAAACCCCGAACCTGCCTATTCTCGGCAGATCGACTTTTTCCGCAGTTCCCGACCCCAAGACCTGGAAGCGGCCAAGCGATCATTTCGTCGTGGCCGAATGCCTGAGTGCTCGGCCTGCCAACGCCCCGGTGGGAATGCCCTCGTGGACTGCCGGGACGCCGTTCACGAAAACGAAACGGACGCCGGTGGCATAGTGATGCGGTTCATCGAATGTGGCTTCATCGATGTATTTTACCGGATCGAAGACCACGATATCCGCCGCTTGTCCTTGCTTGAGGTAGCCGCGATCTTTTAGGCCGAGAATATCCGCCGGCAGGCCACTGGCACTGCGAATTGCGTGCTCTAACGAGACGACTTTATCTCGAATCGCATAGCGGCCGACCTTGCGAGCGAAAGACCCATAGCTGCGGGGATGCGGTCGATCCGAATTGGGCAGATAAGATCGTCCATCGGAAGCCGTGGCGACCCAGGGCAATTGCATCGCGAATCGAACGTCCTCTTCGCTCATCGAAAAATTGACGACGGCCGCTCCACCGTGACGCACGATCTCGCACGCAATCTCCAGAGCGGGACGATTGGCTTCTTCGGCGATTTGCTTGAGATTCTTACCGACCCAATCGGGCCGAGGCTTATAGCGATCTAGAAACACAGCGGCTCCGTCGGCCGCTCGGGTGATGTCTCGCTGAACCTCTTGCTTGATCCGGGGACCTGCTTCGGCATCGTCCAATCGCTTCACCAGGTCGTCGTTTCCACCGGATCGAGCCCACGTTGGAAATAGCGTGGCTTCAAGCGACGTGCTGGAGGCCGTGTACGGGTATTGGTCCGCGGTGACTATCCGACCCTGTTCGCGAGCGGCTTCGATCGCCGCGGCCGCCTGGCGAATCAACCCCCAGTTTTCCGAGCCGGACGATTTGAAGTGCGAGATGTGGACGGGTAGTTTCGCGGTTGCTCCAATTTGCAGGGCCTCGTTGATAGCACTCATTAAGTCACGCCCTTCGCCACGGATGTGGCTGGCGTAGATCCCGCCGTGCGTTCCGACGACAGCGGCGATCGCGGTTAACTCTTCGAGATCGGCATAGAAGCTGGGGACATAGATCAGCCCCGTGGACATTCCCCAAGCTCCGTCCTTCATCGCCTTGTCGGCTAACTCTTTCATCTGGGCGATGTCGTCGGACGTTGCCTTGCGGTTGGTGTTGCCAATCACCTTTTCTCGCAACGACCCTTGGGGCACCAGATGTGCGACGTTAGTCCCGGCCCCAGTGGCGTCAACTTTGGCGTAGAATTCGGCGATGTTGGTAGGACCGCTGCCGCAGTTTCCTGTCACGGACGTCGTACAGCCTTGGATGACATAATTGACGCAGGCACGTAACGTCGGTGAAACAACCTGATCGTCGCTGTGGGTGTGCAGATCGATGAACCCCGGAGCGACACATAGGCCCTGACAGTCGACGATGCGACCGATTTGCCCCAGTTGGAACTGTCCCACTGCGACGATCTTGCCGTCTCGAACCGCAACATCACCGAGTTCACCTGGAAGGCCGTCGCCGCGATAGACGGTTCCGTTTTTCAGCAGCAGATCTGCATTAACGGGCTCGTCCGCGTTCGCTATGGCCGCCCAAAGACACGAAAGCGTAAGTGCAATTTGGAAGAACTTCATATCAAAAAACTCCTTTAATGGAGCAGGCACAGGCAGCGAGCACGCGATGCGCTATTTATCGTGACGCTCCGCAGATTCAAGTGCCTCGTAGGACATCGCGGCGCACACTACGAGGGTTGCGCCTCAATTGCTAAAATGCCACACGGGTCGTGATTAATTTGGAATCGCTGCTGCTGGCCGCAATGCCGGCAATTTTGCGGAGAGATTCGTGGACGAGACGAAGTCGGATGATGAGTTCTGCACCGTGGCCAAAGTCGGCACGATTCCTGAAGGAGAAGGGCGAGCGTTTCCCGTCAACGGGCGGATGATCGCGGTATTTCTGCGAGACGGTGCTTATCACGCGATCAATGATTGCTGTCCCCACATGGGCGCTTCCCTCTCATCGGGTTACGTCGACGGGGACAATGTTGTGTGTCCCTGGCACGCCTGGAACTTCTGCATTACTAACGGACTGTGGATGGATAATCCAAAGTCCAAAGTGCGAACGGAAAGCTTTCCCGTTCGAATCGTCGACGACCAGATTCAAGTCGGCAAAACTGCGACGCCGCAGCCATAGCACGGCGATGCTGATGGGACATTCGACGCCGTCGCTTCGGATCGGTACTGTAACGCTTCCTGATCACCCTCCCGCAGATAGCCAGAAGTTCTTCGCACAATGACGACTACGGAACGGACCCCGACACCCGCGATGCAGCGGTATCTCGAGGTGAAAGCTCAGCACCCAAATGCCATTCTTCTGTTTCGGATGGGGGACTTCTACGAGCTATTCTACGAAGATGCGGTTTCGGCTTCGAAAGCGGTCGGCTTAACGCTGACCAGCCGTGACAAAGGATCGCCCAATCCGATTCCGATGGCTGGCTTTCCGTACCATCAACTGGACGGATACCTGCAGAAACTGGTCCGAGCGGGCTTTCGTGCTGCCATCTGCGAGCAGATGGAAGACCCCAAGCTGGCCAAGGGGCCAGTCAAACGCGATGTGACTCGCGTGGTTACTCCGGGAACGTTGACTGAAGACTCGTTACTGGATCCGCGAGAGAGCAATTTCCTGGCGTGCGTCTTTCCAGCGAAAGATTCTTGCGGACTGGCCTGGGTTGAAGTCTCGACCGGGCGGTTCTTTGTGAGTGATCTGCGCAATGACGCGGTCCTCGATGAAATCGCTCGGATCCATCCGGCCGAATGCTTGATTCCCGACAAAACCACCGAAAGTCCGGTCATTCAGGCGTTATCGCGAATGAGCGGCCTATTTCTGAGTGAGCGACCGCCGTGGTCGTTCGCCGCGGATCAGTGTCTGCGTCTACTGCTGGAACAGTTTCAAACGCGAACATTATCTGGTTTTGATATTGATGAACACACTCCCGGAGTTACCGCCGCGGGAGCACTGCTTGACTATCTGCGTGAGACACAGCGAAGCAGCCTGGGGCACATCACACGGCTGGAGCCTTATCGCCGCGGCACAAGTCTACTGATCGACGAGGCGACTCGTCGCAGCCTGGAACTGACGCAAACGCTGCGTAACGGCGAACGTGCAGGGAGTCTGCTGGCGGTCATCGACGAGACTGTCACGCCGATGGGAGCGCGCTTGCTGGGGGAATGGCTGTCGAATCCACTGACGGATCCGGCTCGAATCAATTTGCGTCTGGATGCGGTTGAAGAGCTGACGACTGATTCCATGTTCTGCCGCGATCTGCGCGAGCAACTGCAGAACGCCTATGATATGCAGAGACTGACGGCTCGCGTCGCGACTGGTCGATGCTCGCCTCGAGATCTGGCTTGTCTGGCCCGCACGCTGGCCCTGCTGCCCAAGCTGAAAGCAAAGCTGTCGGGGCGTGCTGCGGCTCGACTGATCGAACTGGAAACGAAGCTCGATCTTTGTCCCGAGATTCGAACCGACATCGAGACCGCACTTGTCGATGAACCGCCGATGCTGACGACGGACGGCGGCTTGATCCGGGACGGCTATCACGCGCAGCTTGATGAATGGCGCGATCTGGCTCGCGGCGGTAAAGACTGGATTGTTCGGTATCAGGCTTCCGAAATAGAGCGAACGGGCATTCCCAACTTGAAGGTCGGGTTCAACAAAGTCTTCGGCTACTACCTGGAGTGCACTGCTGCGCAGGCTGAAAAGGTGCCGCCGGAATACATTCGTAAGCAGACGCTGAAGAACTATGAACGTTTCATTACACCGGCGCTGAAAGAGTACGAGGACAAAGTCCTGCGAGCTGAAGGTCAAGCGGTGCAACTGGAGCAGGAGTTGTTCACCGGCCTGCGTGAGCGAGTCGCTGTGCAGTCGCCGCGATTACGAGACAATGCCGAAGTGCTTGCGGAAATCGATGTGCTAGCCGCATTGGCAACGCTGGCGGTGAGTGCTCGCTATTGCCGCCCCGAGATCACGAGTGATCCGATTCTCGACATCAGCGAAGGCCGCCATCCCGTTCTGGATCGTCTGAAGCCATCGGGTGAATTCGTTCCAAATGATGTCAGCATCGGTATCCCTGCCGCCCAGGAAGACGGCCAGGCTTCTGCAGAGGCGATCGCAACTTCGGGGCTGATCCAACTCATCACCGGCCCCAACATGGCCGGTAAGAGCACTTATATTCGCCAGGCAGCGCTGCTGACGGTGATGGCTCAGATCGGGTCGTTTGTTCCCGCCAAGTCGGCTCGCATCGGAATCGCCGATCGTATTTTCGCTCGTGTTGGCGCCAGCGACGAACTTGGTAAGGGGCAAAGTACGTTCATGGTCGAAATGACCGAGACCGCACGCATCCTGAACGCCGCCACCAAGCAAAGCTTGGTGATTCTGGATGAGATCGGCCGCGGGACCAGTACTTATGACGGGATTTCGCTGGCGTGGTCGATCACAGAATATTTGCACGATGTCATCAGTTGTCGCACGCTGTTCGCGACGCACTATCATGAACTGACACAACTCACGCAATCGCTGAAGCAATGTGTCAACTGGAACGTGGCGGTTCGAGAAGAAGCCGATGACGTGATCTTTCTACACAAGATCATTCCCGGGTCGGCACACAAGAGCTACGGAATCCACGTCGCCCAGTTGGCAGGAGTTCCGCGGGCGGTCCTGGATCGAGCCAAGGTAATTCTGGAGACGTTGGAGTCCGACCATGTGGACGAGTCTGGCAAAACGAAAGTCCCAGCGCGACGGACGCAGAAGAAGCGCGAGTTGCAGCTTTCACTCTTTGAGGAAGAGCATCCGATCATCGACGAACTGCGTCAGATGAAAGTCGACGAGATGACGCCGATCGCAGCGTTGCAGGAACTGCATCGATTGCGCGAGCGGCTGAAGTAGTAGTCCAGCTCTTCTTTTGTGGTGTGTTCCACTCGCTGTCGAAAAGCCTTGAAAACGAGAGTTCTCCATGAAAATGGAGCCTGCGGCGAACACTCCAAATTAGCTGCATTGGACTAGTAGGGTGCGTGCAGTCTTCGGAACGCACCATCCACGTTTCGTGGGAGAAGATGGCGTGTTCCGAAGACTGCACACGCCCTACTTGTCCTCTTCCTTTGCGTCTCCGCGACTTTGCGTTAAATCCGCATGCAGACAGGACAGAGTTCATTTGAACCGTCCGTGGTCTTCTTTGCTGAATTTGAGGGTTATCAACGCAAAGACGCAAAGGCGCAGAGACGCAAAAGGGGAAGAATGAAGGGGAGATCGTCTCGATCACGCGCTCTTGTTGCGGCCGATATTTTTCGTTCCTTTGCCGTGACGGGCTTTCAGGTCGAACAGGCCGAAGATTTCTGACGCGTTCATGCTGAGCGACTGATTGCAGTCGTCCCCTTCGCCTAAGATTCGAGCGAACAGTTCGCGCTTTTCCGTCAGCACTTTATCGATGCGCTCTTCGATGGTGTCTTTGGAAATGAATCGCGTCACAATCACCTGACTTTTGCAGCCGATGCGATGGGCGCGATTGATCGCCTGATCTTCGATCGCCGGATTCCACCAGCGGTCAAACAGGAAGACGTAACCGGCAAACTGCAGATTCAGGCCGACCGCCCCGGTTCCGTAGCTCATCAGGATGATGTGCGAGTTCGGGTCTTCTTTGAATTTCGTCAGGATGGGTTCGCGATGCTTGGTCGGGATGCCGCCGTGATAGAGCAGCGCGCCATACTTTTCCATCGGCTTGGCCAGCCAGTCGAGAACCTTGGTCCATTGACTGAATAGAATCGCCTTGCCACCGCTGGCTGCGATTTCTTCCATGTCTGCTTCGAGCCGATCCAGCTTGGCGCTTTCACCGGTCAGCGGATCGAAGTTCGTGATCTGCTTTAATCGGAGCACAAGTTCGAAAACGTGCTGAACCGTAATCGAATCGCCCAAATCATTCAGCTGGATGATGCCTTCTTTTTCCGCCTTTTCGTATGCGTATTTCTGAGCGGGCAGCAGTTCCAGGTACTCATCGCGGTCCAGTCGCGGTGGCATATCCTTCATCACCAGATTCTTGGTGCGTCGCAGGATGAACTGCTTGGCGAGAAACTGAAGCTGGCGCAGATCTGGGCTCGCGTTCGGGGGGACGATCTCCAGGAACTCGTAAAGAGCGCCGAGTTCTTCGGGGCGATTTTCGATCGGCGTTCCGGTCAGCGCCCAACTGCGTCGACGTGGCAAGGCGCGAGCGGTTTCTGCCGTTCGCGAAGTGCGATTCTTGATGCGCTGCGCTTCGTCGAGCACGACAAGATCGAACTTAGGAAACTCGCCTTCGCCGAATGCCGCGAAGTCTCGTACCAGTGATTCGTAGTTTACGATCAGTATGGGAACGCCGGGCATGGTCCAGGTCAGCCGACGACGTTCGCTGTCACCCTCGACAACCACGAAGGGAAGTTCTTCCGCCCACGTGCGGAATTCGCGTTGCCAGTTCGGGAGCAGTGGCTTAGGGCAGACGAGGAGCACGCGTCGAACCTGGCCACTACGGACGAGCAGACGGATCGCCGTGATCGTCTGCATGGTCTTGCCGAGACCCATTTCGTCGGCGAGTAGAGCTGCAGACTTCGAGAAGAGCCAGCCGATTCCCTCGTATTGGTAGGGGAACGGCTCGAACGGCATGATCATTTCCTGCCCACCCAGCCACGATTGCAGCGGGGGTTGCAGGAGATAAAACAGCCGATCTTCGATCGACAGCGCATCATCAGGCGGCTTGAGCCGGGTCAGCTTTTTCTTGGCTTCCGCGAGTGTGGCTTCGTCCATCAACGACGTTGGTCGTGGTGGCTCGATCGAAACCAGTTCTTCTTCGTCGTCGCTCTCTTCAGTCTTGGCTTTCTTATCTTTCTCTGGTGTCGCCGGTTGAGTCAGCAACGAAACACCTTCGGGAAAGGTGATCCCGAACGTGGTGACTTTCTGACGATGCGGCTTCCAAGGGGGCATCAGCGAGGGCGATTTGGGTGCGACGATCGATTCGGTTTCGACCTGCGCCCATCGCTGGAGCGCGACATTCAGTCCCGACGAATAGATTCCAGCGGAGACCCCAAGAGAAACCTGTTCGCACGGGACTTCTGATAATAATTCATCGAGTGAGTCGCCAGAAGATTCCAGGTTCATGTGGGGGGCTGGAACCGCGCCGTCACTCTGGCGATTGGGAGAGCGCCGAGCGATCATATCATCAAGCATCCGGAGCGAATCGTCCTTCATTGGATCCATCCTTCCAATCAAGCGGTTCGCGCCGTGCCAAGTCGGATCGTTTCTGCGAGTGCTTCGCGGATTCGCTCGAACGGTTCACGCATGTCGGCATCCACCGGGATCGCCTTGGCATGACGGACCATCTCTTCGCGATCAGCGAGGTAGTCGGGATGGAACGCGATCCCGAGTTTTCCCAGCGGCAACTGAGTCGACTCATCGGTGATCTTGTTGACGAAGAACGCAACCGGGATCGAGACGTGCTGACGCAAGTCAATGATCTCGTCGGTCTCGAGCAGGACCAGATGCGGTTTGACGCCGATCTTATCGATCAACGTACGACCGAGCAGTTCGCCCAGGACGAAAGGTCGCAGCGTCGGTCCGTATAGGATTTGTTGAGCCCGATTCGGCTTGACGGGCGCGGTACATTGGAATTCGAGCGGGCGGCCAAACCGATTGGTTATCAGCAGGCCCCCCACAAATCCGCGTTCCGCGTCTTCGACAGCCGTCAGAAATCCCATCCGAAACGGGTCATGGTTCCCGTGCGACATCCACCATTCCTTGCCGCAGCCGTCACCTTGTATCAGGCCATACGAGTCCACTCGTCTGGCAGGCCCACATCTCTTCGTCTGACCACAACATCGGTGGCAAAGCAAGGTGGACTTGAGCGGTAACAGGTTCGTTCACGGATCTCCGATCTGGCGATTTTACGCAAACTAGGAACGACCGTGTGGGAAAGCGAATATTGACTCAAGTTTCAGCCTGGAAAGGAGGTTCCGATCACGACGATCAAGGTGCGAACTGTCTCAAAGGTGGACATCCAAGTTGCTTACGGATTCCCCTTCAAAGCAGTCACGTGGTATGATTGTGCAGTCCTCGTAACACGCGGGTGACGCGACTGGTATTGCACGCAGGGGGATTCGCCGATGAAGCCGTCTCAATTCGCATGGACTTTTGTTTGTGCTGCCACTTTGGTGCTGGCAGTTTCCATGGCTCCCACCGCCAAGGCGTGTCCTTTCTGTTCGGCTCCCTCATTGACCCTGACCGAGCAGTTGAGCGGTGCCGATTCTGCCGTATTAGTGAAATGGGTCGGCGGGGCCCCGGCGAAAGCAACAGATGCAGGATCGACGGACTTCGAAGTGATTGAAGTCGTTCGACAACCTGCTGCAGGCAAACTGCAGAAGGGAACCAAGGTCAATCTGATCCGATATCGTTCAGGCAAGATGGGTGATTTGTTCCTGCTGCTGGGAACAGTCGGGGCCGGCAATATTGAATGGGGCAGCCCACTCGAAGTGACTCAGGCTGGCTACGAGTACATGAAGAACTCTCCCAAGCCCGAAGAGCCCGCCGTCAAACGATTGTCGTACTTTTTGAAGTACCTCGAGAATTCAGACCATATGATTGCCGACGATGCATTTGGTGAATTCGCCAATGCCTCTTACGCAGATGTCGTTCTGCTCTCCAAAGAAATGCCTCGCGAGAAGTTGCGACATTGGGTGGAAGGAAAACCTGCGGTCGCTTCAGGGAAGCCATCCGGGGATAAGAATTCATCAGACGGAACGGTATCACCAGGGCGGATTGGCCTGTATGGAATGATGCTCGGTCTATGTGGCAACGACGATGACGCCAAGATGATGGAAGAGAAGATCATCGAACCGAAGGAAGAGTTTCGTCTGGGGATCGATGGGGTGATGGGCGGCTATCTGCTGCTGACTGGGGACAAAGGACTGACCATCCTGGAAGAGAAAAAACTTCGGGACAAGAAGGCCCCTTTCAGCGAGACGTACGCTGCGATGCAGGCTCTGCGGTTCATGTGGCAGTACGGCGACAACCGGATTGACCATGATCGCCTGCGTCAATCGATGCGGATCTTATTGGACCGTCCCGAGTTAGCCGACCTGGTCATTGCTGATCTGGCACGTATGAAGGACTGGACCGTCCAGAATCAGTTGATGGAGCTGTATGAAGCCGAGGCCTACAACATTCCTTCGATTAAGCGGGCCATCGTGCGATTCACGCTGGCTGCCGCAAAAGACACAGGGGTGAAGAAAGAGGAAAGTACCGGCGAGACAGGATCGGCTGCGGCGGTCGCACAAGTTCCTGTTCCAGAGCATGTCACCAAAGCCCTGGCCTGCCTTGAGGACTTGGAGAAACGCGATCCCAAAACGGTACATGAAGCGAAGCGGTTCTTCCTGTTGAAGTGAGCATTGAAGCAACTTAGCGTAGGCGATCGTGCGGATGTGCGAAAACTGGCGAAGTTAATTCAGCGAATCCACCGCGGCTCTCGTACAAATAGGGTAATTGCTCGCGACTTCGCCGATCATGAGCCGAGAACAAGGAAAGTGAAGATCCGGAGAAGGTTCGCGTGTAAAAGATTGGGATAATCATGAAACCACGGATAGGTCGATTGATCGGAGGGATCGTTGCCCTTCTGGCAATTTCCGCCGCAGCAAGTTCGGCGTATGCGGTTCCAGGTTGCCCATTCTGCGCTCCCAGCAAGCCTCCCTATAGCGAGCGGCTGGCCACTTGCCAGGTCGCAGTCGAAGTGAAATGGGTTTCGATTACGTCCGACAAGAACCTTCAGGACGCCAAAACAACCTTCGAGGTCGTGAAATCATATCGCCCCGACCCTAGGTTCAAGGAGAATACACCCGTCACCATTAGCTATGCGCGTAATGGCAAGCCGGGTGAATTGTTCTTGATGCTGGGATTTGAAAAGGACGGCGAACTGAATTGGGATGACCCCATTTCGCTGGGTGGCGAATATCTCTACGCCTACATCCGCAAGGTGCCGCCCCCGGAGACAGCAGATCGATTGTCGTTCTTCTTGAAGTTTCTGGAGTTCCCAGACGCCGAGATCTGCGCGGACGCCTATGCGGAATTCAGTCGTGCATCATTCAAGGATGTGGCAGCGTTGGCACCCAAGTTGCCTCGCCAGAAGCTGCGTGCATGGCTTGCGTCAGATGATCCGCAGATTCGTGTCCGTTTAGGACTTTACGGGATGATGCTGGGGTTGTGTGGAGACGACAGCGATGCCGAGTTCCTCGAAAAGTTGATCATGAAACTGCCTGAGCCTGACCAGCCCCGTTTCGGCGTGGATGGCATGATGGCCGGGTATATCCTCATTCAAGGTGAACGCGGTCTGCAGAAGTTGATGGACGCAAAGCTGGCTGATCGTCGAGCTGAAGATGATTTGATGCTGATTGAAAATGCCTTAGTGTTCCTCCGCGATTACTGTCCGGATCGCATCCCCTCACCTGTCGTCTGCGAGGCGATGCGTCGATTCATCGATCATCCGAAGTTGGCGTCCAATGTCGTGAAACATCTGGCTCGCTGGAAGGACTGGCAGTCGCTTGATCGATTGATTGCCGCCTATGGGAAAGAGCCATTCGATTCGAACTTTGGTAAGCAGCAGATCGTGATTTTCGCACTCGTTTGCGAGAAGGATGGCAAGGCCACTTCGCCCGATGCACTGCCGACGACCGCCATCAAAGCCCGTCAGTTTCTCGACGGGCTCGATCCCAAGATCGTCAGGATGGCTCGAGGAGTGATCGAACCGAGTCGGTCGCCTTCGAAAGTCGAGTAGCAATTGCCGCAAGTCATGCGATAATCTTGGCGATCGCTTCACGTCCACAGGTCGGGGCCACTTCAGTGCCTAACCGACTCGCTCATCCTCCGGAAATCACCAATGCAAGACTACGAGAAACTGGGTGCCTTCTATCTCGGCAAGCCTTACGATCTCGAAGCCAAACGCCCGGTGGCGGACGACTTGCTTCTGTACGACGCGAAAGATCTGACAACGCATGCCGTCTGTGTCGGGATGACGGGTAGCGGCAAGACGGGGCTTTGTCTCGCTCTGCTTGAAGAAGCAGCGATCGATGGCATTCCCTCGATCTGCATTGATCCCAAGGGAGACTTGGGAAATCTCTTGCTCGCCTTCCCCGAGTTGCGACCAAGTGACTTTAAGCCGTGGATTGATCCGTCTGATGCCGCACGAGCAGGAATGACCGCCGACGACTATTCGGCAAAGATGGCAACCGTCTGGAAAGATGGACTGGCAGCCTGGGGACAGCCGCCAGAACGTATTGCGCGCTATCGTGACGCTGTCGACATTTCAATTTATACCCCCGCCAGCAATGCCGGGTTGCCACTGACCGTGTTGCGATCGTTCGCGCCCCCTTCAGATGCGACCTTAAATGATTCCGAAGCCATGCGAGAACGAGTTTCTGCTTCCGCATCGGGGTTACTGGCCTTGCTGGGAGTCGAAGCGGATTCGCTACAAAGTCGCGAACATATCCTGCTGGCAACAATCCTGGATCGAAGCTGGCGCGACGGTAAAGAAGTCGACTTGGGTCAATTGATCCGCCTCATTCAGAAGCCGGGATTCGACAAGGTCGGGTTCATGGATCTGGAAAGTTTCTTCCCGTCGAAAGATCGCTTCGCCTTCGCAATGACGCTGAACAATCTGATCGCATCGCCCAGTTTTCAGGCGTGGATGGAAGGGGAATCACTCGATATCCAGCGGCTGCTCTATACGCCCGAAGGCAAGCCGCGGTTGTCGATCATTTCGATCGCCCATCTGTCCGACAGCGAACGGATGTTCTTCGTCACGATCTTGCTGAACGAGATGGTCGCTTGGATGCGCAATCAGTCGGGAACATCCAGCCTGCGAGCGCTGCTGTACATGGACGAGGTCTTCGGCTACTTCCCGCCCATAGCGAACCCTCCGTCCAAAACTCCGATGCTGACGTTGATGAAGCAGGCCCGTGCGTTTGGCCTGGGTGTCGTGCTGGCGACACAGAATCCGGTCGACATCGACTACAAGGGACTTTCGAACGCTGGGACGTGGTTCCTGGGGCGGTTGCAGACGGAACGAGATAAAGCGCGGGTGCTCGATGGCCTGGAAGGGGCATCGACTGCCGCGGGAGCGAATTTTGATCGAGCCAAGATGGAGAAGATCCTGTCTGGCTTGAGCAATCGTGTTTTCCTGATGAACAATGTCCATGAAGACGGACCGGTCGTCTTTCAAACTCGCTGGGCTCTCTCCTTCTTAAGGGGGCCGATCAATCGCGATCAGATCGCACAGTTGATGCACGACAAGAAAAAGGCCCTCCCGGCACCGTCCGCCACTTTGTCCACGTCGATCAAAGAATCCGCCGCAGGCGCGCACCCGGTCCTTCCGCCAGGGATCCATGAAACATTCATTGTCACGCGGCCACTGCTTGGGAAAGTGAAGCTGCTGTATCGGCCGGGGCTAATGGGCACCGCGCGGGTTCGATTTCTGCAGGCTGCCGCAGGCATTGACGAGACGCGAGATATCAACGTGTTCTTGTCAGCCGTCGGCGAAGTGTTGCCGACGATCTGGGACGATGCCCTGGTCTCACAGGATGATGAACTCGAGCAACAGGCCGAAGGAGATGATCAAGGCGGATTTGCGACGTTGCCCGCCGATTTGAGCCGTGCGAAGACTTATACGGAACTTCAAAGCGCTCTTCGGGATCATCTATTTCGGACGCAAAAGCTTCAACTCTGGAAATGTGTCGAGCTGAAAGAGGTTTCGAAGCCCGCCGAGTCGGAAGGTGATTTCCGAGCTCGCATCACTCATTCCGTTCGCGAAGGTCGCGACCTGCAAGTGGAAAAGCTACGAGCGAAATACGCACCGAAGCTGGCGGGCCTTCAAGAGCAATTGCGTAAGGCTTATCAACGCGTTGATAAGCAAAAATCGCAGGCCAGCCAGCAAACGTTTTCTGCAGCCGTGAATATCGGAACATCGATCCTGGGGGCCGTCTTCGGCAGGAAGTTGACGTCGGCCACCAATATCAGCAAAGCAGCGACAACAATCCGGAGCGCCAGTCGCGTTGCTGGTGAGAGACAGGATGTCGCTCAGGCCGAAGAAACCGCAGACGCCGTTCAACAACGGATTGATGATCTGAACGGGCAGTTTCAAAACGAAGCCAATGCCCTGATTGATGGAGCAAGCGCCGACAGCATGAAGCTCGACGAAATCGTTGTCACGCCCAAAAAGACCGATATCACGATCGTTCAACTTATGCTTGCGTGGACACCGTGGTCTACGAATGCAGATGGGACAGCACAGCAGGCCTGGTAACCGCTAGGGAACGGCGGTATAGGTTTTGGAGGTAATCACCGTCCCCGACGTGGTGACGGTATCGGTTCCGGCACCACCATCGACCGTTAACTTGGTGATGTTGCAAAGCGTCAGGCTCAGTCCGTCGTTTCCGTCTCCGAGACTGAACGCCATGCTGGAAGAACGCAAACCGGAAATCGAGATCTGATCATTGCCGCCTGTAAAAGTCCCCACAACTTTCACGTCACTTCCGACTGTGAAAGAGACCGATTGCACGGCACTCGCGCCGGTTCCGATCAGCGTTGCGCCCGCACCTTGGATGGTCAACTGACTGCCACGTAGTGTGATGGCAATAGCATTGTCGTTGGCATCGTCGGTTAGCGTCAAAGTTTTCGTACTGGCATTGTAGGTTGCAGCGACGTGGTAGTTGCCGATGCTGACGGTGCTAACCAGCACGTTGCTGGCTTTTGTGCCGTCGCTGACGATGAAGTTCACCTTTCGAGGTGTAGTCGTTGGTGATGCACTGGAGTTGGAATAAGCAACTGCCCGGAATGCAGTCTGGAACTGTGCTAAAGTCGCCGTCGCTCCCGCGGAGGTGAGGGACAACGTTCCCGTCGAACTGTCATAGCTCGCGACGATATTGCCCATTGTCTGCGAGTTGACGGCTAGACTTAACACGTCCTGGCTTGGTACGGGCGTTTGAATCTTGACCGATGCGTTCGCCATAGTCGTGCTGTCTGAATCGGTAATCTTGATGTTGGGATTAATCGCCAGGGGCGCGGATTTGACCGGGTAGAACAGATCGCCTGTGCCACTCAGGATGGGGGCGTTGGTGTTGGTCAGCGTGCTGCTGGTGCTGTAGCTGCCGCTAATCGTGTACTGGCCCAGACTGCTGTAATCCGTGTAGCCCGTCGTCAGCGGACTTCCCAGTGCGACCCCTTCAACTTTGAGGTAGTAGACGCCGCTGGTTACCGTCTGGCTGAGTGATGCGACGATATCGTCCGGCGGGTTCGCCGTCGTAACCAGCGACCCATTGGCATCGTACAAACTCAGTTGAATATCAAGCATCGAATTCGCGGGCCCGCCGACGGCATTAACCGTGAGCGTTCCTGCTCCCGCAGTCAGCTTGAACCAATCGGTATCCGCGCGGGTTTCGATCACGCCCGAGACGCTGATCTGATAGGTTCCGCTGCCGGTCGCGCCTGGGATCTGTACTGCGGCGGACTGGGCACTCGCAAAATCATCCACCCGAACGCCGAAGCCGTTCTGCGTGGCGATGATATTGAGATCATCTTCCGTGTTACTGGCGTTCGCGTATTCACCCTTGCTCCATTGGACGAGGGGAACATAGTAACCGGCCCCCAGATGAGGTGCCCAGGCGACTTTTCCCGTTCCCTGTCCTTCGTAATACTCAACGTGCTTCGAGCTGTTGGCGGGGTACAAGCCGTCATGGCTGAGTCCCAATGTATGGCCTGCTTCATGCACTGCGGCGTCGGCGTTGTACTTTGGTACGGTCCCGACACCATCTTGAAGCACAAAGCAAGGAACGTCGGCACCCTTTCCGTAGTTCCAACCGAATCCGCCGACGTAGGCGACCCCACCCGAATTGGGCGCGGGCGAGGGTGTCGAAACACCAAACAACACGCGGATGCCCCACTTGGTGTCACCGCTGCCAGTGTTAATGAGATCGGCGACTGCGGGAGCCTGAGTCGTCACGTCGACATCAAAGGGAGAATAGCACTCGGCAACGCGTTGCCAGATTTCATAGATGTTGGCCAGTTCTGTCGACGAGAACGAACTGGGATTCGAATCGACATCATAAGCGGTGGTTGTAATCGTGGCTGTGGACTGATTCCAAGGCGTGCTCCTGGTCACTTGACCGTCGAAATCGAGATAGATCACTTTGGTCGCACCAGGGCGACTGTGGAGTTGAAAGACGTTGGCCGGGACGGGAGCAGCAATTCGGGGCGCGGCCAAGTGCCTGGATGCAGTCGCACGATTGAAGTCGACAGGGGCCGAAGCGCAGGCGTGTTTGCCAAGTGATGCAGACCCGGCCAACATTCCACACTGCGTTTGCGAACGACAGTGATGCTCCGT
Source organism: uncultured Schlesneria sp. (assembly GCA_903840265.1). Classification (GTDB taxonomy): domain Bacteria; phylum Planctomycetota; class Planctomycetia; order Planctomycetales; family Planctomycetaceae; genus Schlesneria. Next base: position 19,181 of record CAIMFH010000170.1, on the reverse strand, counting down.
CAGACAAATCCGGCTTTCAGTTTGGCAGGGACTACCGAGCGTACTCAATGTGATCGCGACGATCGTGGCGAAAACGCATCGCAACGCGGAACGTGAACAAACGTCAGATCGAGTGATGTGATTCATAAACATAACTTTCCCCTCGCGCACGATTCACCACATCGAGAGTATGCTACCAATTTGCCATTTGCCAAATACAGAGCTATCGAAATGCGGCATCTCGATCGACTTGCTTCGCCCAATGCCTCCCAATCACTCGCAACAGCCCTTCTTCGGCAATGAATTCAATTTTCAGTCCGTTGCGAATCGGTTGCACAGACATGCTGAAACCATCCTTCGCGTCACTTAACTCTGACTGCGTATCTTGGGGGTCAATGACTGGCACGACGGCAGGCCACTTGCCAATTGACAATCGTCCCTGCATGACAGCATTGGAACGATCACCTTTCGGCGCGTCCTCCACCACGTCAATGGCCGCCTTGAGCCGATCCTGCAACGTCGCGGGCAGACCTGCTGCCAACCACACAACTTGCTTTCCTTGCCCCACTAGGATTTCGACGCCCGGAGGCGTGATTGACTGCAAAAGATCCGGAATTCGCGATGGCGCGATCTGGTGAAGATCTACCGCGCGATATTGCGCGGTGTTGCGATGCACCGAGGTAACATCGGGTGACTTTTCCATGCGGGTAAGAAGATGCGGAATGACCGCATTTAACGCTGACGCTTCTGCTCCCCGGATTCCAGCGATCAAGGTCATGTCGGACCAGCTACTGCCAACGAGTTGAACACCGAGATCTATTCGCCCGCCCGCTGACTCCGGCCCCACGGCGGCGACAAGATCCTTCCCTAATAGCATGACCGGCCAATTGATCGCGAGTCCCGCCGAGGCGTCTCGATTGACGAGAGCTGAGAACTGACTGCGCTGGATCACCATCCGGTTCAACTCGCCAGCCATTTTGCTGCCGGGTTCGGCTTGCAGCGTCAAATCAAACTGCAATTGCCGCGTTCGCCGATTAATTCGGCCCGCCACCGTGATCGTCTGAACATCGTGAATCAGCACACTCATCGAATCGAGCAACGACTTGCCGAGTGCCCCGCGCAAAGTCGCTGACTCTTTGGACTCGTCGTCCTGCGCTTGCAGCCAGGGTTCAAACTGCTTGCGAATCGCATCAATCCAAGCCTGTTTCGCATCGCGCGGAACCTGTCGTTGATCGATCATCAAAACCATATCATATTTTTCGCGCAGCTCTTTCGTCATCCGTTCCGGAGCTTCGCGCAAAGCATGTAAGGCGGGTATCTCCTCACCGAAGAGGGCATTGCCCGATCGCACCAGAACATGATACGGCGCACCGGGCCGTTCGATTTCGTATTGATTCTCTTTGACCAGGTGATAGTCAACAACACCGAATGATGCTGTCGCCATCAATTCATTGATGTCCTGAACCGGCACAAAAATGATGGCTGGCGGATCTTTAATATCGTCCCAAGTCCACATCATTCCCAGAGGTCGAGTGCGATCAATCCCTCCGAACTCGCGATAGCTTTTTTGTTGCCGCTCCTCAATCGTCTCGGCCAAATCGGGACGATCAATGGACTCGTAGATCACATCACAGTCGGTCAGCAGGCGGGCAATGCTGGAGACCCAGAATGCGGCCCACGGCTTCTCTGCAATCTGCTGAGGCCCCTGCGCGCAGGCTGGCGCAACATGGGCGCTGAGCTGCATGACGATGGTAAAGCCGAAGGCTACCAGCGTCGTCAATGATCGAGACAAACGATGTTGCATAACATCCCTGCTACACGAAGACCAAGACCCCGGCTGATGAAAACCGGGGTCTTGGTGGATTTGCGGATTCTAAACGAAATTTTACGGGACGTTGGGCAACGCCTTCGTCGTCGTGGTCGTGCCGACCAATTGCACCACGTCGGTTCCAGGGCCGCCATCAACAGTGAGAGCCCCTATAGTGCAGTAGGTCAGATTCGCCAGATCGTTACCATCACCAAGATTCAACGTCACCACTGAGGATTTCAAGCTGACGAGTGATACGGAATCGTTTCCTGTCGTGAAGTTCACGAGGATCTTGACATCAGTCACGAACGGGAAAGTTACGGCCTGCTGGCTGCTGGCTGAAGTACCGATTCGCGTGCCACCTGCCCCTTCGACGGAGATCACATTACCCCGCAAGGTAACCGACACGGCATTGTCAGCAACAACGCTGCCATTGTCGGCAATTGTGAGTGTCTTTGTTCCAGCGTCGTACGAAGCGGTGATGTAGTAGTATCCGATTGTCACAGTGCTCGTTAATGCGTTGCTGTTGATCACGCCGTCATTGACGAGAAAACTGATCTTCCGGGGTGTTGTGGTGGGAGCCGTACTGGAGTTGGAGTAAGAGACGGCTCTGAGGGCAGTCTGGAATTGCGCCACTGTGGCGGTGGCCCCAGCCGATGTCAGAGTCAGTGTCCCGCTGTTGGCATTGTAGCTACTGGCGATATTGCCCATGGTTGACGTATTGGCCGTCAAACTCAGCACATCTTGACTTGGGACAGGTGTTTGAATCGTGATCGTTGCACTCGCCAACGTGGTATTGTCGGGGTCCGCAACCTTAATGTTGGGATTGATCGGCTGCGGTGCAGCCTTGATTCCGTAGAACAGATCACCAGTTGCCGTCAGAACGGGGGCACCCTTGATGCCAACGGTGCTGTACGAACCCGTAATCGTATATTGGCCCAGGCTACCGTAATCGGTGTATCCGGTTGTCAGCACATTACCCAATCCAACTCCTTCGATCTTGACGTAGAAGGTTCCCCCTGAAACGGACTTGCTAATTGAGGCGATCACATCATCCACCGGATTGGCAGCGACGACCAAGGCTCCATTGGAATCATAAAGGCTCAGTTGGATATCCAGCATTGTATTTGCCGGTCCGCCCACGGCATCCAGCTTGATCAGGCCAGAGCCAGCCGTGATCTTGAACCAGTCCTCGTCCGTGGGTGACTCGATCACGCCGCTAACATTGACGGCAAATGACGTTGGACCAGCAGTGCCTGGAAATGCTTTGGAACCCGATTGACTGCTCGAATAGTCATCGGGCCGATATCCAAACCCGTTCTGTGTGGTGATGATCGACAGGTCGTCTTGAGTATTACTGGGATTCGCATATTCTCCCTTGCTCCACTGGACAATCGGAACGTAGTAGCCGGCCCCCATGTGCGGAGCCCAGCCCACTTTCCCCGTTCCTTGCCCCAGGTAGTATTCGACGTGTCGTGAATCGCTGGCCGGATACAATCCATCGTGACTGAGCCCGACGGTGTGGCCAACTTCATGGACTGCGGCATCCGCATTTGTTTTTGGATTCGTCCCGACCCCTGCGGTCAAAACGAAACAAGGGACGTCGACAGCGCCTCCCTGATAGTTCCAACCAAAGCCGGTGACATAGGCTACACCGCCTGAGCCGGGTGCAGGAGATGGATTCGAATCACCAAACAGCACGCGAATACCCCATTTCGTATCACCTCCACCGGAGTTGACAAGATCGGCGATCGCAGGAGGCTCAGTGGTGACGTCCACATCAAACGGCGAATAACATTCAGCAACGCGTTGCCAAATCTCTACGATGTTTGCCTGTTCCGAACTGGAGAACGTCGCTGGGTTGCCGTCCGTGTCGTAGGCCGTGGTTGTGATGACTGCGTTCGTAGAATTCCATGGCGTGTTTTGGGTGACGTGTCCATCAAAATCGAGATAGATCACTTTTGTGGCGGTCGGACGGCTGTGCAGCGCAAATGTGTTCGCGCCAACCGGTGCGAAGGCTACTCGCGGGGCAGCCTTCGCAGTTCCGGAGACGGCATTAAACCGATTAAAATCAACTGGCAATGAGGCGCAAGCGTGCTTTCCGTCTGCATCCAAGTTGGGCAGAGAGCGGCAGCCACCGGGGGTACACAATTCCTGGCTACAGGTATGCAGCGTTTGATGAACCGTCGTTTCTGGTCCCTTGGTTTCACAGGGGCTATTGATTAGCCCAATAACCAAAGCGACCCCAACGGCACTAATCCATCGTCCTAAAGCTCGTGATGATAAATTGAATCCAGTCGAAGAGCCCACACTCATGCGATGATGTCCTCAAAGAACGCTATCTGAAAAAGACGTGAAGAAGCATCGGATTTTGCAGGCTCCGCCAGCCGATTACAATTAAATTCTGACGCTTTTTCGACCACGGTGGGAAGTACTGGCGCTAGGCGTCCATTTCCCGCGCAATACATGAAGTCCCTGGCGAAAAATCGCCTGCACACCAGTGCGCATAAGCTAAAACAGGGTAGACTCTTCTGTCGATTCGTCGCGGCTCGGCGTATCGCGAATCACGTCGTACGTGGCAGATGCCTCAAATGTGGTCACCTCGGGTTCCCCGTCTTGGAACTTAGTCAAAATCTCCACCTTGGCTTCCGCTGCCTCCAGTATCGAATAGCAGGTTCGGAGTAGTCGAATTCCACGTTCGAACCTGGCGAGTGACGTCTCCAAGCCGATGTCCCCATCCTCCAATTCGGAGACGATCATTTGGAGTTCGCCAAGCGATTCTTCAAACGACGCAGTGGACTCTGTGGTTTCAGACGCGGATTTTCGCTTCGGCATCGATAATTCTCGATCACTGACAGTTTTGGGCATAACGCTGAGGAACAGTAAGCCCGTGCGCAAGTGGATGCAAGCGCGAGACGACTCGGTTGTTCCAGCCTGCTGGCCACCCTAAAATGATGTTTCACTTGGATGGCAATATTCCCGACTCAGCCATCGCGAGCGTCTTTTCAACCCAAAGCTGTCACGAAAGCTTTAAGCATGCTGGCCCGCCGCGAAGTGTTTCCCAATGTGATCGAGATGAATTATCAGGCACGACAGCGGCTTGGCTGCTCCGTGTATCTCGTCCATGACGCGAATGAATGGATGCTGATCGATATCGGGTTTGAAGACACCGCTGAAGAAATCATCGATATCATTCGCCAGATGGATTTCCCCTTGGCAGGTTGTAAGTACTTGGTCGCGACGCATGCCGATGTGGATCACATTCAGGGGCTAAAACGCGCCAAGGAACTTCTTCCTCAGGCCATCACAGTTGGGCATCCTGAATGCAAGCGCCTGCTGGCCGAGAATGACCGGATCGTCACCTATGCAGAGATTAGCGCCCAAAAGATTTCGATCAATTTGCCGCCCATCAAGATCGAACAGACCATCAATGAAGGCGATGTCTTGAGCATCGGCTCGCTGAAGCTGGACGTGTGGAACACACCCGGCCACACCCCGAGTCAACTCTCCTTCCGACTGGGGAAGTTGCTGTTTTCCGGCGACAACATCTATCGCGACGGCTGCGTCGGGAATATTGATGCTCATCACGGGTCTGATCTGCCGGCTTTCGTCAGTTCGCTGGAACGAATCCGCGATGCCGATGTCGAATGGTTGCTCCCTAGCCACGGCCCGATCTTCCGCAATAATCGGGCGAAGCTGCAGAAGACGATCGATCGTCTGACCGAATATCAGCACATGGCCGATTTCGGTACGTGTGCCGTCGACTGGCCGTTGCTCGAAGAGTGGGAAGACGAACTCGTCAAAGGCTTCGACCCCGAAAAGGCACTATGAAGTCGAAGGCTGTGGTCGGCCAGTGAATGGATAACTGTTTTAAAACGGCAAGTTCTTACGGATGACGAAGAGTCGCGGAGCAGATCTGCGGCCTTTGGCAGCCGATTGCTCCTCAACTTCGAAATCGATAGCGGGCAGTCCCTTGAGAAGGGATTCGACTGCACAGGCTTCTTCGTTCCCACCAGCATGCCCTGTATAGGCGAGAATCGTCATGATTCCACCGTGTGCAAGCAGCGATAGACCACCCCGGATCGCGGAGCTAGTCGAGTCGGCTTGGGTAATCACCTCTTTATCGCCCGACGGCAAATAGCCCAGATTCAGCGTGATTGCATTGACGTTTTCCACGTTCAGTTCCGCAAGCGCCTCCAGCATTTCGGCATGACTGCGGTGAAACAGCTTCACGTTTTCAATTCCTGCGCTTGCTAACCGCTGTCTTGTCGCTTCAATGGCAATCGCTTGGATATCAAAACCGTATACCGTCCCTAAAGTCCCGACAGAGCTTGCCAGAAACTGCGTGTCATGACCGTTTCCCACGGTGGCGTCGACCGCGACATCACCAGGTTTCAATACTGATTCAATCAGCGAGTGCGCGACTTCAGTCAACGAGATCGGCGAAGTTGCTGGAATCGATTGACTCCCTGCTTCTTGATTTCTGGCGACTTGTGGAGAGGTGCTTCTGTCATAGAGGTGCCCCGAAACAGTCTGGTCGAGCGTGTGTTCCCCGAGCAAGAAACCCGCGAAATGATCGGCCAGCCACGGTGCCTGCAATGCTCCTTTAGATCCCAGCCCATTGAAGAACCCGAGTTGAGAATGATCACGATGCACAGTCACCACGGGGTAGTAATGCCGTAGAATGGGGCGGACGGCTGCGTCTTGTCCGACGACCTGGAATGGCAATCGAAGGAATTCCCGTAAACGCTGGCAGATCTCGACACGAGCAGCGTTGGTGGGAATCGAATCAAGATTCTTCCACTCATAAGTGGCCCCGGCGCGGAACAAGCCATTGCCTAAGGGCATCAGCCAGACGCCATGACTGACTATCTGCTCTTCCTCCAGTCCCTCAATGCGGACTGTCAGGATCTCGCCTTTAGCGGGCTTGAAGTCAATGTTTTGAAACCAGTGATTGCTGGTGGCCTCGATCCCCTGGCAGAAAATCAGTCGTCGCGCAGAAATGTCCAGACGGGGAATTCGGACACCGTTCGCCGTCAGTTCGACCATGCTGCCCGGATCGAATTCGCTCCTCATCACGGCGTCATGGCGTTGAAAATATTCGCGCGATGCCATCAGGTAGGCAGGGACATTCAACCGCCCTCCTTCGATCATCTCGAATCCACCCCGCGAGTCATCAAACTCTTCGGAGGAGACGAGTGGCTCTGCCTGCCGGACCAAACCAACAAACTCGGACTCAACACGCTTGGCGAAATACTGTTGCTCTTGAGTTGTCGCCAGCAGTCGAATGATGCGCTGAGGATAGAAAAACGAACTGGAAGTCTGCTGTTCGACGCGGCGGTAAAACTTCGTGGCCGAGTTCCAAAACCGATCCCACCGCCAACTGGGAACCAATTTCTTTCCGGTGATCGGCGTCATCAGCCCCGCGGCCACGCGCGATGAGGTGACCGCTTCATCCCGATCGATCACCAGGACTCGCTGATGTCGCCACGTGAGGTTCCACGCCAGAGCTGTTCCCGCCAGCCCTTGCCCGACAATGATCGCATCAAAATCGAAATCGCTCATAAATCACAACGCGGAAATCAAATGACCGAAACCAGTCGCTGAATCAAACTTTGCCATAACTGCTTGTATGCAATCGTGTTACGCGCACGTCAGTGCAATAGAAAAATTCGGGAAAGAATCCTTGTAACACTTCGCGGCCGATTTCGCTCCGTATGGCAGGACGGGACAGTTAACAACTTCAAAACGAAAGAGAGACGAGATCATGTTTAAGAAGCACAACATTCTGGCAACGGCAGCAATGACGGTTTTGGTGGCATTTGGAGCACAGGCAGATGCTGGCCATGGTGGTTCCGGCGGTGGTGGTGGCGGTTCTCACATGCAGTCGTCCGGTGGCAACTCGGGGATGCGACAAGTGAGCAATTTTCAGCCTCAGCATAACGTGTCCAACATGCAGTCGAACACCTTCAAGCTGCCGACGAATCATGGCAACGTCTTGTCGAATCCAAATAAGACGAATGTACAGAACTCGAACATTCACCTGGCCAACAACGTCAATCACAACAAGGTGTCAAACGTGCTGACCTCGAACGTCAACAAGAATGGCCATGGCCTGGGGATCTCTTCGAACAACATTCTGAACAAGGGAATGAATGGTCAACACAACGGAATGAACGGGCAGCAAAATCAAAAGAACTTTAAGCAGAACTGCTCACCTTGGGGTTACGGATACGGAAGCGGCTGCTGGGGCAACTACGGTAGCTGCTATGGAAATTACGGGGGTTGCTACAGCAACTATGGTTATGGCTGCGGATATGGTTCCGGCTACTATCCCTGCGGATACAGCAATTGGGGATACGGTTGCGGCAACTGGGGATACACCTGCGGGTACTATCCTCGATACTACACCTGCTACAACTATCCAGTTGTTCAACCATACCCCGTTGTCAGCTCCTGCTATGTCCCAACGACGACGCAAATCGTGACGACAGTTCCAGCAGTCAGCAACGTGGTTGTCAACGAGACCATCGCACCAATCGGCAGCTTGGCACTCAGCAATGTCGCGATTCCTCCATCGCCAGTTCAATGATGACTCGCCGACTTCTTGAAAAACTTCCTAACCCCGAGAATCCACTTGGATCCTCGGGGGTTTTCGCTTTTATGGGCCCAATCGCGAGTCAATTTCCGGATGTCGCCAGCAGGTTTTGCCGGACCCGCAGCGAGTTCACACGAATCGGATCCCGTGACGAGCTGTGATCGATGTATTCGCCTTGTTGGCGATTCCGCCCGCTCCTATCGTCCGGTCTCCTCTCTCGATCCCTATTTCTGGCAGGTCACAATGGATCGCCGACGATTTTTCAGTTGGTTGGCACCTCTGCTTGTCGCCTCGGTGACGGCGGCCGATGCGCAGGAAATGCGTATCTATACGACGGTTCGGAACTTGGCGGCCCCTGCTGGCGAGTCCGCCGAACGGTCTCCGGTGATCGCTCGCACTTTGACTCTGTTTCATGCCGGAAAGGTCTACGACTACGTCGATTCGGCAAAAGAAGTCACGGTGTTCGAACCTTCACATCACCGATTCACTCTATTGAATGAACGTCGCCGCACGGTGACAGAAGTTTCTCAGGACGAAATCCGCCAATTCCTCGCCCTTGTCGAAGAAGAGGGCTGGAAGCGACTGCAGAATGCCCAAAAGCAAGGCGAGCAACTGCGGTCGCTGGGATGGCTGAAATTTCAGCTCAAACCCGAATTTCAGGTTTCGTTCGATCCTGCTAAATCGACGTTAACATTGGTTGATCGAAGTGCTCGCTACAAAGCCGAAGGACAAGCTCCCCCTTCCAAAGGGGTTGTCGAATCCTACCTTCGCTTCGCAGACGCCACGGCGGAATTGAATTCCGTATTGCATCCTCGAGCACCGTTGCCAAAACCTCGATTGCAGTTGAACGACGAACTGTTGCAGCGACAGTTACTACCGGTGTCCGTCGAACTCGAAGCCAGCCTGGACGCACCGCTGCATCTTCAAGCGCGGCACGAATGGACCTGGAAGTTTCAATCGACTGATCGCCAATTGATTTCCGGCTGGGACAAACAGCTGAACGACGCGACCCTGCGACGGATCACCTTCCGTCAGTACCAGCAGGAGTCACTGTCGATGGAAGTTACTCGCGATCGATAACTTTCCGGCAAGTTAGCTTTGCTCGCGGTTGCCAGGACGACATATACTTTCCCCACGAGACACGATTTCTCCGGGAAATGAAGGCGGGCGATGGCGGAACCTGGATTGCGGCTGGCGGTGACGATCCGTGACGATTCACCGCGAGTGATTGCGGTGCGCGATGCGATCGTGGATCACTTGGCCTGCCAACCCGGCGTGCGCGTGTCCGTTTTTGGCACGCCCGATCAAATGAAGATCGGACGTCGACAAGTTGATCTGGTCATGGTTCTGGGGGGGGATGGAACCATTCTACGAACCTGCCGGAAGCTCGGTTCTCGTCAGCTCCCGATTGTCGGAATCAACCTCGGTACGCTCGGTTTCCTGGCCGATCTGTCACCTGATGAGTTTCAGTCGCGTTTCCCGGAGATCAGAGCTCGTCGGTTCAGCGTCGTCCCGCACTTGATGTACAACTGCCGGCTGATTCGTGCCAATGGGACCCAGGAAAATCATCTGGGGCTGAATGAGGTCACCATCCTGGCTGGTGCCGCCCTACGAATGCTGCGAGTTCATCTGTCGATTGATGGGAAAGATGTCACGACCTATCGCTGCGACGGCCTGATCATCAGCACTCCGGTCGGCTCGACCGCTCATAGTTTGGCGGCGGGCGGACCGATCCTGCGACAAGACCTGCAGGCATTTGTGATCACGCCAATCTGCCCACACACGTTAACGAACAGGCCTGTCGTCGACTCTGCGGATTCTGTTTACTGTCTCTCGTTTCCCGAAGTTCCCGAAGGAGCGACCCTGGTCATCGATGGCCAGATCAAGCTGCCACTGCAGAACGGCGACCGAGTGGAAGTTCGCAAGGCACCAGTGGACTTCCAACTCGTCCGCTTTGCCGATCACAGCTACTATGCGACACTGCACGACAAGCTCGGTTGGGGCGGACAACCCAGCTTGAATGGCCATTAGCCTTCTGGCGCTCGTGCGATGTTGCTTCGCGCCAGTTGACTCATGGACTCACTTACTCTGGCCGAATTGATTCGCGACTTCCACTAGAGTTCTGACGAAACATCCAGTCCCGCCGCCTTCGCGATGCGGCTTATTCGACGAGGCAAACGCAGGTCCAGCAATATCCAGATGGACCCATGGCTTGTTACCCACGAACCGTTGCAGGAATTTCGCGGCAGTAATGGCACCGCCCCAGCGGCCGCCCGTGTTCTTGATGTCGCCGATATCGCCCTTGATCAGTTCGTCGTACAAATCCCATGTGGGAAGTTGCCACGCGTCTTCACCGGTAGTCTTGGCTGCCTGGAGAACGGCATCGCACCACGGTTGGTCGTTGGCGAATGCCCCGACCACATCTTCGCCAAGAGCGACCACGCAGGCACCCGTCAGCGTCGCCAGATCGATGATCCGATCGACACCTGCATCGACCGCGTAGCTCAGCACGTCAGCCAGAACCAACCGGCCTTCGGCATCGGTGTTCAGCACCTCAATCGTCACGCCATTTCGTGCGGTCAGGATATCGCCTAGCTTAAACGCCGAGCCGCCCGGCATGTTTTCGACCAGTCCCATGTAGCCAACCACATTCACGGGCAGCTTCAAACGCGCGATCGCGGTCATCGCCCCCAGAACGGTTGCAGCGCCAGCCATATCGCACTTCATCGTCAACATGCCGTCGGTCGGCTTCAGTGACAATCCGCCGCTGTCGAAGGTCACTCCTTTACCAACCAGTGCCAGACGAGGTCCATTCGCGGCTCCCCCCTTATGTTCGACGATCACCATGCGTGCTGGCTCGGTACTTCCCTGAGCAACCGCCAACAACGACTTCATTCGTTCCTGTTCCAAACGCTTCTCGTCAAAGATCTCGCAAGACAGTCCATACTGTTTAGCGACCGCTTCAGCGCGTTTCGCAAATCCGATCGGGGTTATTTCCTGCGGGGGGCGATTGACCAGGTCGCGAGTCAAATTGATTGCTTCGCCAAGGATTTGGCCGCGATCAACCGCCGATTCGAGTCCATCAACCTTGGCCGGACTGGCGATGGTGACAGACGCGAACGGAAATCGGGCTTTTTCCGTTCGAAACAAATCCTGCCCCAACGAGCCCACCAGACCGGCTGCAGTCGCCGAGGTGGCAAATTGGCTTGGCGAGACCGCTCCAATCGCCGCGTCCGGAACAGCCACGGCGACGCGAACGTCTTTCTTGTCGGAAATCGCTCGAGCGGCAGTCGTCAGGGCTCGATCCAGTCGTCCCATAGTCAATTCTTCGGGTTTTCCGACGCCGATTAGCAGCAATCGCGAGGCCCCGAGGCCGGAGATACCGCGTAGCGGAACTGTCGCAGCGAACTTCCCCGTGAGATCCCCCAGATCTTTCAGGCGAGTCAGAGCTCCCGACAACGCCTTGTCTAACACTGCCAGCGAACCATCGATTTGGGCGGGCTCGACGACAGGGACAATCAGCCAATCCGCGGCAATTTCAACGAGTGGCGCGGTGAGGGGACGAATTTCCATATCGCGATCCTTCGATTCGATGGGTGAAACCCGGAGTTTACAAGTTCGTGAGGCGACGGGCATTGAATCCGAAGCCGGAGGATTCCACAAGCATTGCCGACTTGCGAGCAACCGCCTGCCGACTTTATGATCTGGACATAGCCGCTGGCCCGTTTGGAATCAGACTCAGGAACCGCGTCGAAATGCCGACCATCACATTCGTCAAAGAGAAGAAGACCGTTGAAGTCCCCGCTGGAGCCAATCTCCGCAAGGAGGCTCTGAAGGCCGGCGTGCAACTTTATCCCGTACCGCACAACTATCTCAACTGCATGGGATTGGGGTTGTGCACGAGTTGCCGAGTCAACGTCAAGAAGGGCCTTGAGAACTGCTCGACACAGGGCGTCTTCGAAAAAGTCTCGATGGTCACTAACCCGTTGACATTTTTTGCCCGCTTGGGAAATGAAAAGACGTTGCGGCTTGCCTGCCAGTTGCAGGTGAACGGTGATGTCGAAGTCGAAACCAAGCCGCCAATGAATTGGCACGGCGAGAATTACTGGAGTTGATTTATCCGTGGCCACTGCGGCGATACGCTTGTCGCGACGAACGTCTAGACAAGCCTCGTTCTCAATAGGCCATTGCATGAATCAAATCTTCACCTACCGCCAGCCGATATTCGATTGGTGGGCGTTGTGCTTGTTTCTGTTCGTTGCATCTGCGGCGTGTGCCGCTGAACCAGCGTTTGATCTGGTCATCCGAAACGGTCGCGTCGTCGATGGAACGGGCAATCCGTGGTACATCGGCGACGTTGCGATCCGCGCAGATCGGATTGTCGCTGTCGGACGCATCCCGGCAAACGCAGCAACCAGGCAAATTGATGCCGCTGGACTAGTAGTCGCACCCGGCTTCATCGATATCCATTCGCACTCCGACACGATCTTGTTGGAGGACGGGGCGGGACATAGCAAAGTCCAACAAGGTGTTACCACCGAGGTTCTGGGGGAAAGTGATTCCGCAGCACCTTCCCTTGGCCGCCTTCCGGCGAAGAAACTCACCGTTGGTGATCGCACGCTGCAATGGAGCACGTTCGCAGAGTACTTTGACACGCTGGAGCGTGAAGGGATTGCGGTCAACGTCGCCTCTTACGTGGGGCAAGGGAACGTCTGGCGTTGTGTGATGGGCGATTCGTTCGAACGCCCCACTGCTCAGCAACGAGAGCAGATGCGAGGGTTGGTCCGTCAGGCGATGGCTGAGGGCGCAATCGGCCTGTCCAGTATGCTGGCCATGCCGCCGGGATCGCTCGCCACGACCGAAGACATGATCGATCTGTGCCAGGAAGTGGCAAAGGCGGGCGGGATCTACTCATCGCATATCCGTCACGAAGGAGCGAATGTCTTCGAAGCGGTGAAAGAAGCCATCGAAATCGGTGAGCGAGCCAAAGTCCCCGTCGACATCATCCATCTGAAAATTGCCGATCAGCAATACTGGGGACGGATGAACGAAATCGTCGCCCTGATCGAAGCGGCCCGCACCCGCGGTGTAAATGTACAGGCGAACGTTTATCCCTACACGCGTGGAAACAACGACTTGGCGAGTATCGTCCCACCGTGGGCTCATGAAGGAGGCACGACGAAGCTGCGCGAGCGTCTGAAAGATCCTGAGGCACGTGAGCGGATAAAACATGACATCCGCCAGGGCCTGCCAGGCTGGTACAACCATTACACTGCAGTCGGCGGCGATTGGAGTCGCATGTTGATCAGCAAGGAAACCACGTTCAAAGGTTTGACGGTTGATCGAGTCCTGGCCGAGCGAAGTAAAGGGAAATCACCAACGCCGGATCCGTTGGATGTGTTTCTCGACTATTTGAGCGACGAAAATGGGACTGTCAGCACGGTGTACGCTCATCACACTGAAGAGGACATGACTGTCGCTCTCGCTCAGCCATGGTGTTCGATCGGGTCCGACGGTTATGCGTTGGCTGTGGACGGCCCGCTGCGTCGAGGCAACCCGCACCCGCGCAGCTTTGGCACATTTCCAAGAGTTCTGGGAGTTTACGTCCGCGAACTGAAAACACTTCGATTGGAAGATGCGATCCGCAAGATGACATCGCTCAACGCGGCGAAGATTGGCCTGCACGATCGCGGATTGATCGAGCCAGGGCAGTACGCTGACCTTGTCATTTTCAATCCCGCCACAATCATCGATCGAGCAACGTATACCGAACCATTCCAGTATTCAGACGGGATCGCACACGTCATTGTCAATGGGCAGTTCGTGCTCAGCGACGGCAAGCCGACAGCCGCTCGTCCGGGGAAGCCGCTACGGCATAGAGCGAATGACTAACGAGTCTGGCAACCACTGCTTCCTGCGTTATTGAGTTTTGTCGAGGTCTAAAGCAATGTTGAAGTCCGATCATTCCGAGATCGATACGGCATTCCGCCAACGGTTCCACAAGTCCGCGCAGCATTATGAGCGGGCTTCTCAAGTGTTTCCCAGCGGCGTGACGCATGACAGCCGGTATCTGGAACCGTTTCCAATTTACGCTGCGGAGGCATCAGGTTCGCGAAAGACATCGGTCGAAGGGCACTCGATCATCGACTATTGGGTGGGGCATGGAGCTCTATTGCTTGGTCATGGATTCCCCGCCGTCGTTCGCGCCGTGCAGCAGCAAATGGCGTTGGGGACTCATTATTCAGCCTGCCACGAGTTGGAGATCGAGTGGGGTCAGCGGGTTCAGAAAATGATCCCCTCGGCTGAACGAGTTCGCTTCACCAATAGTGGCACTGAAGCCACGCTGATGGCTGTCCGAGTCGCCCGCATCGTCACCGGACGCGAGAAGGTCGTGAAATTCGTCGGCCACTTCCACGGCTGGCACGATTCGCTCGTGCTGGCGGCTTATGCACCCTACAACACGGCCGATTGGTCCATGCCGGGCGTAACTGCGGGGGTCCAGGACGATTTGGTAGTGATTGAGCCTAACAATCTCGAACTTGCCGAACAGGCATTTCGCGAATCAAAGCCCGCCTGCTGCATCATTGAAGGGACCGGTGGACACTGGGGGCTGGTTCCTGTTCAAGGAGCGTTTTTGAAAGGTCTGCGCGAACTCTGCACCAAGTATGGTGTCATCCTGATCTTTGACGAAGTGATCTCCGGCTTTCGCGTTCACCCCGGGGGATCGCAAGCTCATTATGGTGTGACACCCGACATGACGACTCTGGCGAAGATCCTGGCCGGAGGCCTACCGGGCGGCGCCCTTGTGGGCCGCGCCGATTTGCTGGAGGCAATCGCCTTTGGCAATCGGTACGGCAAGAAGATGAAGCATCCCGGGACATACAACGGCAACCCTCTATCGGCCGCCGCCGGTTGCGTCGCCCTCGACGCGATTGCCGATGGGAAGCCGTGTCAGCGTGCCAATGAATTGGCTCGCGATCTTCGCGGCCGTCTCAATCAGTTGTTTGCACAGCGCAACGCTCCTTGGGTGGCCTACGGCGATTTCTCGATGATTCACATTCTGCCCGATTACGATGGACCACGCCCGACCTCAGATGAGTTCATTCCATGCGGCGGCGACTATCGGAAACTAGATGCCGAACAACCCGCCGCACTGAAACACGCATTTCGCGCGGCATTACTGATCAATGGCGTCGATTGGTTCGGTTGGAGTGGAATGACTTCTGCTGCTCACACCTCAGAGAACATTGACCAAACGGTGCGGGCATTCGATCAGGCGTTGTCTCTGCTTGGGATGAAATGAACCCAGGCGATTCTCCTTCCACTTTCCCTGCCGATGACCCTCTGCGAAATTCGTTGCCTGGATGAATGTCATTCCCGCCAGTGTTGAAGTTGCCGCAGAACCGGATCGACTGCGGCGCGATCTGTTTCGGCTCGCGCTGCCCGTGCTCGGGGAACAATTGCTGGCGTTTTGTGTCGGCTTCTACGACGTCTATCTCGCAGGATTACTGGGAGAGACCGAGACTTCCGCAATCGGCTTGGCCGCATACGTCTCGTGGTTGGCATCGCTCATCTTCAGCCTGGTCGGGACAGGAACTGTCGCGATCGTCGCTCGCTCGTGGGGAGCTGGTCAGTTCGATGATGCCAGACGCATTGCTGCTCGTTCGCTGACAGTTACTGTCGTGTTCGCAATGGGCATTTTTCTGATCTTGCAGGGACTGGCAAGTCTCTTCCCTGTTCTGCTGCGGATGGACGGAGCCCAGCGCGACATCGCCATCGAGTATCTCAGGCTTGATGCCTGCGGGCAGTTTTTTGCGGGATGGACTTTGATCGGCGCCGCCGCGCTGCGTGGGTCCGGTGACATGCGTTCCCCACTTCTGGTGCTCACCGTGACGAATATCGTGAACATCATCGTGTCGACCTCCTGCGTTTTTGGTTGGGGACCTCTTCCCGCCATGGGCGTCACGGGGATTGTCACCGGGACCGTGACAGCACACATCTGCGGGGCCGCCGTGATGACTTTCATGTTGTTCTCCGGCGTGTCGCGCATTCAAGTGCGATTGAGCGAGTTTCGATTTCATCGCGAGACGATGATCCGCATCTTACGAATTGGCGGACCTGCAGCATTGGGTGGTGTCGCGACATTCTCCGGACACTTTCTATTCCTGATGGTCATTGCGAACTTGTCTCCGCTGGGCTTCGACGGAGCGACCTTCGCAGCCCATGTGGTGGGCGTGCGTGTCGAATCACTGTCATATCTGCCTGTCGAGGCGTTCGGAATCGCTGCTGCGACGATGGTCGGTCAATCGCTGGGTGCCGGACAAATCGCTCGGGCGCAACGTGCCGCCCACGAAGCCTTGCTGCAGTGCGTCGGCTACGCCGCACTGATGATGGTCCTCTTCTTTGTATTCGCACCGAACATTTATGCTCGCATGCAGTCAAGTCCCGATGTGGCACAAATCGGCGTCCCAGCCTTCCGTCTGATGGCGCTCTATCAAATTCCGAACGCCGTGTTGATCGTCTATCTCTATGCCTTGCGAGGTGCTGGAGACACTCGGTTTCCGATGATCTGCTCGCTGGTCGGCAACCTGCTGGTGCGAGTTTCCGTCGGCTACCTTTGTGGGGTCGTCTTGAACGGCGGTCTGTTCGGTGCGTGGATCGGAATGGGTGCCGACAATATTCTGAGGGCGATCCTGGCATCCTGGCGATACCGCTCGGGGGCCTGGATTAAAGTGCGTGTTTAACGATTGCGACGCTGGCTTCGGAGATGTATCGATGATCTGGATCCCTGAGTTCAAGGCTTTCATCTCTCGTCGCTTGAGCCTGCTGGTGCTCGCGACGTCATTTCTCTGCAGTGACAACTCCATTTCGTGTTCCGCCGAGACGGCCCCGTTGGTCGAGGCCAAGCGAGGAATGGTTGTTAGCGTTAACCCGGAAGCGAGCGATGCAGGATTGCAAGTGCTGCAAGCGGGCGGGAATGCCGTTGATGCCGCGGTCACGGTGGCATTGTCTCTCGCCGTGACATTTCCGGAGGCAGGGAATATTGGTGGCGGTGGCTTCATGATGGTCTGGCCTGGTTCGGCGAGCGGCACCGCTGCATCCTCTGACCCGGTCTGTATCGAATACCGCGAAACCTGCCCCGCGGCCATTTCACGAGATTCGTTCATCAATGAACACCGCCAGGAGGGACATCACACAGTGGGTGTGCCGGGTACGATACGTGGCCTGGCCCTGGCGCATCAGAAATTTGGGACTCGCCCGTGGGCAGAGTTGGTAGCCCCTGCGATTCATCTGGCCAAAGAAGGATTCCCGATTGATGCGGCGTTGGCATCGGGACTCAATAAGTTGCTGACACAGGCAAACGAGTTTCCTGAGTTCCGTCGCGTGTATGGAAAACCTGATGGGACCACTTGGAAGAAAGGCGATCGGCTCACGCAGCCGGATCTGGCTGGAACGCTTTCGATCCTGGCTGCCGATGGCCCCGATGCGTTCTACAAGGGGGCGATCGCTCAAAAGATTGTCGACGAGATGAAAGCCAATGGAGGGGCGATCGCTTCCGAAGATCTGGCGGGCTATCGAGCCCACATCCGATCACCGGTCCACACCACGTACCGCGGCTATGACATCTACGCGCCGCCCCCTCCGAGTGCCGGCGGCACTCAGCTGATCGAATGCCTGAATATCCTTGAGCAATACGACCTCGCGAAACTGGGCTCAAAGTCCTCACGAGCAGCTCATCTAATCGCCGAAGCCATGCGCCGCGCGGGCTGTGATCGCGTTCGCTATCAGGGGGATCCGGCATTCACGCAGATCCCACCAGCTTTAGTGACCAAGGAACATGCCAAGCAAGTTTCTCAAGACCTTAGGCTCGATCAGGCAACACGCAGTGAGGATCTGGCGAAGGACATTAAGCTGTCGGACGAACCACCGAGCACGACTCATTTTTCGATCGCAGACGGCAACGGCATGGCAGTGTCAAACACATATACCTTGCAGAACAGCTATGGATCGCGAGTGGTCGTTCGCGGTGCCGGATTCCTGCTGAACAACGAAATGACGGATTTCAACTGGCAACTGGGAGTGACAACTCGCGCCGGTCGAGTCGGTACGGAGCCAAATGTGATGGCCCCCGGCAAACGGATGCTCAGTTCGCAATGTCCCACGCTAGTCGCCCGCGATGGCAAACTGCTGCTGGTCACAGGCAGCCCCGGAGGACGCACCATCCCCAGCACTGTCCTGTGTGTCATCGTGAACCTGCTCGATTTCGGGATGTCGTTACGGGACGCCGTCGACGCTCCCCGCTGGCATCATCAATGGTTTCCCGATCGCCTGCAGTTCGAACATCTGGGCGATCCCGAATTTGCTCAGCAAATCATAGAACTACGTGAGATGAAGCACGACTTCGGAAATGACGTGAAAAAACTCGGTGACGGATATCGGCGCCAGGGCGATGCCCATTCGATCCTGATCCGCGACGGCCTGCTCAAAGGAGCAGCCGACTGGCGTCGCACGCAGGGCAAAGCCGCGGGTTTGCCATGAATCGACGAGCATAAATGACTCGCCAGAGAAAACCCCGCGGCAACTGGCAAGCCGCGATTCCGCCGAGTAAGATGCCGCCCGCATCGCCCCGGAGAGGTGGCAGAGTGGCCGATTGCACCGGTCTTGAAAACCGGCATCCATGCAAGTGGATCCAGGGTTCGAATCCCTGCCTCTCCGCTCCAATGCTTAGCCGCTATCGTTATTCGATAGCGGCTTTAATTTTTAATGGGCTCAAGGAGCGGCGTGGCCGGCACGATC
>CAIMFH010000169.1 GCA_903840265.1 uncultured Schlesneria sp. | reverse complement strand
CCGCAACCCCATCTCACGATACAATGAGTCTGTGGACATGCTGAACTCTCCTCTGGAATGTCGTGCCGCTAAACACAACTCCAGGGGTGACCAGCATGTCCGCTTTTTTCAACTCATCCCCCCAAATAGTCGGATGAACCAGTTTTTGTCGGTTCCCTGATGCACGTCGAAGCATGAAATAGAAGATTGGCTTCACAGATTGCTAATTCATGCTGAAGATCGGCGGGAAGTCTAGACTTCCCGCAGTATTCTCTGCTCGCGGTTCCATGCGTTTCAATAGTTGCCACAGCATCTGGCTACGGACATCGGTGTTCAATTCTTCGAGGAAGTTCTGAACAATGGAGGGTGCGAGCGGCAACGCCGATGCAATGATGTCGCAGACGCTGCCCAACGGGAGCTCTTCCGACAGCGCCTGCTGTACGAGACGTTGAAACTCAACACCTGGGAACAGATTGCAAAACAGCGATGTGATTTCTTCGGCACGAGCTTGCCGATCAAACGTCGGCGTTTCCGGCACTTGATCACAGCACAGTTCAAGGTGTCCAACTCGGTAGGGGCGATCCAATGGTTCTTCACTGAGGATTCGAGCGCGGGCGACACCTCGCAGCACTAGGATATAGCGTCCGTCATCCAATCGTTCGTGAGCGATAAGCCGACCCAAGCCAACAATCGGCGCAACAGCTTCCGTTGATGGTGGCTGAAGCCCCACTGCCAGCAGGCGTTCGCCAGCCAGCGCGTCGGCGGTCATTTCGCGATATCGGGCTTCAAAGATATGCAGCGGCACGGCCGCGTGTGGAAACAACACCAGATTCGGCAATGGAAACAGCGGAGCACGTCCTGAAAACGTTTTCAGCGCTGGATCTGAAAGACACCATTGAGACATTAGATCAGTCCCTCCTGTACGGCGTAGATCTTCGGGACCAGTTCATCACGGATGGCGACCGTGGTCGGATAGGCCTCGGTATTGGCCAGCAATTCCGCGAAACAGAGGTCGAAGTCGGTCAGGAACCGCGCGAGAGCGATTCCCATATATTCATCACCCAGAAGCACGAGCCGTTGTCGTGATGTGTGATAAAGCTTCTTTGCGCCGCCGAAGTTTTCATTTCCAAAATGGAACAGGGCCACTGCAGCCTGAATCATGCCTTGGAGAAACTTCCTGTCGTCGCCCTGCGACTCGGACCACAGCTCTTCGAAGACTTCATGACATTCGAAGAAGTCTTCTTCATTGAACAGCCGAAGTCCTTCGCGGTACTGTTCACCAAAATCAGTGGTCACTCAAAAACTCCTGAGATAATGGCCCGGTCATCTGCGGGGAATTCTATCCGCGGTTGGTGACCGGGGTCTACGAGAAATCTGGCGGGGATCGCGATCTTTTATGGCAAAGTCCAAGAGCAGTGATGACCGAAAGCAACGTGCCCGCAAGATCGTGCGCGAGCTGGCAAAAACCTACCCCGACGCGGTCTGTGCCTTACATCATACGACCCCATTTCAACTTCTGGCAGCCACGATTCTGTCTGCACAATGCACCGATGAACGAGTGAACATGGTGACGCCCGACTTGTTTCGTCGCTGGCCGGACGCCGCCGCGCTGTCCGACGCGCCAGTCACCGAGGTCGAGGAAGTTGTTCGCTCCACGGGGTTCTATCGCGCGAAAGCGGCGAATCTGGTGGGAATGGCGAAGGGCCTGGTCGAGCAGCATGGGGGCGAATTGCCACGGACATTAGAAGAATTGATCGCCTTGCCGGGCGTCGGTCGCAAGACGGCCAACGTCCTGCTGGGGACCGCCTTCGGCATCGCCAGCGGAGTGGTCGTGGATACCCACGTCAAACGCATTACGAATCTATTGGGGCTGACAACCAGCAGCAACGCCGAACAGATCGAGCGAGACTTAATGACGTTGTTGCCGGAATCCGAATGGGTCAACTTCTCGCATCGCTTGATTCATCACGGTCGACAGATCTGCATCGCGCGACGACCCAAGTGTATGGAATGCACTCTGCTCCCTTTATGCGATCGCGTTGGCTTACCTGAACTGAAAAAGTGATTCGGCTCTATTCATTAATATGATAAAAGGGACCAAGACACGTGGGTGTTCTGGTCCCCCGACTGCTCTTGCCGAAATCACAGTCCCAGCGCATCAGCCATCGTGTAAAGCCCGGGCTTCTTAGTAGCCAGGTACTTCGCGGCGGTCAGGGCACCTGCGGCGTAGCTATCACGGGATTGACCACGGACGGCCACTTCCAGGGTTTCACCCAAGAGTCCGAACACGATTGTGTGTTCGCCGACATTGTCACCAACGCGTAGAGCGTGGTAGCCGATTTCGTTGCGGGGTCGTTGTCCGGTGCGACCTTCACGGCCATGAACATGCTTCTCTTGACCCATGACACCAGCGACGATTTCGCCAAACTTCAACGCCGTGCCACTAGGGGCATCTTCCTTAAACCGATGATGGCGTTCGATAATTTCGACATCGACGCCTGTGGAGTGGTTCTTGAGCGCCCGGCCTGCATCGGCTACCAACTTCATAGCAATGTTCACGGCGAGGCTCATGCTGGGAGCCATCAGAATCGCTGTCGTCTGGGCAGCTTCTTTCACATGCTCGCGTTGTTGTTCGGTGAGACCCGTCGTGGCGACCACCAACGGAATTCCGCGCGAAGCGCATTGCTTCAAAATCGTCATGCAGCCTTCAGGTGTTGAGAAGTCGATGACGACATCGACATGCTCGACCACATCCGATGCGACGAGCGCTCCGACTTTGCCGATCCCCGCCAGTTCACCGGCATCTCTTCCCAGATTTGGGGAAGCGGCCGATTCGTAAGCGGCCTTCACAGCCAGGCCCTTGTCCGCTGCGGCCAAAGCGACGACGCGCTGCCCCATTCTGCCACCAGCACCATTCACACCAATCGTCAAAACGTCTGCCATTGCGCTTTCCAATCTTGATCATTTGCAGCAAAGCTGAAACTCAGTGGCCGTCGATTCAGACAGCATCTTAGAACAGTCGGTTGTAGCCATTCAGCGCGGCCACTCGGTACGCTTCCGCCATCGTCGGGTAGTTGAACGTCGTGTTGATGAAATACATGAGTGTGTTGTAGGGTCGAGGTTGCGACATGATCGCCTGGCCGATGTGAATGATTTCGCAAGCGCTGGCACCGAAGCAGTGGATCCCCAGGATCTCCATCGTTTCGCGGTGGAACAACAATTTCAGCATTCCGACCGTCTGTCCCGTAATCTGGGCTCGGGCGATACTCTTAAAATGGGCGTGACCCACTTCATAGGGAATCTTGGCTTCAGTCAGTTCTCGTTCCGTCTTGCCCAACGAACTGATTTCGGGGCTTGTATAAATTCCGGCCGGAATATCCAGCGACGGTGGCAGACGGCATTCGTCTCCACAGCCGAGTCCCTTGAGAATCTCATTGGCTGCAAAACGACCTTGATTATAAGCGGCACTCGCCAAGGCTGGCGGGCCGATCACGTCGCCCGCGGCGTAAATGTGGGGGACCGACGACTGCAGTTTTTCGTTGACGACAACGTTGCCTCGTTTGTCGGGTACGATGCCGATTTCTTCCAGACCCAATCCGTCGGTGTTGCCTGTTCGGCCTGCGGCCCAGAGCAGGATATCAGTCTTAAGTTGCTTACCCGATTTCAAGTGGACCACGACTCCGTCATCCATAGCTTCTACGCGATCAAACTCTTCGCGGTGGCGAATGACGACTCCGCGTTCGCGCAGGTGATAGCTGAGGGCATCGACGATTTCTTCGTCGAGAAACTCAAGCAGGCGATCACGATTGTTGACGAGATTCACTTTTATCTCGAGGTTTCGAAACATCGATGCGTATTCACAGCCGATGACGCCGGCCCCGAAAATCGTGAGCGACTTAATATGAAAGTCGACTCCCAGGATCGTATCGCTGTCGAAGATTCGCGGATGATTGAAATCGACTTCGGGTGGTCGATAAGGTCGAGCCCCCGACGCAATCACGACGTATTTGCCGTGCAAGACAGAACGTGAACCATCAGCCTCGACGGCCTCCACTGTATGGGGATCGAGGAAACGAGCAGTACCACGGACGATCGGCACATCATTGCGATCGTAGAACGTGGTCCGCATCTTGACCTGAGCGTCGATCACCGTTTTTGCGCGACGGCGAAGATCGGGGATCATGAAATTCGCGGTGATCCCGTGCTCACGGAACAAGACGCTGCTGTTCACCAGAGTCGATTGAAAGATCGCATACCTCAGCGCCTTGCTCGGAATTGTTCCGCGGTGAGTGCAGCTTCCGCCGACCGCAGGTTCGCGCTCGATGACGACGACGGATTTATTGTGCTTCACGGCCTGCATGGCAGCCCCCTCGCCGCCGGGGCCTGTCCCAATCACAATGACATCGTATTCGTCAGCCAGATCGCTCATGCCGTTTATTGCCTTGAAGTAACTGTTGGAAAAGTGCGGTACTCAGTTGTTGGTCGCTGGAGACTTCCGGAACTCACACGATCAATGTCGCCGCATGGCGTCCTGAAGCGCCGTTTCGACAATCGGTTCCAAACGTCGATCTCCGTCACTGGCGTCACGAATCAGGTTGAGCGCCTGCTGTCCGTTTCGGGTGACCTCATTGCGGTCGGCTTTGGCCCCTTTCAAATCTTCGAAGATCGCCATGCCGGCCAAACCGTGAGCTCGACGCCATGGATCAGAGGCACCGGCAAACTCATCAATGATCCGACGGGCCTGTTCGCGCCGGCCGTCATTCAGATAGATCATTGCCAAGTGCAGATCGCAACGATCTCGCATCCGGTCATGAGCGGCCTTGCGAGGGGAATCGGCCGGTATCGCCGCCAGCTTCGCTTTCACTTCATACCAGGCGGCTTCATCGTTTGGGTTGCCTTGAGCGTGAAAGAACTGCGCGTCGACAGTTTCATAGACCTCCACCTTCTTGGAGGCTTTTGTCACTGGCGCGAGCATCGGATCAGGACTGCGCATCGCCCAACCGACACCTGCCATGCTGGCGGCGGCCAGGAAGCAAGCCAGGGCCAGCCAACCAAATTGTCGTTTCCATGGCCGCTCTAAAAACATCGCCTTAAACGTGGGCATCTCGCTACGGCTGGCGCGAAACGCGGCGTCAGATGGAGGCGCCTCTTTGTTCGTGATCTGACGCAACAACTGCTTGATTTCGGCCAAGACAGTCTGAGCATCGGCAGGGCGATCCTCTTTCTTCTTGGACATCATCCTCTCGACCAGGGTTCGAACACCGATCGGCAGATCAGGACGAGCATCCGCCAGCGACGGCGGCTGTTCATTCAAATGCTTCACCGCGACCTGTAAGGCAGTATCACCCGTGAACGGGGGCCGTCCCACGAACATGTGCCAGGCCATGACGCCGAGCGAATAGATATCGCTGCGCGCGTCGAGAGGGCGACCATTCACCTGTTCGGGACTCATGTACAGTGGCGTTCCCATCGTGACCCCAACTTGAGTCATCGCTACCTTCTCGCCACCAAGCGTCAGTTGCGCCAGTCCGAAGTCGGCAACTTTGGCCTCGCCCTTCTTGTTCAACAGAATGTTTTCGGGCTTGATATCGCGATGGACAATCCCCTTTTCTGCCGCGACCTGCAAGGCCGCTGCGACCTGCTTCAAGACGTGCAAGGCGATCGGAACTTCGAGTGGCCCTTTGCGAACAATGAACTCTTTCAAATTGCGACCCTGCACGTACTCCTGCGAGATGAAATGGATCCCCTCGTGCTCGCCCACCATGTAAACTTGGACGATATTCGGATGGTTCAATCCCCCGGCCGCGGACGCTTCGTGACGGAATCGCTTGACGTATTGCGGATCGGCCACGAAATCGGCTCGCATGATTTTTACGGCGACCTGACGGCGCAAACTAATCTGTTCGGCGAGATACACATCGGCCATTCCGCCCTTGCCGAGTTTTCGCAGCAGGCAGAAATCCCCCAGCGTTCGACCGGTTAAGTCGCCGTTGACGATCTCGTCTCGATAAGAGCCCGAGGAACTATCCGTCTGTTTCAGTTCGGCCATTCTGGATCTTAATCCGTAACGAATTCGCGTCGCTGTGGGTTAGTCGCCGGCCGGATTCGCGGGATTTGTTCCGACAACCGTGCCCGCTCACTCGCCAGAAGTCCCACGTACTGTAGCATATCTATTCAAAATCGTCTGCCGCCGGGATGAGTGCGAGAATCCTGCAAAACCACTCAACCAATTCACATTTCCTTATCGGATGCAGCGCCATGAGCCGAACCGACGACCTCGCCCTGTTGCGGGAATATACCGACAGCGAAAGCCTGATCAAACACATGCTGGCTGTCGAAGCCGCAATGCGAGCCTACGCGCGGCTGTTTGGCGAAGACGAAGACAAATGGGGCACCGTCGGCCTGCTCCACGATTTCGATTACCAGCGCTGGCCAGATCCACCAGACCATCCGCTGCAGGGAGCGGCCATTCTGAAGGAGCGCGGATACTCGGACGAGATTATCTATGCGATCAAATCACACGCCGACTACCTGACCGACTGCCCGCGCGTGTCGAAACTCGACAAGACACTGTATGCCTGCGACGAACTCTGCGGATTTATCACCGCCTGCGCCTTGGTGCGACCACCGCGGTTGGAAGGGCTGGCGCCGGCCAGCGTCAAGAAAAAATTGAAGGCGTTGAACTTCGCGGCGTCGATTCATCGCGAAGATATCACCAGCGGCGCTGCGGATCTGGGTGTCGATTTGGATGGGCACATCGCCTTCTGTGTTGCGGCGATGCAGCCGATTGCGGCGGACTTGGGATTGTTGCCTCTGACCGAATAATCCGGGAGAAAAGCGATGTCTAACGAACCTTTGTTTGTGTATGCCCAATTGAACGCCAAGCTCATGCCACTAAGCACTGCGGGCTCGACATTGATCTTTACGATGTCGAGCGAGGAATTCCCTTCGTTGTGATGTCTTACTGCGTTGCGGCGCTCCAATGTGCTCGAAACTGCAGCTCGAAAAGCCGATGGTGAACGGTCGACTGGGCATCTAATTAAACGGGACAGATCTACCTAACGAAGTCTATCGTGCTTGCGATATGAACCTCGTTTATCAGCGGATCAATGAGCTACTTGGCGAAGCAGAATCGGGTACTGTCCTAATAAATTGGACATGCCTCACGCCCGCTTCCGTGGCTTCCATCACCTACCGCCTCGGGCGCAATCCACGCTCCACCCGTGCAGCTGTCTCCTCACTCCAAGGCACAGGAACAAATGAGGACATCTCGTCCGGGAGAGGAAGAGTCCCAGCGGGTCCAGGAACCCGCGCCGGAGTCAAATGATATAGCGGTCGGCTGTCCTCGTCCCACCCTAAGTGCAGGCATTCGACAGGCCCATCATGCACCTCAACATTCTCAAGCCACCATTTACCATCCACCGTGTGGCCGTCGATGAGTTCCA
Source organism: uncultured Schlesneria sp. (assembly GCA_903840265.1). Lineage (GTDB taxonomy): Bacteria > Planctomycetota > Planctomycetia > Planctomycetales > Planctomycetaceae > Schlesneria. The sequence goes on along the minus strand of CAIMFH010000169.1, from coordinate 9,442 downwards.
CACCCGAGTAGTCCCAAAAGAAAAAGATTCCATTCGACAGCATTTGACGAATGCCAGTTTGAAGCCTGAGGTAGACGACTAACGAATCACTCATACATGCTTCCGTGGCTTCCAGAGAATCAGGTAGGCGGACAGGAGGGTCAGGGGAATGGTGATTGGAGCATAGCGGATTGAATTCGAAAGAGTGGCGTGTCGTATGCGTGGAAGACGGTGGACGCCCCAGTACCAGCGATATGACCATTGATCTGGTGTTCCCCAATTCCACTCAAGAATTCCGTGGTGTGACATCGCGAGCACCGGACCCATGTCAACTGTGTCCCTGACCATGTGACTGCGAAGCCAAGCCCCCGCCGTAAATAACGCGATCACCAGCGAGCCGACCCCCATTTTTCGTCGCCAGCCGTGGAAAAAGGTGTGCATGGTGTGTCACTTGGAAAAATCCAACCGTTTCTGTCCATTCGGATCGTCAAGCAAATGCAAATCGTCTTTGGTAATCCCCTTTGACAACAATCCCTTCATAGTAACAAATGGCTGCATCATTGGGTCGCTGAAGCGATACTTCCAGCGATATTCCCCACCCATGCGGACTAATACCGGCCCTCGTGCGTCTTCGCAAAAACCTTTCAAGTGAACTGCAAATCGATCCGTAGACAAGAGGTTTCCCGTGATTTTCCGCAACGGTTCACAGATGTTTGCTGGCTGGAACCAGCCAAAATCGTCGTGCTCAGCCATTGAGCTTGCAAGTAACACGGCCTCAAATAACGTTCCCTTTTTAACGCTGTTGGTCGCCTTGTAGTAGTTCGTGCGAATCGACTCTTGCGCCTGACGAATCGAATTATCGACCGCAAATGCCATATCTTCAGACGACACAAGCAATGACTTTCTGTCGAGTGCATGGCGACCAGCGTAAAGCGCTAGCATGTGAGTGTAGTTTGGCAGCCCTTTCGACAAGCCAGAAATCTCTTGCAATACGGAGTCGTCAGCACTCATTCGGTTGCTCAACAAGCCCTTCTTTACGATCTCTTCCAGCTCCTCACGTTTCATGCGCGGCATATGAATTTGAGCAAGACACCGTTGAATAGAGTTGTGGTCCTTAATCAGTCCGGTCACGTCGTCAGATACGCCGATCATGAGGATTGTCGCAGGCACCGCTCGATCAGACAGAAGCTTGATTGTGTCTGAGAACATCTTGCGGCAGTGATCTCCGGAGATCTTGTTAAATTCATCAATGATCACATAAAGAATTCCTCGCTGTCCGACCTGACTCTTCGCCGATTCACGCGATTGACGAATGGTCACAGCAAGAAGACCCGCAACCATGACGCGATGCTCGGTCTGTACTTCGCGTGGTACAACTGGTGCCGCAAGCACTCGACCTTGAAGACGACTCCAGCGGTCAAAGCGGGACTGGCCAGCGAACAGTGGACGCTGGAAAACTTGCTGACTGCTGCTGCGGCAGCGTGATTGAGATCGAAACGGGCAAGCTCTCGCGATATGCTGGGGCTTGTTCGTTTTAGGGGTACATGATGGGCCGCAAACTTTGTCTGTTTGGGTTAATAGCGATTACGGCTGTTGTTGGCGTGCCAGCGTTGTATTGTTTTGTTGCTGGCACCTGTGCCACGATCGACGATATGTTCCGCACGCCTCCACCAAATACTTATCCCACACTTCCGAACTTAGCGCCTGCATTCGCGCTTGGATCTCTGGTGGTTCTTGTTCCGCTGGGCGGTCTCTGGTGCGCCTATTTAGCATTCACGCGGCGTTCCGACCAACACAAGTGAGAGACGGCACTGAGCGACCATCAACATAGATGCTGGTCAGTACCTCATGTCCAATTTATTAGGACAGTAGCCAGAATCGATTCAAAGCTACTGCCAGGGTTCTACTGTTGAATACCGCCGTGGCAAGTTGTTAGTCTGTCGATCCCGTCTCACATCAAAGATTCGCGATTCACACATCAGGGTTTGACATGACTGAGCCACTCAGCACTGTTTGCGATCATTGTGGTGCGAAACTCAAGCTAAAGAACCTCGACCTTGAAGGGAAAAAGATCAAGTGTCCAAAGTGTGGTGAGGCGTTCGTCGTCGCTGCCGCCGCCCCCGCTCCGATCAAGAAGCCCGTCAAAAAGAAGGCTGCGGATGACGACCCGGATTTCATGAATGTCGATGCTGACGATTACGATTCACCTGTCGACGAGGACGAAGAACTTGATGATGATGCGCCACGAAGCCGTCGGCGGACTGTCGCCCGCGGCGGTAAGAAAAAATCGAAAAAGAAGTCGAAAAAAGGAAGCGGCAATTCGGTGCAGGTGATCAAAATCGTGGCCTTGGTGCTCGTCGCGCTGGGGGTTCTCGGCGGCGGCGGTTTTGCGATGATGACGCTGCTCAAGGGAGATGGCTCCAGCGATGTCGACTGGTTGCCGTCAGATATGGAAGGGTTTGCAAAAGTCCAAGTCGACGATATCTGGGCCGCGAATGTCTCCCAGTCTCTCAAAAATACCACGTTCGTAAAAAAAATGGTTGACGATGTCACAAAGAACGTCGGCCTGGGTCCCCAGGACATCGATCGAATCGTTATCAGCTTTCCGGCGAATGGCAAGGCGGATGACGCTGTCATTGTCACTCATTCAAAAACTCCTTTCGATACGGCAAAAATTCAGGCTGCAGATGAGACGTTGACGGAAGTCTCTCTCAATTCAACGGCCTATTACAAATCAAATACAGCGGCACTCTTGTTTCCGAATTCGAAAACCCTGGTTCTTGGTTCCGAGTCTTCGATCAAATCATTGATCGAACGCGGCAAGAAGCACCCGTCGGCCGCAAAATTTGCTTTCGCTAACAACTATCGGGACCACCTCGTCATCGCGGCAAGCAGTCCATCCGGGAGCGTTCGCCGTTCGGTAGCGTATCCAGGTGCGGAAGATGTTGACGCCGTGCTGATTCGAGGGAACGCGACGACGGACATTCGCCTGTCGGTCAGGGGAACATTCAAGTCGGCAGAGGCGGCAAAGGCTAGTATGGAGAAGACCAACGCCGAAACGGCGAAGGCCAAAAAGGATCTAATCTCCAATAGAGCAGTCATTCAGAATGCTCCTGCCAATCCGTTGATCAAGAAAGAGCAGGTTTTGAAGATGATGGACGGAGCCGAGCAGATGATCAGCTCGCTACAAATTGCGCAGTCCGGAAATCACGTTAATTTGAGTGTCACGGTCTCAGGCCAGTTGATTTCGGACTTCCTGGAAATGGCGGGGTCGATCCCGGGTTCGCCATTGAACCGGCTCGCACCGTTTGGACAGCGACAACGGCCACAGGCACCGCCGCAGTCAGAGCCACAGCCGCAGCCACGATCAATCGGCTGGGAGTAGCTTGTACTGTCGTCTCTATCTAATGTCGGTATCATCTACTAAGTCGCCTTCGAAGGCCGGTAGGGGAGTTGATGTTCACCGCGACTCGCGTCAATCAGCGAGCAACATTACCAGCATCGTGATCGTCCTCTGTAGCTCTACTTCCCTTTGCCAAGGAATGTCCGGATCGATTCGTAGATTCCCTCTTTGTCCTTGATCTCGGATAGGATCAGGTTTTCGAATTTGGACGTGATGCGCCGCAGCTCTTTCAGATAGTCGCCGGAACCATAGGGGCTTTCGACCTGGCCGTAGCAGAACAGATTGCAGACGGGGAGAAAGTCCTGCTGGATCAGCTTCAGGCAGGACGTGTTGTCTTCGCCCCAATTGTCTCCGTCGGAGAATTGAAACACGTAGATGTTCCAATCGGCCGGGGGAAAGTCGCGTTCGATAATTGCTTTGGTGGTGACGTAGGCCGAGGAAATTCGCGTCCCACCACTCTCGCGAACGCGATAGAAAGTGTCTTCGTCGACTTCATGCGCGACCGCGTCATGAACGACGTAGCGACGCTGTAGTCCGTCGTATTGGCTCTTCAGCCAGGTGTCGATCCAGAAGGCCTCGGTCCGGACGATCTCTTTCTGATCGTCGGTCATCGAGCCCGACACATCCATGATGTAGATCACGGCAGCATTGGCTTGCGGCAACGGAATCTCGGACCAGGATCGGAATCGCTCGTCCTCGCGCGTCGGGATGACCATCGGCTTGCGAGGATCGTATTCGCTGGAAGCGATCAGCCGACGCAACGCTCGTTTGTAAGTCCGCTTGAAGTGTCGCAGCGAATCGGGGCCGGTCTGGCGGATGCTGTTGTAGCGAGTCTTAATCGCCTTGATCGTATCCTGCCCCTTGGGTTGAATCGCGGGGAGTTGCAGTTCTTCGGCGAGCATCTGGGCCAGTTCATCAATCGTCAACTCCGCTTCGCGGATATGTTGACCGGGTTGATCACCCGCTTCTCCCTGCCCGTCTTCATCTCCCTGCCCGCGACCAATCGGCTGACCGGGCTCTCCTTCGCCTTGTCCAACGCCGCCAGATCCTTTCGAGCCGTGGCGAAAGTGAGGGATCTCGATGTTGGGGATCGGAATACTGACGGTTTCGCGCCCTTTTCGCCCGAGGATCTCGCCGTGGGTGATGTACTTTTTAAGCCCTTGCCGGACTTTCCCCCGGACGATTTCTTTGAATCGCTGATTGTCACGATCAATGGAGCGTGTCATGGGGAAACGTCCTGTTTCATTGGCGAATCAATTCATTCAATCTTCGCCGCGTCAAAACTTTTCGGAAGTTGGACGATGAAAGTGGCGGAAGGCAGATCGACCGCCTTCCCTAACAGTTAATCTCGCTTCGCGTCTCCTCGAGCGAAGATGCTGGCAACGTACTGCAACACGTCAGTAGCCGATTCGTCGTTGTAACCGAAGTTGCGAATCAACCGTGCTTTCACGACGTCGATTTTTTCCTGGGTATCCTTGTCGACGACATTCGAGACCAGACTGGTCAGCTTGATCGTATCTTTCTGGTCTTCGAACAATTTCATTTCGAGCGCCTTATGCAGACGCTCGTTGGTTTTGTAGTCGAACTTCTTACCGTCGAGCGACAAGGCACCGATGTAATTCATGATCTCGCGGCGGAAGTCGTCTTTGCGAGTTTCAGGAATGTCGATGCGTTCTTCGATCGATCGCATCAGACGTTCGTCTGGTTGCTCGTCTTGACCAGTGAACTTATTGCGCACCTTTTCGCGTTGCGTATAGGCTTTAACGTTATCGATGTAATTGCCGCACAAACGAGTCAGGGCTTCTTCGTCAGCCGCAATCGCACGTTGCACTTCGTTTTTCACGATATCGGTGTACTCATCCTTCACCACCGAGATCAGTCTGCGGTAAGACTCGCGAATCTCCTCGTTCGGAATCAGCGAGTGATGCTTCAGGCCGTTCTCCAGTTCGTTCAGCACCATAAACGGATTGATGCAAGTCGCATCAGCATTGTTCACCAGGGCGTTGGAGATCTTATCCTGGACGTACCGCGGCGAGATCCCCTGCAGGCCTTCGTGCTTGGCCTCTTTGCGGAGTTGCTCGATGTTTTCCATCGTAAACCCCGGCAAAGTCTTGCCGTTGTACAGCTTCAGCTTCTGCAGCAATGTCAGACCATGGTGCTTGGGCTCTTCCAACCGAGTCAGCACGGCCCACGTCGCGGCAACTTCGAGCGTATGCGGAGCGATGTGTTTGCCACGCACGCGGCGTTCGTTGTAATCCTTCTCGTAAATGTGCAGTTCATTGGACAGCTTGGTGACGTAAGGAACGTCGATCTTCACAGTTCGGTCTCGCAACGCCTCCATAAATTCGTTTGACTGGAGCTTGCGAAATTCCGGTTCGTTCGTGTGCCCGACGATCACCGTGTCGATGTCGGTCTGAGCGAACTTCTTCGGCTTGATCTTATGTTCTTGCGACGCACCCAGCAGGTCATACAGGAATGCGACGTCGAGCTTCAGGACTTCGATGAATTCGATCATCCCGCGATTGGCAACGTTAAATTCGCCGTCGAAGTTAAACGCTCGCGGATCAGATTCGCTGCCGTACTCAGCGATCTTGCGGTAGTTAATATCGCCAGTCAGTTCGGTGCTGTCCTGGTTCTTTTCGTCCTTGGGTTGGAACGTTCCAATTCCGATGCGGTCCTGCTCGGACAAGAAGAAACGCCGGACGACGACAGATTCCATGACCTTGGTCCAGTCACCATCGCACTTATCCAATCGTTCCTTGAAGTAGAAGCGACTTAAGGGGCAGATATCTCCGCTGATCTCGACTTGGTAAAGGGTATCGGCATCGCGCCCTTCGTTAAGAGACTTGCAGATCTCCTCGCGGAATGCATTGGGAACGAGCATCAGCGGTTCGCCATGCATCGGATCCCAAGTGATGCTGCCGTCTTCTTCTTTCCACCCGAACGAATAGACCGCGCCCTCGGGTGTGCGAGCGTACCGTTCGACGCCACGTTTCAGCAGGCGAGCGATGGTGCTTTTTGAGCTACCCACTGGGCCGTGCAGCAGCAGCACACGACGTTCGCTGCCGTACTTGAGCGCGGCCGAACGGAACACGTGAACAAGTTGCATCAGCGTGTCGGTCAATCCGTAGATGGCATCGTTGCCATCGTTCTCTGGATCGTCGAAGAACCGATAATGCAGATGTCCATCGCGTCGCCCTTCGTCCACGGCATACGTGCCATACGCCATAATCATGTCGTACATGCGTTGATGCGCAGTCCGCGTGACTTCGGGATGGCTGCGAACAATGTCAAGGTACTCGTCAAACGAGCCCTGCCAGTTTTCCTGCCGAAATGCCTGGGGGCTTTGGCGAGAGGAAATCTGTTTCAGAAGATCACGTCCTGTGCCCATAAGACCGTTCCTCGTACGGAATGAAACCTCACGCTGCGTGAGCCGTTCTTCAACACTGCCCCGTTAGGAACGGGACAACCGCATGTCTCGATCAAACATCAACAGAAAATATTCTCGTTCGTCGTCTGTCCTGTCAGTACGTACGCCAACCCGCTTCAATTTGCGGGAATCAGCCGGCGGCAGCCCGTCGACCGTCCTGGTCCAGGCATCAAAGGTGGGAAAGATCAGTTACGCGCCGTCCTATAAGTGGCGGCGAACCCATCAACATCCAAATCCATACGCCAGCATCGAGTCTCTACTCGAGCAACTCGACTTACCCGGCATGTCGTGTGCCGAACAACCCAGACATCATTCGATCAGGGAAGGTTCCCTGCAAAAAGAAGTCAGGGATTGGAATTATCTCATCCTAGCTAACGGAGGCAAGATCAACATTCTATATCTGACCAGAGGAAATCGGGAATTCCTGTCGAAGGATTGAGCAGTCCCGCCCGCTTGATTGGCGATTTGGCACCCGGTTCGCTGGACGAGCGTCGCTCAGTTGACTGCGAATATTATCGACGGTCAAGCAACAAAGTGAACCGAAAACGCTAGATTAGCGACGGCGCAAAATGACCGACCGCAATATTCGATGCTGTCATGACGGCACGAAAGGATCCAACTTGATGACAACCGAAACGGGGCTGAAGCGAGTTCTCGTCATGACCCTGGGGTTCATTTTCACTGTCGCGACGTCTGTGGGGATCAGTATTGCCGTCATCGGCAGGCCACAACCTTTGCCGACAATTTCCAAGGTTGCGGCTGCCGCCGTGGCGCCATCTGCAATCGGCGAAACTAAGTTGATCACCTTGCATCAACTGGAGCAAAGCCTGGGTCCCGCCCCGCTGGATGTGGTGTTCGATGTCGACGACACGGTTCTATTTACCAGCGCCGCCTTCCAGTGGGGAACTCGCAAATACGGGAAAGAGATTGTCTCGGCCGGAGTCAGCGTTCGTGAGGAAGATTTGAAGACAGAGGAAGACCGCCAGAAATACCGCGAGTTCTGGACGAAGCTCAACAATGGACTCGACGAATACAGCGTCCCGAAATGGATCGCCTACGAGTTGATCAAGCTGCACAAAAGTCGTGGCGATCGAATCCACTTTGTCACCAAACGCATCTTCACAGGTGAAGAGCAACTTACCGCACTGCTGAAAGAACACTTTGGCCTGGAAGAGATTGAGCCCGTCATATTTACGAACCGCAAGGCAAAAGTGGATTCATTCAAGAAGGTTCGTGCGACGATCAGCTATGGTGATTCCGACGGTGACATTCGCGACTCGATCACCGCCGGCGCACGTCCCATCCGAGTGATGCGAGCGAGAACGTCGGTTAACGTCGAGCCCGTTCATAATGGCGACTTTGGGGAAGAGGTCCTGATGAATTCCGAGTTTTAGCCCTGTCTTCGAAACGACCCGTTAATTTGACGCGGCAGCTTCGCCTTGAATCTTCACGATGAATGACTCGCCCCGTTCCTCTTCCTCGATCACGATCGAGGTGTTCAGAAACGCCTGCAGCACAGCGATGTGTGTCTTCGAATGTTCGGTCAGACGCATCGTTCGAAACGATCCCTGGCGGCGATGATCCGGAGTGTCGGTCTGCCACGCACTCAAGGCCATCGGTAAGAGCAGTTGGTCCGCCAAATGAGGGCCAATCGGGACATCGGCCACCAGATAGTCTCGCATCTCTTCGAAAGCACGTTGGGCGACAACTTCTGCTTTGGTCCCCTGTTCACCAATCCCGATGAACACTTCGGTGACATGTTCACCGGCCACCTCGATGACAACGGCGTTGCCCGGACCATGTGCCTTAGTGCGTTCGCGAAATAGACAGTCAGGTTCCCACTGGGCCAGCCGGGCGAGTTCTTCCAGTTCCCGATCAGCAATGTGATCGGGCAAGTTACACAACAGCACTCGACCAATGCGCGAGCGGATTTCGCCACGCTCGAGCATGTGAAAGCTCGACAATCCCAAGTCGCCGGGCGCATCTGGGCTGTGGGTCAATGACTCAGTACGCTTCGCCGGCTCGATCTCGACAATGAAGCGCCCGCCGCCCGCCGGATAGAATCCCGCTCGTTCCAATGTCGCTGACACTCGCGGGCCCATGCGGTTCACGAGGGCCAGATAGGATCGCTGCAGAAAGTCGAACGGCGGTGCCCAGGGATTGTGAGTTCCCCCTTCCAGAATGAGCCGAGAAGGTCGCTTGGCGATGAGTAGTGGAGGCAGAATTGCCTGCAACACCAGCGTCGCACTGCCGGCGGTGCCGATTGCAAAGTGATAGTTGCCGGGAACGACTTCGCCGGGATGGAAGGTGAAAGACGACGAACCAATCGTGTCGCCGGTGACGGTCGCCTGACAAATCTCTTGCGCAGCTCGTAATGCCGTCAGATGTTGTCGCTTCAACCCGGGCTTTGCACGACCAGCACGAACTCGGTCGATCGTCACTGGTCGGCCTGTCACCATCGACAAGGCGAGCGACGAGCGGACAACCTGCCCGCCTCCTTCCCCCTTCGAACCATCGATGATGATCGGATCAACCACTTTCGTTTTCCATCAATCGGCGTTGCGGCTTTTAATTTGTGAGTGACATGACTTGCGTTCAGAAGGTTCGCCTCGTTACGAATCCAGGAACTG
>CAIMFH010000168.1 GCA_903840265.1 uncultured Schlesneria sp. | reverse complement strand
GAGCACTTCAACGACGAGCCTACGGGTACCGAAACTACGAACATCTCAAGCAACGAATCCTCACCATGCATCACACCAAATTCACCATCATCGGTTAATCAAACTCGAAATTACTACCCCCCCAAATAGTCCGATGAACCGCTTTTAGTCCATCACCGCGACAAGGGCAATCGGGTAGGAGGACTGTCGATGACGACTTAAGCTAATCGTAACAGCATGCGAAGATCTGTTCGCATCGTACGCGCTCAACGCACCAGGCCCCGCAGCCATTGAACGACCGGCGAGGCAACGCTGGCAAGGATCGCGATAGCGATGATGACAGAGAACGGATCAGCGCCTATCGAAAAGAGCGATCGTCGTTGATCTTCCTTGCGACCATAAATCCACAGCAACATGGCATTAGATCTTCGACGGCAATTTTGGACAAAGCGCTACCAACGCAAATGTCGCGATGGGCCCCAGCAGCAGCGAGATCAAAAACCAGTTCAGTCCACTGCGGTTCTTTCCCTGAGCCAACCCCGCGTTGATCAGAGTCAGTGTTCCCCATCCAACGAAAAAGCTCTGAGAGTTCATCGCGACTGGTTCCTATCCACCGATGGAGTACATGGGTCGTTCGGGCTGAATAAAACGAGCCGTGTTGATTTCGTGGCCCTCTTTCTTCGCCGCAACACTGGCACGGACCGCGGCAGCAATCTCAGCGTCGCTTCCGGTCCCTCGTAGTAGCGAGCGAAGATCGGTCTCTTCTAGACTGAACAGGCAATTGCGCAGCTTGCCGTCGGCCGTGATGCGGATTCTATTGCAGCTCATGCAAAATGGCTGGCTGATAGATGCAATGAATCCGATTCGCCCAATTCCGTCTTCAAAAACGAAATCAGTCGCCGGCGCATGGGGCTGCTGACCTCCCTCGGGAATCAACGGCATGATTTCGACCGAGAGTCGTTCGATGATTTCGTGAGCGAACAGAACCTTGTCGCGCTCCCAGGCGTTGTCGGCGTCCAACGGCATGTACTCGATGAACCGAACCTCCACGCCGGTAGTTCGCGCAAACTCACCGAATGGAACGATTTCTTCCTCTGTCAAGCCACGCACAGAAACCGCGTTCACTTTCACCGGGTCAAAGCCGACTCGCTGAGCCGCCTTGATCCCTTCGATCACCTTTTCGAATCCGTCTCGTCGAGTGAACTGCTTGAACTTCCCTGGCGTCAACGCGTCCAGACTGACATTGATGCGGCGCAACCCTGCGGCATAAAGAGCTTCGGCTTGTTCGGCGAGCAGGATACCGTTCGTCGTCAGACCGATATCTTCAATCCCCGGAATCGCAGCCAGCCGCGAAACAAGTTTGTCCAGATCGCGACGAACCAGCGGCTCTCCCCCCGTCAGTCGCAGCTTGTTGATCCCGAGTGGAACGACAGCGCGAACGAAGCGTTCGATCTCTTCAAATGTCAGCAACTCCTGCTTGTCCATGAACTCAACATTTTCGGCCGGCATGCAATAGAAGCAGCGAATGTTGCAGCGGTCCGTCACGCTGATGCGCAGGTTGTTATGCAACCGGCCAAAGGAATCGATAAGCGGCAGCAGTTCAGACATCTTACTCATCATGTGGCAGCGAATTCACGGCCAATTGAACTAGTGGAGAATAAGGCGGGATTTGTCGCCCAACTGATCGCATTCTATGCGGAACCAGCCTGCTTTGCGTCATACCGGCGGCGGCAATTCACCACCCGGATGAACCCATTCGGTCGATCCGTCGTCCCAATTCTCTTTTTTCCAGATCGGAACCGAGATTTTCAGCTCATCGATCAGAAACTTTCCGGCTTCAAACGCCTGCTGCCGATGCGGGCAACTGACGGCGACCGCAACGCTGATCTCACCCAACTCCAAGTGTCCCAGGCGGTGAACGATGCCAACACGGTCGATCGGCCACCGCTCTCTGGCGGCCGTCTCAAGCTCCGCCAGCTTGGCCTCGGCCATTTCCGGATAGCCCTCGTAGTCCAACGCCACGGTCCGCCGCCCGCCAGTCATCTCGCGAACGGTCCCCAGAAAGAGGACCACGGCACCGGAATTCGGTGAGCGGACAGATTCCGTCAAAGTGTGATAGTCGATCGCGTCATGGGTCAGCAGGATCATGGCAGTTTCAGACGAAGCCTTAGTTCAAATGAATCACGCGAATCAGCAATTCGACACTTCAGCCACCACTGACCGGCGGAAAACAGGCGACCTCGTCCGAAGTGCTAACTTTGAAAGTGTCCGACGCATAGTCGTTGTTCACGGCGACCAACAACCTTGGAACGAGCGGCATCAGTGAAGGATGCCGCTCACTAAGAACCTGCTTCAAGCGGCCGACGGTCTCCCCATCGGACCAGGGAATCTGAATGAGCGGACTCCCCACCAGATCACGAGCTTTCGCAAATAGCTTGACCGTCAGCATACAACACCAAAATCGAGCACCGAATCAGACCGACGAACACGCCTTCACGCGACGTTTCGCATCCACCGGTTGGCGGGATCTTGTTTGTAGAAGATTCGCAACACATCGTACAGCCGCGGGTGCCGCTTTCGCATCTCGGTCGGCTGCTCGAAGAACGATTCCGTCGCCACGGCGAAGAATTCCGCTTCGTTCGTCGCTCCGTACCAATCCAGTAGCGACGGAATGCCAAACTGAGCTTCGTTCACCAGCCGGTGGTACTCAATCCGCGTCACATCTTTCCACGTCTTGTATTGCTCTTCGTTCTGCAACGGCGGAACTCCGTCGACATCGCCATCGACCATGTCCAGCAGATGAGCAAACTCATGCAAGATCACATTGCGACCATAGGGAGCATCGCGGCACTGCTGTTCCACATCGCGCCATGACAACAGCACCGGCCCATTGCGAGTCGTCTCGCCGATCCGCGCGGTCTCCGAATGCAGTTCCAGCCCCGACGAACCCCGCTGTATTTGCGTCCCCAGATAGCTGTCGGCGCGAATAATGACGGACCTCAACCGATCGAACGGCGGCCCATCAAATCCCAGACCCAGCAATGACGCATGCGCCGCCACGGTCACTCGCATCTCGTCAGTCAGCTTCAATCCGATCGCCGTCTCGATCGACTTTTCGTCGAGAAACCAGCGAATGTCTCGCAGCAATCGCGATTGCTCTGCCGAGTCCAGCGTCGCGAAATGACGGCAATTGTGATGCACGATCTGCAACCACGCGGCCGGAAACGTCTCTGCCGCCAGCTTGCTCCGCCGTCGATCTTTCAGCCAATTAAAAAGCATCTCTCGTTGATCCTATTCGCTATCCGGAATCACATGGTGATTCACATCGTCTTTTCCTCAATGTTGCCATCAACTTTGGCTACTGAAGGTGAATCATTCGAGGTAGTATCGTGGGACACCTCGTCGGAGAAAATCCCAAACCCGCACAAATCCTGCGGATTGACTCCTCTCCCTTTCCCGGTGGAAAGTGAGACGGTCGATCGCGGGTTTAATACATGCGAACAGTTCGTTCTTGACCGCGAGCGGAAAAACACACTGAGGAAAGTACATCGATGTCTCGTTATGTCTTGGCCCTGGATCAAGGAACGACGTCCAGTCGAGCGATCGTGTTTGGCCGCGACGGGCGCGTCGTCGCCTCCGCTCAACAGGAATTTCCTCAGCATTACCCCCAGCCGGGGCATGTGGAACATGATCCCGAAGACATCTGGAACTCGCAGTTGCAGACCGCCAAGAACGCGCTGATGCACGCCGGCCTCACCGCAGCGGACATCGCCGCCGTCGGCGTGACCAACCAACGCGAAACGACCGTGCTGTGGGATCGACACACGGGAAAACCCGTCGCCAACGCCATCGTCTGGCAAAGCCGAATCACCGCCGACATCTGCCAGCAACTGAAGTCGGATGGCATCGAAGAGCTCGTACGCTCCAAGACCGGGCTGGTGATCGACCCGTATTTCTCGGGAACCAAGATCAAGTACCTGCTCGATCGCACCCCGGGACTTCGCGACCGCGCGAACCGGGGAGACATTTTGTTCGGAACAGTCGATTCGTTTCTCGTCTGGAGATTGTCCGCCGGGAAACTGCATATCACCGATCCGAGCAACGCCAGCCGCACGCTGTTATTCAACATCCACATCGGGCAGTGGGACGATGAGCTGCTCAAGCTGTTCGATGTCCCTCGCGCGATGCTTCCTGAAGTGAAGGCTTCCAGCGAAGTGTATGGCGATGTCGATGCCTCAATCTTTGGTGAGAAGATCCCCCTGGCAGGTATCGCCGGCGATCAACAGGCAGCCACCTTCGGACAGTGTTGCTTTGACCCGGGTGCAGCCAAGAACACCTATGGCACAGGCTGTTTCCTGCTGATGAACACCGGAACCAAACCAGTCGCATCAACTGCAGGGCTGCTGACAACAGTCGCCTGGCGAATTGGTGACGAGACCGTCTACGCCTTGGAAGGCTCTATCTTCATCGCCGGGGCAGCAGTGCAGTGGCTGCGCGATGGGCTGGGACTAATTCGACAGGCCAGCGATATCGAAGCGATGGCCGCCTCGGTGCCCGACAATGGTGGCGTCTATTTTGTTCCGGCACTGGCCGGGCTGGGTGCCCCTTACTGGGATCCCCACGCACGAGGCACCATCATTGGACTGACGCGAGGATCCACCAGCGCCCATCTCGCACGAGCCACCCTCGAAGCGATGGCGTATCAAACTCGCGATGTCCTCGACGCCATGCAACAGGACGCCGATGTCCCTTTGGCTGAGTTAAAAGTCGACGGCGGCGCAACGGCCAATAACCTGCTCCTGCAGTTTCAAGCCGATATCCTTCCCACCCGAGTGCATCGGCCAGTCGTTCAGGAAACTACGGCCCTCGGCGCAGCGTATCTGGCTGGCTTAGCGGTCGGCTATTGGTCGGACCTCAATGACCTCCGCCAAAACTGGGTGCTCGATCGCGAGTTCGTCCCACAAATGGAATCAACGCAGCGAGAGCAAATGTACGCCAAGTGGCAACAAGCCGCCGAAAGATCAAAGTCCTGGGCCGACTAAGTGAGCGTGGGCCATTCTCCTTGTGAGAAACATCATTTCGGGTGCCACTGGCGACGGCTTTGAGTCGCCAGTGTCTTGCCGGTGAGTCAACGAGTAAACAACGCGTGGTGACGCTGAATGTTGCACACGCTCGTCACCTGATCAACGCGATTGCAGCGACGCGAAGACACTGGTGGCCCAGAGCTGCCACCAGTGGCACCCAACCTGAAATCCAAGACGAGCAAAATTGCGCACGGCCAGTCAGTGTGTCGCTTGCCGCCTCCACCTACCTACGCAGTCGCCACGGCACTTCCAGCCCATGCCGATCCATGATCAGTGGATCCGAAAGCACCCGTTCCGTCGGACCATCAGCCTGAACCTTGCCAGATTCCAGCACGAGGACTCGGCTGCAAAGATCGATCACAAAATCCAGGTCGTGCGTCGCCACAATCAGTGTCCCCGCGAATTCGCGCAGGATGTGTAACAACTGCCGGCGGGCACGCGGGTCCAGATTGCTGGTCGGTTCGTCCAGAACCAGGATCGAAGGATCGCAAGCCAGGATCCCCGCCAAGCAGACTCGTTTGCGTTCGCCTGTGCTCAACTCGGATGGATTGCGAGTCAAACAGTCCGCCATCCCCACAGCAGCCAATCCCCGTTCTACACGAACCAGCACTTCCGCGCGATTCAATCCCAGGTTCAACGGCCCAAATGCAACGTCCTCTTGAACAGTCGGGCAGAACAGTTGATCGTCGGGGTCCTGAAACAGAAATCCGACTTGTCGACGAATCTGCTGCAGTCGCGACCGAGTCACCGCCTGCCCCTCAATCACGACTTGTGCTTCTTCATCCTTCGATAGGGAAGGGGAGGGGAGCAGACCGTTCAAGTGCATCAGTAGTGTCGACTTGCCCGCACCACTCGGCCCCACGATCGCCACGCGATCACCCTGCGGGACGGCGCAAGTGATCTCTTCCAGCGCCAATCGGCCATTAGGATAGCGAAACGACAGTCGGCGAAGTTCCATCGCGGGCTGATCAGAATGAGCCATTCGAAGTCAAATCTCTCAATGCATCGTTTAACCGCGTGGGCAACGCCCCGCGCGTCTTCGTCTTCCATTCCGTCGCTCGACCTCAGCCCTCACCCTCAGCCGGGCTCCTCGATCAATCTTTCCCATCCAGAAACCGAATCGACCCATCCCACCCGCGAGCCAGCATTGCCCGATGAGTCCGCTCGGCCCGTTCCATCGCGCGCAGCAACAGCAGGCCAATCACCTGAGAATTGATCGACCAGACGCGCCACCACGGCCCACCACCAAAATCCCGAGCGGCCCGCGCGTTGCGAAGTCGACGAAGTTCATCCCACAGAATGAACGTGTAGCGATACATAAATCCCAGCATCGCAATCAGCGCGGGGGGGAAGTGCCAGTACCGCAGCGTCGTCAACAAATCACGAAACGGCAACACGTGAACCAGCCACAATCCTGCCATAAATGAAACGGTACACCGCAACCAGAGCGACAGCGTCCAACTCCAGGCCGCATCGTTTGAACGCGCCATCGGCACCGACAGTCCGAACACCAGCAGCAGCGGTAGGAACAACGCCAACCGTCGCACAAGATAGCGCATCGTCACGCCAGCCACGCTGAGTCCCACAAAAACCAGCGCGAGCAACAACCCCTGAGCCGGCCAGTGTTCAAGCGGAATCAATCCCGCCACCAGAATGATCCCCAGCGTCAGCAGCAGTTTCATTCCCGCAGGCAGGGCGTGACAAATTGACTGCGAACCCGCATCCGAACCGATCCCACTAGTTCCCATGGGAACCATCCGCAACTCGAATCGGCACCACGTTCCGTCGAGTGATCCCCGCTAGTACGACCGCCGCGATGAACACGACCAGCGTTCCCACGATTCCGGCCAACGAAACAGGGAGCGCCGGCCACCAGACGGGCTCAGGAACCGGGATCGCATAGTCATCCAGCACCAGGGGGGGCCGCTCAACCTCCAGTTTGTCGAACTTCAGGTTCTGCGCCGCAGCATCCAGTCCATCGGGCGATTCCGACTTGAACGGAGCCACAATGGCCGCCACAGCCAAAGCGGCCATCAAGCCGGTCACCGCAAAGCGACCGATCGTGCCGACCGACCCCGGGGCATTCGGAGTCGGGACAAGATCAGCTCGACGAGCCAATACGAATGACAGCACCGCCCCTGTGATCAGAGCTTCTCCGACCCCAATCAACGAGTGATACAGCACCATTAACGACAGCACCCCGCGCGGATCGACACCCGCCGATCGAGACGAACACAGGAACTCGGCACAGAAGAGGGCCGCTGCCCCCAACACCGACAGCCAGGCGGCAATCACCGCAGCCGACACCGTGGCCGCAGCACCATTGCCCAGCATCCGCCGAATCGTGGCGTAGACGGCATAGCCACCCCACGCCCCGACCACCGCCATGTTCAGAATGTTCGCTCCCAGCGACATCAAACCGCCGTCACTAAAGAGAACCGCTTGCACGATCAACACCATCGAAATCGCCAGACAACCGGCCCATGGCCCCAGCATGACGGCCGCCAGCACTCCGCCGAGGAGATGTCCCGAAACAGGCAGGCCGAATAACGGGAAATTGACCATTTGGCCTGCAAAGACAATCGCTGCCATCATCCCCGTCAACGGGACCGCGCGATCTTCCAGATCAAACCGCAACCGCCGTAGCGAATACGTAATCGCTCCCAGGCTGATTGCCCCCGCCACCAGGCAGACTTCGGGTGCCAGAATTCCGTCTCGAATATGCATGAATGAGCGTAACCTCAGTGCTTGAATCGTCCATTGTCAGCCCCCAAGTCTGCCCGCACGGTTCGCTCGACGCAAGTCTCGCCAATTAACGCGATCAGTCAGACAAAAATGATCCAGCGACAGCAGTTTGCGTTGTGCTACCGAGAGGCGTAGTCGCTAAGCTGTACGCTCTCATTTCAAAATCTCCCATCAAGAGCGTCATCATGAACCTGGTACTGGCCGATGTGGTCTGGCCAGCCCTGTTTCTGCTTGATCGGATCGCGGCCATTCCCGTGATTCTGATCGGTTTGGCCATTGAAGCTTCGCTGTTTCGCTACTTTTTCCAGATCACTTGGCGCCGCGCGTTTAGTGCGGCGTGCATCATCAACGTCGTCTCGACCTTGGCCGGCATCCTGATTCTGCCTGCCTGGGGCTGGTACTGGGAATACTCGGTGGCGGCTCGCAACCACAGTAACGGCTGGGGAACATTCAACCCCTTGACCTGGGCCGAAACCTGCCTGATGGCCTGGCTGCTGACCAATGTCGTCGAAGGTATTCCATTACGTTTGATCGTCGGACCGCAGAAGAATCTGCTGCGTAGTCTGTTACTGGCGAACTTGCTCTCGGTGGGCGTTGCTTACCTCAGCCTCTCATTCCTGCCACCCCGGCACGATCCCTGGCAAGTTTACGAATGGACTGGCGATGTGATGCCGCTGCCGCTGGAATGATCTATTCCACAGCTCATGATTTATCCGTGTCCATCCGTGGCTACTGTTCCGTTCCGAGTTCCCAGACCGTCCCGTACACATCTTCTCGTTCGAAGTAATCCAGCAGCCGCAGATAAAACTCGTGATTGGCCAGGGTGCTGCTGTCTCCAAATACAATCAGCTTCCGCCGCGCTCGGGTCAGCGCGACATTCGTACGTCGCGTGTCAGCCAGAAAACCGACTTCCCCTTTCGAGTTGGATCGCACCAGCGAAATGACAATCGCTTCCTTTTCGCGGCCTTGAAACCCGTCGACGGTATCCACTTCCACTCCCTGAGACGCGATCAAATCCCGCAACAGTCGAGCTTGTGCCGCATAGGGAGTAATCACCGCGATCTCCGTCGGCTTCACTCCCGCCACCAGCAGTTTCGCCACTTTTCTAGCGACATAGTCCGCTTCGCCCGGGTTCTGTAAGCTGCTGCCGCCCGCTTCCGATTGTTCTTCACAACCTGATCCTGCCGTATCAAAGAATCGCACCGCACACTCGGTCAGCGGGCTGGCGATCATCTCTGGAAGGTCCACCAGCAGATGTTCACGCACCGACTCGGCGGCGATTAGCGAAGACTCATAGAACTCATCCGACGAGAACCGCATGATCTGCTCATGCATGCGGTACTGAGTCGTCAGGCGTTGTGAAACAGTCGAACCCAGGCGCGCCACCAGCTTCTCCATCAGGCTCGTATGAAATCCCTCTCGACGTGCATCCTGCGACAGCACCGTCGGCGGCAACTGACAATGATCACCCGCCAGCACCAGGCGTCTCGAACGAAGCAGGGGGATCCAGCAGGTCGGTTCGGTCGACTGAGCCGCCTCGTCGATCACCACTAGATCGAATTGACGATCGCCCAGGATGTCGTCGTTCAGACCAGTTAACGTGGCACAGATCACAGTCGCGGAATCGAGCAGATGATTGACGAGGCCGGTTTCCATCTGACGAGCATCATCCAGCAGCTTCCGCGCTTCGGCTCGCAAGTCACGACGAGCCCCGGCAACTGGGGCGGTACGAACGTATCGCCCTGCCTGTCGGCGAAGAGAGAACGCTTCCTTCGTCCATTCGCGAGCCAACTTCAGCGAGGGATGCGATTCCACTTGCACATCCAATGTCTGCTCACGCAAGGCCGGCATGACTCGCGCGGGGTGCCCGATTCGTAACGCCCGTTCTCCGAACGCCAGTAGCCGCTCCAACAAGTTATCAACCGCCAAATTGCTGGGAGCACACGCCAGCACCTTCTCGCCACGACGTATCGCCTGCCTGATCAGTTCCACCACCGTGGTCGTCTTGCCAGTCCCCGGCGGCCCGTGAATGATCGCCACATCTTCGGCCGACAAGGCGAGATCGACGGCAGCGCGTTGCGAGCTATCCAAGAGCGTCAACGGTTGCCAAGGTCGACGTTCTGAAAATGTCGGTGGTTCTTCACCGAGTAGCCTGCGCTTCAGCACCGCCAGTCGACCGCGCTCGGCAGCGCTGGCCTTCCGCAGGGCATCTCGTTGCCGCTGTCGAGCCACTTCGTCAGAGGAAGCGTCGATGCGATACGTTGGGCGATCGTTCGTCGATTCAGGTGATTCCAGTAACGCGACGGTGATGGTCGCCTGATCGCGATCAGTTACAACGCCCCGCCAGCCAGTTGGATCGTTGACATTTTCCTCGCAAACTATAACCGGCGTCCCTGCACCAAGCCGAGACCAGGGGAGATCAACCCGGCGGTCTCGCTTGCCGAATGTCACTGCGACGCGTCCGCCAAACCCACCGACCTCGTCCCGAATAGCCAACCCCAACAAGGTGGTCCCGCTGCGCTCTGCGGCAGCACCTGTTGCCTGCTGACGACGTCGCACGACCTCACGAGCTTCCTCGGCCCCTTCATGATCCAGGCAGCGAATCAGTCGCTGGAAGTAATCGGCAGACACATCGGGCTCCTGAGATTCTGAGGCACTTGGGAGGATCGTACAGCAAAAAAGACATTGCGTCTCGCTGCTCCACGGCCTGATCGGTGTTTATCGTCGTAGATGATTTGATCACGCTTGCTCAATCAACACCGCAGGGTATCGACAATTCATGGCCGGTTCATCTCAAGTCGCACTGCTTCTGCTGTTGCTCACCTCCTCGATCGCGATCGCACAGGATGCACCATTACCATCGCCACCGATGCCCGGCCGATTCTCGGTGACGATCACATCCGGCGACTACGAACGAGTGGCCCATGTGCAGATCCCGAAGGGATACAGCATGGAAGCTCCTCCAGCATTGGTCCTGGCACTGCACGGCGCGGGCGGAAACGGTCGTATCATCCTCGATCATAACAGTTGGGCCGCGAAAGCCGAGAAGAACGGGTTTCTGGTCGTCGCGCCAGACGGCTTGCCCGCGCGGCCTCGTGAGCCCGTCAACTTTGCCACGAATCCCGCACTCTGGAATTCGGGTCAATTAAACAACCGTTCCCCCCGAGCGGCGATTGATGATGTGGCCTACATCCGTGATCTGTTGGACATGCTGAAAGATCGCCTCCCCTACGACACCACTCGCGTCTATTGCTGCGGCCATAGCAATGGCGGCGGCATGACTTTCAAACTCGCCGCGGAACTCTCAGACCGATTTCAGGCCGTGGGAGCAGTCGCCGGCTTGTTGGCCGTGGCAGATCCACAACCAAAGCACCCGCTGCCGACCCTGTGCATTCTGGGAACGAAGGATCCGCTGGTCCCCCTCGAAGGAGGCGAAGTGCGACTCCCGTGGGGCAACAAACGCAATCCTCCCGTCGCCGAACCACTGACAGCCTGGGCCAAAGCCATCGGCTGCGAACTGGAACCAAAAGTCATCTCGGATCAGGACGGGATCAAGAAAGAGGAATACCCCTCGAAGTCGAACGGCCCGGTCCTGACCGTACTCATGCTGAAAGGGCAGGGACATCAATGGCCAGGCAGCAAGTCCTTCGCGCCTCTCGCAGCGATGGGGCCCAACACAACCACCTTAAACGCGACCGACACGCTGTGGGACTTCTTTAGTTCGATCGCGAAGCCTCCAGCGAAATAGAGCTTTGCCAAGTTTTCTTCTGAGCGGGGCGGCGTAAGCCCTTGGCCTCTTTTCGCGGTTGCCATAAAAAAACCACAGCCAGTTCCTGGCTGTGGTTCATTCATTCAGATCGAATCAAGTCGCCTACTTCACTTCGAGCAACTCAACGATGAAGTGCAGCGTCGCTTTCGCGGGGATCACTGGCGGACGGCCTTCTTCGCCGTAGGCCAGATCGTACGGAATCTCCAGTTCGATCATTCCACCCTTGCCAACCAGTTGCATCCCTTCGGTCCAGCCCTTGATCACGCCGCCGAGTGGAAACTCGATCGGTTCACCGCGATCGTACGAGCTATCGAAGACCTTACCGCCATCCAGCCAGCCCTTGTAGTGGACTTTCACAACGTTGTCCCCGATCGGCTTGGCACCATCCGTCTTGCGACGAATGCGATACTTCAAGCCGCTCTTGGTCGTGGTGAACTTCTCAGGTGCGTCCTTATCGACGGCACCTGGTTCGGCAGGAACCTGAACTTCGAGCAACTCGACGATAAAGTGCAATGTCGCCTTCGCAGGAATCTTCGGAGGCCGACCTGCTTCGCCGTATCCCAATTCGTAAGGAATCTCGAGCTCGATCTTGCCACCTTCACCGACCAACTGCATCCCCTCGGTCCAACCTTTGACGACGCGGTTCAGCGGGAACTTGATCGGCTCGCGACGATCGTATGAACTGTCAAACGTTTCGCCGCTATCCAGCCAGCCCTTGTAGTGAACTTCCACGGTCGTGGTCGGTCCTGGCTTGGGGCCTTTGCCCTTGCGCAACACACGATACTTCAGGCCGCTCTTGGTCTCGCTGAATTCCTTCGGGGCATCGGCGTCATTCGGTCCCGGTTCCAGCGGCTTTTGAACTTCGAGCAATTCAACGATAAAGTGCAGTGTCGACTTACCGGGAATCCCCTGAGTTCCGCGTTCGCCGTAGCCCAGTTGGTAGGGGATCTCCAGTTCGATCATGCCCCCTTCACCAACCAGTTGCATCCCTTCCGTCCAACCGGCGATCACACCGTTCAGCGGAAACTCGATCGCTTCGCCACGCTCGTACGAGCTATCGAAGACCTTGCCATTGTCCAGCGTCCCCTTGTAGTGGACCTTGACCGTGCTGGATTCTTTGGGCTTCTCTTTGTTGGACTTGCGCAGAATTCGGTATTTCAGACCGCTCTTCGTGGTCGTGAATTCCTTCGGAGCGTCCTTGTCCTGAACGCCCGGTTCAGCTTTATCAGCGGCATGCGACATCAGCGGTGTAAATCCCAAAGAAAGAGTCAGTAGTACAGCCAACGCTAATCGAAAACACTTCATCACGTAAGAACCTTCGCTGGAGGGAATCGGCTGCAACAGCCGGACGAGCGCTTCACGAGACCCGCAGCTGAAAGATACACAAAAGCAGCCAGATTTGGCTATCACCGCCGGGCAAATGACAGCGCAAGAATCGGAAATAACGCGAAGAATGAACTCCGCTTCTCGATCAACCGTCTACGCAAAACACCCGGCGAATCTCGCCAGATCGCCAAAACGAGAAAATAGAGAAAGGAAGCGGTGATCCGAATGGCTAGAAATCGCCAAGTCAACGAACTGCGATAGCTCGTTCCAGGGTCTTGGCGACCTTGGCTACAATCAAAATCGGTGGCCAGCAGTCTAGACCAGCAGTTCCTTGATCGCGCTATACGCTGGATCCGCGATCGGAATCGGACGGCCGTCGATATCAAACGACTTCGTCGAATCGACCCCCACGGCCTGCAGATACGTATGGAACAAGTGGCCATGATCGACTTCACGGTCAACCACGGCGGTTCCGTGTTCGTTGGTCTTGCCAATCACGGCACCGGGGTGAACTCGCGCCCCGCCCATCAGGACCGACCAGGCATTCCCCCAGTGATCGCGACCGAACAGATGATTGATGTTCGGTGTCCTTCCGAACTCAGACAGCACCACAATCAGCGTGCTTTCCAGCATGCCGCGGTCGGCCAAGTCCCCGACGATCGTGGCGAACGGATGATCGAATTCACCGAGTTGCTCCAGATGGAAGTTGAAGTTCTCGTTGTGCGAATCGTAATTGGAATGGCTCACCTGGACGTAGGTAATTCCTTTTTCCAACAACCGACGAGCCAGCAGGCAATGTCGCCCCAAGTCATGCTTGCCATAGCGAGCTTGATCCTGATCGGACTCTTTCGTCACATCGAAGATCTCACGCCGAGCCATCAACTGCTGAGCCTGCTCATAGCTGTAGGTGTAAGCGTCGGTCATGGCCGTGCGGCGGCGCGAGAGAAAGCGATCATTGACAGCGCGACGCATCGCATTGCGTTCCACGTCTGAGACTTCGCTGATCCCATCTGGACGAGTCGTGTGTTGCGGCGGTTGACCATTCCCCATCAGCAGACCGGCGTACTTAGGACCAAGATACGCAGCATCATTCGCGCGACCACCCCCACTGGCCGTGATCTGGATATGGCCGGGCAATCCCCCTTCATCGGGTGCCAGCGCCTTCGCCGCCACGGCACCGATGCGCGGATAGTCCGCGGCAGGCGTCTGCTTGCGGCCGGTGAACATCATGTAGGCACCCTTGCCATGGTCGCCCTCTTTGGTGTTCACGCTACGAACGATCGCCAGCCGATGCATCTGCTTGGCGGTTTCCGGCAGCAATTCGCAAATCTGCGTCCCCGGCACCGAAGTTGAAATGGCGCGAAACGGCCCGCCTGTGGGCGTGCCCGGCTTGGGGTCCCAGCTCTCCAGTTGGCTGAGTCCACCCGCCATGTTGAAGACCAGCACTCGCTTTTGCTGTTGAGCCAGTTCGGCCGTCGCGGCAGGCTGTGCCAGTGCGGAAAGGCCCATCATCGAGCCACCCGCCGCCAGCGTTCCCAGAAACTGTCGCCGAGCCATCCGGTGTTCGTTCGAACCGCACGCATAGTCACATCGCATGGCATCTGCTCCGTTTCTGATCGAATCACGCGACTACCGAAAATCGGTTGTCGATCCTCGACGAACATCCTCATTCGTCGATTAAATCTCGTTCAATGGTTAAACCGAAATTCAGCTGATGTCACTAGCGCCCAGATCATATCGCGAACCACGATCCCTTTTTCGGTCGGACGGGCCGCCAGCAAACGCGTGGTTTCATTCACTTCCGCCTCAGTCGGCCGACGAGTCAGCAGGCTGAGATAAAGCTCTTCAGTCAGCGCCTTCGGATCTTCCATCGGATTCAGTCGCTGAGCCAATTGCCCGCCTGATGCCCACCCGATGACCGAACCACCGTTCGCCGCAAACAACGCCTGATCGGGTGTCGCGAAGAAATCGTCTTGAGGTTGCCCTGCCGACTGTCCGTACATCGACGCAAACACATTCAGGTTGCCGCGATTCTTCTCGTGCAACAGCGCCTCGACTTCGAAATCTCGACTACGAGTTTTCGCGGCATCGTTCGCAACATTCCCTTTCGGATTTGTCTTTTCGATTTCAGCATCAACGCCCGGACGCTGCGGTTCGATGACGCCAGTCGCCTGCATCACGGCCCAACCGAGTTGTTCGGGAGTCAGATGTTTCAGTGGTCGCACAGCCGCTCCTGAAGTCCACGAATCGACCAACGACGCTTTTCCGGATTCAACCGCACCTAGACTCGCCTGAGCAGCCGCCATCGCCAGGTTCACCGTATTGGTTTTCGCGGTCACAACCATTTGCCGAGCCGCCATTTCAGCGGTCATCGTCGTCATAGTTTGCTTCATCGCAGTCATCTGCGTTGCGACCTCTTTCGCGGCCGCGTCACGAACAGTGACCGCCTGTTCGAACGTGGACGCTTCTTTCACCAGCGGTTCTTGTCGCTCTTTCAGCTTTTGAACGATCACTGTCAGTTCAGCATCGCCCGGTAGTTTTTGCAGCGCGGCTTCCGACTTCGCCAGTGCTTCGCTAACCGATTGCGCGATCACCTGCTTCGCCGCAAATTGCGATTTGGCGTCCTCTAATGACTTAGTCGCCTCAGTCATGTTTTTCTCAAGTTCCGCGACAGCCGTGGTCTGTTTGGTCAATTCAGCCTGCTGTTGCTCCACGGACTGAACTGCGGCGGCGAGTTCCACTTTCGCAGGTTCGATCGCGGCTTGAGCAGGACCTGCACTCGCGACAACAGTTGCAAAGGCCACATGTCCCTGCAGGCCATCCAGTCGCTTCTTCTGAACCGCCGCACCCAACGCGTCTGCTTTATGTTGGTTCCAGACGACCAACACTTTGGCTTTGGCGGCGTCGACCGGCTTGCGAGCTTCTACCATCGCGGCGTACGCCGCATCGGCAGGAGCGTACGCTTCGACCAACTTGGCCTGTGCCGCATTCTGGGCCGACGTTTGATCGGTCACGATCTTCAGAATGGCCTCTAACTCACCAGTGACTTGCTGTTGTTTGGCGGTGAATGTGGCTGCAGAGGCCACGATATCCTTATCATTCGGCAACAGCTTTGCCGCTTCGGCCACTTTCGCAGACGCTTCCGTCACAGCGTTAACGACCGCCTGTTTGGCAACCGCCTCTCCGTGTGCTTTCCCAATCGCCGCGATGGCCGCATCAACTGGCTTCTTCGCTTCCGTGACCGCAGCTTCCGCTTTTTTCCACGCGACCTCGGTCGGCTCCACTGCCGTGCGAGCCGTCTTCATTTCATCTCGTACCGTGTTCGCTGCTTGTCGAGAGGCTTCGGCCACACCCTTCAAGCGATTGTATTCCGCTTCGACCGCAGGAACTTGCTGCGACGCGGCGGCCAATTGGCTACTCATCTCAGCCGCTGGATCAATGGATCGTTGATAGGCTCGCGTCAGCACCAGTTCTCGCAGCAGCCACTTCACGTTGTACTTCTGGGCGACGAACTCATTCGTGATCAGATCAAGCACGGCGGGGTGCGACGGTGTGTTGAGCGGATGATGCAGGTCCACCGGATGGACCAAGCCGCGTCCCATCACTTGGGCCCACAAACGATTCGCAATGTTCACGTTGAATTGGCGATTGGTTCCATTCGTCGCCAACTCGGCCAGCTTCGCGCGGCGGCTGTACTTCGGAACCGCCCTGACATTGGCCGCAGGAGCGGTCACATAGTCTTCGCCCTGACGATGTCGAGGCTCTTCGATTTCACCTTCACCCGGCAACTGAGGCCGCGTGTTCGCGGCATCACCCGTGAAGACCGACTTGTAGCTGGCGTCACCATCGGACTTCTCCGCGAGGAACGACTTCTTCTGAGCGGCATCGGTGAAGATTTCAGTCCGATTCACGAACGCATACAGCCCGTAATAGTCGGATTGCAGGTAATGATCGACCAGCGGATGGTCGTGGCATTGAGCGCACTGCAGATCCATTCCGAAGAAGATCCGCCCCACATCGCGACCCGACGAATGGGGTTCGGCGTCGCGATCCAGAAAGAACTTCGCTGCCGGTCGCAACGCGGGATCGGTCCCATCGGCACTCAGGATCTCACGAGCCAACTGATCGTACGGCTTGTTCTGCTCGATCGACCCCTGCAGGTACTTCAGCCATTCTGGTGCGGGCACGTGCTTGTCGGGACGGCGTTCCATGAACATCACATCGAACACCGTCGCCATGTGAACTGCATAGCGCGGGCTGGCCAGCAGCCGATCGATCAACAGTTCACGCTTGTTCGGCGCAGGATCATCGAGGAACGCTCGTGCCTCCGCCGACGAGGGAATCGCCCCAGTCAGATCGAGAAAAGCTCGACGCGCAAATTCGGAATCGTTGGCAATGGCGGCGGCCGGACCGATCAGGTTGGACTCAACCAACTGATCGATTCTCTGGTGCAGCGGCTCCTGAGCCAACGCGGGCGCACCGGCAGCGAGCAGGCTAACCAAGGCCAGAAACAGGAGGGAGTTTTTCAGGCGGGATGTCATCGGCGGGATCCTGCGGGGGAGGACGGTTCCGGAGAACCACCAATCTCGCATCGGCAATTGTTAATTGATAGCAGTTGCCCAACCGGAACGTCAACCAAGTTCTGCCGGAAACTTTGCCGTTCGGGATGAGTCTTCCCGAAGTAGCGATTGCAACAGCAGTGACATTCTGCACTTACAAATTAAGGCCCGGTGTGCTCGCGAAGTCACGCAGTGGTGGATCTTCCGACGGCTTTCCGAAACCGGGAGATAGGGAATAGGGATTAGGGGGTAGGGAATAGGATGCAGGAAGATCGCACTCTTACGCTATTCCCTATTCCCCACTCCCTTCAAACCGGCCATTCCGTCTACTGATCTCGTCGAGTAGACTGCTGATCATTGCCAGAGGACCAGACTTCAAGCCAGGAGGATCATCATGGAAGGTCAGACTCAGACACGCCGCGAATGGATGCAGAATGTCACATCGACAGCCGCGGTGCTGGCGTTGTCAGGTTCCGCAGGTATCGCCCTCGGCCAAGCCAAAGCGATCTCCGCCCGTGTCGTCGACAAAGCGGGCTATGACCGCATCATCGCGTCAAACAAGGGCAACGTCGTCGTGGTCGATTGCTGGGCCACCTGGTGCGTCCCCTGCCGCAAGGCCTTCCCCAAGACGGTCGAAATGAGCAAGGCCTACGCGAAAAAGGGAGTCGTCGTCGTTTCCCTGTGCTTCGACGATCCCGTCAAAGGCCAAGTCCCCGACAAGGTCAAAGAATTCCTGGTCAAGCAGGACGCTCAGTTCGAGAACCTGATCAGCTCGCTGGAGATCTCCGATACTGGCGCCGATGTCTTCGCAATCCCCGATGGCGCTTTGCCTCACTTCAAGATCTATGGCAAAGACGGCAAGCTGTTCAAGACGTTTGAAAGCGGCGAAGACAAGGAATTCACTCACGAAGAAGTCGAAGCCGCGGTAAAAGCAGCCTTGGCGAAGTGATGGCCCGGTAGCCAACCTCGCTTGATGTAGCCAATCTCGCCAAGAGATTGGGCGAAGTCGATGTGCCAGCGAACTCGATTAACGCCCGCCCAAAGTCTTGGCGACCTTGGCTACATTCTTCAGCGACCCGCCTGCCGTACGGCCTGGCTGATTTCGCGCTGATCGGCCTGCTTCTTGATCTTGTCGCGCTTGTCGTATTCCTTCTGCCCGCGAGCGATCGCCACCGTTACTTTGACGAACCCGCGAGCCAGATGCACGTCGACCGGAATCAGCGTCAGTCCCTTTTGTTCGCAGGCACGTTCGAACTTGCCCATCTCACGTCGTCGCAACAATAACTTGCGTTGCCGCTTGGGGTCGTGATTCAGATACGTCGCCTGCGGGTACTCGGCAATGTCAGCCCCGATCAACCAGACTTCGCCATTTTCGACGCGTACGTAAGCGTCTTCGATCGCAATTTTGTTATTGCGAATGCTCTTCACTTCGCTCCCACGCAGCGCAATCCCGCATTCGAGTTGTTCGATCAACTCGTACTCGTGCTTCGCCTTTCGATTTCGGCAAACCACGCGTGACAGGGAATAATCCGGTTTCGATTCCGGGTTCTTGGCCATTGTGAAGTCGAATGTTCCAGGACAGAAATAGCAGTGGGACGCGAATCGTCAACGCTCCGATTCTAGTTCATTGACCTGCCCACGAAAACCGCTCCGGCGAAATGGTTGATCACAAACGCCGGAAATCGGCATTGAGCAATGATTCCCGGCCCCAGTCTTACTCGCTACGTCCCGAAGAAAGGTCGTCTTCGCTCGGTTCCTCGTGATTGACGAGAGAAATTCTCGAAGCGGTTTTCTTTGCAGCGATCGACTTCGAATACAGATAGAGCTTGAAGTCGCGAACCGCTTCACCTCGAACCTTCACCGGAAAATTTCCGACGAGTTCCGGTTCTCCAAAGCCCGGCGCGAATTCAGGCGGGAGTGGGAAGTCGGCGACGACGTAGGCACGGGTCACATCGGCCAAATGTTCGGGGTGCTGAGTGAAGTGACTTGGTCGCGAGATTTGATCGATCTGGCGGCCGTCGAGCGACTGGAACCGCAGCCAGGCCGTGATCTGGTAGGTTGTCGTGAAGACTGGCAGAGCCTCGCCGCGCTGGTGAATTGTTTCTGCGATCTGATGAGTCGCTTCGTTCAACGCATATTGCCGAGTGACTCGATCCCCTTCGGCCGGGATGAACGGGATTGGGTAGAGCAGATGTCCAGTGAGCAGGGTGACGCAAGCGACCGGGAGGATAAACGCCGAGGCGGTCGACCAGCGCCAGAAGCGCGATGCACTGACCGTTTGATACCACGCCGCCGCCAAGGGCCAGAAGGAGACAAACATGACCAACGCCCAGTTGCCCTGCAGCCGCGCCTGAGTCGCCTTGTACAGGAAGAACGTCATCGGCAGGGCATACAGACACGCACAGACTCGCAGTCGTGGATTCTCCGACAGCCGGCGAAAGCTCCACAGCACCCACGGATACAGGAAAAATGGCAGCGTCCCAAAAAGCAGCAGTTGCACGCCAACGAACTCACCAAAGGGGACAATTCCCGGTTGAGACTGAGTCATCGTGTGCCGCCACTGAAAGAGCAGCGGGGCAAATTTCTGCTGGATGTTAAAGATCAAAATCGGTGAGGCGACAATAAACGCCACCACGCCATGAGCGATGTAACCTGGCAGCCAGCGTTTCCACAAACGCCACACCAGACAGAAGCTGACGAACCCCGCGGGAACCGCCAGTGCCATCGTGTATTTGCCAAGCACCCCGCATCCCAGCAGGACACCACCCACCAACCACATCCACCAGGGAAGCGAAGCCGGTCCCGGCTCAGTTCCTTCTTCCGCGACCGGAGTCAACCGGCGATGGACCTCAACCAGCCACCAGACATACGCCGCCCAAAAGCAGAGCAGGGGAGTATCCGGCGTAATCAGCACCGCCCCCAGCGTAAACAGTGGCGTCAACACGATCCCGGGCAACAGCGACTTCGGCTTGGAAAGGTGAGCGATCACCAGCAGCACAAATGCTGTCGCCAGGCAGGCGGGGACTCGAAATCCAAATATGCTGTCACCGAAGATGTCGGTCGACAGGCGAATCATATATGCGGTGAGCGGCGGGTGGTCGTAGTAGCTGAACTGTAGCGGCCGAGCCCACGCCCAGTAGTAAACCTCATCATCCGCGGCAGGCAAAACGGCGGCCATGATGAGGTAAAACCCCAGCAAACCAGCCAGCAGCCACAGGTTCTTGCGTTGCCCCACCATCATGTCTCGCTCGCTCCATCGAGCCGGCAGACCCCTCGCACGGCGTCCACCGGGAATCCATTCCCAATCCGATCTCCCGTGGTGTATTCGATTTCCGGCTTGCAACGCAATCGCATTTGTGCAAACCGGTAGTACAGGAAGCGGTTTTTACGCTTAATACTCGTTCGCTTCGCTGCCTTCTTCTTCGAACGACTGGAATTTCTTCTCGCTGACCTGGCGAATGCGGCGTTCGTTGACTTCTTCCTGCAGCTTGGCCATCGCATCGGCGATCGGCATTGCTCCCAAGTCGCCGTCGATGCGGTCTCGTACGCTGACGGTGCCGTTTTCCTGATCTTTACCGCCGACAACCAGCATGTACGGGATCAGTTCCAACTGAGCATCACGCACCTTCGCGTTGATCTTGGTTCCACGCAGATCGGTGCCGACTCGGAAGCCTGCGGCGCGGAACTTGGCTTCGACTTGCTTGGCGTAGTCTTCGAACTTGTCGCTGATCGACATCACGCGGACTTGTTCGGGGGCCAACCATAGTGGGAACGCTCCGGCGAAGTGTTCGATCAGCATGCCGGTAAAGCGCTCCATCGAACCGAATGGGGCTCGGTGAATCATCACAGGCTGATGAGTCTGATTGTCCGCACCGACGTACTCCAACTGGAATCGCTTCGGCAGGTTGAAGTCGAGTTGCACGGTTCCCAGTTGCCACTCACGGCCGATGCAGTCCCGAACCATGAAGTCGGTCTTGGGTCCGTAGAATGCCGCTTCCCCTTCACATTCGATGAATGGCATCTCCTTTTCCTGCAGCACCTGACGCAGAGCGTTCTGGGCATTTTCCCAGTCTTCGTCCGCACCGACATATTTGTCTTTGTTTTTCGAGTCGCGGCAGGACAACTGAACTCGGTAATCATTCAGGCCAACGCTGCTCAGCACGAACTTGACGAGATCCAGGGTGTCTTTGAACTCCTGCACGACTTGCTCGGGAGTGCAGAACAGGTGAGCATCGTCCTGAGTCAACCCGCGCACGCGCAGCATGCCGTTCAGTTCGCCTGACTGCTCGTGACGATAGACGGTCCCGAACTCTGCCAGCCGCACCGGCAGATCGCGATAGCTGCGTGGTTGAGCCTTATAGATCTGGATGTGATGCGGGCAGTTCATCGGCTTCAACAGGTATCGCTCCTGAGCCTTTTCCCAAGTCCTCAGGTACGCACCCTTTTCTTCGTTCGTTCCCTTGTGAGGAAAGTCGGTCAGATCGGCCCCGGTCAGTTGAGCACTCGCCAACAGATGCGATTCTTCTTCGGCAGTCAGTTCGTTGGCCTGCAGCTTGCGGATCCAGAAGTCAACCAGTTGGCCCCCTTCGTGTCCGAAGAGTGGGGCGAACTGCGAATCGCGATAGTAAGGGAAGTGGCCGCTGGTTTCATACAACTCTACTCGCCCGATGTGTGGCGAATAGACCGGTTGATAGCCGCGAGCGATCAGTTCCTTCTTGATGAAGTCTTCCAGGATCGAACGAATGGTCGCTCCTTTGGGGAGCCACAGGCACAGGCCCTGGCCGACTTCCTGACTGATGGTGAACAGCCCCAGTTGCTTACCCAGCACACGGTGGTCACGACGCTTGGCTTCGTTAACCTGATCGAGGTAGTTATCAAGATCCTTCTGTGAGAACCACGCGGTTCCGTACAGCCGCTGCAGTTGTTTGCCGCTGGCGTCGCCCTTCCAGAAGGCACCGGCGATCGAGAGCAGCTTGAACGCTTTAACTCGCTTCGCATCGGGAACGTGCGGACCGCGACAGAGGTCGACGAACTCGCCCTGGCGATAAAAGCTGACGGTCGGATGAGTCGCCAGGCCGGTGTTGATGTGCTCCACCTTCAGTTTCTGGGACATCCCATCAACCAATTTGAGAGCCTCGTCACGATCGCAGATGAATCGTTCGAACGGTTCGCCCGCATCGACGATCTTCTGCATCTCGGCTTCAATGCGAGGGAAATCGTCTTCGCTGATCTTATGACTGCAGGCGATATCGTAGTAATAGCCGTGGCCTTTGGTCGGACCGAACGCCAGTTCGACACCGGGCCACAACCGCATGACGGCGCGAGCCATAATGTGCGCGCATGAGTGCCGCAGGATCGCGAGCGACGCAGCATCTTTCTCGGTCAGCAGTTGCACGGGAATCGGTCGTTCGGTCGTGACTTCCGCTAGCGGTCGCATAACGTCGACGGTGGTTCCGTCCACGATCGCTCCCACCGCCGCCGCGGCGAGGCGTGGGCTGATGGCTTGCGCGACATCGAAAGCAGTCGCGTGATCGGGGTGCTCGACAACAGAACCGTCCGGCAGACGAATCGAGAGCATGACTCAGACTATCCTCAAACGAACCAAAGTGAAGGCACGCCACATACTTCGGGGCGAAGCCATCGGTTTATACGGACTGCCAGAACAAGCGTCAACCTGCCTGAAACGGCCGGCAACATTCATTGGGCGTCGCTGATTGACAAGATCGTCGCGGGGGAAGTTCGCGATACGTCCGTGTTAAGAGAAGTCGCGGCCACGGATTGACACCGATGAACACGGATTTTGAGGGGTGTTGCGGTGAGGGTAAGCGGCGAGATGATCGAGGACGCACTACAGAGTCCTCAGTTCGGAGTACAGTATGAGGGGCCGCATGACACAACCCCGCTCCGGTCGCATGACGCAACTTCTCATTCTACTGAGAGTGAAGTAGTCGCAGATTGCAGTTCTGTTGTCAAAGAACAAACGGGCTCGGCAGGTTGGACCGTAGGATGTCTGGCGATTGGAGCCAAAGCGGTGTCGAGTCACCGCACTCCAAGGTCGCTGCTGGTTGGCAGTCGCGCGACGTTCGCCATGTCACTATAAATTGACTACCAAGTAGCCACCGCCTGCCTGCCCAGAGCTAATGAACCAATCCCGAAACCCGGCAGGCGACCGGCCATAAATCGACCAGCCTGGGTCTCGTTAACTCACAGGACTCAGATTACTCAGACAGAACGGCTCGTCTTCGGTCACAAATTCAGGTTTTCGAAAGGTTACGTAGCCAATCCATGCGCTCGTTTGGCGGCATATGACTTGCTCGCTTCCTGTCTGCTCTCTTTCCATTTTTTGCTTTGAGTCGTGTCCACTTACGGGATTTAATTCTCGGATTGGACACTTTCACTTTGGAGCATCCTGTCGGAATCTATCCGTTTTCAACCAAGCAATCCTGCAGAAACAACTCGTTCCGAAGAAGGGATTTCATGGCGACCGCGCCCGCCTCGTCAATTCCAGGACCAAAAACGCAAACCCGAGTCGTGAAGACCGGCATTGGCGGGTTGGATGATGTCATGAGCGGGGGGCTGCGGGCCAACCGGCTGTACTTGGTGGAAGGAATACCTGGCTCCGGCAAGACGACTTTGGCGCTTCAGTTTCTCCTGGATGGCGTCGCCGCGAAAGAACCGGTGCTGTACATCAGCCTTTCGGAATCACTTGAGGAGATCCAAGAAGTCGCCGACTCGCACGGCTGGTGCCTGGATGGAATGACGATTCGGGAACTGATCCCCTCTGAAAATACGCTGCACCCGGAAGAGCAGTACACCATGTTCCATCCGGCCGACGTGGAGCTAAGTGAGACAACGAAGACGATTCTGCACGATGTTGAACAGATTAGACCGGCACGAGTCGTCCTCGATTCGCTATCGGAACTTCGGCTGCTTGCCGGAAGCCCACTGCGATATCGACGCCAGATTCTGGCTTTGAAACAGTTCTTCGTCGGTCGACAATGCACGGTGATACTTCTCGACGATTTGACCGCGGAAGGCCGCGATTTGCAGGTGCAGAGCATCGCCCACGGAGTACTCCTGTTAGAGCAACTCAATCCCGAGTACGGGGCGGAGCGTCGGCGTCTGCGAATGATCAAGTTCCGTGGTGTGAAGTTCCGCGGCGGCTATCACGACTACACCATTGATCGCGGCGGATTGACTGTCTTTCCCCGACTGGTCGCCGCGGAACATCGGCAGGACAAGGCGCTCTCGCAACTCTCCAGCGGTCTGCCTCCGCTGGATGCCCTACTCGGTGGGGGCATCGAACGGGGGACCAGCACAATGATCGTCGGGCCCCCAGGAACCGGGAAATCCACTATCGCGGCCCAGTTCGCGTACGCCGCTGCGCTGCGAGGCGAGAAGTCTGCCTTGTTCGTCTTCGACGAAAGCCGGAATACGCTCATCAGTCGTGTCAGCGGTTTGGGGATCGATCTGGCCGGCCAGATTGATGCGGGCAAGATCCTGATTCAGCAAGTTGATCCGGCTGAGTTGTCACCCGGTGAATTTACCCATGCCATCCGCCGCGTCGTTGACGAAGAACAAGTCTCGATCGTCGTTATCGACAGCCTGAATGGCTACCTGGCGGCAATGCCGAGTGAACGGTATCTGGTCGTCCAATTGCATGAGCTGCTGAACTATCTCGGGCAGAAAAACGTGGCCACGCTGCTGATCGGCGCTCACCAGGGGTTGATCGGTCTGCAGATGAACGCTCCGGTAGATGCCAGCTACCTGGCCGATGCCGTGCTGCTGCTCCGCTACTTCGAATATCGCGGCGAGATCCAGCAGGCTATTTCGGTCGTGAAGAAACGCGGGGGGCAGCACGAGCGGACCATTCGCGAATTCAGTATGAGTTCAGGTCGCATCTGGATCGGCGAGCCGTTGCGGGAATTCCGCGGCGTACTGACCGGAATTCCCTCTCATGACGGTAGTCCTGACACGCTTCAGAGAGCCGATCCGAAATGACTGAGACCTCAGAAAATTATTACAGCCAGCGCGTCGCGATCCTGACGCCTACCGGTCGTGACGGTGCCCTGACCGCTGCCTTGTTGGGTGAGGGAAATATCGATTCAGTCGTCTGCCCAGACATCCCATCCGCAGGTCGTCTGATTGAAGAAGGAGTTGGGTGTCTGCTCGTCGCGGAGGAAGCGGTTCTCAACGGTGGAATGACCGCCTTGGCAACGGCATTGGCGCATCAACCGCCCTGGTCCGATCTGCCGGTCTTGCTGCTGACGCGGTATGGTGCCGACTCGGCCACAGTGGGATTGGCTCTGCAATCCTTCAGCAATGTGACGTTGCTCGAGCGTCCGGTTCGACCACCCACGCTCCTGAGTGCACTGCGAGCGGCATTGAAGGCCCGCGAGCGACAATACCAAGTCCGTGCCTATCTGGCCGAGCAGGCGCGGACCGAAGATGTCTTACGTGAGAACGATCGCCGCAAAGACGAATTCATCGCGACGCTGGCGCACGAGCTTCGAAACCCGTTGGCACCGATCCGAAACTCGCTGCACATCCTGCGACTTACCAATGGGGGTGATCCTGCATCGGAGCAGGTCTGCGATATGATCGAGCGACAGGTCGGCCACTTGGTCAGACTTGTCGAAGACCTGTTGGAAGTTTCGCGAATCACGCGCGGCAAGGTTGAGTTGCGGATGGAACCCGTCGAGATCGCGGGCGTCATTCGCAGCGCCGTCGAAGCCAGTCGGCCACTGATCGACGCGTGCGACCACCAACTGGCGATTTCGTTGCCGAGCGAATCGCTGACCGTTCAAGGCGATCCGGTCCGCCTCTCGCAGATCTTCGCGAACCTGTTGAACAACTCGTCGAAGTACATGCATCACGGCGGTCAGATCTGGTTGTCAGTCCGCCATGTCGACGACGAAGTGCTGATTTCAGTGCGAGACACCGGTGTCGGTATTGCACCAGAAATGCTGGATCACGTCTTCAAGATGTTTGCTCAAGTCGATCGCTCCAAGCGGCAGGCTCAAGGAGGACTGGGAATCGGATTGACGCTGGTCCAGTCGCTCGTCGAGATGCATGGCGGCGTAGTCGAGGCGAAAAGTGACGGTCTGGAGCAGGGGAGCGAATTTATCGTTCGCCTTCCGTTAATCAAGGAAACTCAGCGTGCGAAGCAGCCGCCAACCGCAATTCGCGAAGTGCGAATGCCAAAACTGAAAGTGCTGGTCGTCGACGACAATCAGGATGCCGCCACGACACTCAGCATGCTGCTGCAACTGTTGGGATGCGATGTGTTGACGGCCAATGATGGCCCCTCGGCATTGCAGATCCTGAAGGGGTACCGACCAGCGGTGGCATTCCTCGATATCGGTATGCCTGGCATGGACGGCTACGAGGTCGCTCGTCGAATCAGGCTGATTCCAGAATTGCAGTCCTTGATGTTGGTGGCCCTTACCGGATGGGGACAACAGGAAGACCGCCGACTTTCCAGCGAATCGGGCTTCGATCATCACATGTTGAAGCCGGCCGACATTACGACATTAAAGACGCTGTTCACGTCGATTGGCGCATCAACCCCGAGTTCGTGACCGTCGTTTTCTGCACCACGGAGGTCGTTCAAATCCTACACGCCGGTCAGTCGTTGACCGCCTGGCGCGAACGCAAATGATGACTTACGAGTCACTTACACGAAAACAGCCTGAACGCGCCGCGCCTCGTGATGTTTTCAGCAGAAATTGAGGTCCGGCGCGCGGTCAGGGCAAAGGTCGAACCGACGACCGCCGATATGTGGCAAGGTTGCTGCCATATCGGAAAGCGTCTCATGCCTGTCGACTCTGATGACCTCATCATTTTGAAACACACCTGGTCACTGGCGACCCGGTCGATTCAAATCGAATTTCAAGACATTTTGCTTGGTCGTCTGCCGATGCCCACAACAATTGGAGCACCTTACGCAGCACCAATTCGAATCTGGGAACGAATGAGCCCATCAGATCAGGCCGCGCTTCTCAGATGGATCGAAACACAGCTGACGACTTCGAGTCCTCACAGAAGTTGAAGACATCTGGATGAGGCAACGCAACAGGGACTGGCCGCATGGGGACGGCGAGGTCATCGAAGAGTAAAGTTCTGCACCGCATGCTGACCGTCGACTCGGGCAAAGGCGATCTGAATCTCATCTCTCAGAAAACGCTGTAGATCACGATTTGAAACATCAACGCCAGCCAGGCCCAGATGCGCAGGTCTTCATACCACTGAGATCGACGACCGGGGGGCGTGACAGCGGCGACTGGAAGTTGCACGACCCAGCCCATCAGCACGAGCAACAACCCTATGAACAGCCAGCGCGCGACCCACATGGGGACGTGCAACAGCTGTTCGCGGATTGTTTCGCCGATCCAGTGGAGGAACGTCATGGCGCGGCCTCCTCGAACGGCTTCCATTCCGAAATCGAATAGCGCCGCTTTTCAGGAGCGTCCGGTTTACCGAAATAGCTGAACAGCCATGCCAGCAAAATCGTCGAGATGAAGGCCCAGATCGAATAGTAGAGGTAAGCCTGCCCGATGCGAAACAAAGGTTCGATGTTCAGCCAATCGGCGACGAAATCCTGGTTCAACAGGAACAGGCCAATCGAGGTGAGTACCCCACCGATGAACCCGATCAAGGCTCCTTCCGCGTTATTGCGGGACGAGAGCATCCCCAAGAGGATCACTCCCAACGTTGGCCCCACGATGAATGACATCATCGTCTGGAAGATCGTGTACAGTCCCGCGGGGATGACCATCAACTGGAACGCAAAGTAGACCGCCCACAAGACAAAGCCGATGGTCGTCCAGCGGCCGATCGCGAGCAACAGTCCCTCGTCTGCATGGGGGCGATAGAACTTCCGGTAGAAATCGTTCACGTAAATGGTAGTCGCCGAGTTCAAATACGAATCGACGCTCGACATTAACGCCGCCAGAAACGCCGCCACGAAGAGGCCTCGCCAGCCTTCGCCCAGCAGGTAACCGACGAGCATCGGCAAGGCTCGATCCGCTTCGCCATGCCCTAGTTCGGGAAACTTGACCAAGGCGATTAAGCCCGGAATGGCGACCATGAACGGAATTAAGGTCTTGAGTAAGGCACCGTACACGTACGAAGCTTTCGCTTCGTATTCGGACTTCGCTCCCAAAGACCGCTGCACAATGCTTTGATTGCCGATCCAGTAACCGGGACTGACGACTAGAGCCAAGCCGAACAGGATGGCAGGCCAGGGACCAGGCGACGGCGAGTCTACCGGTTGAACGAGCGAAAAATGATTCGACTTGCGATCAGAACGCCTTTCGCGAGATCGCTCGATGTCACCGATTTCAGCAAGCTCTTCGAGTGGCCGAGCCTCTTTTTCGCGCTGCCGTCGCGCATGCACGGCATCATGCACTTTATCGACGAACGGTTCGAAGCCACCCATCTCGTAGATGCCCAGGATCAGCACCATCAGGCAACCGGCGATCATCACCACACCCTGCAGGACGTCGGTGAAGACGACGGCTCGCAAGCCGCCTGACCAGGTGTAGATCCCGACCAGCAGAGCCGTCACCACGATCGAGACGGACATGTCCCATTGGGCGAGCGTGTGCATGAACTTCGCCGAAGCGAGCAACATTACGCCTAAGTTGCAGGCCATCAGCAGTAACCAGCACGCGGCGACGACTGTCCGCAGGGAAGAGCTAAATCGCCGTTCGAGGTACTCCGGAATCGTGGTCACTTGGCAGCGCCACAGATGCGGTATGAACACGAATCCTGCCACCAGCATCGCCGGAACGCAGCCGATCCATTCGAAGTTCCCCATCACCAGGCCGTAGCGATAAGTGTCTCCCCCGACGCCCACTAGATCGGTGCCGCCAATATCAGTCGCGACCAGAGACATCCCGATCGCCCACCAAGGGAGCGAACGCCCGGCCAGAAAGAAATCGGAGCCGCTGCGTACGTAGCTCCCCACCCATAAGCCGATCACCATCGTCGCGCACAGGTACGAGACAATGACGAGGTAATCGACGGGACCAAGGTGGATCGACATGGCAAACAGATTTGAAAGGACGAAGCAATGTGATGGACGCATTGTCGACGGGGCAGGCCGCAAATTCTCCCCAGCCCACCGACACTGCCTTACTTACGGCGTTGGGAGCTTACCAATGCTGGGGGTTTGCGGAAAGAGAGAGAACTGGCGTGACGAGAGAAATTTGAACGTGA
Organism: uncultured Schlesneria sp.; assembly: GCA_903840265.1. Classification (GTDB taxonomy): domain Bacteria; phylum Planctomycetota; class Planctomycetia; order Planctomycetales; family Planctomycetaceae; genus Schlesneria. The sequence goes on along the minus strand of CAIMFH010000168.1, from coordinate 33,836 downwards.
GCGTTGCCCCTGGCCTCTCAAGTAGGGCGTGTGCAGTCTTCGGGACACGCCATCTTCGACAACCACTATGGGGTGCCGCGAACAGAGTCTAGAGACGACGGCCCCTACTTCGCCGCCTTCGCTTCCGCTCCGCGCATCGCTCGCAGAATGTTGCCGCTCATGATGCCGTGAATCTCGTCTGCCGTGTAGCCTCGATTGAATAGTTCTTGCGTGATCACGGGGTACGTCGAGACGTCTTCCAGTTGCTTGGGGACAATCGGAATGCCGTCGAAGTCGGAGCCCAGGCCGATCGATTCGACTCCGGCGATCTTCTTGACGTGGTCGATGTGGTCGCAGACGTCGTGGATACTGCCCTGTTGGATGGGATTCTCACGCTCCCAATCTTTGACTGCCTGTTTGAATTCTGCGTCGACTTTGTGTTTGGCTCGCAGTTCGCGACTGACGTGGAACATGCGTGAGCGGCGTTTGGCGGATTCGGGATGAATGAAGCCCGGATAGAAGTTGATCATCACCACACCGCCGTTCGCTTTCACATGTTGCAGCACGTCATCGGGCACGTTTCGCGGGTGATCGGCGATGGTTCGAGCGGACGAGTGCGAGAAGATCACGGGGGCCGTCGTGATCCGCAGGGCGTCCTTCATGGTTTCGTCAGAGACATGCGACAGGTCGACCAGCATCCCTAGCCGATTCATTTCCCGCACGACTTCTTCACCGAACGGTGTCAGGCCGCTGTGCTTCGGATCGTCGGTTGCGGCATCGGCCCAGGCGAGCGTGTCGGAATGCGTCAGGGTCATGTACCCCGCTCCCATTGCATGCAGTCGTCGCAAGTTTTCGATCGAATCTTCGATACAGTGGCCTCCTTCGACACCGATCAATGACGCAACTTTGCCGGACTTCTGGATGCGAATCACATCGTCGGCAGTGCGAGCCGCCTCGAAGACGTCGGGGTAGCGTTTGATCATCGCGCGGACCAGTTCGATTTGCTCGATCGTCTGCAGCAACGCCTTTCCCTCTTTGCTCGTCGAGGCCGGGACATAGACCGACCAGAATTGTGCTCCTACGTTGCCCGAGCGCAGGCGTGCGATATCCGTGTGAAACTTCGGTCCCAGCGGCTTCACTAGGTCAGCCTGATCAAATGACGACCCTGCTTCGGTCCGAACCATCCAGGGGAGGTCATTATGGCCATCGAAGACAAATCCGGCCGCGTGAATCTTCCGAGCCGCATCGGTGACGACCACTTCGGGCCGATCAGCCGCAATCGCGTAGTTGATCCACACCAAAGAACTGACAACTCCAACCCAACAGCAAACTCGTGCGACAATCTGTTTCATTAGTAGCCTGCAAAGTGACGGAGGAAGCTGAGCAGCACGGCGATTTTAGCATGTCGATCAATCAACAACGACTCAGTATTTCGGCAAGACCATGACTGATATGCTTCACCGCGGCATCAAAGCTGGAATCGCTGCCAGCTTTGAACCAAGTCGCATCGAATGAACACCTTGCACGAGATTTCGATGTCAGACATCGATCAGATCGACACTCCAAATCCGATCTCGCAGCAAACGCCGCAGCGCCTGCGATGGAGGATTATTCCAGGTACATTTCTGGCAATCTTCTCGGTTATTGGATCAATTGGGATGCTGGTGCAGACGTTGACCATCGCGTACTACAACATGAAGTATGGCTGGATTCAGGTGGATCCAGGCACTCCGTCACTCAGCCGGCTGGCGATCACTCCAGTGAATGTTTTGGTGTGGCAATGTGGATGTTGGGGTTTCTTGTCAGCGGGTTTTTCGGCGTACGGCTGGTTCTATGGGCGTGGGCGATTCGCGTGGATTGGCATGATCCTGTTCTTTGCATTCATATTGACGGCGAAGTGTCTGGAGTCCCTTTGAATTGAAAAAGAACCTCGATCTGGTGCTGCCTGTAAAGACAGTGTTCAAGCCGCGTCTTTGATCGAAGACACGGCCATGTCGAGGACTCCAAGTCCGTGGCACCCAAGACTATTTCACCATTGTCGCCAAGGTTATTCAGGCATTCGTCGACCTACATTGAAATGCTTTGGCGCTTTCCGCTATTCTTGCGGTCTTGGCCGTTTATGGATGTTCCGACCAACCATTCCCATTGAAATCACTATGGCTGCCCCAAAAACCGCGATCACGCCGACTCGTCAAGATAACTACGCCGAATGGTATCAGCAGATCGTGAAAGCGGCCGACATGGCCGAGGTTTCGCCGGTGCGCGGCTGCATGGTGATTAAGCCGTGGGGCTATGCCTTGTGGGAGAACATGCACAAAGAGCTGGACGTGATGTTCAAGGATACCGGGCACGAAAATGCCTATTTTCCACTGTTCATCCCGATCAGCTTCCTGCAGTCTGAAGCCGAACACGTCGATGGATTCGCCAAGGAATGTGCAGTCGTCACACATCACCGCTTGACGATGAACGCTGAAGGGAAGCTTGTTCCAGACGGGTTGCTCGAAGAACCGCTGATCGTTCGCCCCACCAGCGAAACCATTATCGGAGCGACCTACGCCAAGTGGGTGCAGTCGTATCGGGACTTGCCGATCAAGATTAACCAATGGGCTAACGTCGTCCGCTGGGAAATGCGACCACGCGTCTTCCTGCGTACGGCTGAGTTCCTGTGGCAGGAAGGGCATACGGCTCACGCCACTGAGGAAGAAGCCCGCGAAGAAACGCACACCATGCTGAAGGTGTACGAAAAGTTCGCTCGCGAATACATGGCGATGCCGGTCATCTGCGGCGAAAAGCCGAGCGGCGAGCGATTCCCGGGTGCCGTCGCCACGTACTCAATCGAAGCGATGATGCAGGACCGCAAGGCTCTGCAAGCAGGAACATCGCACTTCCTGGGTCAGAACTTTGCGCGAGCCCAGGGGATCAAGTTCCAGGATCGCGACACTCAAGAAAAGTTCGCGTGGACGACTTCCTGGGGCGTATCGACGCGTCTGATCGGCGCGCTGATCATGACTCATAGCGATGACAACGGCCTGGTGCTGCCTCCGCGATTGGCACCCAAGCATGTGGCGATCGTGCCGATCTTCAAGAACGACGACGAACGCGTGACCGTGGTCGCGCACGCCAAGGAGATCAAGAAGCGATTGGAGGCTCAACGCTATGAAGGCGATGCCATCCGCGTCACGATCGACGATCGCGACATGCGGTTCGGCGATCGCGCCTGGTACCAGGTCAAGCACGGCGTCCCGCTCCGAGTCGAAGTGGGTCCCAAGGAAATCGAGGCGGGGACCGCAACGGTCATTCGCCGCAACACGCTGGCTAAGGAAAATCAGACGATCGATCAACTGGTCGCGACGGTTGCCAGCCAGTTGCAGGCGATTCAGAACGAACTGTTCGAAGCCGCCGATAAGCGGTTGAAATCCAACTCAGTCCGAGTCAACTCGCGCGACGAATTGCTGGCGTTCCTGGGCGACTCCGACGAAGGATCCATGGACAAAGGTGGCTTCGCCTACGCTCACTTCTGCGATCGGCCGGAGATGTTCGAATGGCTCAAGCAACATCGCCTGACCGCCCGCTGCACGCCGCTGGATGAGCCACGGACACCCGGCAAATGCGTCTTCTCGGGTGATGACACCGATACGGTTGGAGTCTTTGCCAAGTCGTACTGAGAAGCGTTTTAGCCACGGATTAACACGGACGAAACACGGATAAGAATTAAAGAGATCAGAAGGATTTGAGGAGTGGCGATTCGTCATCGCAGTGCCTCGCTCGCTCTTCAATTTGAATTCGTCTGATCCGTGTTTCATCCGTGTTGATCCGTGGCCACATTCTTCGTTTTCTCTTCTCGGACGGAGCGGCATTCAGGCATGACTATTCGTCGGGATCTGGACCGCCATGGTCGTCCCCGTTCCTTCCGTCGACGCCACTTGGATAGTGCCGCCGTGTGCGGCGACGATCTCGGCGACTAGACTCAGTCCCAGCCCGGTTCCCGTTTCCTCTTCCTGCGTGCGAACTCGATCGACGCGGTAGAATCGCTCGAACAGATGGGGCTGATCGGCGAGCGGTATCCCCGGCCCTGTATCGCGCACGACCAGGAACGCGGCATCTGGTTTGGCGAAGGCTTCAATCCAGACCGTTGTGTTCATATCGCCGTACTGGATCGAATTGGTCACCAGGTTGGTCACGACTTGGCTCAGCCGATCGGCATCTCCGATGAGTGGTGCCGAATGAAGATCGGTTTGCAGTCGTATGTTTCGTCTGTCAGCCAGCGGTTGCAGCAACCGGACAGCCTGCTCGGTGATGCTGCTTAGATCCGTTGACTCGTGACGAAGGTTGAGGCAACCGGAATCGGCTCGCGATAAGACCAACAGGTCGTCGACCAACCTCTTCATCCGACGAGCCGATTGCAGGCACGTTTCGAGTGCCTCGCGATATTGTTCCGGTGTTCGCTCGCGCGACAGCGTGAAGTCCGCTTGCGACAGGACCACCGACACCGGGGTTCTCAGTTCGTGCGAGGCATCCGCCGTAAAGCGGACCTGACGATCGAAGGACGACTTCAAGCCGTCCAGCATCGTATTGATCACGATCGCCAGTCGAGTGATCTCACGCGGGGTTTGCCGGGCTTCCAATCGCTCTGACAAGTTGCGACTGGTGATTCGTTCCGCCGTGTTGGACATTCGCTCGATGGGCTTCGCGATGCGGCGGGCCAGCCAGATGGCCCCCCAGCCTCCCAGCACCAGGCAGATCAGTCCCACAGTCAGAAGTCTCGCAGCGGTCCAACCCAAACCGTCGAATTCCTTCGCCAAAGGCCGGCCAATCAACAACTGACCGTCGTCCGGGGTTGCCACGATGACATCGAGATAAATTCCCTGCGAACGCGCGACGAAGGGGCGCGGCCCGTGCGTTGGCGGTACTGTCGCAGATCTCACGGCGTGCGGGGGCAGCGCCTTGGATGAAGCCAGCATCTGACCAGAGGCATCCCACACAGCATAGTAGGCGTGATCGCGCGAGGCCTTGCCGAATCGATGGGCGTAGAGTTCTGAGATCACCAGCCCTGAAGGATCGTTCCGACTTCCGAGATCCTGCAGCAGCACTTGAGCAGCACCCAGCAAGTCGGCTTCCGCTTGCCGGTACGTCGCATGGATTGTCATGGCCAACAGCGATATGCCGAAACCCAGCACAACGATCGCGACTAGTCCCGCATGCGATGCGATCAACAAACTCTGGAGAGACCAGTCGCGTTGATGTTGAGCAGCAGTGGTTGTCGAACCAGCGTCACTCGGGGATGACATAGCCCAGTCCTCGCCGAGTTTCGATCACATCGGCACCAAGTTTCTTGCGAAGGTACGAAATGTACACGTCCAATAGATTCGATAGCGTTTCGTCGTTCTCATCGAACAGATGATCATACAGTTCGGTGCGCGTGACGACCTTTCCTCGGTGCAGAGCCAGATACTCGAACAGCATATATTCCCGAGCCGTCAACGTGATGATTTCGTCGTCGCGAGTGATCGTGCGACCGATCAAGTCCACTTGCAGGTTTTTGATGGTCAGAGTTGATTTTGCTTGTCCGGCGGTGCGCCGAATCAGAGCCCGCAGTCGAGCCAGTAGTTCCGGCCGTTCAAACGGCTTCGAGAGATAGTCATCGGCACCAATGTCCAGACCGAGAACGCGATCCGCAAGAGCATCTCGCGCCGAAAGGATCAGCACGGGTGTTTTATGTGTCTCGCGCAGTTGTTCAAGCACATCCCACCCATCGATTTTCGGCAGCATCAGATCCAGCACGATCGCATCGTACGGCCACACTTGAGCCTTCGCCAATCCGTCGGCACCGTCGGCCGCGACATCCACGGCATAGCCGTCTTCTTCGAGGATGCCTTGCAACAGGCGTCGCAAGTCGGCTTGATCTTCGATCACAAGTATTCGCATCGCAGTCGCTTTCAAAAATCCGGCGTCCCGACGAAATGTCGGGACGCCGGTGTCGAACCAGAATGGCAGAACCAGCCTATCGCTTCAAATCTTCCAGCATGCGACGGATCGCAGTCAGTTCCTTCATGACCTCGGCGTTGGTCGGCTGAGGTGCCCGATCGCGACCATTGACGGTCGGTTCGGGAGGAGCAGGCCGACGACCGGCGAATTCGTCGCGACTCCAAGTCTTACCGCCGGGGGCCGTGATCTGATCGGCATGCAGATGGATATCGCCGTGAGGTGTGACGTGGCGGCGCCCTTCGATTTCGATCTTATCACCGACTTTCACGATGCTTTGCAGTTGTTCACCCAGGTGCGGTGGGAACTTCACTTCGGTATCGTCGGCCAGTAGCAGGCCATCGACATCGCCATGATGATTCGCGGTGAAATCGGCAATCGTCCCCGTCGCATTCATCGGTTGCTCCGCTCCGCGTCTCCCTCGAGGTCCGGCTCCTGGCCCAGCAGGAGGACGAGGGCGGTCTACTTGAATCGTCTCTTTTCCACTTTCGATCCGGCTGGCTTCAAAGACCACTTCGCCGCGAGGCAACGTTTCTTTTCGTCCCCAGACACTCGCTTCCGCGCCTGTTTCAATCAGTTCGACGACGCGTTTGCCCACATGGGGTGGGAAGTGCACATCGAAGCCATCGGCAAATTGCAGGCCATCCACATCGCCATGATCGTTCTTCAGTAGTTTTTCGACTCGTCCACTATGCATGGTTGGTTTCTCCTCAGTTCGAAAGACGTTGGGAACACGCAGGGGCTCGCGTGCTTCCAGCCAGTAAGTAGTGCCCCCGACAGCTCCGGCTGCCAGTAAAGCTCCTGCGACTAATCTGCTCATTCGTTGACGCAACATGATTCCACTCCTGAACAAGAGACAACTGATCACCGGCTAACCTCGGCCAGAAATGTGGGTCAGTTGTCATTCAGGGGAATGGTAGGACGGCTTCATTAAAGGGAGATGAGAAGCAATCTTCGTCTTGGAAGTCGTTTCTTGCAGAGCAGAAGAAGTGGTCGACAGGTGACCATTCAGGATGGTTGCCAGATTGAGCGGAGAACAAATCTGATCATCGGTCGTCCATGACAATCGGTTCGATCGACGAGCGGAGTGCCATGGTTTTAGAGACTCGTCGGCTTAGTGCAGAGACCCGCTTCCACCGAGATGAACTCGGCGGGATTGTCGGATTTGACCGAAGCGATCCCCAACCCCTTCGAGCTTGTCTCGATGGATACGGGGCTTATGCACTAAGCCAGCACGGCTTTGTCGAAGCCTCCAAAACCGTGACACCCCAAACGAGATTTAGAAAGCAACTGGTCCGATCGCCAATCAGCGACCGGGGCGCACGTGCGAAGCTGGCTGCACGGCGTTCGGACGGGCTGGTGGCGGAGTGATGATTTCAGGCGTGATGACAACGACAAGTTCCGTTTCGATGGCCGATGTCTTTCTGCTGCTGAACAGTCGACCCATCAGAGGAATGTCGCCTAGGACGGGAACACGTGTCACTTCGGTCAATGTTCCGGCGCTTGTCAATCCGGCGATTACGAGCGTTTGTCCATCACGAATCTCTGTATCGGACTGTATCCGTCGCCCCGTCGTTCCATCCTTCACGGACGATGTCGTGTTTTCTACGATAAGATTTAGCGCAATGATGTCGTTCTGGAGAATGACTCCTGTCGCTTTCAACGCGGTTCCAATAAAGGGAATGGCGTTGTCAGATGAATCTTCGGGGCGCTGTGCGCCTGCACTCCCTTTACCTGATTGGGATGTCTTCGCCTCGGGTGCAAATTTGAGCTGCGCAGATCGGCCATTCAAGATGGTCGCTTGCGAGCGACACGATGTTTGCAGGAATCCTTCTCTCTCTAATCTGCCAAGCCATCCGTTGATCTCCGCCGGATCGTAGACGCCGCTTAAGCTGCGATTGGCTTGTGGGCTGTCGGCCAGCCTGGGGTTGCCAACAAAATCGGCTAATAGCTGCAACGAGACCGGTGTCACCTGGTATTCGGCCATCTGAACTCGCAGCACAATCTGCTTCTGGATTGATTCGTCTGGCTGCATCTGGTGTGCTTGCAATAACCGTTGGAAATGAACGTCGCGAACGCGACTTCCAATCGCCGCAGCGGCACGTGCCTCGTCAATCATTCCCACTGTCCCGAATTGTTCTGCCAGTAACTTCAGCTGAGATTCGATCTGATCAGGATGTGGGATCAGAATCTGCTCACGCGCCGCGCCTTGCCGAGGAATTCCACCAGCGACCGGATAGGGGACAGGGGCCGTACCGGTGGTTGATTGAACGGGAAATGTTTGAACGGGTTGAGGATAGTAGACGGGGCGTGGAGGTGGTGCCTGCGCGGTTGCTGTCGATGAAATCGCAACAAAGACGAACAATACGAAATGCAAACGGCGTCCGTTCATGACGGGCCTCGCGGGGAATCTGACGAAATAGTGCTTGGACGGATTGGGGGAGAATGGGGTTTATTGAATCGCCGATCATTGGTCAAGATGCGTCGATGAACGGCAGTTCTTGCTGGCGTCCGCAGCAGATTGACTGCGGTCTGCCACTGCCATAGCTTCTGTGCAAATAAACAGCTTTCAGCCTCAGTGAGTCACGAGACCTTCCAATGCGCGATTGGTATTTCCAAGTGATGGGCCAGGAACTGGGGCCGTTTAACGCGGCGGAGCTTAAGTCGAAGGTCGAGACGGGGCAAATCCAACGTGACACGATGGTTCGACGAGGCGTCGAAGGGAAGTGGCTGTTTGCCGAGCGAGTGAAAGGATTGTTGCCTGAGCCCGAGCACCAGCCGCCCGCCATCCCGCTGCGGATGAAGCCGCAGTCGTCGACGACGCTGCCAGTGGTCGAAGCGCCTGTTGCTCAACCTCATCAGGAGGTAGCACCGTCGACTCAGCCTCGCTCTTCCCCCACCATCATCATTTCGCTGAATGAAGAGGATGCTGACGAAGGGGCGAAACCGCCTTCGGTCGAGTTCTACGATTTTGTGGGTTTCCGCGAAGCGATCTCGCCGGTCCTCAATCGCGCGGTGCGTAAGTACCTGAACGAGCATTCGCTGACGATGACCCAGTTAAACCGCAAGGCGTTGGCTGCGTTTATTGCTCGCCCCGAATTGGCTGGCGATCTGATGATCACCAACATGGCCGTCATCACTCAGCAGGTGAATGAAAAGTCCAACGCCAACGGTCGAGATCCCCTGGTCGATGACGAACGAGTCGAACACGCGACGATCCGCGTCACAATCTTTAATTGCTCGACCACCGCCCTGGATGTGACTCAAGGTGAATTCCTGCCCGAACGGGTTGAGAAACGCGACTACGAAGAAGTGGGGACCAAGGTCTATCCACCGCTGGATCACAAAGGGCATGTCTCGATTCGCCTGGACGGAGTGCAAGAGGGAGGCACGATCCAATTCCCTCTGAAAATTACGGTCCAGGCGATGTCAGCCGCGACAGTGCTATTCTGGTTTCGTGGAGCTCCGAAGCCGAGCTTGACCCGTGTTCGTGGCCACTTGCGGCTTCATACCGACGACGGCGTAGCCTATAGCGAAAACTTCACGGTCATCATGCATGCAGACAGCCCGTCGTAGCCCAGACGCCATCGCGCAAAGTCATCAGGCTACCAGCCGGAGTGAAGACCCCACACGCCGGGCGTGATGAGTTCGATTGAGTGGCACTTGCTGGCGAACTGCGGGCTTAACCCCACAGGTTCCACCACGCGGCCTTTGCAGGCGCGGCTGGGGCCGAGTTTCTGGGCGGCTTCGCGGCGGCGCTGGAACTTCCGGACGTGATCACCTTGCGTTCGGGCATCAACACGCAGCTCAGGTCGCCGCTGTCGCCGCCGGTTGTATCGCACAGGATTCTCTTTGGACGAATCTCGACGGCGTCGACTTTCACATGTCCTGAGACCACGGTTAATGGGCAATCACGCGGTGGGTCGGCATCGACAAATGATTTCTCGCACAACCATTGCGGTCGATTCAGCGAGAAATCTTTTTGATGCAGAATTCGCATCTGCATCGCAAACGGTGCATTCGGATCGAGTCCCGCGTGGACGAACAAGAGCTGCGGATGTTCGACGCACCACGGCAGGTTGACGAGTAACTCGCGATGATCCGCGGGGACTTTGTCCTTCAACTGCTGCAGATTACCCGGTTCGGCACCGTAGGACTTGAATGTCGTTTCGGAGTTATAGTGCTTGACCCAGCGATCGGCCCAATGCGATTCGCCCTGGGTGGGCAACCAGCCGAGTGCCGCGCACATCGCGAATTCGTGGTTGCCGGCGATGGCCGTCGTCTTTGCGTGGCTGCGCAGCGTCTTCTGGAAGAGGTCGATGCTGCCCTTGGGATCGGGACCTCGATCGACGAAGTCACCGATAAAGATGATCCAGCGATGTTCATAGTCGGGCAAAGACTTCAGCTTATCGAGGACAATCGCCAGCTTGCCTGTCTGCCCATGCACGTCACCGATGACCGCGATTGGACCTTGGATCTTGGTCTTGAGAGAGATTTCCGCCATTACTACCAATTCCCCCGACGCTGCTACCGCAAGCGACTCTCGACATCCGGATCGAGTGCCACGGCCCGCTTCAGATTATCGGCGGCGGCGTCCATTTGACCAGACGCCTGCAAGACCAGCGCCTTCCGGTAATACGCTTCTGCGACCGAAGGGTCAATCCGACGGGCCTCGGCAAAGCATTCGATGGCTTTGTCGTAATCCTTCAGACCCAGGCAAGCGTCGCCTCGCAGCGAATAGCCTTCTTGTTGCGGAGCAATTGCTAGCATGGTGTCGGCATCGGCCAGGGCACTGCTGTAATCGTCCAAATCCAGGTAGATGCGACCGCGAACCAGCAGAGCTGCCGTCGACTTGGGATCGAGCTTCAGAGCGAGTTGCACGTCGTCCATCCCCTTCGAAGGATCGTTCGCCTTCAGATGGTGATTGGCACGTTCGACCAGGACATTCACGTCTTTCGGATTGGCTTGAATGGTGCTCGTCAATTCCTGCAGTCGCAGCAGCCAGTCGTGGCGAGCTTCGTCGGCCAATGCCAGATCGATGGCGGAAATCTTGCGATAGATCTCGCAGCGATGCTCGTAGTACTTCGGATTCAACGGATCCAGCATCATGGCATTGGTAAAATCGACAATCGAATTGTCGATGTCGCCAACGCGTGCTCGCAACAGACCGCGATTGTTGTAAGCATTCACATAGCGAGGACTGAGCTTGATTGCCGTGTTGAAGTCCGTCAGAGCTGCGTCGGTGTTTCCGGCCTGCATCTGAGCGAAGCCGCGATTGTTGTAGGCGTCGACATAGTTGGGATCGAGCTTCAATGCCTGATCCAGTTCATCGATGGCCGATGCATATTGCCCGCGAGCAATGTGCAGCAAGCCACGATTGTTGAATGGATTTGAGTATTGCGGAGCGAGTTCCGTGGCCTTATTGAAGTCGGCGGTCGCCTTCTGGAACTGTTGCATCCCCATCAGGACGAAGCCGCGATTGTTGTACAGACGTGCGTCTTTGCCGTCCAATTCAATCGCTTTGTCGAGGTCTGCGACGGCCGCGTCACCTTTTCCCTGGCGGTGTTGAATCGACGAACGGATCGAGTACAGCATGGCATTATCGGGTTTGGCCGCGATCAGTTGATCGACCTTGGCCAGGGCGCCGGCGTGGTTGCCTTGCTCCATCAATTCGGAGACTTCAGGCGGCATCGGCTCTGAAGTGAGATAGGTCGCGACCGGGGCCGCTGGTTGACTTCCACAGCCAACCACGAGGACAACCAACAGAACCGACAATGCGTTTCTCATCACGGGCGGACTCCTTCCGCAAGATACAACATCCCTGTTAACAGCGAATGCTTTTAATTCTGACGGCCTGATCGGTCAATAGCCGTTTCTGCCGATCCTGGCTGCAACGTTACTTGCGCTCGAGCTGATAGATCGCAAAGATCACGTCTTCGACCGACTTGGGCTTGACCTTCGCGGCCGATACGGCCTCGATCTTTTCGCGAGCTTCGACCGAGTTGTAGCCCAGGCTGATCAATGCTTCCATCGCTTCGTTGAGGACGCTGCGATCCGACGGGGCGGCTTGCGGGAATTCCTTGGCAACCATCAAAGCAAACTTGGCCATCTTGCGCCGCAGCTTCGCGACGATGCGTTCGCTCATGGCTGCCCCGATGCCGGGCAGCAGACTCAGTTCTTTCACGTTCTGTTCTTCGATCGCTTCGGCGACTTCGCGCACGGGGCGAACCATGGCCCGCAATGACTTCTTCACGCCCATGCCGTCCACCGAGCAAACGAGGTCGAAGAATTCGATTTCGGCTTCGGAGAGGAACCCGATCAGTCGCGGGGTCAGACGGCTTCCCTGAGCGTTCCCTTCAATATATTGAATCGTCTTCAGAGTGACTTCGCTTCCCATCGACGACTGCAGTTGCCGACGGACGAATTCGGGAACGTACAGTTCGTACTCGAAGGCCCCGACCTCCAGCCTTGCAGAGTCATCGCTCAAACGAACCAGCTTGCCAGTAATGCGGGTAATCAAAGTCAGAGTTCCTTCAGAGCGTGACGAAATCGTTGTAAATCGACGGGTGGCCGGGGCTGGAGCGCTTCGCGAAGCCCCGGAAATCGCCAATCAAGGCTTGACCAGTGTCCCAATCGTGCGACTGCAGTGATAGTGACACAGGGCGACAGCGAACGCGTCGGCCACGTCGTTCGGTTCGAGGATGTTGGGTAACCCCAATTCGTTCCGGATGGCGTGTTGAATCTGCTCTTTCGACGCTTTGCCGCTGCCGGTCAGCAACCGTTTGATCTCGCGCGGCGCGTAATCTTTCACCGTCAATTTGGCGTCGGCGGCCGCAAACAGGATAGCTCCGCGGGCATGCGCCATCAGGATGGCCGTCCTGGGGAATTGAGCTGAGGAAAACACCTGCTCGATGGCCAGGCATTGCGGCTGGAACTCGGCGATCACCTCACGTAGGCCGTGACCGATTTCAAGGACACGTTCGGCCAGCGTCAGCGTTTGCGTCGAACGAATGACGCCCCCTTCACGCAGAATCGGGCCGGACTTGGAGCGTTCCAAGATCGCATAGCCAGTCCGGTTAAGTCCCGGATCAACTCCCAGAATGCAATGCGGCCGCGAGTCGGTCGCGAAATGCGGTCCATTGGCAGTCATCAGCAGCATCCTTGCGGCGATACGGTGTTGGAGCCGAACTGGCGGCTCACGAGGTTGGGAGCATAGCAGGTTCCGGATGGGGCGCAAATTCAGGTCTGAAATACCGGGGCGATTCGGCTCATGAGAAATGGCGAGGGTAGGGTGCCACGGTTTTGGAGCATAGGTATCAACACATCATACCCCAGAGCAATCTGAATGATCGTCGGTCGGTCCATTGTCCTCAGGCCCAAGGGGCCGGAACTTTGCCCAGCCAGGGCCCTTTGGCCCTGAAATTAAGCCCATCATTGGACTTCCAAAGGCCTGAAGGGCCGGACATTTCAGGGGGCACCGATTTCAAAATGAAGGAGTAATGGGCCGGCCCTTCAGGCCTCAAGAGATGCGAATAGGGGTCTTCTTCCGGGGCCGAAGGGCCCCGGCTGGGCAAAGTTCCGGCCCCTTGGGCCTCATGACAGAAGCCAAAACATCCCAAAACGAATGCATCAGAGATGTCTAGATACCTGTGGACTTGGAGTCCTCGACATGGCCGTGTCTTTGACCGAAGACGGTGAGTCCGTGGCACCCGAACCACACCGCGATCTTGATAAGTATCGCGACGATCGACTTCCGACTAAACTGCGACCCAACGTGAGTCGATTGCCTTCAATGGGAGAATGAATCTTGGCAGCAAAAGTCGGAAAATTGGTTTGGACCGGTCGCGTCTTGTCGCTGCTCGCCTCGGCGTTGTTCATCATGAGTGCTGCGATGAAGCTTTTGGCTCCCAAAGAGATCGAGAAGGGGATGGGGCCGCTGCAGCTTCCCACGAGCCTGATTCTGCCGTTGGGAATCTTGGAACTCGCTTGCGTTGCCATTTATCTATTTCCTCCCACGGCGATCCTGGGTGCCATCCTGCTCACGGGATATATGGGCGGAGCGATCCTGGCTCATTTGCGAGTGGGCGAGCCGGTCTATGTTCAGGCCACCTTGGGCGTTGTTGTTTGGCTGGGAATTTTCCTGCGTGAGGAACGGCTGCGAAAGTTGATTCCGATTCGCCGCTAAGGGCTGTTCGTTCTGGTAAAACGGACTCTTGTTCGAGGATGCTGCGATGGGTGATCTGGCTGATGGCGAGGCTATTCAGGTACAGGGTTCGGGCAGCTCTATTTATACCCTGAAGAACATCGGCGGCGTCTATTCGTGTACGTGTCCGGCCTGGCGAAATCAGTCGTCGGGCCTCGAAGCCAGAACGTGCAAGCATCTGCGGAAGCTGCGCAGTGATGCTGCGGAGGAAGCCCGGTTAGGGACTCCTGTTGCGGCTCCCGTACGAAAGAAGAATGCGGACGGCGAAGAAGAAGATGCCGCTGAGGCTCCCGTGCTGTTGGCCGAATCCTGGGATAGCGCGCAGGATGTCACCGACTGGTGGATCAGCGAAAAGCTTGATGGTGTACGTGCCTATTGGGATGGGACGCAGTTCCTGTCGCGTCTCGGAAATCTGTATGCCGCTCCCGCCTGGTTTACGGCGAGCCTGCCCAAGGAACCGCTCGACGGCGAGTTGTGGCTGGACCGAAAGCAGTTCCAGAAGACGGTCAGCATCGTTCGACGTAAGGATCAGAGCGAGCATTGGCGGCAGATCAAGTTCGTCGTGTTCGATGCCCCGGCTTTGAAGGAGCCGTTTGAAGCGAGGATGGATTACCTGCACGACCTCGTCCAGCAACAAAAGCCCGAGTTCGCGGTCGCGCATGAACAGTCGCGTTGCCAGGGGATCGCCCATCTGAAGGAAGAGCTGCAACGAGTCGAAGCGCTGGGTGGTGAAGGACTGATGCTGCGCCAACCCGCGTCGCTGTATGTCGCGGGCCGGTCATCGACGTTGCTGAAGGTCAAGACGTTTTTCGATGCCGAGGCCAAGGTGGTCGGGCATCAGGGTGGAGCACGGCGGCATAAGGGACGATTGGGAGCATTCCAAGTTGTGCTGCCGGACGGGACAGCATTCTCGGTCGGTACGGGCTTCTCTGATTCCCAACGTGAATCGCCACCCGCCATCGGCAGTACCATCACGTTTCGCTATCAAGAACTGTCTGATGGTGGGGTGCCTCGGTTTCCGTCATACATCGGCATCCGCAAAGATGAGCCCATCGCGGGCAGCACTCCGGCGGTCACCGTCAGCCCGAAAAAGGGGAAGGGAGCAACCGCTTCCTCAACTTCATCCAAACCGGTGATCACCAAGGGGAGCGTTCCAACGCCCGCGGCATCAGTCACATCCGCTGTGGATGGCGTGCGCTACTTCGAGTTTCACGACGACAAATCCGACAAGTTTTGGGAAATCGCCACCGCTGGTCTTGAGGTTACTGTTCGATATGGTCGTACTGGTACACAAGGCCAGTCGCAGACGAAATCGTTCGCCGATGCCGCTGCCGCGACGAAGCATGCGAACAAGTTGATTGATGAGAAGACCGCGAAAGGTTACGAAGAACAACAAACATAGTCGGCATTGCCGACCAGACGTGACGATTATCAGGCTCTTGAGACGACGATGCAGATTTTATTGGTTAATGACGACGGTATTCACGCTCCCAGTTTGCTGGCGATCTATCACGAATTGCGGAAATGGGGCGATGTGACAGTGGTGTCACCAGCTTCTGAACAAAGTGGCGTCGGCCACTCGATCACTTATCTGCATCCCTTGCTAGCTGCCAAGGATTATCGGAACGGTGAGTTCTTCGGATGGAAGGTGGAAGGCCGTCCCGCCGACTGCGTGAAGCTGGGAATCCACGAGTTATGCAAACCTCGCCCTGACATTGTGATCAGCGGTCTGAATGCCGGAGCCAACGTCGGGCTGAACGTGATCTATTCGGGGACCGTGGCCGCCGCTGTTGAAGCCGCGTTCTTCGGCATTCCTGCCATCGCGTTGTCGCAATGGATGGATGGTCCACCGAACTTCGAGGAAACGGCGCGACGGGCGATTCCGCTGTGCAAGAAGCTGTACGAACGAACGCAGCCGGGGATGCTTTGGAACGTCAACTTTCCACCACCGCGAGCCAACTGGCCGCGAGGTGTCAAGTTTGTCGGAATGGAATGCCGCCGTTCAGCAGACGAGATTGAGACCCGAGTCGATCCGCGTGGACGCACCTACTACTGGAGTGGCTTGAATCCGTTGAAGTGCCATGTCTACGATCCGATGACAGACGTACAGAGTCTGACCGAGGGAAACATCACGGTCACTCCGCTGCAGTTCGACCTGACGCAGCAAAAACTGCTGAACGAACTTCGCAGCGAAAGCTGGGAGATTCCTTCCCATGAGTAAGCCGAAGAAGTCGACTCGCCGTCCCTTCAAACTCAAAAAGCGTTGGCAGAAGGCAGCTGAAGCTCAAGCTCAATCGCAGCCTCAACCAGCAGTCCGCAAGGTCAAGAAGAAGAGCGTGGCGCTGCCGGAGGAATCGGACAAAAAGAAGTCGCTCCCTCCGTTGCCGACGTTTGAGCCGTTGGAAGTGGGAGGGACATTTACGATCCCTGCTGAAGCGGCAGGTCACACTGTCCTGGCGATCTTGCGAGCGCTGCGTCCGGGTGAATCGTGGTCGAAGCTGCGTAGCGTACTGCTCAAGGCGCACGTTTCGTTGAACGGCGTGGTCTGTATCGACGAAGCGAGACGCGTTGCCGCTGGAGACGAGTTGGTTCTGGCGGACAAGCCACGAGCACCGTTGCCGCAGCCTTCCGATGTCAAGATTATCTTCGCCGATCCGCACGTGGTCGTCGTGGAAAAGCCCGCGGGGATGATGACGCATCGTCGTCCTGAGGAGCGAAACTGGTCGCTGGAGCGTAAGGCTCGACAGCCGTCGCTGGATGAAGCGCTCAACGAATTGCTGGCGCAGCGGATTCCACCGGGGACGCGATCACGGGCCCGGATGTCCTTGGTTCGCTGTGTCCATCGCCTGGATCGCGATACCAGCGGGGTGCTGGTATTTGCGAGAAACGAAGAAGCCGAAGCGCATCTCGTCAGCCAGTTTCGCAAACACACGGTCCACCGAGTCTACTGGGCCATCGTCCATGGTCGCCCGCAGGACGGGACGATCGTGTCAAATCTGGTTCGAGATCGCGGCGACGGTCGGCGCGGCAGCGTCTACAACAGCAAGATCGGCCAGCGCGCGGTGACTCACGTGCGCTGGATGGAACAATTGGGCGACTACAGCCAAGTTGAATGCCGCCTGGAAACGGGCCGCACTAACCAGATTCGCATCCATCTGGCCGAGAAAGGCTGCATGGTCTGCGGCGACATCAAATATGACCAGCCCTTCGGAGCTGAGAAAATTAAAGATGTCAGTGGGGCTCCTCGGCTGGCGCTGCATGCGGCGGAATTGGGCTTTATTCACCCGGTCAGCGGTGAAGAACTCTTCTTCCAGATGCCGTTCCCTGCAGACTTGGACCATCTTGTCAAACGGCTGAGGAAATCTGGTTCGGTGAAGTAGTCATTGTGGGTGACTGATGGCTTTGGCCTTCGTGGGGTGGGCTTTCAGCCCACGCAAGACTTCAAGTCTTTTGCACCCACGGCATTACTGCGAATGACCAGAGCCACGTTGGCCTAGACCGCCATTGCCACTCAAAGCCAATCGCGAGTAAGATTTAGGCCATTAATCGTACAGCGAGGCTGTTGGCCGCCACTTCTATTTGGCCTGAACTTTAATCACGGATGAATGATGCCACGTTCCCACGGACGGATGTTGGCTGGCGCAGCAATTGCCATTGTCTGCCTGTTGTCAGCCACAAACCGACTGGTTGCCGACGACTTGGGACTGAAAGTTCCCGAGGGCTTCGAGATCGTCGAGTTCGCCGGAGACGATCTGGCGCACGACATCTACTCGATGACGATCGATTCGCAGGGTCGCGTCGTCGTTGCTGGTGCGGGCTATATCAAGATCCTGATCGACAAGAACGGGGACGGCAAAGCGGACGAAGCCAAGCTGTTCTCGAACCTGCCGAAGAACGGGGCTCAAGGCCTGTACTCCCACGGAACATCGCTGCTGTGCATCGGTGACGGCGGCTTGCTGCGACTCCGTGATGCGAATGGCGACGATCAAGCCGATGGTCCGCCAGAGATCTTTCTGCGAACCAAATCGGGCGGCGAGCATGACGTTCACTCCATCCAACCGGGCCCCGACGGATGGTGGTATGTGATCGCGGGAAACAATGCCAATATCAACGAGCGGTACGTCACGTTGCCGAGTTCGCCCATCAAACAACCTCGAGCGGGTGTGATGATGCGTTTGAAGCCCGATCTGTCGGGAGCAGAGATCCTCGCGCATGGCCTGCGTAACGCTTATGATTTTGCCTTCAATCCGCAGGGTGATCTGTTCACCTATGACAGCGATGAAGAACGCGAAGTCTCGCTGCCGTGGTATCGCCCCACGCGGGTGTTTCAGGTGCTTCCGGGCGCGGACCACGGCTGGGTGAGCAAGAGCTGGATGCGACCTGATGCGGCGTTCGACATGCCGCCCGTCGTCGCTTCGTTCGGACGGGGTTCCCCGACCGGAGTGGCCTGCTATCGGCATACGCAATTCCCGGAGAAGTACCGGGGCGCGTTGTTCGTTCTCGATTGGACGTACGGCCGAGTTCACGCGGTCCCGCTGACTGCTACCGGAGAAACGTGGAAATCGGAGCCGGAGCTATTCATGTCAGCCGTCGGCCATCACGGATTCGCTCCGACAGATGCCGAAGTCGGTCCGGATGGATCGTTGTACGTGAGTGTTGGTGGCCGAGGCACCCGAGGAGGCGTCTATCGCATTCGACACAAAGGCCCGACGACGACAACGCCATCACAGGGCAATGTCAAACTCGCGTCGGTGCTGGAAGCGCCGCAACCACTCAGCAGTTGGTCGCGGGCGCGCTGGACTCCAGTCGCCAAGGAATTGGGAGCCGCTGCTTTTCGTGAGGCCGCGTTGAATGACAAGCTTTCTGATTCCAGTCGCATTCGTGCGATCGAAATCCTCACGGAGCTGTTCCAAGGCGTCGACACAGAATCACTGAAGCAGCTTTCTGTCGGCAAAAACGCCCCGGTGCGGGCTCGCGCAATCTGGTCTTATGGTCGGGTCACCCACGACAAGTCGAATGTCGAGGTCTTAAAGCAATACCTGGGCGACACAGATCCACATGTTCGTCGCTGTGCATTGGAAGTGTGCCAATCATCGACGATGCCACCGGAGGATTGGGCGAAGCTGTTGCCAAGTCTGGCCCGCTGCCTGGGGAGTAATGAACGCTTCAATCGCTGGCAGGCGGCCCAGGTAGTTTCACGACTGGATGACGCTATGTTGCCGATGGTCTCCAGCGACGCCACCAAAGTCGGTGCGCGAGCGGTGATCAGCTATGCCCACGGCTGGCTGAATCGTCCGAGTCAAGATGCCAGCCGCGTGCAAAGCATTGTCCCATCGTTAGCGGTTTCGGTGCTGAAGACCAAGGGCTACGACATCGAGATGAAACGAGACGCGGTGCGACTTCTGCAGATCGCGCTTGGTGATTTCGGTCCCGCGACCACTCATCTGGCGACGTTCGATGGATATGCCAGCCGTATTGACCTTGAACCTTATGAACGCGATCTCGACCAGTTGCGCGTCGACCTGACCGCACTGTATCCCACGGATGACATTCCTCTCGATCGAGAACTGCTGCGGCTGCTGGCCATGTTAACCTCGTTCAACGGTCGGCTGGCGGATGCGATCGTCGAAAAGATGACCGACGAATCGGACCCGATCGAAGATATCCATCACCTGGCATCGCTGGCGCGGTTGCCGATGACACACACGGTCAAGCAGCGCGACGTCATCGTGAAAACCCTGGTTCAACTGGAGAGCAAAGTTGTTAAACGAGGACTAAGCCAAGACGCCAGTTGGAGTGATCGCATCAAAGATATCTGGGTCACCCTGGCACTGGCGGATGATTACCTGGCATCGTCGCTGGTGGGACATCCTGCATTTGGACGTCCCGGTCACACGGTCTTCTTGAATCAAATGGCCCCCGAACTATTGCCCGCAGCCTGGGCGGCCTTCGCCAAACAGATCGCTGCCGACCCCGACTACGGTTGGACCAACGAAGTCATTTTCGCACTCGCAGATTCGACGGACCCCGCTCATCGAGTTTTGCTGCGTTCACAATTCGATCGGTTTGTGGTGCGCGGATCAGTGCTGGTAGTGCTGAGCCGTAATCCAGAACCGGCCGACCGCCCCCGATTTGTGGCGGGCCTCGATTGGTCGCAGTCGGAGGTCCAGAGTGCGTGCCTGGCCGCATTGGACAAGCTCGGGCCGAACAAGCATTCGACCGAACAGTTGGCGCTGCTGAAGTCGCTGCGTCGATTGGGATCCGATGAACGCGAGTTCGATCTGCGCGAGGTCGTCGTGCAGCACCTGGAACGCAACAACGGAGTCAAGTTTCCATTCATCACAGGAAAAGCGGGACATGTTCCGCAGCCAGCCACGATCAATAGCTGGACTGCCTGGTGCCAACAGAAGTGGCCGGCCGAGACGGCAGCCGAGATGGGTGATTCCGCTGGAGAACAAACCAAACTACTCGCGACCTTAAAAGGGGTCGACTGGTCGAAAGGAAATGCGACACGCGGAGGCGAGTTGTACACACGTCGCGCTTGTGCGCAATGTCATTCCGCGAGCGGTGCGTTGGGTCCAGACCTGACGGGAGCCACTAACCGCTTTTCGAAGGAAGACTTGTTCACGGCGATTGTTCTGCCGAGCCGCGACGTGTCGGCTCGGTATCAAACCACGCTCGTCCAGACAAAAGACGGCCAGTCCTATTCCGGGCTGGTCATCTACGAATCTGTGGACGGCTTCATCTTGCGAAATGGGACCGGTCAAACATTTCGAATCGAGACATCCCAGGTCGAAGACAAACGGAAGTCACCGGTGTCTCTCATGCCCTCTGGCTTGCTGAAAGATCTGACACCGCAAGACCACGCTGACTTGTACGCCTATCTGGTCAGCATGACCAGATAGGCGTGGTTTCTAAACCCGATTAGCGACGTCTTCACCGTGATGTCAGATCAGGAACTGTCATCGAGATTGGGTAGTAAGGACACGCAATCCCAGTATATTCACTGCGGCGATCACTTCACGGCGAAATTGGCGATAGTATTCTCCGCCAAAAGTCTCATCCACGGTGAAACGGCGGAAAACGATAAACCGCCGCCGCCAAATGATCCGAAGCTTATTCAAGCCAGCCCGCCTCGACCTCGAATGGCCCCAGAACTGAGACGCTATGTCTGTATCATCTTTAAACACCTGATGGCAACGAAGTTGCAAGCATCAAATTTGTCGGTACGATGTCCAACTCGTCCTCCATACGACTCGAATTCAGTTCACGTCACGGGTCGGGCCTAATCCGTTTTTTTCTGCTCACTTCTCAACTTTCGCGGAGCACAACATGGCAAAACATCTCAAGCAACGAGGTTTTACGCTAATCGAACTGCTGGTGGTTATCGCCATCATCGCCGTTTTGATTGCGTTACTACTACCCGCCGTTCAACAGGCGCGTGAGGCAGCTCGTCGCACACAGTGTAAGAACAATCTGAAGCAGTTTGGTCTGGCACTGGCCAACTACCATGACACTTACAACATGTTTGCCCCCGGTGGATCTGGCGGATGTTGCAGCGCCGCCCCGAACTTGGGATTTATCCCTCGATTGTTCCCCTATCTCGACCAGGCTCCGTTGTTCAACCAACTCAACATGAACAGTGCCGACGCATCAGGTCAGACGCTTCCTTCGGGTCAACTCATTCGCTCAATCGCGATTCCAGGGGTAACATGCCCATCGGACGGAGGCAGTTCCAATCCGTTTAACGGCATCGGTCAAACGAACTACGATGGTTCCATGGGTTCGCAAGGAAATGCGTCTTACGGTGGCGATTGCAATCAATACCAGACGTTCGCACTGATGCTGAATCCGAACAATGCCGACTCGTTCAACGCAAGCGACGTCTCCGGAATGGGAAACCGAGATGCCGTTTCCATCGGTATCCGGCACGTCACCGATGGAACGTCGAACGTCATTCACATGGGCGAGGTGCTGCCAACTTGTAACGACCACTATGGAGGGGGATTCTGGGTTCAGAACGGGATGGGAAATTTCCATTCCGGAACCCAAGCCCCGATCAATGACTACACGACCTGCACTTGGGCAACCGGAGCGCTCATCCGCGTGCCTGGCTGCACGGCACAAAACAAGTGGAATATCAGTTTCGGTTTCCGATCACGCCATACGGGTGGTGCCCACTTCCTGTTTGTCGATGGATCGGTCCATTTCCTGAGTCAGAACATCGATCACCAGACGACCTTCCAACGGTTAGGCGGCAGAGCTGACGGTCAGGTCGTCGGCGATTTCTAATCTCACCACGAGCCAGATTTGCAAAACCACCACCTGTTTACAGGAACAATCCTCGTGAAATCGAGTTCTGTTTTATCGGCCGCTTGTTTGATGGCACTCGTCGTCGGCTGCTCGTCTAGCAGCGGTCCAGCGGTGGCGCCTGCTGATGGCGAAGTGTTGTATATGGGTAAGCCAGTCGCAGGAGCCAGTGTCATATTTGTCCCCGAGAAGGGGGCTGTGGCTTTGGGAACGACGGACACCAACGGCAAATTCCGACTCGCGACCGGAACGTTCCGCGGCGGCTTGATTGGGGCTCATAAAGTCGCGATCTCGGTGTCTGCTCCGGGACCGGACTCGGCGGGGGGCGCATTGCCTCCCCCTCCAAAGACACCGGCGGAGCAAGAAGCTTACATGAAAAAACTAAATGAGTTGCAGCAGATGTCGACAACACCTGTGGCAGCGGCTCCGAAGCCCGTGTCTCCAATTCCAGAGAAGTATGCGAAGACCGAAACCAGCGGTTTGTCTTATACGATCAAGCCGGGGAACGACAATCACTTTAAGATTGAACTGCAGTAAATTCACGCAACTAGAAAACACTGGTTTTGTCTGACAAAGCCGGTGTTTTTTTTGCGCACGATGCGGTCGGGTTATTCACGACCCGTGATTCTTGCTCCCTGCTGCTTCCGTCATTCCCTCCAGCGCGGGTGCGAATGTACAACAGGAGCGATTTATGTGGATCGATCCAACTCATGCAAGGCGGACCGCGACTTGATATCAGAAGGGTCGATTGCCAAGGCCGCTCGATACCACAGCCGAGCCAATTTGAGCTTGCCAAGTTGTCGAGCCACTTCGCCGGCGCGAAATCGCAAAGCGGCATCATTCGGTTCCTTGGCTGCCGCCGCATGCAGCGAACTGAACTCCCGTTCAAGTGCCTGAATTTCCTGCATCTGCTGGAGTTCGCGATCCGCTCCTTGTTTATCTCCTGCCCGATGCATGGCCTGCGACAATTGAAAGTGAGCCTGGCTGTCGTTGGGATTGCGACGAACGGCGTCCGTTAACACCTGCAGTGCGTCGCTGTTGTTTCCTTGATCGAGGTGTAGTTTTCCCAAAGCCAACATTGCAGGAAAGAATTGAGGTTCCAGTCTCAACGCATTACGCAAACTGTCGTGAGCCTCCTTCAGTCGTCCCACTCTGCTCAAACACTCCGCAGTCAAAGTCAGCACAACCGCCGACGGTTCACATTGTCCCAGAATCACCAACGCCTCTGCCGGCTGATTTCGTTTCATCAGGCATTCGGCCAGTTCTGCGACGACCTCCGGTTGATTCGTATCCCGCGTCAATGATTCGCGATAGTACTGGATCGCGTCGGGATAGCTCTCGCTGTCTCTGGCAATCAAGCCGAGCAACCGCGTCGGGCGCGGGTCAGCCGGGGCTTCGACCGAAATGCGTTCCAATTCTTCAACGGCGTTGGTGACAGCGCCGAGATCATAGTACGCGGCGGCCAGCCAGCGTCGGGCATCCACGCAACGTTCGTCTCGTTCCAATGCACGGTTGGAAGCCTGGATGGCCTGAAGATAGAGACCAGACTGGTAGAGGCACTGTGCGGCAACGGTATTGGCCTCGATGGCAAGTGATTCATTTTCTGCAGATTTCTCCAGATATGTGATCGCCTGATCCAGCTTGCCGAGCCGCGACAGCAACAGCCCCTTGAGCAACCAGCCATGCGACTGATACTTCGGAGTTTGAATCAATGACTCCGCCTCTCGCAGAACAGTCTCGCGGTCGCCCGTCAGCAACGCCGCTCGGCCACGGCGATACGCATTCTCGGGACTCAGGTTTCTGGTCAACCAGAACGCCGCAACGACTGTTACACAAGCAGTGGCGAACACAATCCACCATCGCCCTCGTAATCGCCTGGCACTTGAGATTTGCTTATCGGGGGCGCTCATAAGCTGTGGATTCGATTGCTTCATTAACAAGTTTCATGGTCGGTCGATCGTCACCATGATCGATCATCGCGATTTGACTCAACAAGCGAGCCTGAAGGCGATTGCCGCCTGCGGATTCACTTCGGCTCGACGATTGTAACGACTTGGTTGCACGGAATGTTATGCAGCACGAGGCGGCCACCAGAAATCCAGGTGACAGTCAGTTCGTCGATTTGCGCTGCCGAATCACAACCGAAGTGCAAGCTCTTATCGCTGGTCGACAAATAACTGGACCCGCCACGGATCTGGCGAGTCAGCGACTTGTCCCCGATTCTAGCGACCGCGCGAGCACCAATCGCACTGCGAGCCGACGAAGTGCCAATGAGGCGAACGACAAACCAATTGCGTTTTGGCGTCGATTCGTTCGAAAGAACAGCAGCGGATTCATTCACATGTGACACAACAATGTCTTCGTCGCCATCGCCGTCCAAGTCACCCGTTGCGACTCCGCGACCGGCGTGTGTCAGCGACAGGTATTCGCCGGAACGTTCGGTAACGTTCACAAAACGCGTGCCATTGGTGTTCTCTAACATTAACGGACGCTGAAATCGCGGCGTATCTACCGGAAAACGAATGACATGGCTGTTCGAAACAAATAGATCCTCATCGCCATCCAGATCTGCGTCAATGAACCGCGTTCCCCATCCAACGTACATGGCACCAATGGCGGAAATCCCCATTGATTGACTGACATGCCGGAAGATGCCGTTTCCCAAATTGCGATAGAGCGCGTTGTTCTCGCGTTCGTAGTTCGTGACCCAGATGTCAGGGAGGCCATCACCGTTGTAATCACCAACGTCCACCCCCATGCTTCCGTCCGGAGTTCCGCGATCACTGAATGCGGTTCCACTTGTCAGCGAAATATCTTCGAAATGGCCTCGGCCATCGTTTCGATACAGGAAATTGGCGACGGTGTCGTTACACACGTAGACATCAAGATCTCCATCCAGATCGATGTCGGCCGCGACGACACCCAATCCTTTGCCATCGGGTTGCAGGCCCGCTTCCGCCGTGGCGTCATCAAATTCGCCATCCCCTTTGCCGAAGTAGATCAAGTCGGGCAGCCCATTGAACTGCCGCGGGGGACAAACGTCACGAGGATGGCCCGCTGGCCCTTCACAGGAGGGATGCTTATCAAATGACCAGTCGCCGTAATGCGCGACGTAAAGATCCAGCACCCCATCACCATTGAAGTCGCCCCACGCCGCGCTGGAACTCCAAAGTCGATCATCCAATTTGGATTCGGCCGTCACATCACGAAAGCTGCCATCACCCTGATTCTGATAGAGCGTCAGCCCGCCAAACCCGGTAATCAGCACGTCGTCAAAGCCATCTTCATTGCAGTCGGCGACGGCGGCACCATGACTGTAGTGCCGTGACGGCCCAATTAACGTGGGGCCGGTGACTTCGACAAACCGCCAATCTGCGATCTGACGAAAGAGCGAGGACGGCAGCCCTGACGTTTGCCTGTCGCCGAACAAACCGCCACCCGGCAGGAAAACATCTTTTCGGCCGTCCTGATCAAAATCGAAGATCGCGACGCCACCACCGAGTGACTCCAAGATTGAGAAGTCGGAATGCTCATCGTCGTTGCGATAGGTGAATCGTATCTGCGACTCGGCTGTTCGATCGCGAAACACGATTCCGCCAGTTTGTGATGTTGTCACATTCGGCGAGGGATCAGCCCGCCGAGTCGCGGCAGGTGCAACCGCCACTGGCAGCGCTTTCTGCTTATCGCACCCTGCAATCATTAGTAGAGCCACGGCAGTTGCAGCAGCGATGATCCGGAACAGCATCGACATTCTTTCTATGACGTGCGCCCGGAGTGTTGCAGAACGATTTCAGACAGACGACTCGATATCAATCATCCCGCGAGGCCCTGATTGTCAAGCATCTTGGAGAAGAGTGGCTGGTTCTAAATGACCGTGCGCACTTCTGCTCGCGAAACATTTTTCGTGAGCAGAGTAGCGCCAAGCAATTTAGTTCAGACGTGAGCCGTACTGTTGTTCGTAGTAGGAACGATAAACTCCAGACTTGATCCGTTCGATCCATGCTGAGTTGGACAGGTACCAGTCGATCGTCTGCCGCAACCCTTCCTGGAAGATTGTTTTCGGTTCCCAACCCAGTTCTCGTTTCGCTTTCGTGGCATCGATTGCATACCGATGGTCGTGTCCGGGGCGATCACTGACATAGCGAATCAAGGTGCGCGGCTTACCGAGTGCTTCCAGAAGTGCATAAGTCAGGTCCAGGTTCGTCAGCTCGGAATTGCCGCCGAAATTGTAGACCTCGCCCACCTTTCCCTGCCGGAGTGCGGCCCCAATGCCACGACAATGGTCTTCCACGTGAATCCAGTCGCGAATGTTCAACCCCGTGCCATACACTGGCAGCGACTGACCCTGCAAGGCGTTCGAGATAAACAGAGGAATCAGCTTTTCTGGAAACTGGTATGGTCCATAGTTATTCGAGCAGCGAGTCGTCACGGCCGGAAAATTGAACGTGTGGACATACGCCCGTACCAGCATATCGGCCGCGGCTTTGGAGGCGGAATAAGGGCTGTTCGGTGCCAAGGGCGTTTCTTCGGTGAACTTTCCGTCGTCACCCAGGCTGCCATAGACTTCGTCGGTGGAGACTTGCAGGTAGCGCTTGATCTGGTGCTGGCGGCTGCAATCCAGCAGGTTCTGCGTGCCGACAATATTCGTCTGCACAAACGGCGACGAATCCAGAATGCTGCGATCGACGTGACTCTCGGCGGCGAAGTTCACGACGGCATCGACGCTGCCGTCCTTGAGCAGCGAGTTGATAAACTCTTTATCGCAGATATCACCACGAGCGAACTGGTAACGCGAGTCGTTCTGAAAATCGGCCAGGTTCTCAAGATTGCCGGCATAGGTCAGCTTGTCGACGTTGATGATCGACAAATTCGGGTTCGTCTGGAGTTCCAGTCGAATGAAATTGGAACCGATGAATCCGCACCCGCCTGTCACAAGCATCCGTTGCATGAAAGCAGTCCTTTTCGTCGCGCATGACAGCGCAATCCCACGTCACTGTGGCGTCCCGCGGGCAGAACACCACTTCGTCCAACCCATGCCGCGACGCGACACGTAAGTGCGACACGCACTAGTAACTTACAACCGGCCACTGCGGAAGATACCAAAAATCAGCCAAATCGCCAGCAGACTTGAGCAGATGTACATCGGCACGCTGATCCAGGGCGAACTCACCTTGCCCGCCACGATCAACGCCGAAGCCATGATCAGCGCCGCCACGACCATTCCCACGACCAGTCGATTGCTGGAACGCTCCATTTCCAGAATGAAATGGTCCAGATTTCGATGTTCGAGCTGAATGCGCAGATCGTTCTCGCTGAACTTTTTCATCGTGGCATTGAGATAGACTGGCATTTCATGAGCCAGTTCCAGCAGCTTCTGCGTCTCGGCGTACAGACGCTCCGCGATATAAGACGGATGAAAACGCTGTCGCACCATGCGTTCGACAAAGGGTTGCAGATGCTTCGCCAAGTTGAAGTCGGGGTCAAGTTCGCGGCCAACCCCCTCCAGCGTGACAAGTGCTCGAATCAGCAGCATCAGGCTGCCGGGGCAGCGAATGCCGTGATTGGACATGATGCCGACAAAATCCGACAGCAGCCGTCCCACGTTCATCCGCTCAAGCGGCAAGCCATAGTAGTTGGCAATGAAGTCGCGCATATCGACCTGCAGCAATGTGCGGTCGACCTCGCGATACGGTTCGCCAATCTGCAGGACCAGTTTGACCGCTCCATCAACATTCTGCTTGCTGATGGCGACCAGCAAATCGATCAACTGCTCGCGAGTCTTCTCGTCGAGCATTCCGATCATGCCATAGTCCAGCAGGCAGATCGTTCCATCATGACGGATGCGGATATTGCCGGGATGCGGATCCCCATGAAACACGCCGTATTCGAACGCCTGCTTCATGAAAATTCGTGCGCCATTCACCGCCACCTGCGCCGGATTGATCGCTTGTGAAATGGGAATGTCGGCGCGATCGGTGAACACGTCGACCGACTGTGTTTCCACACTGACGCCAGCCAAGCCCACGAGTTCACTGATGCTGTAGGCATCGATGTACTCCATCGTCAGCACCGCTTCCGTTGTCAGTTCCCAGAAGACATTCGGCACGTACAGCGTGGCATCCTCGCGAAACACGCGACGGAACTCGTCCATCGTCCGGCCTTCGCGAGCGAAATTGAGTTCGCGACGGATGGTGCGGGCGAAGTGATTGACCAGGCCGACTGGATCAAAGATTCTGGCTTCGGCAATGTTGCGATCAATCAGCGTCGCGATTTCCAGCATCAGGCTGACATCGCGTTCCACATTCCGAACCGCACCAGGCCGTCGAATCTTGACTGCCAAATGCGTTCCATTGAAGTGAACGGCCCGATGAACCTGGCCGAGCGAACCGGCGGCCAGCGGGGTCGTGTCAAAACTGGCGAACAACTCGGCGATAGGTTTCCCTAACTCCTCTTCCAGACGTTCGACTGCGGCCGCAGACGGAAATGGCGGCACCCGCTCTTGAAGCTTCTTCAGTTCGACCAGCATTTCCGGGGGCACCAGATCTGGACGGGTGCTCATGACCTGCCCGAACTTGATGTAGGTCGGCCCCAGGCTTTCGAGGGTCAGGCGAATCCGTTCCACCATTCTCAAGTGGCGAGCGGGCTCGGCCGGCTTGCGTGAGAGGAATCGGCGCGTGCGGTACCAGGCCGAACGCAAGCCAAGTCGATCGGTCAGATCGCTAAAGCCGTGATTGAGCAATACAGTCGCGATTTCGCGGCTACGCCCCAGATTGCGAAGCAAACGAAAGGGATGACTATCCAAGTGGGAACTCCGCGGTCACGCCGGATTCTTCGCGACCTGTCGACGCCGATCATGAAAACCTGGCGGGCAACTCCTGCCGTCTGACAGCATCGCAAAGTCGTCCGCGAGCCCCGATTGTAAGCACCGGCGGCACTTCAGGGAACATGAAGCGATTGACAGATCCGAAGATTCGTCCCGTTCACGACGAATGATCACAGCACCGAGAAGTACGTGGAGACGGCGAAGTCGAACGAGGCGGGAGTCATCGTGCGCTGTTGCTGCTTGTAGGTGCAGTAGTTTCGGACCTGTTGCAATAGGTCGCGAGGTTGGCACGATCGGAACGGGCGACCGACCGCTTGATAGTGCTTTTGCACCAGATGATCCACCGCGGCATCGTCGTATTGGAATCCCATTCGCGGCGAAAGACGACGGAAGATCTCGCGGAACTCGGCTTCTGTGGGGTCCGGGACTTGGATCTTGTAGGGAATTCGTCGCAAGAACGCCCCATCGACCAAGTCACGCGGTTCCAGATTCGTTGAGAAAATAATTAACTGATCAAATGGAACCTGGATCTTCTTGCCACTGGGAAGGCTCAAGAAGTCGTATCGTTTTTCCAGCGGGACGATCCAGCGGTTCAACAAGTCGCAAACGGGCATTCGCTGGCGGCCGAAGTCGTCGATGACCAGCGTACCGCAGTTACTCTTCAGTTGCAGCGGTGCTTCGCACACTTTGGTCTGCTGGTTCTGGCAGACTTCCAGCTCTTCCATCGTCAATTCACCCCCCGCGATGACGGTGGGACGGACGATGCGAATCCAGCGCGGATCGACTCCAGACAGGTCGAACAGGCCCTCGCTGGTTTCGATCGGGACTTCCTCGTGAACGCCCGGATCATACAGACGAATGAAATCGCCATCGATCCCCAACGCGCGCGGAATCCAGATCGTCGAGCCGAAGCACTTGGTGATTCGTTCGGCAATGCTAGTCTTGCCATTACCAGGCTCGCCGAACAAGAACATTCCTCGGCCAGAATTGATCGCTGGTCCGAGACGTTCGAGCAGATCGGGACTAATTAGCAAGTCCGAGAATGCTTCGCGCAGATCACGCTCGGTCACCTGTTGTTGGCCGATGCTTTGAACTTCCATCGCCTTCAAATAGTCGCGCAGGCCGACGGGTGCGGCACCGTAGTAGGTGCATTCCTCGACGTATCGACGAGCTCGTTCGCGGCCCATTTCCGTGATGGTGTATTCGTAGTCACCCATTTCGGCGGTGCCAACGAATGCCACCAGTTGATCATATTTCAGCGCCCGCAGGATCGGGTCGATGATGCCAAACGAAAGTCGAACTTGTTGCGAGATCGCGCGCCCCGTAGCGGACCCGCGTGCCAGCAAGTACTTCAGGATCAGACGTTCGATGTCGTTTGAAGAGAGCCCCGTTTCTTCCAGTCGCTCGGGACTGCGAGGAAACCATTCTTCTTGAGACGCTGCTGCGGTGGGGCCGAGCAACGCTTCCACACGATCGAATAACGCCACCAGTTGTGAGTCGCCACGAACGGCGTCCGGCACATGGCGTTTCGGTAGCCACGATGTAATTCCGGGCGTCGGACTTTGCGGTGCTGCTGGTTCTGAGCGACTTTCCGCCGTTGGCGCCTGATCATTTTTCGCAGCGCTGTTCGACTGAATTCCAAATTCGGCCAGTAGTTGGCTGAGGTCTCGCAGTGGAGGATTGGCAGAGTCGGTCGATCCGTTGGTCTTATTGGTCATTTCGGACGTAGATCCTGAGATTCAACATCGCGAGTCGAGTGGCCCGACTTTTATGCGGTGGTGCCTCAACGAGGAATCTGGTTTCCCGCCCCGATGAAGACAACACGCTGCAAACCTACGCCGACCTGGCGCAAAGGCAAATCACAATCGCCTGCCAGCCAAGGTGGGAGGATTCCGATTATTCCGCAGAATCGGTTTTGCCGGTCTGTCTGAGTGGCCCAACAATAGTTGTCGATTTGGATTTGCTTGGGTGCCACGGACTCACCGTCTTCGGGGTGGCCGTGCCGATCAAGAGCAAGACACGGCGACGTCGAGGACTCCGACACCGTGGCACCCCGAACAAGATTTCGATGTGCAGAATCGCGGACCGTCATTCCGGCGACGGTGTCCCAGAATCGTGTTGGAGTCGGTTCAGGAAATCTGGTGTCATGCCTGCCGCGAGCCTCGGCTCGGCGTGAAAAATGTCACCGATCGATTTGTT
Source organism: uncultured Schlesneria sp. (assembly GCA_903840265.1). GTDB lineage: Bacteria > Planctomycetota > Planctomycetia > Planctomycetales > Planctomycetaceae > Schlesneria. The sequence goes on along the minus strand of CAIMFH010000168.1, from coordinate 2,340 downwards.
GGGCCGCAGTGGATATTGCAGGTTCTGAACATAGGCATCCCATTCGGACTGCCCTTCCGGCTTCAGTCGCCGCAACCACTCCATACCGAACGCGACATGGGCGATCTCATCCCGATGGATCGTCTTCATGATGGCGGCACTCTTTGGGTCGCCCGCCTTCAGAAAGTAATCCTCAAACTCGAGCGTATGGTCGAGATTTCGTCCTTCGAATGTAAGCGGCAAGCCGGCAATGTATTGCAGCACATTCTCGAAGCCCAAAGCCTTCTTCCAGATGTAGCAGTTCACTGGCAGGTCACCGAATTTCACGCCGAGGGCCGACGATCGTTCCATATGCATCAACGTATGTCGCTGCTCGTCCTGCATTACGTGAGCGATTCCCGTCCGAAACTCGGCGGGTGCATTAGGGAAAGCGAGCAGGACCCAGGCCATCACTTCCAAGGCCTGCAACTCATGATTTGCCATAATGTGATGCGCAATCGCGCGCCGCTTGGGATCGGTGAACGTGCTGGGATGCGGCATCGCCGGAGCGGCCCGTCGCGGAGCAAATTGCAGGTTCGACGGTCGAACAGGCTCGGTGACACGTAGCTCTGTTCCTGTCGTCACATCCGTAAAGCTCTCGCGGACACGTTCCAGCTTCAGATCCAGGGAGTCGGACAACAACACCCGCTCGGCAAAGGCTCGCAATTCCATAGCAGCACGGACTTGGCATCGATCGCAACGACTGCGATGCGATTAGCCTCGTCCCCCTTCGCAACAGGTCTCACAAATCGTATGGCATCGGCTGCAAACCAGTTTGTGCCGGATGTCCTGCAGCGTCCCCCCGCAGACTGGACAGACCGGCGCCGTCGAGCATTGTGCTGCTGCCGGTTTGGAGGGCTCTGTCATTGAAGTTGGCCGCTCGGGCTGTTTTGGTGACGGGTTCATAGGTACTTCACTTCACGAACATCGAACATTGACTGCGGCAATGAGTTGAGGGCGTGTGATCCTTATACCGTTCGATCGCAACTCCTGCACGCCTTTCAACGCATGTGTAGTCATTTTCGAGTCATGACACCCAGTGAAACTTTTGCTTCACCTAGTTGCCTGCCGCGACCATCGTTCAGTGAGAATGGCTAAAGCGATCAGCCGATCAGCATTCTGGGCTTTGTTTCATCATCTGCTCGAGTCGCTCTTTAACCTGCTCGACAGTGACATCTTCAACGTGGGTCGCGAGCGACCAGACATGACCGAACGGATCCACCAGTGTTCCGCTGCGATCTCCGTAGAACTGGTCCTGCACTTCTCGCTGTACTGTCGCGCCGGCGGCGATCGCCTGCTTGAAACGCGCGTCGACATCTTCGACATAGATCATCAGGCTGACCGGAGTACCCTTCAACGTCTGCGGGCTGATCGCATCCATTTCCGGAAACTCATCGGCCAGCATCACAGGCGAATCACCGATCTTGACTTCGGCGTGCATGATTTTTCCGTTGGACCCGTCCAGACGCATCAGTTCCACGGCCCCGAACGCCTGCTTGTAGAACTCCAAAGCACGGGCCGCGTCGGAGACGATCAGATATGGTGTGACGGAGTGATATCCCTCGGGGATCGGTTTAACGCTCATAAGAAACCTTCTTAGAATGCGATAAAGGAAGTATCTTGCGCGGGTGATGAGAGACACCGGCGCGTGCGACGATAATCAGGCAAGTGTGTAGAGGGAAGTGCCAACTTCCGCAAAATGACTGACGATCGCCAGTTCGATCGATCAAATCATTTATTGCCGCGGTCATGGCGAGGCATTGTTAGCATTCCACCAGTAATATTAATGGAAAATACACTGATCGCCTAATCAATGTTGGCGTGACCCCCGCTCTGCAGATGTTGAGATTTCGAGCAGACGTTCCGCGAACCACCAGCTTGCTGATCGCTTCCTATTTGCCGGACTTGGGGGCGTCCCCTTTATTGCCAGCCCATGTGCGTCCCAGGACGGCTCGTTGCCCGATGGTCTCCCAGATCCTGTCCTGCATCTCACTTTCGGTCTTGGTTTTGGCGTCGAGTCGAAGCCCCTTGAGGGTCTTGCACTCCTTGAGGACGTGAAGATCTTCGAGCCTGATTTGCGACGCCTTGATGTTCTCCAGCGGTAATGTCGCCAATACTTTGAAGCACGATCCGTGAACTTCCGTATTCGTCACATCAAGTTGTTTCAGTTTGTGACAATTCTTCAACCCCATTGTTAAGCCCGGTTGAAAACGGCGGCGCTTTCCGGGGGAAAATCTGGATGAAAATGGCAGCGCACATGCGTGCAGTTCGGTGAAGCCAGAAGATGGGGCGTCAGCCCCATTTGTTTCAGCTTCATCGAGG
>CAIMFH010000167.1 GCA_903840265.1 uncultured Schlesneria sp. | reverse complement strand
CCCCCGCCGCCGTCAGCCTGACCGGGACATTGTCCGCCGACCTCTTCACCCAGAAGTTCGCCAAGCAAGGGGGAGCCTGTGAACTCACCAGCCGCCTGCTCATCGCCTCCCCCGAAGCCCGCCCGCAATGCTGGACCGATGACGAAGTCGACCAGGCGACCGAAGACGGTTTCGCCTCAGTGGTCAACAAGCTGTTCTCCCTCCCCGAGGGCCTCCCCGAGGTTGTGTCGGGCGCACCTCGCACCGGTTGTGTCACACTCTCCCCGGAAGCGCGAAATCACATCGACATGTTCATGACCGACCTCGGCACCCGCCAGTCCCAGATCGACGAAGCCCTGTTCCACTGGACCTCCCACCTGACAGGCCAGGCCGCCAGATTAGCTCTCGTCATCCACCTCTCCCGCTACGCTGCCGGAGAAGACGTCGATCCACTCCTCTGCGACGCCACCAGCATGCAGCACGGCATCGCTCTCGCCCGGTGGTTTGCCTATGAAGCCCAACGAGTTCTGAAAAAGGTCTCCCTCACCGTCGAACGCCGCGACCTTCAACAACTGTACGAATGGATCCGCCGACACCCAGCAGGTTCTGTCACTATCCGCGACGTCTGCCGCTCCAACAGCCGCAAGTACCCGACCGCGCAATGCGCCATGGCCGCGATGACCAAGCTCAAAGACAGCGGCCTCTGCCAATGGCTCCCCACCACCCCCGGCCCCAAAGGAGGCCGCCCCACCCACAGGATGGAGGTGATCAAAAAGAGAAAAGAGCAAAGTGACGAGAGGAAAGGAACAACGATGAACGAAAAAGCAGCCGAGCCGGGCACCAACCCAACACTCAGTCGCCCGCCAGCCGAGGTTGTGTCGAACATGGAAGAAAGAACCGCAACAACAGGAAGGCACCATTCCGTGTGATCCAATGGGAGGGCGCGGCTACTGCAGATCGTGAGGTTGTGTCATGCAAGGCTACTGAAGTGCGACACGCACTAGTCGATCCGTTTCGCACCGACACCCTTCAATTGTTGCCAATGAGCATGCATCGCTGCATGACCGACCGGAACATCGGTCAGAGCATGCTCTTTAAGATCCACCAACCGCATGACGAACAGATTCCGAACGCCGTTTCGTTTCGATCCATAGGCGATCGACTTACCATCGGGCGAGGGTTTCGGGTGATAGTGCAATGTTCCCTCTTCAGACTTCGTGAGTTGTTCAGACTCACCGTCGAGCGTCACTCGGAACAGTTCGACATTGTTGCCGACTTTGGCTGTATAGAAAACGGACTGACCATCAATCGACCAGACCGGCACATCACTGCTGCCGCCGTGATAGTCGGGCACATCCAGGAATTCCATGACACCTCGATATCCGCCACGATCAGCCAGCTTCTTCAATCCAGTCCCATCAGCTCTCACGATGTGCGGATGGCAGTCGTAGTGCTCGCCAGAAACGAACAGCAGCCATTTCCCATCCGGAGACCAGGTGGGGACGAAGACAAACGGATGGCCCGTCTGCACATGAATGCGATTTGCGCCATCGGCATCAGCCAGATAGACTTGATAGTTCTCGTGGTACGAAATTCGAGAACCATCTGGCGAACTGCTGAAGCCATACGCAAAGCCGCTGGAGTTCTTCATCAAGTCTGTCTTGTGGCGACCATCCCGGTCCATGCAATAAGGTTTGGAAGCACCGTTGATCAGCGCCGTGAATCCCAGCTTCGTCGGATCGTTCGGCCAGAAGAACAGGCCCGAGTTATAAAAGCTGATCCGTTCAACACCGGTCACGTTGTCGGCTTTTCCCGTCGTCACATCGACCAGATACGAATCCACCAACCAGCCTTCGGGCGTAAAGCGAAACGTCTTATGCTGCTCTTCCCACTGAGCGTTCTCAACGCTCTCCCAACCTCGCAAAACAACCGCCGTCTTGCCGTCGGGAGACCACCCCGCGAACTGTGTCCACGCCCCGTCCTCGTTCAGCAGGTCACCCCCGATCGATTTCCGTTCAGTACCATCCGCCTTAACGACCAGGGCCCGATTCGTGATGACATTCGCATGCCTGCCACCGGTCAAATTCGTGCGGTGCTCGTTGTACCCAATCCACGATT
>CAIMFH010000166.1 GCA_903840265.1 uncultured Schlesneria sp. | reverse complement strand
CCGGTCTTGAAAACCGGCATCCATGCAAGTGGATCCAGGGTTCGAATCCCTGCCTCTCCGCTCCAATGCTTAGCCGCTATCGTTATTCGATAGCGGCTTTAATTTTTAATGGGCTCAAGGAGCGGCGTGGCCGGCACGATCTTCCTCATGGCAAGGAGGCGGGGTAGTCTAGTGCGAGTCGCACTTCCGTGTCGCGTTGAAACACGGGATAGACACAGCGGGCTTCCGTTCGCGGGACGCCAAAGTTAGGTGAGATGCGCTCTAGAGACTGCTTCGCAGCGACCCATGCATTCAGGTAAGGCACCATGAAACGAGCAATCATCACCGGGATCACAGGGCAAGACGGCTCCTATTTGGCTGAGTTGTTGCTGGAAAAGGGATACGAAGTCCACGGACTTGTCCGCCGGGTCGCTCTCGAAGATGCGCGACATCGGCTGTCGCGGATTCTGCCGATTCGGGATCGAATCCAGCTGCATGCGGCGAGTCTCGAAAGCTTCCCCTCGCTGTACAATGTCATCAATCAGGTTCGTCCCGACGAGCTCTATCATCTGGCTGCTCAGAGCTTTGTTTCCTATTCGTTTGACGATGCGTTTTCGACGTTTCGCACGAATATTGACGGGACTCACTACGTTCTGGAATCGGTAAAACAAGCCGCACCTGGATGCAAGGTGTACTTCGCCGGATCCAGTGAGATGTTCGGCAATGCCTCGGAGTCGCCGCAGACGGAGGAGACGAAGTTTTCGCCACGTAGTCCTTATGGAATCTCCAAGGTCACCGGCTTCGATTTATCAACGAATTACCGTGACGCTTACAACATGTTCGTCTGTTCAGGCATCCTGTTTAATCATGAATCGCCGCGGCGCGGTTTTGAATTCGTCACGAGAAAGATCACTTCGCATGTGGCTCGCATTAAGGCGAAGCAGATCGATAAGTTACCGCTCGGCAATCTGAGTGCGCAGCGCGACTGGGGATTCGCGGGAGACTATGTGCTGGCGATGTGGCAAATGCTGCAGCAAGAGGTCCCTCGCGATTTTGTCATCGCGACGGGCGAAACTCATTCTGTACAAGAGTTTTGCGAAGCGGCGTTCAGCCATGCTGGCTTGAATTGGCAAGACCATGTGGTGGTAGACCCTGCCTTCTATCGACCTGCCGAAATCCACCAGCTCATTGGCGATGCCAGCCTGGCGAGGCGCGAGCTGGGATGGAAGCCCACGGCAACTTTCACGGAACTCGTTCACAGCATGGTCGAGAACGATTTACAGCAATGTAAGTGAGAATACTCCATTTTGGTTAAAGAGCACCGGTCGTGCGCAAATCGCATCCGCCAACCGGCGAACCGGGTGTTCCTTGCGATCATGAGAACCGTTCAAGTCGGAACCTTGAACGAGTCGATGGCTCTGAGACGCACGTTTATCAAACCACGTGCATTTCAGATCGGAATCAGGATGATTCGTCGCATCGCCATCACGGGATTGATTCTGGCCAGCAGCCTGACGGGTTGCCGCGCCTGCAATTTACTCAATCCGTATGCCAACGTCATTGATGATGTCAGCGATACACATGTTTATTTTGACAATTGGTACAAGCCAAAGCTGGATATCAGCCGCGCAGGCAAACCCGATTGGTGTGGTCCCATCAACAGCCGACTCGGCGGAGACATCTGCTATCTAGGCTGTTACGATCGATTCGATGACTGCAATCTGTATCCGCCGGCGAACCCTTACTCGTTCCCGAGCGATACATTAGGTGAGCCGAAGAACTGGACGCCGTCGGCCAAACCAGTCGATACGCCGCTCCCTGAGCAAACTCCGCCACCACCCGCTCCGACATTGGATGAGTAACGCGAGCGTGTGACTAGCTGAACTCATTGTATCTACGGGACTTCAAGCGCCTGCTGAACATGAGTGAGCACTTCTTCAACAGCCTTCCATTGCCGCCATTCGCGCAATGTCTCCACACCAGCGATTGGCAGGCCGGTCATCTCCGCAGGCAAAATGTGCCGGAAGATTTGGACATCGGCTTCAGTGCCATTTCGCACCGCGATACCAATGTAAATTAGCCCATCCTGATCGGACGGAGCACCAGGCCCTAGGTGGCCGGTCACTGAAGCAGCCAACTTAGATGCGGGTGTACGTTGGAGCACGCCTGTGGCCATTGACTCTGCAACTTTTTCGCTGACGACTCCTTCATTCTGAATGAATTCGGAACTGATCCCTAGCCACTCCGTTTTGGTGGGCACTTGATAGACGACGGCAGACCCACAGAGGAATTCGGAGATGCCGGGTATCCTGGCCAAACTCGCGGAAATCAATCCTGCGGTGCAGCTTTCGGCGAAAACGACGGGCGTGTTCGTCGCCCGGATTCGATCCGCCACGTTCTGAATCAGCTCTGACAATGGCTGGGGCATTTGGGCGATTCCCGCTGAGTTTTCGGGCTACTTTTCATTCGTCTGCGAACCAACCGCCGACAAGATAGATTGTCTATTCCGGTCCTAGCGGTTGTGCCGATGAAACCTGCAACCAAGATCACTGTCACTCACCGCGATCGGAAATTGTAGGTGAGCGACAAGCCAAGCGATCTGTTGGAAACCGGTACAACTGTGCCAGTCTCTACGGCCAGTTGTCGTTCGTCCAGTGATGCGACGACCGACACAGGGGGATAGACCTGGATGACTCGTTCTCACCGACATTGGTGGCGAAGCGCGCTTCTCGCAGGAGCAGTCTACGGGCTGACCTTCGGAAGCCATGCCTTCGCCGCTGATTTGCCAACGCGTGACGGGGCCGAGTTGGCCGGATCACGTACGATTTCTGCAGACGCCGAGCTTGATGCGGCATTCCAATCATTGGGCGTTTTGACCGCGAAGGCAGGCTCGTCCTCTTACGCTGTTCGCAAGCAAGCGATCGTTGAGTTGCAAGCCGCGGAACTATCTGCTGATGCCACGACGAAGGTCAATCGGATCCTGAATAACTTAGCGATGTTTCGCCGGATGCCGACACTGACCTTTGAAGCAGACCCAGATGTCTACAACTATTTCCTGCGCAACCCTGACGTGACCGTGGCAACATGGCGTGCTATGGAAATCTCGAAGTTCCAGCTGACGAGTGTTGGCGCCGGTTGCTACAACGCCGACGCTGGCGACGGTTCAGTCGGTCGCATCGAGATCTTGCGCCAGACACCAACGGAAACCGTGATTCACTGTGACGGTGCATTTAAGAGTCCGTTGCTTCCCAAACCAATTACCGCGCGCTCAGTGATGCGGTTGCAGACATCATTCACCAAAGAAGCTGACGGTCGCGTCGTCGCCACCCATTCCGGTGACGTCTTCGTCGAATTCCCTTCGCAGGCTGTTGAAACAGTGGCGCGAGTGATCTCGCCAGTCAGCCATTCAATCGCCGATCGTAACTTCAAGCAGATTTCGCTGTATGTCCACCTGATGACGCAAGCGATGGCGAAACATCCCGGTTGGATCGAGAACATCGGTAATAAACTGGATGGGGTCACTGGAGCCCAGCGCCAGCAGTTCCTGGAAGTCTCTGCTCGCAGTCATGTCATCGCCAGAAAACGACTTGCCGCCCAATCAGGAAAGCCCCTGCAGCTAGATGAGATCTTGTCGCCCTTCCGAGTCAGCGAACCGGCGGTTCTTTCGCCTGTCGTGATTCGGCCCACAGGAGCGACTTCACGAGATTGAGGTGACGGTGGTAGACCCGGACCGCCGTCGCTCCAGCCGGCTGGCCCCCCGTAGGGCCAGCCGGCTTGCTTTTTTATACCGCCACGAGACGCATTCAATTTGACTCGACGACGGAGTTCGTTCGATCGTGTAGACGTTGCGCCAGCATCGCAATGACATCCCGCCCGTTCTTGCCGTTCTCCAACTGGTGGACCAATTGGGCTGGCAATTCGGAGACTCCCAAGTGTGCGCCACTGAGGGCTCCTGTCATCGCTGCCAACGTGTCCGTGTCACCTCCCAATCCGATCGCACGGCCAACCGAATCGACGTAGCTATCGGGACTGAGAGCGAAGCACGCGATAGATGTGACAACGGATCGTTGCGCCTCGATCCCGTTTCCAAGGATGCTGACCGAATCGTCGATGGACAGTGATGCCGACGTCGAAAGCAGCCACCGAAATTCGTCGGTGGTCGCGCGGCGAATCAGTTCGGTGTACATCGCCGCCGAGTCGAACACAGGATGCTGCAGTTGCCAGGCAATCGCGATTGCCAACAACTGTGCTCCTTCGATTCCCAGCGGATGAATGTGGGTACACAACGAGGACAGTCGTGCCTCTTCCCAAACTCGGTCCAGATCACCGCTGAAAACCAAGCCCACGGGAGCGACGCGCATCGCAGCCCCATTTCCATAAGAGCCACCTGGAAAAATCGTGGCGGTCAGATGTCGCCAGTCCCTCCTCTCGGACATCGCCTGCAGAATCCGGATCGCTCCGGGGCCATACCCGCGCGCGGGGCTCAAGTTGGCGACAAACCGAGCGACCAAAGTTTCTTCAACGATCGTGCCATGCTCGAGCAAAGTTTGCGCGACACCGATCAGCATCTCAGTATCGTCTGTGTAGTGAAGTTGGCGATCGCCGGGGAGCGTCATCAACGCTTCACTGTCACCAAAGAAATGATAGATCATTTCGGCGGACATTCCTTCCACCGGACTGCCGACCGCATCGCCGATTGCCTGCCCCAGGAAACAGCCGAGAAACCGATCAGCCTGTGTCGGTAATCGCGCGCTTGTCATCGTCAATTCTCCGATGTGGTCGGATCATCTGCGAGGTGAGGATTTCGCTATCGCGACTTGGCCACTTGGTGAAATTGGTAAAGCATCCCACGATCGAATCGTAGAATATTGATGAAAACCTTCGGAATCTACTCGCGATCTTGCCGCCATTGGCTAGAGTGGAGTTGCGGGCCTGAGTGAAAACCACTGGCGCACTGTACTGCAAGGAGGAATGGTATGAAGCTTCCCGCCAATCCTGTCCAATCAACAGTCGCTGAATCTAACGATGCAGCGACGAATGAGGAGTTCCTTCCTCATGAAGTGGAATGCGAAGTTTTGCATCGGCTGCAAAACCATCCGTCCCTCAAGTTCACGAGACTGAGCGTTCATCAATGCGATCGTGACGCGATTTTCTTAGACGGCGCTTTGGAATCCAACGACGACGAAATCGACTTGTGCGAGGTCGTGCGAGGAATCCATGGCATTAAGATCGTTGTCAATCGCGTGATGAATAGTCACCCGAAGAAGGGGTGAACAGCGGCCAATGAGTAGGCTTACCACATGAGACAGCCGGAAATCGACTTCGATTTCCGGCCGCCACGCGGTAGTTACTACTTTGAGGGGCTGGAAGCGGCCTCAAGGGCACGTTTGTATTGACGCAATCGCTTTTTCACCGACGGGTCGTTCTCCAACGCGGTCCCAGGGATGAGTTCGACAACACGTTCCTGAGTCGCTACCGCCTTCTCTAGCATCCCATTATCGAAATAGGCCTTCGCCAAAGTATCGGCGATCGAGGGATTCTGATTTTTCTCTAAGTTGTCCGCTTTCGAGGCGACCTTGAGCGCAAACTTCAACAGCTTGGGATCGGCCTTCTTTTCTCGATCGGGCGTCACCAGCATCCAAGCGATGTTGTTCAATGCATCTGCGTTCTCGCCGACATCATCGGATTCAATCAGCGCATTTCCGACGGTCAACGCCTGATCGACATCACCCTTTGGGCTGGATAGCACATTGAGCTTCACCAGCAAGAACTGCAAAGCGTGCTCCGGAAGCAATTTGGCAACCGCGTCCAACTCCTTCACCAACTCGGTGAAGTCACCGCTCTCCTCGAATTCAGCGTAGAGCTTCCCGAGTTTGGCCTTTGCCGCCTCCATCTTTTTTCGCTCGGCAACAACCGCCTTCATTTTCTTGACCTCGGCGGCCAGATCCCATGTTCCCTTAGCAATCTTCTCCAACGGTTCGTCGATTTCACCGGGATGTCCCAGCCATGCCACCAAGCCTTCGCCATTCACGATAAATGCAGTGGGGATTCCTTGCTGTCCCGATGGCTCCATCCAGTTTTTGACCATTGCTCCATCGCTACTGTCACCATCGTCCGGAACCTGATCAATCGCGACGCGGTAATCCATGTTGTCGCCCATCTCTTCGACGAATTTGATGACTTCGTCCTGATCCTCTTCGAGGATTGCCACGCCGATGAACGCAATGTCCTTGTATTGCTTCTGCAGCTTCGTCAGATGGGGAATTGTTGCACGGCAGGGGCCGCACCACGTCGCCCAGAACTCGACAACGTAGGTCTTGCCCTTCTCGAAACCCTTAACTGGCTCACCTTTGACGAATTTCTTCACTTCCAGTTTTGGCGCTTTGGAACCCAGAGTGAGATCCTGAGTCCAACCAAATTGAGCCCACCCGATAACCGCCGCTGCTACGGCAACGATCAAATTCTTGTTCATGGATCAGTCCTTGCGGTCAAATTGAATCTGAGCCTCCCTGATACACGCCGGATAGCATGCGTCGTCTCAGATGGAAGGCAGCGTAGCTAGAGAAGGGAAGTCGAACAAGGTGAACTGCGCAGCATGGTGTTCCGGCAGTGGTTGCCGTAGTTCGATTTCGTACTGTACTGATCTGCCGATTTCCGCCGCGAACCGCAGGAAAAAATCAAGTTTTCAGGGGTTTGCAGGTCTGAACGGAACAAACCCGTATTGCTGGTCACAGACGGCTGAACTATCTTTCCGCCTCCAATCTTCCCTCACATCACGATTTGATAAGCCAAACAGGTTGCGAACGGCGAGTCCCGCCACGCCATCTGAGAATTCCTCCGCGAGCCAGGAGTTGCGGCAACATGCGCACAGTCAGACAGAATTTTCCGCGATCGACTGATGTCGTTCGAGCGATCGGTTTGTGGTGCCTTTTGATGACGATCTCGGGCTGCTGCCGAACGAGCGGCTGGGTCATGAACAATTCAGGAATGGGGTACTACCAAAAAGGTAATTACTCGATGGCACGAGGCGAATTCGAACGTGCCGTGATCGATTCGCCCCGCAACCCTGACTATCGCCACAACCTGGCGATGGCCATGCAGAAGCAAGGCGACACGCAAGCCGCGGAGCAGGTCCTGCGACATAACCTGACTGTCGGACCGATGCACCAGCCGACCTATCACGCCTTGACACAGATCTTAGTTTCGCAGCAACGAACGGCAGAAGCAGACACGCTGCTCACCGAATGGCGAGACACGCAGCCGTACGTGCCAGAAACCTATGTCGAACAAGCCTGGCTCCAGCGGGAGACGGGTAATATGGCTGCTGCGGAGCAATCGTTGCAGCAAGCTTTGCAGATCAAGCCAAATCATCCTGCCGCTCTCGCGCAGATGGGACAACTTTACCACCAAACCGGCCAGTCAGATCAAGCCGCATCTTATTATCAGCGATCGCTGCAGGCTCGCTGGGGTCAGCCCGAAGTTCGCTCACGCCTGGCAACGGTGAGAGGTTCCAGCTCGACGAATTTGAATCGCTCGGCACTCATGCAAAACAATGTGCCGGTCAGCCTGGCCAGCATGAATCAGATGCCGATGGCTGCCGGTCAGCCAATGATGGTCCAGAATGTCGGAACGGTATCGAGTGAGGCGATCGCGATTGATGAGCCGTCTACGCGTCGTCATCGGCACCGTCACCATCGACATGATGCCACGGAGCAAGTGACCGCGTACCCACTGCCAAGCTATGGCATGGCAGACGCGGGTGGAATGCAGTCCGGTTTTGTCACAGCGGCGATGCCAATCGGCCAACAGCCGACCTTCATTTCGTCACCGATGATGGCACCACAACTGGCTGGCCAGCCCATCATGTCACCACCGCAAATCGCAACGTCGCCAACGCCGATTTCACAAGCCGATCCAGCCCATGCCACAGAAATAACTGCGGCCGGACTACCGATCGTTGAGCCGTACTAACGCCGAAGAGCTGGATTTCAGGTTGGGTGCTACTGGTGGCTGCTCTGGGCCACCAGTGTGTTCGCGTCGCTGCGATTGCTTTGATCGGGGGACGAGCCTGTGCAACATTCAGCGCCGCCACGGATGGTTTACTCTGCGACACATCAGCAAGACACTGGCAACGCAAAGCCGCCGCCGACACGGAAGTGCGACCCGCACTAAAGGTTCTGATGCTTCTGCCGAATGAATTCTGCGTGATGCGGAATATGGCCGGCGATCCGCTTCAGAAGCGTCGCCAGCGTCAATGGTCCATCAGCCGTGTGGATGCCTTCGCGTTCAAAGGCGCTGGCATCCAAGGTCCGCAGCAACCGGACGATCTGCTGACGGACCGCGGTGATCACCTGCAGTTCCTCTTCCAAGTCTCGCTGATCATAGGCCAACGCGGCAGCGAATTGATCGGGATCACCGCTGAACATCGTCGGTCGCTCTTCGGCGAGAATCCGTTTCATCCGGTCAGCATATACCAGTTCGAAGTCCGAAAGATGGCAGACGACTTCCAGCACGCTCCATTTTCCGGGAGCGGCTTGCTGGCGAACCTGGTCGCAGGAAAGATTTCCGATCGCGGCACGCAGTTCTGCCGGACCGGCGGCATAGCGAGCGATTTGAAGGTCGATTTCAGGGCTGATACGGGTCATCGGTATTAACTCGACTGCGACATAAAACAAGATCGACGAAGGTCACGCCTTCAATAACTGCAGAGCCTGCTCGCGGGTTTCGACCAGCGGCCAGATATGATCAAACTTGGCCACTTGCAGGATCTCGCGGCCGACTTCAGAGGCGTTGCAGAGAATCAGGCGACCCTCATTCGGTGTCAGGTCATTCCAGAGCGCACGGATCGCTTCCAGCATGCTGGAGCCGAAATAGGCGACCTGCCCGAAATCGATCACAATTCCGCTGCACGCGCTGGTGCGAAGTCGCTGACGCACCGTATCCAACTCGCGCGTAATACTGTCATCCGCCAAGCTGCTGACAACACCAAGCAACTCGACGATCATGGCGTCATCCGCCAACGAAACTCGAAAGACTTTGCTGGAATTCATCGTTCAGGCCCCTGATTGCGACCAGTCGACAGACCACGGTGCCGCTTGATCATCGTAACCTCATTCCCTGCCTCGTTGTATTTGACTTCGTCCATGAACGTTTGCATCAACAATAATCCGCGTCCACACGGCCGTTCGATATTGGTGGGGTCCGTGGGATCCGGCAGCGATTCGCGATTAAATCCTGGCCCTTCATCTCGGATACAAAATACGGCCGCCTCGGGGCTGTAGCGCGCACTCACGTGAATCCGTCTTAGTGAGTACGGAGGCTGCGTCATTCGAGTTCGAGCCAACTCGTAGTATTGACGATGATCCACTTCACGCAGAGCCGAGTCGACTTCCAGATTTCCGTGCAGGCAAGCGTTTGTCAGGGCTTCTTGCAACGCGACACCAGTTCGAACGCGTTCCCCTTCATCACAAATTCCCATCCCCGCAGCGCCATCTTTCAGGTACTGAACCAGTGAAGAGATCAATTCGTGATCATTTTCGATCGTAAACTGCACTTGTTGCTCAGTCATGCGACGCATCAATCGGATTCGGCCGCGATCTTCGCGGGCTGCCGAATAGACTTGGTTCACGGTGTCCAAAAGTTCCGTATTAAGTTGCCGTTTCGGAACATAGCTGGACGCACCCGCGCGCAATGCCTTGAGAGTAAGTTCTTCACTGCCGCGGGCCGTCATCAAAACGACGGGAACCAATGGGTAGGCCTTGCGGATGACGGCGACCAGTTCCAATCCGTTCAGCTCCGGCATATCCATGTCCGTCAAGACGATGTCAGGAACATGCAATTCCATCTTGACGATCGCATCACTGCCGTCGACGGCGTACTCGATATCGAAATCGCCGCGGTCGGCCAGCAGACCACCCGCGAGAATTCGATCCGTTGCAGAGTCATCGACGACGAGAACTGTCGGCATGACATTCCCTCTGGTAAATTGTTGCCTGAATTGCCGCTCTCTGAAACGAATCCTCGTATTTCTATCGAATCGTACCATTCGCAGAGTTCGTGCGCAAGTGGTGCTCCATTTCCAGAAACACTGGCTGGACCTGCGCCACGACCGCGGCAATCCGCGTTGGCTCGATAGTGCTCAGTCCATTCTTGGCGGCCAGTTCTAATTCTTCGGCGGCATTGCAATTGTCCACGCCAAAGGTTCGGAGTGCGCTCTTGAGTGTGTGAGCCGCCCGCTGAAACCGCTTGCCATCATTCTCGGCATAGGCATGTTCCAGCGTCGACAGCAATTGTGGACCTTCAGACAAAAATGCCGCAATAACCTGTTTCAGCAATTCGCTGTCACCATTCACGGCTCGATTGGCGACAGTCCAGTTCACCAGCCCGTTGATCTGGTCCACTTGGTTTTTCTCCCTCGGCTCGGCAGGAAGCCGATCATCCGTCGCGTCTTCGATCTGACGAAAGAGTTGTTCTGCACGTATTGGTTTCATGAGGTATCCGTCCATTCCTGCCGCCAGGCACAGTTCTCGGTCACCCTTCATGGCATGTGCTGTCATCGCGATGATGGGCAGATGTATTCCCGATTTTTCTTCTCGCTTGCGGATTTCACGAGTTGCGTCCAAGCCATCCAGTTCGGGCATTTGAACGTCCATCAGAATCAGGTCAAATTCCTCATTGCCCGACAGCCGGACAGCTTCATTGCCGTTGCTTGCGACCGTCACCCGATGGCCCCAGCGCTCGAGCAATCCAATCGCCAGCTTTTGATTAATCAGGCTGTCTTCGGCCAGCAAGATCGATTTCGCGACCGATGCCGTCCGGCCCGGTGCCGACGGAGAGACTGCTGACCCCGCAAATGCCGTGTTCACTCCGACGGCCTGCACGATGGAGTCCAACAGTTCCGACTGCTTCACTGGCTTGACCAGATAAGCAGAAATATTCAGTTCCTGACATCGCGACAGATCGTTTGACCGATCTGCAGAAGTCAGCATCATGATCATCGCTCCGCAGAGCCCCTTTCGAGCTTGGATCTGCTTCGCCAGCTCAAACCCGTCCTGCCCGGGCATGTTCGAGTCGGTCAGAATGAGCGCGTAGGGCGATCCCTGCTCGGAAGAACGCTCTAGTTCCGCGATTCCCTCGGAGACAGTTGGAACAGCGATCGGCTGCATGCCCCAATTGGTCAGCATTTCGCTCAGAATACGCCGACTTGTCGCGTTGTCGTCGACGACAAGGACTCGTAGACCTCGCAGAAGTGGGGGGTAAATATCCGCCACATTGGGCAATACTTCCGCGCTGGCCGATCCAAAGCGAGCGGTGAAGTGGAAGTTGCTGCCTTGGCCAACGTCGCTTTCGACCCAGATATTTCCATCCATCAGATCGACAAGGCGGGAAACGATCGCCAATCCCAACCCCGTCCCGCCATATCGACGAGTCGTCGACGTGTCGGCCTGCTCGAACGCTTCGAAGATCGTGTCCATTTTCTCTTGGGGGATTCCCACCCCGGTGTCCATCACACTGAACTGAAGCATGGGCCCGCCATCCTCAAATCGCTCGACCGCGACATCGAGAACGACTTCGCCCGATTCGGTGAATTTGATCGCATTGCCGACCAGATTGATCACCGTCTGCCTGAGACGATGCGGGTCACCTTCAACCGCGAAGGGAACATCGTGTGCCACGTGACACACCAGTTCCAACCGTTTTCGATGTGCTCGCAGCGACAGCGTTTTCAGCGCGTCTCCCAAGACTTCGCGAACGTTGAATGGCACGCGTTCGAGGCTTAACTTTCCCGCTTCGATCTTCGAAAAATCCAGGATGTCATTGATCACAGCGAGCAGCGATTCGCCGGACTCATGTACCATGGAAAGATATTCGCGCTGAGGCAGGCTGAGCGGCGTATCCAGCACTAACTCAGTCATGCCGATAATGGCATTCATTGGAGTTCTGATTTCGTGGCTCATATTGGCCAGGAAATCGCTCTTCGCCCGATTTGCGGCTTCGGCAGCCTCTTTCGCTTTCAGCATGTCGGCTTCGGCTCGCTTACGAGCCGTGATATCCGTGGCGATCCCCAGATAGCCGATCACGCGATCATCGCGATCTCGTCGAGCGGTGATGACCAGATTGACGAAAAGCTGGCTGCCGTCCTTACGGATATACGTCCAGTCGCCTTCATCTGGCCGCCCTCGTCGTGCATTCTCGGTAAACACTTGAAGACCGGAAATGGTCCCGCCATGTTCCTGCGACAGCGATTGCGCACGAGCCAGAATCTCACTTGCCGAATGAATGATCTCTGGCGTTCGTCGTCCCACCATTTCCTCGGCGGTGTATCCCAGCATTCGCTCCGCCCCGACATTGAAAACGTCAATGACGCCGTTGACATCCGTGGCGATGATCGAGACTTGCGTGGCCGCGTCCAGCACCGCTTGCAAACGGGCTCGCGTCTGATTGAGTTCGATTTCAGCTCGCTTCTTTTCCGTGACATCGGAAAAGATCCCCTGAATTCCGACCGGGTTGCCCTTCGCGTCGTAGACCGGCGTTTTGACGACATGCGTATAGCGCCGCTCACCGGTCGGGGTCTGAAATTCTTCTGTTACTTCCAGATCGCGCTCAGATTCGACGACTCGCCGGTCGTCGCTGCGATATTTTTCTGCCAGTTCGCGCGGGAAAAAATCGTAGTCCGTTCGGCCGACAATCTCGTCGGGCGTTCGTCGCAAGGCTTCGCACAGCAGTCGATTCGCAAAAGTAAAGCGTCCCTGCAGGTCTTTGCGTAACATTGCCAGCGGCAACGTTTCGACCAGCGACTGATAGAACGCTTCCGACTCCATTAGCGCGAGTTCAACTTTGCGACGTTGCGCAAGCTCGTCCTCGTAACGCTGCTGCAGTCGGGCGATATCGTCGCAGGCGGACTCCAGCGCCTCGACCAGATCCTGTTGCCGATAAGTGCGATCTTGTAGCGAGTCATCTCCTGAGATCGTTACCTGATGTGGATTGGTGACGTTGGGCTCCACGGGCCGCAGCAACGATTTGATCTTGCCGATGATTTCGCTGGCGGGCCGGTCTCGGGAGATAATCCCGCGCACGCCGGTGGAAAGGCTCGCCAAAATACCGGCGGCATTGACGGGGTCGATTAATGTCAGGACGGCAACGGCCAGGCTGCCATCGTCTTGGCGCGGCAAATCATCAAGAAGTCGCAGATTATCATCGCCCAGTAGCAGCACATCAATGTCCTGGGCGGACAGACGCTGCAGCACTTCCGCGTGGTCAGTGCTCGCGATGACATCAATTCTGGCCTCGGCCAGGATGAACTGTAAGGCATCCCGGCGCGCGGCATCGT
Organism: uncultured Schlesneria sp.; assembly: GCA_903840265.1. Lineage (GTDB taxonomy): Bacteria > Planctomycetota > Planctomycetia > Planctomycetales > Planctomycetaceae > Schlesneria. Next base: position 12,328 of record CAIMFH010000166.1, on the reverse strand, counting down.
GTTCCACCAGCAACAGCCGCGGCATTACCGTCCCTAATCAGGAGGCACTCGTGTAAAGGCGATACAATGCGTCGACATCTCTATTTTGTCGCGGTGGTCAGCGAACTGCCAGTGATCCTAAACCCCAGTCCCGTAAATTCTTTATTTCGATTTACTGAAGCGGACCATTCCGCTGTCCACGCATGGCCGCAGACGGCGGGATCGTCGGCAATTCGGCTCAAATAAAGCGAAATCCGGCGTAGCCGATACAACTGCAACGACCGGAACCGTCTCAGCGCGGCGGATCGATGTCTTGCGGATTTCAGAGGAGTGATCGTTTCCAGCATCCCCCCTCATGGAATGTCCCGCTACAATGCCCACCTAACTTCGTCTTCACAGCCTCCTTACCGCGGTTTTTCCTCGTATGACAGATCCTTCGCCTCCACTGGCCAATGACCGTGGACTGCCCGTCCCTGCGACGGCAATTTCGGCGATCGACCACGGACTGCGCTACCGCGGATACGCGATCGAAGAACTCGTCGAGCAATCGAATTTCCTCGAAGTCGCCTTCCTCGTCATTCGCGGCGAGTTGCCTTCACAAGAACAATTGGCCGATCTACAGGCTGTCCTGACAGAAGCATCTGTCCCCGAACCCGACCTATTGTCGTGGATCGAGCAGATCCCATTAAATGCATCGGCAATTGATGTCCTGCGCACAGCAGTCAGCCTGATCGCGTTGTCAGAGAATCTGGACGACGACGCCAGCCCGGCAGCAGCCTGGGAAATCATTCAACGGTTAATGGCCCAGTTGCCAGTTCTGCTGGCGACTCGCTTCCGTCACACTCGTGGCAAGGAAGTCATCGAATCAAGAGATGATCTCAGTTACGCGGGAAATCTTCTGTGGATGCTGACGGGGCGCGAACCGACCGCTATGGCCGATCGTGCGCTCGATGCACTGCTCATCCTGACCGCCGAACACGAATTTGCCCCTTCGACGTGCGCTGTTCGCGTCATTGCCTCAACACGCGCTGATTTCTATTCGGCGGTGATCGGTGGGATGTGCGCCATCAAGGGGGTCTGGCATGGCGGTCCCGGACGTCAAATCATCGATATTCTCGAAGCTGTCGGTCGTCCCGAAGCGGCCCGGGCCATCGTTCGGGCGGTCCTGGAACAATACGAGCGAATCCCAGGTTTTTGGCACCGCGTCTACCGCACGAGTGACCCGCGCGCTGAATTGTTGACGCCGTTCTGTCGCAAAGTCGCCGACGAATTTGGCCGATCCGGCCTCGAACAAGTTTCTTCGGCTGTTGAAGCCGCAGTCTGGGATGAACAGCAGATCCTCCCCAGCCTCGATTGGCCTGCTGCGCGATTGCTGCACTACCTGGACTTGGATGCCGATTTGTTCGTTCCGATTTTCGCAATCAGTCGAATGGTCAGCTGGGCAGCGCACTACATCGAACAGCAACAGTCGACTCATCCGATTCGTCCGCGCGGCACCTACTCGGGCCCCGCTGATCGTTCCTTTGAAGCCTTGGAAGAACGAGGCTGATTTTTTCATAGTCTCTTATCGCGATCCTGATCTTCTATGCACGCCCTTCAACGTTGTATTGCCCCACTTTGCCTCGCCACATTCGATGTGAGTGAAGTACTGACATCGTGCCCCGATTGCGGCAGCTTGCTGGATATTGACTATGAATGGGACCAGCTAAAGGTTCCGAAGTCTCTTCGTGAATTTGAAGCCCGCTGGACCAATCGCCGTAATCCATTGGACTTCAGCGGCGTGTGGCGATTTCGCGATCTGCTGCCGTTTGCACGCGATGAAGACATCGTCACCATTGGCGAAGGCCAGACGATTCTCCAGCAAAATACGGCCGTCGGCAATTTTGTGGGGATGAAGCCGGGCAGCCTGTTCTTACAGTACGAAGGCCTGAATCCGTCAGGCAGCTTCAAAGATAACGGCATGACCGCAGCATCGACCCACGCTCGTATGGTTGGCGCGAAAATGGCGGCGTGTGCTTCGACTGGAAACACCAGCGCGTCCCTGGCGATCTATGCCAGCACCACCCAAGTCTTCAAGGTGGTGGTCTTTGTCGGCAGCGGCAAGATTGCCTTTGGCAAACTTTCTCAGGCGTTGGATTACGATGCCAAGACCTTGCAGGTCCTGGGTGATTTCGACGACGCCCTGGATCGCGTCCGTGAAGTCGCTGGCGAGCGAGGTATCTACCTCTGCAATAGTGTGAATCCATTTCGGCTCGAAGGTCAGAAGACCATCATGTATCGGGTTCTCGAAGGCCTGAATTGGCAGGTTCCCGATTGGATCGTCGTCCCGGGTGGAAATCTCGGGAATTCGTCGGCCTTCGGAAAAGCATTCGCGGAACTCAAAACACTGGGCCTGATTGATCGTATTCCGCGATTGGCCGTGATCAATGCCGCTGGCGCGAATACGCTCTATCAACTCTACGAAGAAAAGGGAGTTCGGTGGGATGGTGGGATGTCCGAGGATGGCACCATCGACGCCTTCTTTGCGGACATGGACGCCGCAAACCGCAAGGCCTCCACACTGGCGAGCGCCATCGAGATCAACCGTCCCGTGAACCTGAAGAAGTGTTTGCGCGCCTTGGACATTTGTGATGGCGTGGTGCGACAGGTCACCGATCAAGAGATTCTCGATGCGAAAGCTCAGGTCGGAGCCGGCGGATTCGGGTGCGAACCGGCCAGTGCCGCCAGCGTCGCTGGAGCAAAGCTTCTACGCGCCGAAGGAGTCATCGCCCCAAGTGATCGAGTCGTCTGCATCCTGACCGGGCATCAATTGAAAGACCCGGATGCGACAGTCGCATACCATTCGGGCGACGCGGCTCTATTCGAATCGAAGCTGGGATCAAGAGGCGTACAGCGAGCGACTTATGCCAATGAACCCGTTGTCGTAGAAAACAACCTTCAGCGGATCATCGCAGCTCTCGAGAAAAGCTGACACCGTATCACGCCGATTCAGCGACTTCTGCTGTCTCGACTTCACCAGATAAGACTCGTCGCCCCTGATGTGTCACTTGGTACTGAATGCCGACGTCGCGACCGCCGACGTCGAATTTCAACATCCCAAAAGCGATCAAATTGCCGTGGATTGCGGACAACGCGTCAGTGGCAACGCCTGGGATTTCGGTCTGTCGAGCGATCCAGACACCCGCTTCTGCCGACTGACCGCGCAACTGCTGTTGCAAGTCGTAATAGACCTGCAGCGTCGCGGTCCAATCCGGATTTTGTGGCAACTGCAGGATGTCGGTGTCGTCCATTGTGCAGTTGCTATCGTCGCCGATGGACGATGCATCTGAAGTCGAGCAGTTCGACAGCCTCTATCGATTCATCCGCCACCAATTCGCTAGGCGAAACAGTCGGCACAGTCAGTCGATCCGGTAAATTGCAACTTTGGATAAGTGGTCTTTAAGGTGCCACTTCGTTCTTGGATCGACCACGATGATCATTCAGAAGCCTTTGTCAGAACCATAATATGGCCAGTAATGACTCATTTTGTGGTTAAATAATATCCAAATTGTCATTTTTCCAGACCTCAAGTGAAGGATTTCGCTTTGGCATGGTGTTTTCAGCGCCAGGAAGGGTCAGTGCATCTTTCAATTGGAGTGACTCAATGACCGAAGCAGTTGCCGGAACATTTAACGACCAAACATTTTTAAGAGAACCTTCAATTGACCAGGCGATTGCTGAGCGCGTTGCTCAGTTGCTTGCAGAAGGCAATGAGGATGTCTATCGCATTGTGATCGAACCAGTCGAACGCGAAGTCGTTCGTCGGGTCGTCGCCCATTGCCGCGGGAATTACCTGCGTGCGAGCCGTATCCTGGGGATCTCTCGCATGACGTTGCGCAAGAAGATCGGAGTGAAACGAAACCTCGTTTCCGCGGATGCGTCACTCGAAGATGCACAATCTTCGCTCGTGATCGGAAGCTCGCGCTAATACGCTCATGGATGTCGAACGACAACGCTTCTTGCGTTTGCGGGCCTTCGACATCTTCAAGGGAATCAGGCCGCGAGTTCAGCATTGTTCTCGCCATGTCGTGATTTCAAACTGGGAAGTGATGGTATTGCCAGCCACAATCTTCCATCACGTATCCGCATGATGGCAGGGTCTCGAGAATCCAACCGCGGCGAGCAAGGCATCGTCACTCCGTTGATGCGCCGTCTCTTTGCTCGGAGTCGCGACAAACTTTTGCTGCCACCCGCTCACCGCCACTGGTTGCTCTCAACTGATCGAGCCCACCTCAGCACGTGATTTTTCTTGGCGCGCGATGCAACGACCGCCAGTCGCAATCCTTGCTCGCAATTTCTGGTGATGCGTTGGCCGCCAAATCGGCATATTATGGCCGTGCAGTTCACCAATCTCATTTCAAGCTTTTTCGAAACGTCGTCTCGTCATTGCGGGTAGTGCTGGCGAACACTTGCTTCCCTGGAGATTGCATCATGGCGTACGCTCGGTGGACGGTCGCATTTGCGATGATGGTCGGATTGGCGATGCCGTCCGCGGTCAATGCCCAGGACAGTACGAAAAAACTGTCGTCCGGGCTGCAGCCACTTCTCCGACTTGTGGGCGGAAAAGAATCTCGATTCGCATTCTCTGCCAGCGTCGAAGTGAATATCGATCGAACGACCGTTCCCGTGGAAATGCGGTTGGTCCGGTTCGACGACCAGTCGTTTGATCTGGATCTCAGCCACCCGCAATACAGCGTGATCATTCGCCGCCGTCGCGACGCCACTGCGTTTGCGCTGCCGCATCACAAGGTGGTGTTCATCGGAAAAGGCGAGACGGACGCTAAGGATCAACTCTCCCCAAAAGGAATCATATCGCGGTTGGTCAGCCCGGCATCTTTAGTTTCAGTGTATGCGCCACTGCTAAAAAACGGCGACCCTGCCGCGACAGCGTTGATCCTTTCCCAGCTCCTGAAAATCAAATTTGACCCGCAATCTGAACGTTGGACAGCAGGCAACAACGTCTCTTTCAAATTTGGCGAGTCTCAACTGCTTGAACTGACCGCCAATGGAACGAAGGTCTCGATCAATCGAATCCCTGTTGGTCCACTGTTGCCCGCCGACGATTGGAAAGACTTCAATTCCGTCTCGATCGATCGAACGGAACTGGAACGACAACTCGTACGTGGGGTGCGCCGCGCGACCGAGGTTCTCGCTCCCGGTCCCACCTTAACTTCGCCATCTCAAGCCGGACGACGCGTCGAACATGGTGAACTCCGTTGGATCGACGGACATCGAGTCGTCCTACTCGAAGGGACGCCAGAGCAGATTGGGACCGCCCACGGTGAGTTGTTGCGAGATGAATCGATGCGCTGCGTCGACTCTGTGCTGAATGCATTCGGCACTGTACAGACGGTCGTCAATGGCCGCTGGTTCCGCCATGACTTGGAACAAGCGTACGCACGTCTGTCACCACACATTCCCGATGATCATAAGGAAGAGACCCGAGCGTTGGCCAAGAGCCTTCGCCTGGATGCCGATCTGGCGGAAGCGGTGAATGTGTTTCCCGAAATGTTTCACTGCTCAGGATTCGCCGTCTTTGGGAGTGCGACCCAGGGGGGCAAGCTTTATCACGGACGCGTTCTCGACTACATGACCACCATCGGCCTGCAGGATGCGGCGACAACTTTCATCGTCGCACCAAAAGGGAAGATCGCGTTCGCGAATGTGGGCTACGGTGGATTCATCGGCAGCGTTAGCGGGATGAATACGAAGGCGATCTCGCTGGGTGAGATGGGTGGTCGCGGAGAAGGGAAGTGGGACGGAGTCCCCATGGCGACGTTAATGCGCCGTGCCCTTGAGGAATGCTCGACTCTCGATGAGGTTATCAATCTGTGGAAAACAAGCCCTCGCACGTGCGAATACTACTACGTCTTCGCCGACGGCAAGACGAATCGGGCAGTCGGGGTCGCCGCCTATCCCGAATCGGTCGAGTTCATCATGCCGGGTGAATCTCATCCTCGCCTGGGTGATGGGATCAAAGACGCCGTGGTACTCTCGGCAGGCTCGCGACTTGAAGAACTGCGAAATCGCGTGACCAAATTGCACGGTGGTATCGACGCCGAATCGGCGCAGACGCTGATGTGCCGCCCCGTCGCCATGGACTCAAATCTGCATAATGTTCTGTTCGTACCGGAAGACGGCGTGCTGTACGTTGCCAATGCCAGTCATTCGCAGCCAGCAGCAGATCGTCCGTACGTGAAACTGGATCTCAATGAGCTATTGCAGTCGATGAAGGTCTTGCCTCTGTCCGACGCGGCTGCAGCGGCAAAATGACTTGGCATCTGCTATTATTTCGCATCTTCCCAGATGCGAGCCATTAGCGCATAAACCTCGGGCTCATCCTGCTTCAACTCAGCACGGTTGAAAGGGAAAAAGTCGTTAGTGCCCAGGTACGATTCGGTCATCTCGGCAAAAAATTCCTTCTGATTCGTCAGCGCATAGTGACGAGTCTTGTTGCCGTTGATGTGCAAGACGCTTTCGAATCGTTTGCTCTCTTTGATTCGCTCCCAAGCCGCTTTGATCTCGGGATGCTCGAAGTCGAGCACCTGATCATGATAGGCGTGGGCCAGTTCATGCATCACCGACCACGGCTGAACTCGCTGATGCCCGCGGCCGACAAAGTCTGCGGCATCCGGGATATGAACGCATTTCTCCAACTGCTCGTCGTACCCGTTCGATTTCAGCCATCCAGCGCTGGGGTGATATTGAGCCGCCCGCAATTCGCCGTGAGACTTATCCAGCCAGATTGTCACTTTCTGCAATCGGTCCACCTTGGCGGCACTCAATGCCAGTTTGACATCGGCCAATCGGCTGGCGATCAACTGCAGTGCCTGATCACCGAGTTCCGCATCCTCGCCGTCCAGCAATCGTTGATCGACCTGAATTGTCCAACCGTGGATCTGCCGACTTTCGTGAGCAGTCGGCTTGGCTTGCGTGGAGTCAGCCGCCGTTGCCGCGGCGGAAATCAGGCACAAACCCGCGAACAGAGAACCGCAAAATCGCCACAGTCTGCTTGGCGCCGCTCTTTTCCGGACAAGAAAGGCCATTTGGTGCGGCACTGACTTTGACATCAATTCTCCTCAGGCGGGACGGCGGCAAATGATCGGTTCGGAACGACTTGATTGACCTTGTCTAGTGCTCGACCTATAGTCAAGGCCGAAAATTCTGTTTAAATCATTGATTGCCTGTCGGATGAGTGACGGGCGCCTTACAAGGACGATTTGGTTGACCGAAGTTATGGAGCAGGTACCGTCCCGTTTCGAAGATTTGGGGCTGAGCGAGGATTCCCTAAGGGCAATTCGCACCGTGGGATACGAAACTCCCAGCCCAATCCAAGCCGCTTTTATTCCTGTGGCCATCACGGGACGCGACTGCATCGGTCAGGCTCGCACCGGAACCGGAAAAACAGCCGCTTTCGTGCTGCCCGCTCTCGAGCGGATCGATTTCGATGATCCTCGAACCCAGCTACTGGTCCTGACGCCGACCCGCGAACTCAGCCAGCAAGTCGCTGACGAAGCAGTCCGATTGTCAGTTAACCACGACGTATCGACCGCTTGTTGCGTCGGTGGCCGCCCGCTGAAGCCACAGATCACGCAGCTTGAAAAAGGGGCGCAGATCGTCATCGGCACTCCGGGCCGAGTGATCGACCTGATGACACGCCGGTATCTCCAACTGGGCCATCTGAAGCTCGTCGTCCTCGATGAAGCCGACCGAATGCTCGACATCGGCTTCCGGCCCGATATCGAAAAGATCTTGCGACAATGTCCGGCTGAACGACAAACCCTGCTGCTCTCGGCGACGTTGCCCCCGCCCGTCGAGCGGCTCGCGCGACGCTACATGAAAGATCCAGAGCGGATCGACATGTCCATTAGCGCGGTCAGCACTCAGACTGTCGACCAGTACTACATCCCGGTTGATCCCGATCGCAAATTTCGCGTGCTCGTTCAGTTGCTCATCCAGGAACGGCCGCAGCAAGCAATCGTCTTCACGCGAACGAAGCGAGGGGCCGAAGAAGTCTTTCGACGATTTGCCGGCCGACTTCCGAACACGGCGTTCATTCACGGGGATCTGGCACAAAGTGCCCGAGACCGCGTGATGCGGCAGTTCCGCGACGGGGAAATCCGCTTGCTGATTGCAACCGATGTCATGGGGCGCGGAATCGATGTCAGCGGCATCTCGCACATCATCAATTTCGACATCCCCGAAGACTGCGATGATTACGTCCATCGAATCGGACGAACAGGCCGACTGTCGTCGGTCGATATGAAAGGGACCGCATTTACGTTTGTCTCGCTGAGCGAAGGTGACTTGCTCACCAATATCGAAAAGCGAGTCGACCAGATGCTGGAAACCTACATTTTCAAAGACTTCGAATCGCATGTCTCTCGGCCAAGGCGCCAGCATGTCAATGAGATGCCGTCAGCGAAGCCAACGATTCAGCCGGTGAACGAAGACGACTTCTGGTCGCTGGACTGATTGGGTTCGGCTATCAAAAGCTGCGGGGCGCAATCGACAGCACCGCAGCCTCATCTCGGATTGCCAGCGTCAGGCGAACAAGGTCTTCATTCTGATGCGCGGCGGTGACAACGATTCGCAGTCGTGATGTGCCGCGCGGAACTGTAGGCGGGCGAATCGCGCCGACCAGAAAGCCTCGCTCCTCCAGCCGCGCCGCAAGAGCGACTGCGGCCTGGGGATCATGCAGCACCACTGGGACGATCGGTCCAGTTGAACCCGCAATCGTAGAAATCCCCGCGTTCTGCAATTGGTCACGGAAAAACTGAGAAGCCGTCAGTAGACGCACTCTTCGCTCCGGCTCGGCAGCGATGATCTCGATGGCCGCCGTCGCAGCGGCGCACACCACAGGCGACAGGGCCGTCGAGTACACTTGCGATCGAGCTCGATTCCACAAGAGGTTGATCAGATCCTCCGATCCCGAGACGAATCCCCCCTGCGCACCAATCGCCTTGCTCAACGTTCCGATGCGAACGAGTACACGGTCTTCTACTCCCAATGCCTCGCAAGCACCGCGTCCATGTTCGCCAAACACACCCGTTCCATGAGCCTCATCGACGATTAAAGACGCGTCAAATCGATCGGCAATGTTGCAGAGCTCTGGCAGCGGCGCCAGGTCGCCATCCATGCTGAAGACGCTATCCGTCACAATCCAGCGACGACGGGTGGAATCACCCTTCGTGAACTCACGCTCCAGCGTTGCCAGGTCATCATGGCGATAGACGCGCACCTTCGCTTGCGAGAGACGACAGCCATCGATCAGGCTCGCGTGATTGAATCGATCGCAAAGGATCAGATCGTCAGCTCCACAAAGTGCGGCGATCGTCCCCATATTGGCAGCCATTCCCGTGGGGAACAGCAACGCCTCAGCCTGGCCTTCAAAGCTGGCGATCCGATGCTCGAGTTGCTCATGCCATTGCGTGCGGCCGCAAACCAGCGCACTGGCTCGCGCACCAATTCCACTGACGCGCAGGGCTTCTGCCGCCGCCGCAGCAACTCTGGGATCGCGTGCCAGATCCAGATAGTCATTAGAAGCAAAGTCGAGAACACGGCGCGAGCCGATTTCGCATTGACCGTTTGGCAGCAACCGCGTGACCCGACGACGGCGCAGCAGGCCCTCGGCAGCGAGTTGCTCTAAGGCAGCAGTGATCCAGGCGAATGAGGACATCGACCAGTCCACTTCCAGAAAGCGAGAACGTCCAGTCCCTGAAGAAAGAACGGTCCATGCACCAGCTATTCGACATTGGTCAGCGACAAGCCCGCGTCGAGTTCATCCAGTAAGCCTCGCAGCGATTGACGATCTTCCGGTGTCAGCTGAGCTTTCACGAGATGTGTCATCAGCGGGACCAGAGAACCCCCGCAGAGCTTGTCTGCGGTCGTCTGAAGTCGCCGCCCGATCAGTTCTTCACGATCAATGCGAGATTCGAACTGATGCGGCCAGGGCTTGCGGTCGCGTTTGACGAACTTCTTGATCTCGAGCCGTTCGAGTAACTTCTGCACCGTGGCATAGTGAGCCCCGGTTCCATTCGGATACAGAATGTCAGTCAACTCACGAACCGTACTGCGTCCGCGCGTCCATAGCAGGCTCAGGACGGCCAGTTCTGCATCTGTAATATCTTGGGGCGTGCGTGCCATCGGGGTCGATTGTTTCCTGCGGACGCCAAATTGTCGTGGCCAGAAACCCATAGCCATACGCAAGGTAGGGCGACCAATGCACGATGTCAATCGTGTTGACCCAAGTGATGCGGGCATCCGCACTTACTGACTGGCTAGTCATCGCCTCCAGTTGGCAAATCGCTCCGCCTTCGCAGCTGAATTGCCACAAATCAGTCGCCACATGCCCTCCTCCGAGGTGGCACTTCCTCGTCATCGCCTCAAAATCAGGCGACACCTTCCATTGCCGCCGAATTCTTAAACGATTGGTAGACCCAAATCATGGCGTTCGTTTAAGGATCGCGAAGTCTGGAACTGGACCCGAAGATAACAAGTCATTTTCCGAAGGCCTATCGGATTGCTCGCGAGACAGAGTTCGTGATTGGGAGGGCAGGAGCCTCGCCCTCCCAAAAGCAAAATCGCGCGCGATCACTGGGAGACGCACAGAATCACCCCCGGGGCCGACCGCATGCGACTGAAAACTACTCTTTCGGCTTCTCGGCGTCTTTGGGTGTCTCGAGCGGAAAGTTCATTTCGCCTTCTTCGGAATCAACAGTCATGACCAGCACCGATTCACCGTTATAGCGTTTAGGGACAAGCTCCGTGATGATGTCCACCTTGGGGCTATTCGGATCGCCCTCATACGCCAATCGCTGGCCGGTGACCTTGGGTGCCCGAACTTCGACCTTCTTCTCACCGTAGGGAACTGCCAGGCTATAAGCCCCGTTCACAATCTTGGTTCCCATGGTGACACCCTTGCCATCCGTCGGAATGAAATTGATGCTCCCGCTCTCCAGAGGGGTGCCATCAAGCGTGACCGTTCCAGACAGCTTGCCAGTCTTCGGGCCCGCTTTTCCGCAGCCAACCAGCGTCACAGCGCAACAGATCAATAAGACAAACAAGCGGTTCGACAGCACGATACGAATCCTCAACGGGTGACTGATTGAATGGCAAAAGGTGAGTCAAACGAACGCTGATCTCAGAGTTGCATCTGCACTATTGTCGATCTCAAGCTGAAAGTTCAATCGAGCTTGAAATCATACTTGCCATCTTTCTCGGCTTCGATCGTGACAGTGTGTTTTGATTCCGTGTTGTACTTGGCTTCAAGAACCTGATCCAAACTAGGCTTGCCATCAAACACCGGTCCAGTGGGCTCAAATGCCTTAAATTCGACTTTCTTCGGGCCGGCGCTGACATTAAACGCATACTTGCCGTCTTTGATCTCCCCTTCTTCAACGTCTCGCGGATCATCGGCCGGGCGGAATGTAATTAACCCTTGTTGGATCGGCTTTCCGGCAACGGTCACCTCTCCACTGATCGGGTACGAGGTAGCACGCTGCTCACCAGCACATCCGGACAACATCGAGATGCCCACGCAGACCATAGCCAGCAAACAGCGACGCACAGCAAACTCCTCTAAACTCAGACTAAGTCAATTGTTGAAAATCCAAGATGACCGCTCGCCTAGATAGCGAAGCAACCACAGAACGAGAGATCGCCCTGTGGTTGCGGCACATTTAGGGTCGTGAGAACGTGCAACCAGATGTGACAGACGCTCAGTTAGAAATCACCAATCGTTTCACTTCCATTTCGCGTTCCCAACCCAGCAAAGGTCTGAGTGGAAATGTTATTGGAAATGAACCGAATCTGTCCGTCCGCCAAACCGAAATGGGCACCACCGGTATGCATGCTGCGTGCGTACATCACTAGGTTGCTCCCCGAATTGCTAGTGCAGGGGACTTTGATGTTTGTCTGGCAGCGAATCATTACGTCTGCTGCCGACGTGTTCGGAGTCGCTGACGACTGAAACAAAACGCCTTGCCAAGACCCGCGATACATTCGACCGTGCCAGTCGCGCTCGGCAGAGTCAGGGGTTAGTAGATTCTCGCCTAACAGTAGAGTGTTCGATGTTCCGTCTGTGATGTCGCCAATTCGCGTGTTGGACATGGGATAAAAGATCCCTTGATTGCTGACCGAACTCGTCCAAGTCGTTCCCGTGAAAATGGGGTTCATCCGACTATTTGGGGGGATGAGTTGAAAAAAGCGGACATGCTGGTCACCCCTGGAGTTGTGTTTAGCGGCACGACATTCCAGAGGAGAGTTCAGCATGTCCACAGACTCATTGTATCGTGAGATGGGGTTGCGG
>CAIMFH010000165.1 GCA_903840265.1 uncultured Schlesneria sp. | reverse complement strand
TGGCGAGAACCCTGGAAAAGGGCTGATTACCACTGCGCCAGGCACAGATCTGCTGGAATGGCAAACATCCAGTAGAGAGCTGCAACTGTCCAGAAAGTCACGACAATCAACGGGTTTTCACTCTCCTTCTTAGCTGTTTCGGGCTGCACTACCGGATTTGGTGCGGGTTCAGTTTTGCAGGCCGGTAGCTGCCTGCAAGCAGGGATGAGCATATAGAAGAAAAAGAGGATCATCGTCAGTGAGTGAAGAGAGGACCAGAAGAAAATCGCGTGAAATTGATCTTTGTGCAGACCGCCATTGACTCGAAGCAGTTGTTCCCACCCGAGGTATCCTTTCGAGATGCCCGGATCGAATGACGTGCGTATGATCATCGGTTCGTAGAAGTAGGCGATCCACATCCCAAGCTGATCTGTAATCAGAGTGTTCTCTCGGATATGGATGTCAACGACCAGACAGAGCGCTGTGGCGATACCCAAAACGATGACGAAGCCATCGGAAAAGAACAGTTCACGCAGCACCGTACTGGCTTCCGCCGAAACCCTGCTTGGGTCTGGATTCTCGTCACGTGTACGTCTGTATGCGGCAACACCTGTCAGGCCGACTAAATATGCCAGCAGTCCACCCACGAGAGCAAATTTTCGTTGGAACCATTCGTTATTCATCTTGATACGCTCAAGGATTTCAGCCGTTGTTTTGTCGTGCTCCTTTTGAGCTCCCGCTTTATCGAAATTCGGCAAGACGATGGGCAATTGCGAGAAACTCTTGTGGTGATCGACTAAATCGATAGGCGGGTTCCAGAATGTCAACAACAAGGAAATGAAGACGCACGACATCAGGCAGATGGGTCTGCGATTCTGACGCAACTTTCGCCAACTTCGCCAAAAACACACTCGCGATCTTCTACGCCACCTCAAAGGCATTCTCTTCATCATTTATTGCCTTTCGGCCAGCAAGTTATTTGTCAGAAGTGGTTTTCCAAGCATGATCAAGAAACCTAGCAGACGACTCTTTCCGCGATAAAGATGACGATGCATGAATCGCAGGGGAACGTCACACCTGGGCGAGCGAAGCGCTCGATCCCAGCCCCGCTAGGAGTGAGTGTGCGTTCGCATTCATTCGCTTTTCATAGACCGTTCCAGGCGGCCAAAACTCGAAGCTGTCCCCAGGGGATATGGGTCATCTCGAACGCATCGACGCTCGCGCCTGCTGCCATGTAAGTCGCGCCGGGCTCGGTGCCCCCTTCGAATTCGAACATGAATGCCATCCGTGCGCCGCCGTTGTCGCCGCAATAGGCACCGTAAGTCTGCAAGGCCTTCGCGACCGTCTTCTCGAAAGCCGTCATTCCTGAAATGGCGTCGAGATCGATGTCCGGGTTGAGTTGTATGCGAGCCCCTTCCGGGATCGGAGTTGCGACGCCGGCTGGGTTGCTGCCGTCACTGCGTGGAGCGGGGTAGCGGAAGTCGGTGTGAGGGGCAGCCATATCCGTGGAGAAAAACAGCGCATGCGGGATGTGGCCCGACGCGATCTCTGCTACGCGCACGACCGCAGCAAAACGGGCCAGTCCGGATCCAGTTGAGGATGTCCCACGGGGTTCCCGACCATCTCCGTCGAGTTCCGCCCGTGCGCCCCATGACGCCTTCCACTGGCCAGCCTGGTTCGTCGCCCGCCACAGGTTGTAGGTTTGATTGGTGGTCGGATCGGCGATCGCCACGTGTCCATCAGAACCAGGCGGCACCGGCGTGCCGTCGGGGATTGGCATGGTGTCGGAACCGAACGGGCTGGAGCCCCATTCTGGGACCATGGCGAAATCAATCGTGTAGCGTGGCGTGGTCGTGGTGATCTGCTCGGGACCACGCAACGTCACACCGAATTTCCACAGGTTTGCACCGTGATATTCCTGCTGCAGCAATTCCACCATCGCGGACGACTGCGGATCAAGAACAGGGGCAGCGGGAATGGGATCCCACAGCCAGTCGGCACTCTTGAAATAGGCTCTGGCGGAAGGGGGAGTTCCCGATAGCGAACATTCCATCGATGGTGGCCTTTTTTCGCAGAAGAGTAAGCAGTGCCGTGGATGGTAGAGTCTAAGAGGATAAAACGTGGTCGCCGCTGTCACAATCGAAACCAACCAGTTGCGCACTCGTCAGGAGTTCACCGCCGCTCAGGGTTACGCTCTATTCCTGTCGACCTGCTGGCCTTTCAAGTTCTAGAACGGTGCGATGGCGAATGGAATTTCAGAGATGGACACATTTGTCGGCCCTCGGTGAGAGCACTTGATTGATCTCTAAAGACGTGCCGGGTCGGACATAACTCAAGGCATGAACTTCCAGACTGTGATGTCTTCCGCACTGTGATGTCTTCCGCCTCAACGATTGTCCATACCTTAGCCTCGAACATCGCGTGATTAGCAAGGTGGAGCAATCTCGTTTCCAGCAAGCGATGCCCGGGACTGAACCACTAGATGCTATATGTTTTACGGTGCTTCCCTCAACTTGCGGCGCAGCGCGGCGAAAATGGTGAGATGGGTGGCAAGAAAAACTCGGCCCGATGGGAAGACATTTCCTTGGGACAAATTCGCAGTTACGACAACGGGATTTGGTTATGCCCAAGTTGTCACACGACAATTGACAAGAATCATGGCGTGTCGTTCCCTGTGGCCCTTTTGAAGTCTTGGAAAGAAGATCACGAGAAGTATTTCAATTCGAATCCGAATACTTCGTCGAAACTGACTTGAAGAAGGAGATTTTGAAGGGGTTGACGGCTGGCTAGATACGTTCAAATCAACAAGCCGTGACGCACCTTGGCTCAGCAGGGCACTGAAAAAGAGGACAAGGGGAAAGGTCTAGCTGTATCACTGGAGACGATCTAGCGGGACATTTGGATATCGAATTTGTTTTGACCGGGTTGCACTGTCAGTTGCAGGCCGCTGGTGTCATAGGATCGATATTTTTGCGGGACGAATTCGTCGTCAGATGGGGGAGACTTTCCTTCCGCTTTGAGTTTCATGATCTGGTCGTTGTTCAGATCGTTGCGAGGAGCACTCACTGCCACTTTGAACTCGCCAGTGCTCAATTGCGAAGTGCCGCCCATTTTCAACGAGAATGCTCCATTCTCGTTGATCGTTCCGACGGCCGGCAGGCTGCTTTTGACGTGCTGACAGGAAACCGTGCAACCTTTCGCGACAGGCTTGCCGTCCAACGTCGCGATTCCGGTGACTGTCCCCGAATCGCCAGTGCTGCCTCCGCAGCCTGCGACACCGAGTAACATCACCGCCAGAATCCCATAACAGTCACGCTGCGCCATCACGATCGTCACATCCTTCTACCACGAAAAGAAAAATGGGAGTCAAGGTGACCCTTAACTCCCTGCATCCACATCAAACGACCGCCTTAGAAGTCGCCTGAAATATTGCCATCGTCGCGAACGGCCAAATATCGGAGCGTTGCCATGTTCATGTTGTTAGAGATGAATCGCACCGAACCATCGCCAAGCAACACATGGACACCGCCAACATGTGCTGACGTCAACCCGGTGTTCGGAGAATAGCCACCAACTCCAGCAGCTCCAGATGTGCCACCGTTTGGAGGATAGTTGATTGTCGTCAGATTCGCGACCCGGCCACTACAGCTTCCCGCGCCCGGCAATCCATCGGGCATCCCCATGATCCAACCGTCACCCGCTTGAGGACTGGTCGTTGAGCCCGGGATATAGTACGACAATTCGCCGACCATCATGACGTTCGTTGTCCCATCGGTCATGTCGCGGATTCGAAGCGCGAACGGATAGGAGGAATTTCCTTGCACCAGCATCCCGCCATAGGACTCGGTTCCCCCAGAGCAACTGAAGCTGCGAGAGTCCGTGTATCCATTGCCCGTTGCCGCACCCGAAATTCCGACATACTCGGCCCCAACCACTTGAAAGCCTCCGCTGGTGATATAGCTCGGCAGCGGGCTTGACGGGCAGATCATCACCGGAATCATTTTTCCATTGACCACTTGGCCATTGGCATTTCCCGCCGAGCCTGCGGCAGAACCCATCCAGCCTGGAGAGATACCCACAAAATTGAGTTGGTTGAACAGGGGGGCCTGGTCAAGGAATGGAAGAAGCCCACACCACCAGGAGACTCCATTGCCACTTGTGACTTGGCCGAAATTTCCGCCGATTGGGAACGTCTGGAATGAGGATTCGTAATTGTGCATCCCCAAACCAATTTGTTTCAGGCCGTTTTTGCACTGCGTGCGACGCGCTGCCTCACGCGCCTGTTGCACTGCGGGAAGCAACAATGCAATCAAAACTGCGATAATTGCAATCACGACGAGAAGCTCGATCAGAGTAAAACCACGACGGCGGGGACTTTTCATTACCACTTCCATAGTCAAAACTAATCAAGAAGACACCCCAACACACGACGGCGGGGCAGCAAAAGGATACCTGTCTCGAATCTACTAACGATGCACAATGCGATAATTCAACAGCAGCCCTAATAGATATTTCCCACAATATTGTAAGAAAAAGAGGCTATTTAATCAGCTTGCCAATAATGTGGGGATCCGAAGAAACTAGGCGGGTGCCTGCGGCAACAAGCCAATGGCGATCCATCTGAGGCGATCGGCTGAGACGTTGCAAGCCGATTTTGAACCTCTCATCGAACGCCACGGGCTCTATGGTCCAGCTTACAATGTGCTGTGGATCCTGCGCGGGGAAGGGGAGGCGTTGCCGTGGGGGGAAGTGAGTTCGCGGTTCGATGTTCCTGTGATCGATCTGCACCGCGGACAACTCGCCCACCTTTCACCCGGAGAGTTCGCCGAATTTAACCAGTTGCTGGTGAAGGCCCGCCGACAGCACCACTGATCGTGGCAAGCGTAGAGCGACAGCATCTGAGTCGACAAGCCGTAGGCATCGCGGCAAGGTGGCCGCGATCGCCATTCCGCGCTGGTTCATTCGGGCGCGGATTCGCAGTTGGCTTACTTCTCGCGGGAGCAAGAAGGCTATTTAAGAGTAATAGTCAGTTGGTCGAGGGATCGAACTCGCGCAGGGATTGCATACGTTCGAGCATCTTTAGAACCCCGCGTGCCTTAGCGGCCGAGGCTGGAGCGGGAGCTTCGTCGAAATGCTGGACGGCCTGGCGAACCAGATTCAATTCGGTCCGGTGTCGTCCTGTTTCGCAGAGCAAGGCCGATAGGTTCAGCAGGTCGATCCCCATCAAGCGATTGGATCCGGTCGCCTGATGCTGGCGATAGATGTGAATCAAGGTTCGGATCGCCGAGCGAGGATCTTCGACTAGCCCTCCGAAGATGGCTGCCGTCGCATAGGCCTCCAGGGCGGCTTCGGAATCTTCTTCGAGCATCGTGCAACCTACGGCGAGAGAGGTTGCCAATTCTGTTCGGCGAGAGAGCCAGGCGTCATTCGCCAAGCCGAGTAATTCATCGGGGCCGCAATCGTCCATTTGCAGGACGGCTCGCTGCTGGAAGCGACGGGCCAGGTCGGCGTCGCCCAGCTCGCGATAGATCGAGGCGAGATTGTGGAAGATCACTCCAAGTGCTTCGCGATCACCAGTCTCTGAGGCCATGTCGAGCGCGGCGGTCAACTGGCAGATGGCTTCGTTGTATCGCTCCCGTTCGGCCAGCGAATTGGCGAAGGTCAGTCGACTTTGTGGAGAATCATCCACCGCGACAGCCGTTGCATAGCATTGGTCTGCGTTTACCCATTCACCCGCGCAGGCGAATACTTCGGCGCGCTGGAGCTCGCTGATGACAAGGAAGCGGGGATTTGAATCAGGCGTCGACATAACTTGCATTCTCCGTTCGTGCTTTCAGGACGTAAGCAGAACGAGCGTGCAGACGGAAAGGCCTCTTGCGCCTTCAGTTGCTGCAAACCGTGTGGCACGGCGAAGCGGCAAACCAAAAACACAATTCCCGACAAGCGACCTGAGATGTGAGCATTGTCCCTAAATTGCCTATTTTGTCAATTGCAGTGATTCGGAGATTCGGATCTTACGTAGGGTGGGCTTCCAGCCCGTCATTCTTTGGATAGCAAACTGCACACGATAAAGAAGTGGAAAGGCGACGGACTTGGAAGCCCATCCCAGGAGGCCGCTGAGCCCTTCGCCAATGTCAGATTGGCAGTCGGATCAATTTTGCGGCGGCGGGAACTCGCCATGATGGCAGGGGTCGGAAATGCCTGCTCGCCAGAAGAGTTGTTGCCAATACAAGTTACGGACGGCCGATTCTTTGGCGCGCGGTTCGCTTAGCCCTTTCCATGTCTCGCAGTGTCGGTAGACATTTTTGAGCTCGGCCGCAGTGTGCCTGCATATCTGGAGAAGGTGAGATGGCGAAAAAGGCAAGTGCCTCGAATGACATCAAGTTGGTACCGCTCGGCGACCGCGTGGTTGTGAAGCGAGCCGAGGCAGAAAAGAAGACCGCTGGGGGTATCGTTCTGCCGGACAGTGCCACTGATAAGCCACAACGAGGTGTCGTGCTGGCTGTTGGCGAAGGGCATGTGAAGAGCAACGGAACGAAGGCTCCTTTGACCGTCAAAGCTGGCGACGAAGTGATCTTCAGTTCTTATGCAGGCGACGAATTCAAGGTTGGCGAAGAGAACTACCTGTTGATGCGCGAAAGCGACATCCTGGCAGTGATCGGCTGATTCCATATCGCCGCGCGGATTTCGCCAGCGGCGTCGCAAATTTTCCCAAGACAGATCAAGCACACCAATAGGAGCATTACGACATGCCCAAGATTATTGCCTTCGATCAAGAAGCGCAGGAAGCGATGAAGCGCGGCGTCCAGAAGTTGGCGCGTGCTGTTCGCGTGACGCTCGGCCCCCGCGGTCGCAACGTCATCATCGAAAAGAGCTTTGGCTCACCAACCGTCACCAAAGACGGTGTCACTGTTGCTCGTGAAATCGAACTGCAGGATAAGTTCGAAGACATGGGTGCCCGGATGGTTCGTGAAGTCGCCAGCAAGACTTCCGATATCGCCGGCGACGGAACCACGACGGCAACCGTTCTTGCCGAAGCGATCTACGTCGAAGGCCTGAAGGCTGTTGTTGCCGGTGTGAATCCGATCGACATGAAGCGTGGCATGGACAAGGCTGTCGAGCAGATCACTGCCAAGCTGAAGGCCGCCGCCATCGAGTGCAAGAACAAGAAGGCGATCGCTCAAGTCGGCACCGTGGCCGCCAACGGCGACACCGAAATCGGCAGCATCCTCGCTGACGCGATGGAACAAGTCGGTAAAGACGGCGTCATCACTGTCGAAGAAGGGAAGTCGCTGACGACCACCTTCGAAGTGGTCGAAGGGATGCAGTTCGATCGCGGCTACCTGTCGCCCTACTTCGTTACCGATCCAACGTCGATGGAATGCGTGCTGGAAGACGCTTACGTTCTGATCCACGAAAAGAAGATCAGCAACATCAAGGACCTGGTTCCAGTTCTGGAAAAGGTCGTCAACAGCGGCAAGCCACTGTTGATCGTTGCTGAAGAAGTCGAAGGCGAAGCCCTCGCAACGCTCGTGATCAACAAGCTGCGTGGCACGTTCAAGATTTCCGCCGTGAAGGCTCCTGGTTACGGCGATCGTCGCAAGGCGATGCTGCAAGACCTGGCAATCATGGTCGGTGGCCAAGCCATTTTCGAAGACCTGGGCATCCAACTCGAAAACGTTCAGTTGTCGGACCTCGGCCGCGCCAAGCGGATCGTGATCGACAAGGACAACACCACGATCATCGAAGGCTTGGGCAAGACCGCCGACATCAAGTCGCGGATCGAGCAAATCCGTCGTGAGCTGGCCAATTCGACCAGCGACTACGATCGTGAAAAGCTGGAAGAACGCGTTGCCAAGTTGTCGGGCGGAGTCGCTCAGGTCAACGTCGGTGCCGCGACCGAAAGCGAAATGAAAGAGAAGAAGGCTCGCGTTGAAGATGCGTTGCACGCAACTCGCGCTGCCGTCGAAGAAGGTATCCTGCCAGGTGGTGGCGTGGCTCTGCTGCGTGCGTCTCTCGACCTCAAGCCAAGCGGTTTGAACGAAGACGAAACGACCGGCTACAACATCATCGTGCGTGCTTGCCGAGCTCCTTTGACCCAGATCGCCAACAACGCCGGTATCGACGGTGCTGTGATCTGCGAAAAGGTTTCCGAGCAAAAGGGTAACTTCGGTTACAACGCTGCGACCGGTGAATACGAAGACCTGGTCAAGGCCGGTATCATCGATCCATGCAAGGTGACTCGCAGTGCTCTGCAGAACGCAGCCAGCGTGTCGACGCTGCTGCTGACCAGCGATGCGTTGATCGCCGAGAAGCCAAAAGACGAAGCCCCTAAGAAGGGTGGCGGCGACCACGACATGTACTAGTGCGAGTCGCACTTCCGCGTCGCGTCGAAGCATGGGTTAGACTCAGTCTTCTTCGCATCGCGGAATGCCTCAGCTAGTTAAGAACTGTAATCGCAGAGCCGGTCTTTCCCCTCGATTGACCGAGCAGAACGCGATCAAGAAAACAGCCCGCAGGTTTCGACCTGTGGGCTGTTTTTGTTGTGTGCCGAGCATGTTTTTCAGCTTGAGGGTGCAAGTCCCTTATCCAACCTGATGGAGGTGAAGGATTAGCGAAGTGCAAGGGCGACTTCCGCGAGGGGTCGTCTGAAAGAAGCATGGAGCAAACACGTGA
>CAIMFH010000164.1 GCA_903840265.1 uncultured Schlesneria sp. | reverse complement strand
GGTGAGAGAGGGGAAACAGGCCACGATGGGTTCGTACGATTGCTCTTCGCCGCGTTCGATGACGCCGCGAAGCAATTGGTGGCGCTCCTCGAATCGCAATTCCGTCTCTAGAATATGGCGAAGACGCTGTCGTGCGTAAACGAGGTACTCGGGTTTGATCTTTCGAGAGACTGATTCCAGGGAGATCAGTTCTCGTAACTGCTGTTCTGCGTCGACCGCCCGGTGCAGGGCCTCCAAAGTCACCGCTTGGCCGTATCTGGCCATTCTGCCATAGGTCGGATGCGTGCTTGGGATCATCGCAAAACAGTTGGCTGCGGTTTCCAATCGTTTGTCTGCAATAGCGCGTTCTGCGAGGGTCTGGAGGATGTCATTCCGATCAGCGGTGTATTTATGCGCTTTCTCGAAGGCCTTCTTAGCAGCCTTGTAGTCGTCAGTCGGAACGCCGACAGGCATTGTTTGGTGAGTCGAGATTCCAGACCACGCCCCGATCACGGCAATTCCGCAGGTCATGGTGACGATGCACGCGACGACCCATCGCCATCGCGACGAATTTTGGGAGGCAGACATATCCAAAATAAGACTCATCGAGAAACGGATATTGCAAAGAGAATCGCGAGAAATGCATCGGAGCCACGCTACTCTAACCAAGACAATTCAGCGGTGGTCATATATTGGCGTGAGACACATTGTCTTTAATTAAATTATGTTGTTGAGCGTATTGCGTCAGCTGCGTTTGACCGCCCAAGTATCTGGAAATAATCGACGAATTGCCGGCGACGCTCGTCGTCGTCTTTGTCGTGATCATCATGAATGTCACTTCGTCTGGTTTACCACAACAATCGATGGGGCCAGGTGACGGCTCGCTGCTGGCCATGAACAATTGGCAAAGTTAGTCTGCAGGCTGGGCGCGACCGGCTCGACGGCTGTTTAATCTTGAACATGGCGCGCTCAGATTCCGACCGGTCGGTAATCACGATCTGACTCGGTAAACCACTCACAAAGGAACGACATGTCTTTCACGCTGACGGAAAAACTTGACGGCAAGGTAATCGAGGTTGCTGTCACTGGGAAGTTGACTAAGGAAGTGTATGAGCAATTCGTTCCCGTCACCGAGGCTGCGATCAAGCGACATGGAAAAGTGCGCATTCTGTTTGTCATGCATGACTTCCATGGCTGGGATATGGGTGCGCTGTGGGAAGACATGAAGTTTGATATCAAGCACTTCTCGCATATCGAACGGTTGGCCATTGTCGGCGAATCGAAATGGGAACAAGGGATGGCGACGTTCTGCCGTCCGTTTACGACCGCGACGATGAAGTACTTCGATCAGAAGGATCTCGACAAGGCCCACGAATGGATTAACGCCTGAACGGACTGAACAACCAACTCGCCGATCCCAGCGAGTTGCTGAGTATTTGTTCTCAGCCGTGGGACGTGTGCAGTCTTCGGAACACGCCATCTAGGGGCTCGAACGACATTCGTGGCGTGTTCCGAAGACTGCACACGCCCTACGCACCCCGCAGCAAGTGGAATGACTTCGTAATGCCATCGAACTGCCGTGCAATCAAGTGTGGCCTGATTTGCTTCTGGGCGATCTGGTTTACTGTCGTCTTTGCCTCCAATGTCTGTGATGCACTCGTTCAGATTGGAATGCTCCCCGCGAACTGGCCATTCGCGTCAGGAAACTATGCCGCGATCGTAAAGGTGACCGCCAGGTATGCTGTTCCTTCGGCGGTGTCAGGGGCGCTGTTCGTGGGCGTCATTTTGTGGGAAGGGATTGGGACCTTCTTGTTTTGGCGTGCTGTGTTCGTTGGGCGACGCGCTGGAAGTGGTCGCGATGCCATGTATCCGGCGTTTGGTTGTGGTCTGGCGTTGATGACCGCATTTGTGATCACTGACGAGGTCTGCATCGTCTATGATCTTGAAGCGTCGCACCTGCGGCTTTTCATAGCGATGCTGGTGTAGCTGCTGTTTATCGAGCTTGTTCCTGATGAGCGCTGCGCCGATACGGTGAACTGAATGACCGTGCGCGATGATTGCTGAGTCCTCAATCTAAGACACGGCCTTGTCGAGGACTCCAAAACCGTGGCACCCCATCTTTGTCAATGATCTGAGCAAAATTGGACACTGTCGCTTAGGCCTTCGGAAAGACGCGCGGGGCGGTGCCCACGCGGTGAAACGAGGGGTGCGAGATTGCCTCCCACAGTTCGGGAATGCCTGTGTTTTTTGCGGCGCTGACTCGGATGAGGGCCGCGGGATGATGACCGGGGAGGCTCAACTGTTCGCGAAGTTCGCTTTCCATTCGCTCCGCACCGGGAAGGTCTGACTTGTGAACGACAATGACATCGGCGATCTCCAGCAGGCCCGCCTTTTCCCATTGAATCGAATCGCCGGATTCGGGCTGCATGACCAGCACGAGAGCGTCGGCGAAGTTGCGGACAGCGATATCTCCCTGGCCAGTGCCGGCGGTCTCAATCAACACGATATCAAATCCAAATCTCTCCAATGCCTGCGACATCAGATCCAGATTGCTGGCGATTCCCTGGGATCCGCTCGTGACCGGCAGGCTGCGGATGAAAACGCCCTCGTCAGGCAGGCAGTCGGACATGCGAATCCGGTCGCCAAGCAACGCTCCTCCGGTGATGGGGCTTTGCGGATCGCATGAGAGCACCGCAACCGTATACCCCTGCGAACGGAGTTCTGCCACCAGACGCGCGATCAACGAACTTTTACCAACGCCACCGTTGCCGGTAAACGCGATCGTGCGGAAGTTGTTTTTCGCTGAGGCGTCGTTCGCAGGGCGGTTTGCGTGGAGCCAATCGCGGATGTCACCCAACTGCTGTCCCGCTGCAATCATTGTCAGCAGACGCGATAATGATCGGCGGTCGCGTTGCCGAAAGCTTACAAGCAGTTCTGCGACGTTCGTGATTCTCGCCGAAGTAGATTGCAAGCTGGCTGCGATTTCTGCAACGGATGTTCCCGGTCCGAAGATCGCCGCCACACCGATCTCTGTCAGCGCGGGAATGTCTCTCGGCGGAACGATACCTCCCAGAACCAGTCGAACGTCGAGAAGTCCTCGTTGTCGAAGTGCTTCGACCACTTGAGGGATCAGCGTCAGGTGGGCTCCATTCAGCAAGCTGATGCCAAGCCACTGCGCGTCTTCGTCGAGAACGGCTTGAGCCACTGCAGCGGGCGATTGCCAAATGCCGCCGTAAATCACATGGAAGCCGGCGTCACGCAACCCACGGGCAACAACCTTGATGCCGCGGTCATGTCCGTCTAGGCCGACCTTAGCCAGCACAATACGAACATGAGCAGTCGGCTTGTCACCGGTGGTGGGCGTCGTGGTGGGGCTGTCGGTTGTTGTGGTCATCGTCTCACCGTAATCGCGCGGCCGATGCCCACGCGGTTAAACGAAGGTTATTGTTCGTGCAGGCTTTGTCGCCCAAATACATCGGCCAAGCCTTTGACGAGTTCGCCGATTGTCACGCGCGCTTTTGCGGCTTCGATCAATGCCGGGAATGTATTGCCACCGGCCGCAGCCACTTGGCGAACTTCGGCCAATGTCCGCAGCACATCACTGGCACTACGAGCCGATTTGATGCATCGCAATGATTCGACTTGGGTGTTCTCCACGGATGCGTCGACTTGCAGCGTTTCAACGCGGACTTCGTCCGGCTGGACGAAACGGTTGACGCCGACGATCACGTTGTCATCCTGGTCGACCGATCGCTGATATTGATAGGCGGATTCGGCAATCTCACGGCGGAAGAAGCCCGCATCAATCGCCCCAAGCATTCCGCCATATGACCGAATCCGTTCGAAGTAGCCTTCCGCATCATCGTGCATTTGCTGCGTCAACGATTCGACGAAGTAGCTGCCGCCGATCGGATCGACGGTTTTCGTGACCCCCGTCTCATAAGCCAGGACCTGCTGGGTGCGTAGAGCCAGAGTGACAGCATGCTCGGTTGGTAACGCCAGCGTTTCGTCCATGCTGTTGGTGTGCAGCGATTGACATCCCCCCAGGACGGCGGCCAAGGCCTGATAAGCGACCCGAATCAGATTCACTTCGGGTTGTCGATCCTGCAGCGAGCAGCCTGCTGTCTGTGCGTGGAATCGCAGTTTCCACGAAGCGGGGTCGGTGGCTCCATAGGTCTCTCGCATCAGTTCCGCCCAGAGACGTCGCGCGGCGCGGTACTTGGCGATCTCTTCAAACAGATCGTTGTGAGCGTTGAAGAAAAAGCTGAGTCGCGGCGCGAACGAGTCGATGGGCAGCCCACGTCGCAATGTTTCATCAACATAGTGCAGACCATCCGCGAGGGTAAACGCCAATTCCTGCACGGCGGTCGAGCCCGCTTCACGAATGTGGTATCCACTGATCGAAACCGTGTTCCACTGCGGCACGTAGCGAGCGCAGAATTCGATGAGATCGACGACAAGCCGAACGGAGGGCTCCGGCGGAAACACGATTTCGTTTTGAGCATGAAACTCTTTGAGGATGTCGTTCTGAATTGTTCCGCGGAGTTTCTTCCAATCGAAACCGCGTTCCTGAGCGGCAGCCAGATAGAACGCCATGACGATCGCCGCTGGAGCATTGATCGTCATCGAGACCGAGATCTGTTCCAGATCAATCGTTTCAAAAAGCGTGTGGAAGTCATCGACGGTATCGACGGCGACGCCCAGTCTGCCAACTTCTCCTACCGATCTTGAATCATCACTATCGAGTCCCATAAGTGTGGGGAGATCGAACGCAGTACTCAGCCCGGACTGACCCTGATCGAGCAGAAATCGGAATCGCTTGTTTGTCTCGCGTGCCGTACCAAAACCGGCGAATTGCCGCATGGTCCACAGCCGACCGCGATACATGTCTGCGTGAACGCCGCGAGTAAACGGATAGTGGCCAGCCTCACCGATATCTCGCTCAAAGACGACCGTCGCTAGTTCGCCCGGACCATAGTGGCCAGCGATCTGCCCGTTTGGCTTGATTGAGGTTGGCATCGCGCAGGCCCTCCGTCAAATATGCGTCGACCGGTGTGCGGACGACTGCGACCCTATTCTATGCGTACGATGGGTCATGGCACAGTTCTTTTTCATATCGAACGTGTCAGTCTTATGATTCAACTCCCTGTTGTCAGCAAGGTTTTGGCGTAGAATGGAGTTCGGAACACGACGGTCCCTCGACGCGCCCGACGACGAGACTCATCATGACGACGCTGACGGAAGTGACTCGGCAGATCCAGGAACAAGAAGCCATCCTGCGCCAAGGTGGCGGCCCGGTAGGGCAGGAGCGCCAGCGACGATTGGGTCGCCTGACCGCGCGCGAGCGAATGACCGAGTTACTCGACAAGGACGCTCCGTTTTTTGAACTTGGACTCTGGTCGGCGTGGGGGATGTATCCCGACTGGGGCGAAATCCCTGCGGCGGGAGTGAT
>CAIMFH010000163.1 GCA_903840265.1 uncultured Schlesneria sp. | reverse complement strand
GCAGCGAAAGTCGTCATGGCGGAAGGTCCTTTCTGGGACTGTTTGGTAAGTCAACTCGCGAGTCTCAACCTGCTGGATCGTCTCGCGTTGTGGTTTGGTGTCGTCTTGTGTTTCGCAGGATGAACATGATGTAAAGCAGATGGAATGCCAATCGTTTTTGGTGTTCATATTTCTTGACAAAATGATTCGATCGACAGCACATAACCTACTATGTGACAGTCAGTTGCAACTGCAATAAAAATCCTGAGAAGTGTGATCGCGATCCCAGCTGCAGTCTCATCGAATGTTGCCGAAACGCATCGTCAATGATGACCTTCAAAGCGAGCAACGTCATCCAAGCGACCTGCTGGTAAGCCGTTATGGCGCGCGTCTGGTGATGTTGTCTGCTGTGGCTTCTAAGCAACGAGATTTAAGTTCTGGTGTTCGCGCGGATCACTCTGCGGACCCGCATCGCCTGCAAATCCGAAGACTCGGAAAAGCAGGCTCCGATGCCAGCATTTTTGCGGGGCGGGCTTGTGGACGCTGCCGCGCCGACAAGTCACGATGTAGGCTCAATCAACCGTTAGCAAACACCAGCTATGGAATGAGCCAGTCGTGGAGAACACTACTACGGTGCTACCAGCACCCCGTCTGAAAACCATTGCGGTCATGCCTGCCTATAACGCCGCCTTAACGCTGGAGCGGACTGTTCGAGATATCCCTCCCGGCGCAGTCGACGAAATCATCGTGGTCGACGACTGCAGTCGTGACAACACCGTTGAAATCGCACAGCAGTTGGGTTTGACGGTGATCCGCCACGAAAAGAATCTGGGCTATGGCGGAAACCAGAAGACGTGTTATCGACACGCGCTGGAACGCGGGGCAGATGTGGTCGTCATGATCCACCCGGACTATCAGTATGATAGTCGGGCGATTCCGATCGCCGTCGAGATTATTCGCCTGGGAACGTGTGACTTCATCATGGGCTCGCGCATTCGCACGCGGCGCGAAGCCTTGGCGGGTGGGATGCCGCCTTGGAAATATATCGCGAACCGATGCCTCACGCTTGTCGAAAACATCGCCTTGGGCCAGAACCTGGGCGACTTCCATAGCGGCTTTCGGGCCTATCGCCGTGAGGTCTTGGAAACGATTCCTTACACGCGGAACTCCAACGACTTTGTCTTCGATAGCGAGTTTCTGGCTCAAGCGGTCCACTTCGGGTTCAAGATTGGGGATATTCCGGTTCCCGTCCGCTATTTCGACGAAGCCAGCAGCATCAATTTTCGTCGCAGCGTGACCTATGGGCTGTCGACGTTGGCGGTATTGGCAAAATACTGGGCTCGGCAATTGCGCCTCTACCGATCTCCGCTCTTCAATCCGCGTGATCCAGATACGTCTGGATGAGCGAAAGTTCCGAAAACCAAGTGTCCACTCGATTCGACCGGCGTGTTTTGCGACTCAGGTTTTCCCCTGCTTCGGCACGTCCGTGAGCAAGATTCGCGTCACGGTCGAACGACATCAAAACTGAGTGGAGCAAGCCTCGTTTCTCCTTTTGGGAATTGCGGCCCATCCTTGCGTCGGTCCGCTTGACCCCAGCACTCGCAAGGATAGAATCTCGCCGGTCGTGAGAGAAACTCCAATGGATCCGGTTTTCGGGACTAAGAAAGTCAACCCCCGAAATAACGAGTCGGCAGCGTCCGCCCTTTCATCGATATTGCGAATTTCGCCCCTCTGAATTGCGTTCCTCTGAACGTTTATTCAGTGGGATTTTTTGTTGATATTTTTTCGATCGCCGCGTGACGCAGGCGTGGCTGATTTGGAAACTTGGACGTGTGGCGAGGTTGCTTGTGGACGGAACGGCACCAGATGACTTCAAAGAATTGGTCCGCTCTCGCACAGACATTGTCCAGTTAATTGGCGAAACGGTCACCCTGCAGCCTCAGCAAGGTGGTCGGGTCTACAAGGGATTGTGTCCATTCCACGAAGATCACAACCCGTCGTTTACGGTTAATCCCGACCGGCAATCCTATAAGTGCTGGGTTTGTAATGAAGGCGGCGACTGTTACTCGTTCGTGATGAAGCATGATGGGCTTCAATTCCCAGATGCACTCGAATTACTTGCTCGCCGAGCCCACTTAGAGATTCCGGCCAAACAGAGACGAGGTCCGGCGGATTCACCCGAAAAACCACGTCTCTACGAAGTCCTGGCTTGGGCTCAAGAAGAATTTCACACCTGTCTGCTGACATCGACCATCGGCGAACGAGCGCGACATTACTTGAAAGACCGAGGTTTTGCACAAACGACCATTTCGCGTTGTAAACTTGGGTATGCACCTGACGATCGCGAGTGGCTCCTAAGAAGAGCAAAAGGAACTTTTGATACTGATTTATTGTTTAAAGCCCGTTTGGTGAAAGAGACGGACGGTAGGGGTTTTGTGGATAAGTTCAATGATCGGGTGATGTTTCCGATTCACGACGAACGTAACCACAACGTCGGATTTGGAGGACGGATCCTGCCAGATCACTCTTGGAAAGACGCTCCGAAGTATCTCAACAGTGACGATAGTCCCGTCTTCCACAAGAGTCGGCTTTGTTATGGGTTGAGCTGGGCTCGTGAGGCGATCAAGAAGACGGGAACGGTGCTCGTGACCGAGGGGTACACGGATTGCATCAAAGTTCATCAAGCCGGTTTGATGAATGTCGTGGCGACTTTAGGGACCGCTCTTACTGAATCGCATGTGACGCTGTTGAAGCGGCTGGCTCGCACAGTGGTGCTGGTCTATGACGGAGATATCCCTGGACAGCAAGCTTCGGAACGGGCCTTGCTAAAGTTTTTGGCTCAAGATGTAGATCTGCGGATTTTGACGTTGCCCGATGACTTGGACCCGGATGAGTTCTTAGCTGAGCGTGGTGCTGCTGCCATGGAACGGGAAATCCAGAATGCACCAGATGTCGGGGAATACGAGCTCCGGTTATTGATTAAACGATATGGTGTCGAAACTTTGGACGCCCGCCAACGAGTGCTGGACGGGATGCTAGAGTTACTGGTTGTTTCGCCAGGGGTGATGGGGACGGATAAGGAAAAGCTGCTCATTAGCCGGTTGCCACCAAGACTCCGGTTGCCGGAAGAAGATGTGCGAAAACGGTTGTCCGAACTGCGAGGGCAGAAAAAAAGTCCCTCCAGTCGACCGTCAGAACGGAGAGTTTCCGCAACCGAATCATCCGGAGAAGTTACGCGTAACGTGCGAAAGCGGTTGATCCTTTTACTTCAGCAAACTCAATCCAAAGACGATCAGTTGGAGTCCGAATTGCTCCAGCTCCTCTTTACTTCACCGGATATGATTGACGTAGTCCGACGTGAGATAGGAACTGATGACATCAACAATGATGTTTTGCGAGATTTGCTGACTGTCTGCTACGACCTGGCAGATGAAGGTTGGCCACCCACGTTTGACAGAGTGCTGTCTTATTGGGAATGCCCGGACATGAAGGGCTTGATCGTTTGGCTCGACGAACAGGCTCGCGATAGGGATCTCGCGACAAGATTGGCGCAGGATGCCGCCTCACAAAGGGGAACAGATCACCCGGAAGGGTTGATTCGGCAGGTGTTGGATAAATTGAAGTGGCGTCGCACGCGAGAATCGCACCAGGCGGCACAGTCTTCACTCATCGAGCGGCCACAGGAAACCAAAAAATTGACAGACGAAACTCGCGAGCTGTTGTTGAAAGCAGCTCAGTTTCACCGTCAAAGGTCGGCTAAGACGACATGAGTTGAAGACTCGCTGTCCATCGCAGGATTCGATGGCAGTGCAGTGTACTGGCAGTGATTGATGCGTTGCGCGAGCAAACAGAACTTATTTGTTATTCTGAGGAGTGGCAGGTGTACCGACTCGACGCAAACCTAAACCGGCTGATTGAGACTGGTAAGCAACAGGGCTTCCTGACGTTTACACAGGTCAACGATTATTTGCCGGACGAAGCGGTTAATCCCGAAAAGCTCGACAATCTGTTGATGTCGTTGGACGAGCTGGGATTGGAAATTGTTCCCGATTCAAAGCTGCCACCGAGCTTGGACGAAATCCGCAAGCGTCCACTGAAGGCTCGGCTGAGCAAGCCGAAGGAAGCCGGCGAAGACAAGTCGCGCCGCATCGATGACCCCGTTCGCATGTACCTGACGCAGATGGGTGAGATTCCCCTCCTGACGCGTGAACAGGAAATCTCGCTGGCCAAGAAGATCGAAGTCACTCGTAAGCGATTTCGTCGCCACTTGCTCGAGAGCGATTACGCACTCAAGCTGTCAATCGACATCCTGACCAAGGTGCATCTGGGCGAACTGCCATTCGACCGAACCATCAAGGTCTCGGTTACGGAAGGCTTGGAAAAGAACCAGATCCTCGGCCGCATGCCTTACAACTTGAAGACCCTTGAGTCGCTGCGAATCAAGAGCATCCAAGACTTCGAAATCTACCGCAACCAAAGTCACGAGCATGCGGCCGCTGATGTCAGTGCCGCCAAGCAGCGACTGGAACAGCGTCGCCGCAAGATGGTGACGTTGCTGGAAGAACTCAGCCTGCGAACCCAGCGTCTGCAGCCCACCATGCGCCGCATGGAGCAGATTTCGCGTCGGATGGTCGAACTGCAACGCCAGATCGACAGCATGAAGAATCTGAAGTCGGCTCGCGACGAACGCGCCAACCTTCAGAAAGAGCTCTACGACTTGGAATTGATGACTCTCGAAACGCCCAAGAGTCTTGCCGAGCGAATTGAATCGATCCACGAACGATTCGCCGCCTATGAACAGGCGATGCGAGACCTGTCCGGCGGTAACCTGCGACTGGTCGTGTCGATCGCCAAGAAGTATCGCAACCGCGGACTCAGCTTCCTGGACCTGATCCAGGAAGGGAACACCGGCTTGATGCGAGCGGTCGATAAATACGAATATCGCCGCGGGTACAAGTTCTCGACTTATGCGACATGGTGGATTCGCCAGGCCATTACGCGAGCCATCGCGGACCAGGCCCGTACAATTCGTATTCCGGTTCACATGATCGAAACGATGTCCAAACTGCGCAAGGTCAGCAAGAAGTTGCTGCAGGAAAAGGGACGCGAACCAACGATCGAAGAAACCGCTGAAGCGGCTGGCGTCAGTCTGGAAGAGACGCGTCGCGTGCTCAAGATCTCGCGACATCCGATCAGCCTGGATCGACCAGTCGGTGAAAGCGAAGACAGCTACTTCGGGGATTTCATCGAAGACGATTCGACCGAAAGCCCCGTGAACTCGGCCACGCAGGAAATGCTGAAGGACAAGATCGACGTTGTCCTGAAGACCCTGACTTATCGCGAACGCGAAATCATCAAGCTGCGTTATGGTCTGGGCGATGGCTACACCTATACGCTGGAAGAAGTCGGTCGGATCTTCAAGGTGACACGTGAACGCGTTCGCCAGATCGAAGCGAAGGCTGTCCGAAAGTTGCAGCACCCTGTGCGAAGCAAGCAACTGAAGGGCTTCCTGGACACACTGGCTGCCGCCACGGCTCCTGTGAAGTAACTCGGTCACGACACTGATGCATTCTCACAGCGACATCCGAATTTGCGGATGTCGCTGTTTTCGTTTCAGGTCGCATTTTGAGTCCGAAATTGGTTATCGCACCAGGGCAAACTTGGTCTTGGCGAATGGAAACGAATCCGCTAGTGTCCGCCGCTCCCTAATCCCCAATTTGAATTCAACCCCTTGCAATGGAGTTGCGCACGATGGCAAAGTCGTGGCGACATATCCTGCTGGCATCGCTTTTGGCGATGTTCACTTGTGGCTGTGCCAGCTTATGGCACGATCTGAAGCCTCACCGTTTGCATCGATATAACCGCGGAAGTGCTCCGTCGATGGATCCTGACTTCACGTCCATCAGTCCTTCGGCGCGGACGGGATTGGTTCGAGTCGAGCGGTCCGGCAAACAACCCGAGATGTCGGCGAATTGTGCCGAAGTCACCCTCGCCCGTGGACAAAGTCCTGAATAATCGGCGACGGTTCGGGTAGCCAATCTCGCCAAGAGACTGGGTCTTCACGTTTGACGACAGAGCCTCCCATATCTCGCAGCGCCGAGCGGGCAGGCCAACTTCAACTGGTCTTTGATTTGAGCTTGCGAACGTCGATTCAGTTGCCGCGTTCGATAAATTCAAAGTGGGCGTGCTTCAGTCCCGGATCTCCCTGATCATCGAGTCAACCAGATCGCGTGGCCTCGTCCACATCGGCATCGAAAATCATGATGCCATTTGGTGTCGCATTCGTGATATGCCGCCGAAGTGCGGTATCTCCGCTGCTTCGTGAAACTGAAGAGACAGTTTCGAATTTAGATTCGGCCTGAACCTTGGGCCTGCGCAACTGTTGCGGAGCAAACGGCTGGGATATACTCGTGCGTCCTGTTTCGGTGACTCTTCCATGCGAGGGTTCGCTCCACTGTGTTGTCGCGCCGATCTTTATCGCGATTCTTAACTCCCCTGACGGGCGTTCTGTTCGGCTTGTGCTTTGCCGCTTCCACGCTGGCGGCGACGGAACTGGAAGAGGCGACAAAAGCTCTTCGCGCTGGTGATTACGCGACGTGCATTCAACTGGCTGATAAGTCGATCAAGAGTCGTGCTTTCGGCGAAGAATTTTATCTACTGAAGGCCGAAGCCGAAGTTCAGACTGGCGAGTATCGAGGCGCTTATGACACTCTAGTGGACGGCTTGGCGCGATATTCGTGGAGCATCCGCATGCGGCTGATCGGCATCGAAGCCGCCCGCATGAGTGGCCAAACCGCGCAGGCCGATGTCTGGCAGACCGAAATCGCGGACTTTGCAGGGCGTGCCCCATGGCGCTACTCCGATGCTGACAACCTGGTCACGCTGGGCAAGGCCGCACTCGGTATGGGTATGGACGCCAGAACGGTCCTGGAGAAGTTCTACGATCGAGCGTTGAAGATGCACCCGGAGCATCGGGATGGAATGCTTGCCAGCGGAGAACTGGCTCTATTGAAGCAGGACTTTGGACTCGCGGCAGATCTCTTTCAGGCCGCTATCAAAAAATACCCTGATGATGCCGACATGCATTTCGGCCTGGCTCGTAGTCTCGAGAAGAGCGAACCCGCGCTGTCCGCGCACGCGTTGTCGATGACGTTCAAAAACAATCAACGTCACATTCCAGGTTTCCTCTACCGCGCTGAAGATGCGATCGATTCTGAGCAGTACGATGAAGCGCTGCGACTGCTCGACAAAGTGCTGGCGATCAATTCGAAAAACCCGTCGGGCTGGGCTTATCGCTCGGTGATCGCTCATTTGAAGAACGATCATCGAGGTGAAAACTTCTTCCGCGATGGGGCGCTATCAACCTGGAACAAGAATCCATTAGTCGATTATCTGATCGGCCATAAGCTGTCCCAGAAATATCGTTTTGCAGAAGGCGCCGCGCACCAGCGTCAGGCGTTGGAGTTTGCGATCGATTACGGACCTGCGCGAGTTCAGCTGACTCAAGATCTGCTGAGGCTGGGACGTGATCAAGAGGGGTGGAAGCTTTGCGAGCAAGCACACAACGCCGACGCCTACGATGTTCAACTGTTCAATCTGATGCAGCTTCATGACGAACTGTCGAAATACCGTACCATCGAATCGGGTCCATTCCAGATACGCATGGAAGCGAAAGAGGCCGAGATTTATGGTGCGGCCGTTGTGGAACTGCTGACGCGGGCCAAACAGAAGCTTTGCGAAAAGTATGGACTGGAATTGAAAGACCGCGTCTCGGTCGAGATCTTCCCGGATCCGAATGACTTTGCCGTCCGAACGTTTGGCATGCCCGGAGCATCGGGATACCTCGGTGTTTGTTTCGGTCGAGTCATCACCGCCAACAGCCCTGCCTCCCAAAAGGACAATCCTTCGAACTGGCAAGCGGTTTTGTGGCACGAGTTCTGCCATGTCGTCACGCTGGAGTTGACTCAGAATCGAATGCCGCGCTGGTTGAGTGAAGGGATCTCGGTCTATGAAGAGCGGCTGGCGCATCCCACCTGGGGCCAGCGGATGACTGCTTCCAACCGGCAGCGAATTTTGAATGGTCGAATGATCCCGATTCGCGAATTGAGTGGAGCGTTCCTGCATCCCGAAACGCCAGCCGATCTGAACTTTGCCTATTTTCAATCATCGCTGGTTGTGGAAAACTTCATCGAACGGTACGGCATCGACAAGTTGAAGCTTGTCCTGGCGGAGTTGGCGACCGGACTGCCGATCGATCCCGCCCTCGAAAGACACTTGGCCAGCCTCGATCAATTGGATGAAGAGTTCCGCGACTATGCGGTGCAACTCGCCAGAGACTTGGCCCCCGACTTGGATTGGGAGAAGCACGATCTTTCCGCGATTCGCGATGATGATGATCCTGAGCGGCTGCAGCGTTGGGTGGCGGATCATCCCACCAGCCTGCAGGGTCTGACTTTGCTGACAGCGCAGCTCGTGGAACGACGAGATTTTGAAAAGGCAAAGCCTTATTTGCAGAAGCTGATCGAGCTCTTTCCCGAGCAAGTCGGTGGCGATTGTCCTTATGAATTGCTGGCGACGGTGTATCGCGAATTGAAAGAGACCGCCAACGAACGAACGATCCTTCAGCAATACGCCGCCCGAACAGACTCCGCCGTGCCATCGTTGTTGCGTTTGATTGAGCTGCAGTCCGCTGCAGGCGACTGGGCAGGGGTGAAGCAGACTGCGCGACAATTGCTGGCGATCAATCCGTTGCTGCCGCAGTCGCAGCACGCTCGAGCGGCGGCAGCGGAACACCTTCAGGAACCACGGGAAGCAATTCCCGCTCTGAAGGC
Organism: uncultured Schlesneria sp.; assembly: GCA_903840265.1. GTDB lineage: Bacteria > Planctomycetota > Planctomycetia > Planctomycetales > Planctomycetaceae > Schlesneria. Next base: position 67,161 of record CAIMFH010000163.1, on the reverse strand, counting down.
TTTGTTGATGATGGACCCAGATGATCCCGCCGAACTTAATTTTCGCCTGGCTGCCCTGCTGTTCGATGCTGAAGACCCGGCGGCCAAAAATCACGTGCTCGCGGCACTCGAGGTGGCACCGCGATATCGAGACGCTCAAAAGCTGTTGCTGAAAATCGTACGCAAAGAAAAGAAATAACGCAGGGCTGCGAACATGCGAAACACTCTAAAAATCGTCGCCACGCTGGTGTTCGCGACTTGCTTGATGCAGGTCGGACATGCACAGCGTCGCACGATGGTCATGCCCGCCGATCGCAATGGCGTTCCGACGTGGCAAGTCGATCCTGCGTTCAAGGATGATGTCTTCACGTTCGTTCGCGTCAAGTACAACTCTGTAGGTCGCTGGGGCCGGTGGGCAACAGATTTCCCGGATAGCGATCTGAACTTTTCCTATCGCCTGCAGCAATTAACTTCCTTGAAGGTCGATCCCGAGGGGAAGATTCTGGAACTGACCGAACCCGAACTGTTCAAGTATCCGTTCCTGTACATGATCGAACCGGGTGACCTTGATTTCATGCCCGATGAAGTCGCCGCGCTGCGACGTTATCTGTTGAACGGCGGCTTTTTGATGGTCGACGATTTTTGGGGCGAGGCCGAATACGCGAATTTTTATTACGAGATCAAGAAGGTCTTCCCTGATCGTGAACCAGTCGAACTGCCCCTCGATCACCCAATCTTTCACTGTGTCTATGACCTGAAAGAAAAGCCGCAGGTTCCCAGTATCGGCGCGGCTCAGTCTGGTCGAGAGCAGGGGATCACTTGGGAACGCCACGACGCGAAAGAAGTTCACTACAAAGGAATCTTCGACGACAAGGGACGCATGATGGTCATCATCTGTCACAACACAGATCTGGGTGACGGCTGGGAACGAGAAGGAGAGGACCCGTGGTACTTCCGCGAATTCTCGGAAAAGAAGGCCTATCCACTCGGCATCAATATCATTTTTTACGCAATGACTCACTAGCGTACACGCTCGATACTGGGGAAAGTTCATCCCCCATCAGAAAGCAGGCCCATGACAGTGACGCCACAGACGGAAGCTGACGAAGCGGAATTGCAAACGCTGGAGATGGTACGCACCGGGCGTCAACGGATTCGAGCAGAATTGGCGAAAGCCATCGTCGGCCAGAATGAAGCGATTGAGCAACTGCTAATCTCGCTGTTTGCCGGAGGTCACTGCCTGATCACCGGTGCTCCAGGCCTCGCGAAAACACTGCTCGTGAAATCGATTGCTCAGGTCTTTCATCTGAACTTCCAACGCATTCAATTTACGCCCGACCTCATGCCCGCCGACATCACCGGGACCGAGATCCTGGAACAGGATGAAGGGGGCAAGCGGCGTATGGTGTTCGTGAAGGGGCCGATTTTCGCCAACGTCTTGCTGGCCGACGAAATCAACCGGACACCGCCGAAAACCCAAGCGGCATTGCTCGAAGCGATGCAAGAGCACCAAGTCACTGCCGCAGGGACTCGGTATACCCTGGACGAACCTTTTTTCGTGCTGGCGACACAGAACCCGATTGAGATGGAAGGGACATATCCGCTACCGGAAGCGCAGCTCGACCGGTTCATGTTCAATGTCGTAATCGACTATTTGCCCGAAGACGACGAAGTTGCAGTGGTTGCCAGGACGACATCGACTGCGGCAGAGCCGATTCAGGCCTTGTTCAGCGGAGTAGACGTGCAGAAGATTCATGAACTGGTGCGCCAGGTTCCCATCGCGGAGGATGTTGTTCGGTACGCGGTCCGCTTGGCAGCTGCATCACGTCCGAAGCAAGCGGGGACACCAGACTTCATCAACGAATGGGTTTCCTGGGGGGCTGGTTTGCGAGCGGCTCAGTATCTGACCTTGGGTGGTAAAGCTCGAGCTCTCCTCGCTGGACGCCCCAATGTCATCTGGGAAGACATCCGCGCTCTCGCTGCCCCAGTTTTGCGTCATCGCATCCTGATCAATTACCGCGCTGAGGCGGCCGGAATGACTGTGGAAACGATCATCGCGAGAATCTTGGAAACAGTGAAAGAGTCCTAAGCCGCAGATCCCTGATCAACCAATATGACAACACCTGAGCAACGCTCACCGCAGGCAGATTCGGTCGCAGGATTCATGGATCCCACGGCCCTCATGCATTTGAAGTCGCTGGAACTGCGAGCGCGGCACGTCGTGGAAGGATTCATGACGGGGTTGAATCGCAGTCCCTATCATGGTTTCTCGGTGGAATTCACCGAATATCGGCAATACGCGCAAGGAGACGACCTACGCCATCTAGATTGGAAGTTGTTTGCTCGCAGCGACCGGTACTACATCAAGCGATTCGAAGACGAGACAAACCTGCGCTGTCTGTTGTTGCTGGATACCAGCCGGTCCATGAACTTTGGCTCAATCGGCTATTCCAAGTCAGAATATGCCCGCACCCTCGTGGCGACGATGGCGTATTTTCTGAACTCGCAGCGTGACGCCGTGGGGTTGGCAACGTTTTCGTCTGAGATCGACGATTACGTGCCACCGCGTTACCGCGTGGGGCATTTGCGACGGATTCTCGTTTCTCTGGAGCGGGCGGCCGAAGGAATGTCGACTCATCTGGCAACTCCTTTGGAACAGATTGCTGAACGTTTGAATAAGCGCGGGATGCTGGTTTTGGTCTCGGATCTGCTAGCCCCGCTGGAAACGCTCGAACTCAGTCTGGGGACTCTTGCTGCCCGCGGACAGGAAGTGATCGTGTTTCACGTGCTGGATCCGGAAGAACTGAAGTTCGATTACGAAGTCCCCGAACTCTTCGAGGATCTCGAGTCTCGGCAGCAGTTGTACGTCGATCCGCAAACCATTCGAGCCGACTACCTGAAGCGACTGGGGCAGCACCTGCAGTCCATCGAATCCATCTGCTCGCGGTTGGGACTGACCTATCATCGACTAACAACGAACTCGCCGCTAGAGCTTGCGCTGCCAGAAGTCGTTCGCGTGCGGATGCAGTCTCGCGGTAACAGTCGCACACGAATCGCGAGAAGGTGAACAGAGTCGCATGACCCCACTGGCCCCCCTCTATCTTCTTGCTGCGATTGCCGTCGCCGGACCGATCCTGTTCCATTTGTGGCGGCGAACTCCGCGCGGTCGTCGTGAATTTTCCACGTTGATGTTTTTGACGCCTTCTCCGCCGCGAGTCACCTCGCGCAGCCGGATCGAGCACTGGCTGTTGCTGCTGCTGCGCGGTGCGGCATTGTGTCTGCTGGCCCTGGCGTTTTCTCGCCCATTATGGCGAGCGGCGATCACTGGACCGGAAAAACCGACAGCAGACGAATTGGTTGCCGTGCTGATCGACACGAGTGCCAGTTTGCGGCGCGATGGGGCCTGGCCGGATCTGATTCGCCAAGTAAATAGTCACGTTTCGCAATTGCCGACGACAACCGCCGTCGGTCTGTTTCGCTTTGACGATCGCTGGTCACCAATTGCCGACTTTGCGGAGTTGAAACCACTGGAACCGGCCGCTCGAACTGAGCTGATCAAGTCACGGCTAGGGGAACTGAAGCCAACCTGGGGTGGAACCAAGCTTGGGGAAGCACTGGTGCGCACCGCTTCGTCGCTGCAAGAAATTCAAACTGACCGATCGGTTCCGGTGAAGCTGCGGATCCTGTTAGCGAGTGATCTGCAGGTGGGATCGAAGCTGGAGGGATTGAATAGTTTTGAATGGCCAAGTGACCTTCGGCTGGAGATTCTGACGGCCCAACCGAAATCGCATTCGAATGCTGCCTTGCAATGGGTGGAACGAAACCTGGATTTGCCAGACGACGTCCTGCGAGTTCGAGTCAGTAACGCTGCCGACGCCCGAAAGGACCAATTTCGATTGAAATGGGCCGGAGAAGATTCGGTCGAACAATCGGTGTACGTTCCGCCAGGACAGAGTCGGGTCGTGACGCCTCCGAAGAGACCCAAGGATGCCGCCGGTACAGCGCTTGTGCTGACGGGGGACGACAACGAGTTTGATAACACGATCTATATTGCTCCGATAAAGGAAGAGTCTCGGCTGGTTGTCTATTGTGGAAACGACCTGGCGGATGATATCGCGGGTTTGCGTTTCTACCTGGAAGGGGTGTACGCCGCCTCGCAACGCTACAAGATCCAGGTGGTCGGTTGGAAGGATGCGTTGTCGGCTGCAAAGACAGATCGACCTGCCTTCGTGGTGCTTGCTGATCCCGATGCCGATGCGGCAGACTTTGTGAAGTCTTACCTGGCGCAAGGGGGAACCGTCCTGGTTGCCGCCCGCTCAAAAGAGTCCGGCCTAGTGTCACTCAATCAGTGTGGCCTGGGTGATCTGGAAATGACCGAAGCGGCCGTGAAACGCGATGCGATGCTCGGAGACATTGATTTCGAGCATCCCTTGTTCGCGCCGTTCGCCGAATCCCAGTTCAGCGACTTCACTGGGATTCGATTCTGGAAGCACCGGCATTTGGCCGGATTTTCGCTCCCAGCAAAAGAAAAAACCGATCCCGCACCGCATTCGGGACATGTGCTGGCTCGTTTTGATGACGGGGACGCTGCCTTCGTCGAATTTAAGATTGGCCGGGGACATGTCTGGTTGCTCACCGGAGGCTGGAATCCTGCTGACAGCCAGTTGGCGCGATCTTCAAAATTCCCGCCATTGATGTATCGCATGCTGGAACAAGCCTCTGGAGTCACTTCGCAATCACAGAACCTTGCCGTCGGCAGCGGGATCCCATGGCACAATCAAGCGGGTTCGACGACTAAAGGAGAAGTACGCCTTCCAGATGGGAATATCATCAAGGATGTGGCGACAGATTCGCCGTTCGAAGGGACTTCGATTCCGGGGCTCTATACCCTCGGAACGGGCGACCGGAATGATATCGCGGCGATCAATTTGTCGGCCGACGAAAGTCGCACCGCACCGCTACCGATTGAGCAACTGGAAGCATTGGGTATCAAACTGGGGGCCGTGGAGACGGCCGAGCAAGTCCGTCGGGCTAAAGAACGCGAACGGCAGTTGCAGGTCGAAGAGTTAGAGCAGTCCCAGAAACTCTGGCGTTGGGGGATCTTGATCGCGATCGCACTGTTACTCGCCGAGACGTGGCTGGCGGGTCGCAGGGGCGTGGCCGCATCCACGGATGCGGTAGCCTAACGTTGGAACGTATAGGACGAATGCCAATGAAAGGGCGAGTAGCAGTAATGCCTTCAAAGTGCGAGCCAAATCTGCCGTCCGCGCACCTCGTAGGGATCTGCGGTGCCGGGATGAAGGCACTGGCCGAACTGCTGGACGGCTACAGCTGGCGACTCTCTGGTTCCGACTTGCAGCCCGCGAATTCCTCGATCGAGTCGCTCGCGTTACATGGGATGAAGTTCTTCCAAGGTCACGCCGCCAGCAACGTTCCGCCGGATGCGCAGTGCCTGATTTATAGTCCGGCCGTTCTCGCCACCAATCCGGAGCGTCAGGAAGCCACACGGCGCGGAATCCCTAGTTGGTCATACAGCCAGATGATTGGCGAGTTGATGAAGCCGCGGACCGGGATCTGTATCGCGGGGACGCATGGCAAAAGCACCACGACAGCCATGGTCGGTTGGATCCTTAGCGTCGCTGGCAGGGATCCGGCTGTTCTAGTTGGTGCGGAACTCTGCGACAGCGGCCAAAGCGGTCGAGCGGGTCGCAGCGACCTCTTAGTCGCCGAGAGCTGTGAGTTCAACCATAGCTTCCTCGACTTCCAGCCCAAGCATGCCGCGATCTTGAACGTGGAAACGGATCACTTCGACTATTACACCGACCTGGCATCCATGATCGAAGCATTCCGCCAGTTTTCCGGTCGAGTCCCCAAAGACGGCGTGTTAGTCGTGAATAGCGACTCGGCTGCGGCCATGCAAGCTGTTCAAAAAGCATCCGCCAAACGAGTCACATTCGGGACGCAACCATCCGCCGACTGGTGTGGCGAGCGCCTCGTCGACGATACGTCAGGAGTACGCTTCAGCGTCGTGAGTCGAGGACAGTCATGGGGGCAGATCAACCTGCAGCTACACGGCAGGCACAATGCTCAAAACGCCCTCGCCGCGGCGGCCCTGTGCGCTGAAATTGGCGTTTCACGAGAAGACATCATCGCGGCTCTACGTTCCTTCGGTGGTATTAGACGCCGGTTCGAAACGATCGGCGAAAGAAATGGTGTGGTTTTGATTGGTGACTATGCTCACCATCCGACGGCGGTTCGCGCGACCCTGGAAACGGCTCGGCAGGTCTATGGTTCCCGCAAGATCTGGTGCGTCTTTCAGCCGCATCAGGTTTCACGCACAACGGCCTTGATGGATGGTTTTGTGGCCAGTTTTTGTGATGCAGACGAAGTCTTGATTGTGCCTGTATTTGCGGCACGAGAGCACGTGACCGACGAGCCGATTCGGGTCTCGCAAGAGCTGGCTCGGAGGATCGCAAGTACAGGGCTGGCCGCGCGTTTTGTCGAGTCACTTGACCAGATCATGACAACTGTAGACGATGCGGCGCGACCCGGCGATGTGTTAATCGCCATGGGGGCTGGAGACATTGACCGGATTAATCATGAGTTCACTCGATCAGTTTGCTGAAATCGTTAAGCGAGACGAATCGCTCGCACCTTATACCTGGCTGAAATTAGGCGGCCCGGCTCAATACTTTATTGAACCGCGCGACGTGGACGAACTGGTCCGTGTCGTCCGTGTCTGCTGCGATCAGGCTATTCCCGTCCGCGTCTTAGGTGGCGGATCGAACCTGATTGTACGCGACGAGGGGGTCAGCGGGGCCGTGCTGCGGCTAAGCCACCCGTGCTTCGCGGAAGTTCATATTGAGGGAAATCGTGCCGTGGCCGGTGGCGGCGCGTTGCTCTCGCATGTGATTTCCGAGACCGTTCGCGCCGGATTGGCGGGACTGGAGAATCTGGCTGGGATCCCCGGGACCATTGGCGGTGCTCTGCATGGAAACGCCGGCGGTCGCCACGGTGAGATTTCTCAGTACGTGCGCAAGGTTACGGTACTGACGGCCAGCGGTGAGAAGCTGGTTCGATCCGAAGACGAGTTGCTGTTCGACTATCGCCAGAGCAACTTCGATGAGTTGCTGATTCTGGACGCCGAATTCGAGTTGCAACCCGATGCGCAGGACGAAATTCTGCAGCGTCTCCGTAAGATCTGGATCACGAAGAAAGCCTCCCAGCCGCTCAGTTCACAAACTGCCGGTTGCGTCTTCAAGAACCCACGCGGTCAGCGCGCTGGCCAGCTGATCGAGCAAGCGGGACTAAAGGGAACGCGGATCGGCGGAGCCGAAATCAACGATCGCCACGCCAATTTCATCGTAACTCATGACGGCGCTTCATCCAGTGACGTTTTGCGACTAATGGATCTGGTCCGATCTAAAGTGGCCGACCAGTTCGCAGTCCATCTGGAGCCCGAAGTCAAGATTTGGTAAGTTCCAACTCAGCGCTCGCGTTTCACGGATGGAAATCGCAGATACGAATTTAGATTCGTCTCAACTCATGGAGGAGATGGGATGTTATTGTCGGTTGTGCATGGAGCTTGCCTGATACTGGCGACCGCGCTCGGTGCTGATGAACCTATCGCCATTCCGCCGCGTCTGAAGTCCACACCCGACGCCATGCCTGCGGTGAAGAAGGCCAGGCACTATCTGGTTCAGGTGAAGCTGATCGAAGTCGACGAGCAAGGGCGCGAGACTGTGCTCGGCGAACCGAAATTGCAGACGACAGGCGGCAACGCCGGCCTTTCAATCGATCACGCAGACGGGCGTCGATTCGAATTCACGATGAAGCTGACGGATCGACTTGGGTCCAACGATGAACTGATTCCCGCGAAATCGGTAGGTAATCCGACCGATGGGGTCATCAAGAAGCTGGATCAAAAGATCGACTTGAGCCTGTCGCGGCAACCTCGCAAATACGTTCTGCGCGAGATCTCCAAGCGAGCGGGCGTTAGTTTCGCAATCGATCCAGAGAGCAGTCGCGAAATTCTGGCGGGGATGGAAGTCCCCATCGACATCAAAGTCAAAGATGAGGCAATTGCATCGATCCTTGATCAAGTGATCGAGCCACTGAAGCTGGAATACACCGTCAGGCATGACGTGGTGCTCATTGCCGCGGCCGAGAAACTGGTGCCGTTGCCTGAGGATTTCAGCATCAAGACTTATCACGTAGCGGATCTGGTGAAGAACGCTGACGATGATGATGAGATCCCGGATTTGGTGCCGCTGATTGAACGGATCAAAGCGACCGTCATGCCCGCGTCCTGGGATCGCAAACAGGCGGCCGCGTCGATTCGATCATTTAATTCCACGTCGTCTGTCGTCGTGCGACAAACGGCGACCGGTCATGCCGCGATCGAAAGATTCCTCGATAAAATTCGCCGGGATCCGCCGATGAGGATTACCGAGTAACTTCCCCCTGACCTGATTCTCGGACAAAGTACCTTGGGGGCCAGCAACGTTTCACGCAGTAGACAAGGACGTCGAAATGGCTGATACAAAACATCCCTGGCGTATCGCGGTCTTAGCAGGCGGCGATTCTGATGAGCGCGAAATCAGCCTGCAGAGTGGTGCCGCCGTTCAGCAAGCACTTTCGGCGAGAGGCCATTTCACCCTGCATCTGGATCCCTCGGTCGTCGACGTAAAGGGGGTTGATTGGCGCCAATTCGATGTCGCATTCCTGGCCTTGCACGGCCAGTTTGGAGAGGACGGTCAAGTCCAGCGTATTCTCGAGGATGCCGGCATCCCCTATACAGGAAGCGACGCCACGGCGTCGCGACTCGCGTTCAGCAAGTCGGCCGCCAAGGAGCGATTCCTGCAGTTTGGCGTACCCACTCCCGAGTATTCGCTGTTGCACTACACGGACGACTTGTCGCGTATCGAACGCATCACCCGCGAGATCGGCTACCCACTGGTGATCAAACCGGATTGCCAGGGTTCGAGCTTGGGGATCACCATCGTCAAGTCTCCAGACGCCGTTTCTGCAGCGCTAAAGCATTGCTTCCACTTCGATGGCTTTGCTGTCGTTGAGCGAGCAATCATCGGGACCGAATGGACCGTTGGATTGCTGGATGACTTGGTTCTGCCACCGATTCTGATCGAAACGGATCGCGAGTTCTTCGATTGGCAGGCCAAGTACGAAGACGATGATACGCGGTATCTGTTTGATTCATCGTTCCCTTCACACGTCTTGGATCGCATAGCGGATGTGGCGAAGAACGCCTGTCGTGCGCTGGGAACCCGCGGCATGGTCCGCGTCGACTTGCGAGTCGATGAGCAACTCAATCCATGGCTTCTCGAGGTGAATACGATTCCCGGTTACACCAGCCATAGCCTTGTCCCCAAGGCAGCTGCTCGCATGGGCATTGAATTCGGTGAACTTTGCGAACGCTCCATCGAATCGTGCTTGCGGAAGGAACCACCTCATCCGCATATCTTACCGAGAACTTCCGTTCGACGTACTGCGAACGACAACTAGGTGACGCTGTTGATTCGGCGTGAATTGCCGAAGGGCGAATGGTCGATTGAAGATCTATTGGCGGTGAGTGCTCGCCGCAAGTCGATCCCCTCTCGATCGCTCGTCGGCAAGAATCGTTGATGTCTCACCCTTCTTCATCACTCAGTGACGATAGTGGCGCAGCCAAGCCGCCTCCATTTGCCGCTCGTTTTTTTCGACCGGTCCGATTGGCGAAGTTTGCCTGCCTGGTCGGCCTTAGCGTCTTTATCCCGTATCTCATTCCGCATATTCCAAATCTGGCATCGCGTGCGGAATATCGGCTTGAAACCACGAAGATTCAGCTCAAGCCGGCCATCGAACGTCCTGTTCCCATGGACCTGATTGAACAGGTGCGCCGACAAAGCGAGTTGCCGCACGAGTTGTCATTACTGGACCCCAAGCTCTGCAAGACGGTCGGCGACGCTTTTGCGAATCACCCCTGGGTGGCACGAGTGATCTCTGTGCGCCAGTCGTTTCCCGCGGAAGTGGTTGTCGAGCTCGAATTTCGACGCCCAGTGGCAATGGTGCAAGTGAAGGGAGGGCGAATCCCAATCGACGCCTTCGGTTTTGTATTGCCCAGCGAAGATTTCACGGTTGCAGATGTTTCGCGATTCCCGACGATCCGCATGGCCGGGGCAGGGAACCTGTCGCGCGATGGCGGCCGAATTAACCAGGCGGGATTGATCGGCGCGGGCCGCATCGCAGAATTGCTCGCCCCTTCATGGTCTCACCTGGATCTCGAAGCGATCGAGCTACCGCGAGTGGCGGGGGGAGTGGAACCATCCGACTTGCAGATTCAACTCCAGTCGAAAAGCGGATCGACCATTATTTGGGGCCGAGCGCCGGGCAGCGACCATCCTGGCGAATTAACACCGGCTCAAAAATTGGGCCGTCTAGAGAAGTATCTTGCCGAATATGGTGGATTCGATCGTCCCAGCGGTCCCTATGAAATTGATATCCGCCATTGGCAAGAAATCACGCGGCGACCAGTCGGCAAGGCGCAAGCCCTGCGAAAAAATAGTCGAATCCGCTAAACGACCGTGCGCGACGATGGCTGTTTTGGATTTAGTTCCGGTGCCACGGACTCAACGTCGAGGCGTTCGGCGCCGTGGTACCCCGCCCGTGATTTCAGTGAGCAGAAGCGCGCACGGCCACTCAGTTCGCCGATCCGCTTACAGAAGGGTCTCAAGCAGCATTCGGATTTTACGTAGCTCCAGCGCCCGATCCTGGTCTTTCAACAGGGCAGGAAGAATCTCGACGGCGAGCGCTCGCGTGTAGTTGTAGCGACGCAGCTGACTAATGATGCGGCTGTAATCGACTTCGCCCAGTCCCACTGACACTTGGATTTCGGTCGGTGACGTATCACGCAAGTGTGTGTGATAGACGTACGGATAGACTTGGTCATGCGACTGGTTGGCGTAGCGTCCAGTCATGTAGTAGCTGGGATCCAAGGTCAAACCCAGTCCAGGGACAGCTTGGCAAAGTTCGACCGCTGTCTGTGGGTCTTCCGTCAGAAATCCCGCCTTCGTCTTGAGCGAAACTCGGATTCCGGAGAAATTGGCCGCTGCCAGGCGGCTGCGGAGGCGGTCGATTTCCTCGTTGAATGGTGTTCCCAACGGTGCCGCGGGAATCGTAATTTGAGTGATTTTCTGCATCTTTGCCAAGCGGCAAAGTGCCTCGAAGGTCGCTGCAGGAACATCGTTCTCCACACAGATCGCGATTGGCGTCAGGCGAGTCCACTCGCGGAACTGCGTAAAAAAGCGTTCCGGACTGGCGGCAACATATGACGGCTTCATATGTTCCGTCTTTTCGTCCATCCAGATTTCGATCTTGTCGTAACCAAGATCCGAGATCTGTGTGCATGCCTCAGCCAAGCTGAGATCTTCAAAACAACGTGATGACGCTGCGACAAACACTCCCACACTCCCTTGATGGACGCATCGCATTCAATTGAGGCGGATTCTCGCGAAGGTTGCCGCCTGGGTCGCCCACGACCGTTGGTAAGTTAATCCGATTGGGCAGATTCTGCAAGAACCGATAGTTGTTCCCGGCGGGAGGATTGTAATTGAGATGCGGAATATTCGTGTTCTGACGGTGAAACCGCCGATAAGAGACGGCAAGCGATCGGAATAGCCGAGTTGCCGTCCGCCGTTCTTTCGGCCGAACAGTTCTCAGGGGAAGTTTCATGAGTATCAAAGCAAGCTGGGGATTGACCGTTCTGCTGGCCGCCACAGCACTGGTCGGCTGCGGGCAGTCAAGACCTTTGGTTCGCGGACAGTCTCCTACTACCAGCCCAGCCATCGCCAATCCTGCTGACGCAGAGGGCCCGATCATTGGATCCGCTCCCGGCTATGCCGAACAGGCACATCCGTCGTATACCGGGCACGGTGGCCATGACTTCCGCGTGTTTAACCGAACCCACGACAATAATTTCGGTTACGAGGGCGGCTATTATGCTGGCCCACAAGGGTACTACACCGACCGTGATCGAACTTATCGAGCCGGTTCCGCTGGTAGTACAGGGACCGCTGGTGGATGCCCTGCTTGCGAGTATGGACGTGGTTGCCCACCGAGCGGATGTCCCCACTGCGGTTGCAATGCAGGTTGCGGCCCCGGCGGTTGTCCTCAACACTACCAGACGTACCAATTCAACTGGCCGCAAAACATGGTCTATCCGTCAAACGATATGCCACCAGCCATGGTCCAGTATCCTTACTATGTCCACAAAGGCCCCTCAGACTTCTTCATGAAATAGTCCGTGTGGCGAGAAACCCGGCAGATCGCCGCGGCATTCTGATTAAAACTTGCGACGCCTCAAAGGCACTCAAAGCCCGTCCTCAGCTCGAGGAGCGGGCTTTGAGTCATTCTTACGACCTTGGTAATATTCGTTGTTGGCATTTATATTGCTGGCTCGTGAATTTCACTTGGCGTGCTACGCGCCGCGGTTCTAACGTCTACACGCACAGGAATTCGCCGCGATGACACCTTGCGATCCGCAATCGTCCGTCGACACGCTCCAGCAAGCGGTTGGTACAGCAATTCATGACATCAATAATTTGCTGCTGGTAATCTCTTGCTCAAGCAGTAAATTGCTGGAGAAAATTCCGGCAAACGACTTGGGAAGGGACACGGTTGTCAGCATTGGCGAGGCAACTGAGCGAATCGCCGAGATAACCGCTCGCCTGCGAACGCATTTGGGTGGACCTCCATCGACCGCTGCACCGCGTCCCCACCTTGCCGGCGAGGTCACGCAAAAGGGAACTGAAGAAACCGTCCTCGTTGTTGATGATGATCCACAAGTTCGTCAATTCATTAAAGCGGCACTCATTCGTGGTGGGTATCATGTGCTTGAAGCGCGGCACGGTCCCGCAGCCATTGCTGTGGCCTTGCGGCATCGCGGATTGATCAATCTGCTAGTGACCGACATGGTCATGCCAGAGATGACCGGCCGTGAGCTGGCGGACGCCCTTAGAACAGATGTTCCGAACCTACGCGTGCTATACTTGAGCGGTCTCGACGGTAGCGCGGACTTGTCGACGCAACCAAGCGCGCTTGATGCATTCGTCCAAAAACCTTTTCGAATGCCAGAACTGCTATTGAAGATTCGGGAAATCCTCGATAAATGAATGTATTAAAACACACCACGACCCCCTCCCATCTGTTCCGTGGTAGACCACGGCTTGACTGTGGATGATGCAATGTGATCAATATACCGTTTTCGCGAACTGGCAGTGTCGCCGACCTCGTGGTGTCGAAAGGGTTCAGAATGGACCAGCACCCGGAAGTCTATATCGTCGATGACGATCCTGGAGCTCGCCGAGCTCTTGCTGTCGTTGTCGCATCGATGCAGCTCAATGCCGTAGAGTGTGCCAACGCTGAGGACTTCCTCAACGGGTATACCGAGGATCATCCGTCGTGCTTGATCACTGATCTCAGAATGCGCGGAATGAGCGGACTTGATCTGCTTCGGCATCTCAAAGCGGAAGGCCGGGTCATTCCGACGGTGATCGTGACCGGTTACGCCGAAACGCCGATCGCTGTCGATGCGATGCAAGCTGGCGCGGTGACCTTCCTGGAAAAAACGGCACCGACTCAAAAGATCTGCGATGCCATCACGCACGCCTTGAAACTGAGCTATCAACTGCTGGCGAAGAAGGCCGAGCGTGAACGCATTCAATTAGTCTGGAAATCGATCAACACCGAGGAACGGCAAATCCTCGAACTGGTTTCCCACGGAAAATTGAACAAAGAGATCGCGTACGAGATCAACGTCCCTTTGAGAACGATTGAAGATCGACGACGACGACTGATGGCCAAGATTGGCGCAACTTCCGTCGTGGATCTGATTCGATTTGCTGTTCGACTTGAAGAGCTCGCGGAAGAGGGTGGATCACCGCAGTCGGTAGCCGCAAGCCTGTTGCGCGAGTAAGTTCACGGGACACGACGGATGCGTGCTAGAAGCCGAGATGCCGCTCCCTTCCAGCGGACGGAATCGGCCGCGATTGTCGGCGTGTGACCTGTCTTCTCAACCACGACGAACTCAGAATCGCGATCACCCAATTGTGTCTGCACGTTTCTTGCTTCCAGCAGCGTTGCGTTCGGATCGATTTCGCCGTGCAGGAATAAGGTCGGGCAGTGGCAACTGGGAGCGTACTCGACTGGATTGTGTTCGACGCCGTTGAACCCGGTACAGATTCCGCCCCAGAAGATCAGCAAATTCGCTGCGGGATAGGCCGGCAAGCTCATCAGTCTGAATCGGTTCCCCACCGTTGTCTGCAGCCGATCGAACACCGATTCTAAGATCACCCCATCGACCTTGGATTTGTGAATATGCACGGCGCGTAAAATCGCAGCCGCACCCATTGATCGCGCGTAGACAATCAGGGGCTGATCTTCCGAGTCTTCGCGGATACGGGTGATCGTTGCCGCCACATCTTCAGCTTCGCTGTATCCAATCGTTGTGTAGTTCTCGCTCGATCCGCCGCTCCCTCGAAAGTCGACGAGCCAAACGACATACCCCAACTCATGAAATACCTTTGCTTCTGCCAGAAGATCACATTTCGCGCCCGCATAACCGTGGAGTAAGAGCACGGTTCCTTGCGATGGGTCTGCGGGCAACACCCAAACTTCCAGCACGATATCGGATACGACTTCAATTCGCCTTGTATAGAAATCGAGCCCGTTGTCCAACGGTGTTCGATCGTTCTCCGGGCGGGGAACCCTGACCCCTGTCGCCAGCACCGCGATTTTTCCGAGCGTCGAAAGCTGATCAGGTCGCAGAGTCCGCGAACCGTCCCGAGCGAACCAGAGCATCGCTCGTGCATGCTGATAGGCGAGGGCATTCACGCTGACTAAGCAGACACAAAGGAGGATCACGGTCGCCAGCCACGGATGTCGGCGTACCCATTTCGTTGCTGATCGGATACGCGTTAGCATCAGGAATGCTCGAGGGAAGAAATCACATTCGCCGGGTTGCCAAATTGTACTCGATGCTCACATAGTCAGGAACGTTGCCAGAATTCGGCTAACACTAACGCCAACAAGACCGAGGGACGATCTCACGTGTCGCTTCGATTGAATCCTGCCACCGGGTACCGCACCGCCTGGCTTGTCGTTGCGCTGTTAATGCCAGTGGCGCTACTGAACTATCTTGATCGACAGATGTTGGCATCGATGCAAGCCTCGGTGATGTCCGACATTCCCAGCATCGGTTCCGAAAAAAACTGGGGCTTCATGCTCGGGCAATTCAAATGGGTCTACGCTTTTCTCAGCCCGGTTGGCGGCTATGTCGCAGATCGCTTCAGTCGCCGGCTGACCATTTGCGGTAGTTTGTTTGTCTGGTCAGCGGTGACCTGGTGGACGGGACAGGTCACCAGCTTTGATCAGTTGCTGCTCGCGCGATCACTCATGGGAATCAGCGAGGCGTTCTATATTCCCGCCGGCCTGGCACTGATCGCCGACTATCATACGGGCACGACTCGATCACGGGCGGTCGGTTTGCACCAGGTGGCGATCTACGGGGGAGTCATCTGCGGAGGCTTCGGCGGCTATCTTGCCGCATCCCCGGACATCGGCTGGCGGTATGCCTTTGAGATGTGCGGACTGTCTGGAATGGTGTACGCGATTCCTCTGGTCGCATTGTTGCGCGACGCTCCCAAATCTCATGTTGTTGACCAGCCCAAGCCTTCTCCGCTTCGTGCGGCCCGCGAGTTATGTTCGAATTTCTCGTTCGTTCTGTTAGTGTTGTATTTCACTCTCCCCGCGCTGGCGGGATGGGTCGTGCGCGACTGGATGCCCTCAATTCTGAAAGCCCAGTTTCAAATCGGCCAGGGGCAAGCGGGTGTCGCCGCCACGTTCTATTGGCAAGTCGCTGCCATCCTCGGGGCATTCCTCGGCGGATTGATGGCGGATCGTTGGATGCAGACTAATGTCCGCGGCCGAATCTACGTCAGCGCGATTGGAATGACTTTGATCGTACCAGCCATCTTCGGCGTTGGAAACGCGAGTTCGCTGACGATGGCGGTCGCCTTCCTCATCCTGTTCGGCCTGGGATGGGGATTCTTCGACTGCAACAACATGCCAATTCTATCGCAGATCGTCCGGCCCGAACTTCGAGCAACCGGCTATGGCCTGATGAACATGGTCAGCATCAGTTGTGGCGGATTCGCGGACTGGGGGTTCGGTGCCTTGCGCGATTCAAAAGTGCCACTGAACATGATCTTCAGCTTGTTTGCCGGAGCGGCAATTTTCTCGATCGTGCTCGTACTGCTGATACGCCCTCGCGCGGAGTTTTAGGGGCAGGGTCCTGTCTTTCACCCAAAAAGAGATGCCAGGAGCCGCTCACACAAATCGAACGCAATAGATCGGCGGCAGATGTTGAGATACCGTCTGCCACGAATCGCCCTGATCCTCTGTGACCCACAACGAACCCGTGGTCGAGCCGAATGCGAGTCGATCTCCCGACTCATCGATATCCAACCCATGCCGATAGGTCAGATCGTAGGCATGATCCTGGGGCAAGCCGTTTCGTAAAATATCGTAGGTTGCGCCGCCGTCTCTAGTCCTGGCCACGACAACTTTCCCATCCGCTGGCAATCGATGCTCATCTTTAACGCCGGGAACGAACCATGCAGTGTTTGCTTCGCCCGGATGAACCGCGACGGCGAATCCAAACGATGTCGGTGACAGGCTCTTCAAATGAGAAACATCCTGCCACGATGCGCATCGGTCCGTCGAGCGGAAGATGCCGTTGTGATGCTGAGCCCACAGGGCATCGGGATTCGATTGACACTGCACGACGCGATGTACGTCTTGGACGTTCGGATTCTCTTTCTGTTCGGGGGGAGTGTAAGCTGACCAGATTCCATCAGCTTGGCAGTTCCAAGTGGCTCCGCCATCATTCGTCACCCACACGCCTCCACACGAGACGCCGATCGTTACTCGTCGCGAATCGCGCGGATCAACGCAGACTGAATGTATGCCAGGCAAATCCGCTCCGCCACCCATCCATTCCATGCGCCGCGGATCATTCCACAATGCTTCCACAAGGCTCCACGAGCTTCCGTGATCGGTGGACTTGAACAGGCCTCCTGGCAGCGTGCCGCACCACAGCACTCCCGGTTCGTCCCGTCCACCTGCTTCAAGAGCCCAGATTCGATCCAGTTTCCATTCGATCGTCCGTCCCCACATGTCCTTTTGGACTTCCCCTTCCGGTTGCTTCGGATAAGTGGGGACGGCAATCTCGATCCAGGTGTTCCCTTGGTCGGTGGAACGATGCAGCTTCGATCCAAAATGGCCGTGATACAACGATGCATAGATCGATCCGTCACGTCGATCGGGCAAGGTGATAATGACGTGCTCTGCCAGAAACGATGTTCTGGTGATCTCCCACGGAACGCTTTTCCGCCCCGTCCGCTCGATCAGGAACAAGCCCTTCCGCGTCGCTGCTAACAGACGGTCGCTCATGGAAAGTTCTCTTGATCAGGGGCAGGTCATTTAACCGCCGGACAATGCCTGCATCACGTAGACTTCGGCATCAGGCAAGACTGGGTCACTTAACGATTGCCGGTCGCGAATCATCGCACCGTTAATGAAAACAATCATATGCTTGCGGACAGCACCATGTTCATCGAGCACATAACCACGTGCTCGTTCATTCGTCGAGAATACTTCGTCAAGAACCTCGCGCACCGTTCCGCCGCCCACCGTGCTGGGCGGACAGGCGACGTGTCGCTGGATGTTGTCTGTGAACACCACGTGAGGCATCTCAGAACCCCAAGCCAGGTCCGTTCAATTCAAATGTGCCAACGGTCCCATCGGTAATCTCGAACATGGCCGGGAAGCCCTTGACCCAGGGCTTATTCGCCGCGGGGCAATATTGTCGGCCATTCCCCTCAATCGCGGCGACAGTCGGGATCCGGGCGGCCAGGCTGGCCGAATGCAGGAACGAATAGCCGGGGCAGGTCAGATCCTGCACGCACAGGAACATTCCGAACTTCTGAGCTGCAGCACCCAACAGTAATGACTCGGTGTGTCCTTTGCAGGCTTTCAACGCCACACCGGTGTATCCCATGTCCCTGGCCAGCAGCAACGAATCGTAATCCGTCAGCGACTCGTCGATGACGACGGGCTTCAATTTCGCCGCTTCGTGCATCTTGTCGTCGGGGTGAGCCTTCAGATCTCGGTTCGTCGGTTGTTCGATGTACTGGATGCGGTCAAAGGTGATGGCGGATTGTTCGCGCACCTTGTTCAGGAAAGCGATGACGTACTCCGGATTCGGGCACTTTTCGTTGAAGTCCAACGAGTAGAACCATTGCTGGCAACCGCGAGCAGCCTGTGCTTGTTCGGCAACTCGATTCACCGAGAGCGTTCGTTCAATATCCCAATCAAAGTTGTCCCCCGACAACTTGATCTTCATGTGGGTCAGCCCGTTAAACGCGATCCATTGACCCAACGTCTCAGGAAGGCCGTCGCCGACCTTCTTTTCCACATCGCCATCGGTCAGCGGATCAAGGGCGCCAACGAGATGATAGAGCGGCATTCGCTCTTTGGGCTCTCTCAGCGTGTACTTGTCGAGGTATTCGCCCGCAAACTGATCATCCAGATACTCTTCCAAATCGTACGACATGAACTTGGAAGACAATGTGTTGTAGCTGTTCACGCCGTGCAATCGCCCATAGGCATCATGCAGGGCGGCATCAAACGGACTGGCGGCGACAGCCAGTGCCAGCTTGGGAATCGGCTCTGCCAGCTTCAGCCGGTTGGATAGCGTCTTGCCAAGATGTTCGTACTCGGCGGACAAGTGATACGACAGCTCGAGCGGATGTCCCGTCTCGTTGCAGCCGTATCCCAGCTCGACAACGGCTTCAGCAAATTGCTTGACCGCGTTTTCAGCCTGCTCTGTCGTGACCTTATCGCTGGGCCAGGCCCAGACGTTGCCGATGGGCATGCTGCCGAAGCCGCTGGCATGGCGCTTGCCATCCCGCGATTCGACCTCCACATCGACGTTGATCAGAAACGACTTGGACTGAACTCGTCCGCCGAACTTGATGGGAGTCCGAAACGTCACGGACTCGAAGGCGCAGGTTGCACTGCGAATGCGAATGTCGGTCGCTTTCGTCATGGTCTTCTAAAGAGGAATTAGAGTTAGTTGGGCGACAGAAATTGGCGACCAAGTTCGAGGCTGATCTTATCGGGGGCGGTCCAGCCGATCAAGAACGGAACGGGTTGCCGGACGACTCTAAATCTTTGGGGCGTCTTCTGCTATTGCAATTTTTGGCCGGAGCGGATCATTTCAGAAACTCTCAAACTGCGACGCTTGCTCGTTTCGGTCCTACTGTTTCAGTTGATCACGGACATTTTTCGCTCGTTGCCCGAGCGATTGCATACAGGTTTCGCGCGTCGCGCCCGTGGCCATCACGCTGCAAATTGGCCATTTGGCATCGATCCGTGTGCCTGGAACCGGAACATCGGCGATTGTCGGTAATTCCCACTCCGATCGAGAATCGGCGGATTCGCTGAATGCAGGAGCCACCAGAGAATTTCCGGCGTAAAGAATCAGTTTGGCCAGAACAGGAGCAGCAGTGGAATTTTGCTTCTGACCGCGCAGGCCCTGAATTCCTGCTAAAAATGATCGCTGCCAAGCCAGTTCGAGGATTTCCACAGACGCCGTGTAGCGCGGATTCACCTCCAAGATCCAAGGCGTTCCATTCGAATCCGGGATGAAGTCGATTCCAAAAATCCCTCGCAAGTCGCATTTCGAAACCAGAAGTTCTGCAGCCGCAGTCAAGGAAATCCGGAACCTCTCAACTCCCGCGTCTTGCAGGGGGCCGATCGATCCGCAGTAGACATAGGGATCTGGCGCATTTGAAAGCGCGGGGTTCTCCAGTTGTTGGGTCACGCCAAGGAATTCAACGGCGTCATCGTCGCTGTGGAATGCCGCGGAATGGGTGACCCCGTGGATTCGGGATTGAAAAAAAAACGGTTCTGACTCGCTAAATTGAGGACTGGACTGATCCCAGACAGAGACGGCACGTCCACCGGCACTGGAGATTGGCTTCCTGATCCACGTTCCATCCTGCGGCGGAATGGCCGTTCCTGGAAGGACACTTAGTGCTGGGATCGCCCCCTGCGCCAGGGTTCGACTCAGCCAGAAGGGATCACGGATCAATCGTAGCGCAGCGGCAGATGTCCCCAGCAGTGGTCCGTACGAAGCGTCCGGTCGATCCATTTGTTCGACCAGGTCGGGGTGGTTCTCGATCCCGCCGGTGTAGAACCAGCCGTCCGCGTTGATGTGGGCGACATCCTGGGGAAGGCTGCAAGGATAGTCTCGGACGTGGACCACTTCCGCGATTTGTCGCGTATCCAGATCCGCAAACAAATCCGCACAAACAGGCTGCAGGCCCGCTCGGCGAGCTGACCATGCGGCGGCTCGCGTGCTGCCCCCGACGACCAATACCCGTTTCATCGAAGTCAACGTCCTGAAAATGGAGAAACAGGGCAATTCATTTCAGTTACCCGATCGTTCAAACCCAATCTGAGCGGCGACTACTTTTCTGACCATCGAATCTGAGCGGCGAAAGTCCTGTTTGATGGTCCTACCGCTGGAAAACTGGTGTTGTGATTGGTATGACTTGCTGCGTCTAGCGGCGACGGTCACGCGACCGGACTCCCCTTTCTATCAAGGGTGAGGGCCGACTTCGAGATTTATTGAACAGGATTACACCATGTCGTTTTATGTTGGGGAAGCCCTCGCCGGCGAAGGTAACGAGATTGCGCACATCGATTTGCTGATTGGCGACAAGTCCGGTCCGGTCGGGGTCGCATTCGCCAACGCGCTAGCCGATCAAAAGGCTGGACACAGCAACCTGCTCGCCGTTTTGACGCCAAACCTGGCCGTCAAGCCTTCGACTGTCATGATCACCAAGGTCACGATCAAGGGTGCCAAGCAAGCCGTTCAAATGTTCGGCCCCGCTCAATATGCCGTTGCCAAGGCTGTCGCCGATTCAGTCGAAGCTGGCGTGATTCCCAAGGATCAAGCCGAGAAGCTGGTCATCGTCTGTGGCGTCTTCATTCATTGGGAAGCCAACGACGACAAGAAGATCTTCCAATACAACTACGAAGCCACCAAGATGGCCATCGCCAGCGCGATGAAGAATGCACCCAGCGTCGACGAGATGCTGGCGAAGAAGGACACCGCGAAGCACCCATTCTCGGGTCTCGAATAAGTCGTTCCCGCAGCGCGATAGACGAACTAGCCCACGGGAAGCCAGATCCCGTGGGTTTTTCTTTGCACTCTGACTGAAGCGCCGCCACATGAAGAAGATTCTCATCCAGTTTGATACGGATTCGCTAGCGAGTACGTTCGATCGAGTCGTCGCCTTGGATGCGGGGGCGGATGAAATCTTCAGCTATGGCGGTATCACGCCGGAAAACGTCGAACCATTGGTTCACGGCGCCATCTTCACTCGTAGTCCGTCGGACTTGATGCATACTGCCATCTTCATCGGTGGTAGCAATGTCGCCGCGGGGGAGGCCGTTTACGAGCGTGTGAAGAAAACGTTGTTTGGTCCGTTCTCGGTGTCGATCATGATGGATTCGAACGGGTCCAATACGACGGCCGCTGCGACGGTCCTCTGTGCCATGCACCACCTTGATCTGGCCGAAACTTCGGCGCTCGTCTTGGCTGGGACAGGTCCGGTTGGGTTCCGCGTTGCACAATTGTTGCTGAGTCAGGGGGCTCGTGTCTCGCTGGCGTCGCGGTCATTGGACCGTTCCAAAGCGGCTCGCGATCGCCTCGCAAAGATCTGCGATTCTGCGAAAGTGACTCCTTGCGAATCGTCAACTGTCGCTGGTCTGGATGCCGCGACAAAAGGTGTCCAATTAATCGTCGCCGCCGGCGCTGCCGGTGCGGAATTAATCGCCGAAGATCAATGGCGATCGGTGGCCGGCCTGAAGCTGGCTATCGATTTGAATGCCGTTGCGCCGGCCGGGATCGGCAGTGTGGAAGTGATGGACAAAGCGACGGAACGCCACGGCGTCATGACCTACGGGGCCATCGGAGTCGGCGGCACCAAGATGAAAATTCATCATGCCGCCGTTCGCAGACTCTTCGAATCAAACGACCGTCACTTCGATACCACAGCACTGTTCGAACTGGGGCACCATTTACTGCCGCGCTGACACTGTGCTCGTCGTTGCTTTGGCGTATCGCGCCAGTGCCATCAGGGGGAAATACAGGCAGTAATAGTGATATCGCAGGTAGAAGACTCGCGGAAAGCCAGTCCCTGTAAATTCTGTTTCCGTCCATGTCCCGTTCGGCTGCTGTGTCGTCAGCAGGTAATCGACACCCCGTTGAACGGCGACGGAATCGGCTTCGCCAGCCGCGATCAAACCCAGCAGAGCCCACGCCGTTTGTGAGGCGGTTGGAATGCCGGTCCCTCGCAAGCTGGGATCATCATAGCTGCGAGCGGTCTCGCCCCAGCCACCGCACGATTGCTGCTTCGCCTTCAACCATTCGACCGCCTTCTGCAGTCGCGGATCACTGGTCGGGATCCCGTTTGCCACCAGACCCACCAGGACTTGCCAGGTTCCGTACAGGTAGTTCACGCCCCAGCGACCATACCAGCAATGATCCGGCTGTTGATCGTTCCAGATGAAATCGAAGGCTCGCTTGTGAATGCTGCCGTCTGCAGGAATGCCCAAGCCTGCGAATGACTCCAAGACACGCGCGGTGATATCCGACGTACTCGGGTCGATCATCGCATTATGATCGGCGAACGGAACCTTCGTCAGGACTTCTCGGGTGTTATCCGCATCGAAGGCTCCCCAACCGCCGTCGCTGCTTTGCATCGACTTCAGCCAGCGCACGCCGCGACGAATCGCGTTGACCATCGGTGCGGCTGCTTCCAACTCGGCAATTGCCTTTTCCGCGTTGGACGAGCGACCGCTGAACACGACGGGACTCTCAGAGTTCTGCGGAACCGAGCCGCCAGTCTTCGGTTCGTCGAAGACTTCCATAGTCCATTCGCGGCCTGCTCCTTCCGGCAAGCATTTGCCAAGAGCAATCAGTGCCATGCAAGTGTCATCAATGTCGGGGTAGAACTCGTTGTTGTATTCGAAGTACCACCCGCCGGGTTCAACGTTGGGGTGCGACAGCGACCAGTCACCGGGATGTCGCACTTCTTTGGATAGGATCCAATCAATCGCCTTCCGGATCGCGGGATCGTGCCGTGACACACCTGCATCACGCAACGCGATCATCGAGATGATCGTATCCCAGACCGGCGAAAAGCAGGGCTGCAACCGGACCTGCTCATTCTCGCGAATGCAAAGTTTATCCAACTCCAGCATTTGTTGAACGATGACTTCTGAGTCGTCTCTATAGCCCAAGCAACGCAGCCCGATGATCGTCCAGACGATCGGCGGAAAAATCGCGCCCAGTCCGTCGCTCATCTTCAGGCGATCTAGAATCCACTGCTCGCACAGCTTGATCGCTCGCTTACGCAGTGGTTTGATTCCCAAGCCTTCGCCCAGCTTGATTGCGCTGTCGACCTTTTGAAAAAACTTCGTCCAGTTCAACCAGCCGCGAGATCCTTCGTGATTCACACCGCCGATGGTGCGTGGCAGAGTCTTTGCCGGAGTCGCGTAGAGCTCGTCAATCTGATGTTCTGGCGGCAGCGTGGTCTTCGGCTGGCAGGCCCAAAGAAGGCTGAGCGGCACAATAATCGTCCGCGACCAGGACGACATCTCATAGATGTTGAACGGTGCCCACTTCGGCAGCAGGATCATTTCGGGCGGGACCGCAGGACACAGGTCATAGGGGATGATCCCCAACATCGCCAGATAGAAGCGAGTGAAGCTGTTGACCTGCTCCATTCCGCCCGCTCGAATGATTGCTTCGCGCGCACGCCCCATGTAGTCCGCTTTGGGATCGTGGCCCGTGATCTTCAGAGCCAGATACGCTTTGACCGATCCGCTGATTTCAATCGGCCCACCCGGAAACATCGCCCACCCGCCGTGGTCACATTGCTGATCCAGCATGTAGGCGGCACATTCCCGCGCCTTTTGCGATTGCCCTTGCCCCAGGAACGAAAGGAGCAGGATATACTCGGACTCCAGGATCGTGTCCCCCTGAAGCTCCGCACACCAGTGCCCATCCGCCTGTTGCAGGCTCAGCAGATGATCGCGAGTTCGCTCAATCGCTGGCGTCAGGCGCGTTGCGAGCAATGCCAAGTCGACAACGTGCCCGTTGGCCGAGGTCACCGCTGCGCCGCTGTTTCCGAAAGATCTCATGTCACCCGAACTCATTTCAGGTCTGTTCCTTACTCGAATCCCTGAGCCCATTGGAGCTGAACCCGTGCGGTTCAATTCAACAATCGGCTAGATGCTAAGCGTCAAAGTGACTTCGTGCAACCGCAGGCGCACTCGCACTGAGTCACCTCTTCCTTTTCTCATCTCGGTGTCAAAGTCGTCATCACACCGGGCTTCGGCCTCAGCGTGAATTGAACCCCCATCGTGATGTTTTGACCCGGATCCAGCGTGAATTGAAACCGTTGAGCGATCATCGCCAGCGCCAGAGTCATTTCCATCATCGCAAACGTGTTACCGATGCAAATCCGCGGCCCCGCGCCAAAGGGGAAATAGGCACAGTGCGGCAGTGACTTTTCAAAGTCATTCCGCCAGCGCTCGGGAACAAAATCATCCGGCCTATCGAAGTAGCGAGGATCCCGATGAACGACCGTTTCCGGCATCAAGATTGTTGTTCCACGCCGACAAGGATAACCAGCCACTTCGGTATCGACGAGTGCTTCGCGTCCGACAATGAATGCCGGGGGATACAGCCGCATCGACTCCAGCAGCATCGATTCGGTCTCTTTGAGTTGCGGTAAGTCGTCCATCGTCGGTGTGCGGCCCTGCAGGACCGTGTCGACTTCTGCATAGACGCGCTTTGCGGCCTCTGGGCTTTGCCCGAGCAAGTACCAAGTCCACGATAAAGCCAGCGCTGTCGTTTCCTGTCCCGCCAGAAAGATTGTCAGGCATTCGTCACGAAGCTGCTTGTCCGACATTCCGCCCGCGTTTCCCTCACCGCGCGCGGCCAGCAGGCGCGACAACAAGTCCACCCGTTGTTCACCTGATGCTCGTCGTTGTCTAATGAACCCGTACACGATCTCGTCCAGGTCGCGTGCGGCCCGCACCAGTCGTCGGTTCCCCGCTGTCGGAAACCACAACGGCAGTTGAATCGGTTGCGCGAGTCGGCGGACGAACTCTTCTTGAGTGACATTCAGCGCTGTTCGAACCAGTTCTGCATGCTCATCTCCATCGGCACCGAACAGCGTTTTGGACGCGATCCCCAGCGTCAACGCCATCATTTCATGCAACACATCGCGGTTTTCACCGGCCTGCCAGCGATTGAGCATCCGTTCGGTATGTTCGACAAACGTCGGCACATATTGAGCGATCTGCCCTTTCGCGAACGCAGGCTGAGCCAACCGGCGCTGCTGCAGCCAAAAGTCACCTTCGCTCGTCAGCAAACCGTTGCCCAGGACAATCGGATTCAGTCGTAACGCGAAGTGCTTGCGAAACTGTTTCGCTTGAGTCACCAGCACCTGTTCAATCACGGAGGGCTCGGTGACGATCCAGATCTGGCGATAGCCAAACCGCAGGTAAACGACCCCGCCGTACTGTTTCGCGATGTCTCGCAGGAACCCGAGGCGATCCGCTTGAAACGTGGCGAGGTTCCCCCACAACCAATGCCCGCGTGGACCCGGAGGGCGGCCTTTCGATGTGGGGCGAGTGGCGACTGCACCTGTGGTCACGAGTAACGCCCCTGGTTATGAACGACACAACTTGATCCGCTTGACATCACAATCACCATGATTGAACGCTCAGCGGATGCGCCGAAACAAACTGCTGCAATTCACGCGAGTTAAAGACTCCCGTCGTGGCTCCCATGCAACGGACGCAACTCGCCCCCATGGCGGTCCCTAGTTCCAGGCACTTCTCCAAATCGACACCGCTCAGCAGTCCGGAGATAAAGCCGGCTACGAACGCGTCGCCCGTTCCCGTGGCGTCAACTGGTTCGACCGGATAGACACCCGACTTCAGCCGCTGTGTCGGTGAATTGAGGACTGCTCCGCGACTGCCGCAGGTGATCGCCACGGTGCCGGCACCGAACTCACGAAAACGCTCCGTCTGTGTGACGACATCACAGATTCCATTCAACAACTGCGTGGATTCATCGTTGTTTGGAAAGAAATAATCCGTCCAAGGCAAAACTTCGCGGATCCATTCCAACAGGTGATCGCCAGACTCGGGCATGACGACATCCAGTACGGTCGTCACTTTCGACTCACGCGCCATGCGAAACATGCGGATCACTTTTTCAGGCGATAGGCCTTCAAGTAACCCGAAGCCACCTACGTATAGCACTTTGGTTGCCGCGATGTCGTTGTGTGTCAACTGGCTCCCGTCGTACTCGGCATTCGCTCCCACGCAGTGGATGAACCGCCGATCCTCACCCGTCACGTTCAGCACAAATGTGCTGCTTGTTGGTGCCGTCTGGCTCATCACCAGGCCCGAACAATCGACATCAGCCGCCAGTAGTCGCTCTCGAACTTCGCGACCAAACACGTCTTCGCCAACTCGACCCGAAACCCCGACCCGCAGCCCTAGTCGCGCCATGTCGACCGCGACATTCGAGGCACAGCCGCCGATCGTGAATTCGATTCGGTCGGTCCGTGCCAGACTGCCAGGCGCCGGCATCCGGGCAATCGGCTGGCAGACCGAATCGGCAACGATGATTCCGGCACACAAACAATCGAGCGATACAGGCATGCGTGTTTCTTTCAGCGACTCAGATGGCAGACTCAGAAACGCATCACACACGCAATTCATCGGCGGATTGATCCAGGTCTGCGGCATAGCGCTGCCGAATGGGCTGGATCACGTCGGTGATAAATGCATCGACCTGTTCAGGTGCTCGACCCACAAACCGCTTGGCGTCCAATGCCGAACTGAGATCAACCTTCGCGAAGCTGGGGTCGGTCTTCAGACGGGCTATCAAGTCATTGGGCAGGCCCTGTTGCTTTACCACCTTCGCCGCTTCCAAGCTATGTATGCGAATCTGCTCGTGCAGATCTTGACGATCGCCCCCTTCGCGAACACCGGCCATCAGGATTTCTTCTGTCGCCATGAACGGCAACTCTTCATCGAGATGTCGAGCGATGACCTTGGGATAAACGACCAGCCCATCCACCACGTTTCGATATAGGATCAGGATCGCGTCGGTCGCCAGAAACGCCTGTGGAATCGTCAGCCGACGATTGGCGCTGTCATCCAGAGTTCGCTCCATCCACTGAGTGGCAGTGGTCTGAGCGGCCGATGATGCCAGGCTCATCACGAACCGCGCCAGGCCGCACATCCGTTCCGCTCGCATGGGATTGCGTTTGTAGGCCATCGCCGACGACCCGATCTGATTCTTTTCGATCGGCTCTTCGACTTCCTTGCGACTCTGCAGCAATCGCAGGTCTGAGCCTGCCTTATGAGCCGACTGCGACACCCCCCCCAGCACGTCGATTACTTGGGCATCGACCTTGCGAGAATAAGTCTGTCCGGTCACGGCGTAGGCTCGGTCAAAGCCCATCTTCTGGCAGACTCGTCGGTCGAGTTCTTCGACAATCTTGTGATCGCCGTTGAACAGCGACAAGAACGTTGCCTGGGTCCCCGTCGTGCCCTTGGCACCGCGCATGCGCAGGGATTCGATGCGATGTTCCAACTCTTCCAGATCGAGCACCAGATCATAACACCACAAGGTCGCTCGCTTGCCGACGGTGACGGGTTGAGCGGGCTGAAGGTGCGTGAAGCCGAGGCAGGGCAGCGCGCGGTATTCCTCGGCGAATTTGGCGAGGCGGTCGATCGTCGAGACCAGCTTGGATCGCAGCATTTCCAGGCCGCGGCGCATCAGGATGAGGTCGGTGTTATCGGTGACGTAGCAACTGGTGGCACCCAGGTGAATGATCGGCTTCGCGGTCGGACAGATATCGCCATAGGCATGCACGTGAGCCATCACATCGTGACGCAGGATTTTTTCGTGCTTGGCCGCATTCTTGAAGTCGATGTCATCAACGTGTGACTTCAATTCCTCGATCTGGGCCTGCGAAATATCCAGCCCCAACTCACGCTCGGCTTCGGCCAATGCGATCCACAACTTCCGCCATGTCGAATGTTTCGTTTGCGGAGACCACAAACGGGACATTTCGGTCGAAGCATATCGGCCAATCAGCGGGTTGTCGTAAACGTCGTGATCCACGTCAAAAATTCCTTCAGGCGAGTCGACCATCGCCACTCAAAAAGCTTGCTGCCAGTCGAAAACAGGTCCACTTTTTACACTTTAGACCCGGCGTCATTGAAATGCGACCGTTGGAGGGCGCAGTCCTCGAGTGGTGGTCAATTGAGGGCAGAAGAGGATCCGGAACATCGTTGGGTTCTGTTTCCTTACGATTTGGCAGAATTTGTCAGTCCATGGCAGGGTTTTCGGGGGGGTGACGATTTTTTCACACGGAAACGTGAAGTTGCGGACAGAAAAGTGACAGATCGCTGACATTAGCGCTCGAGGCCAATCTGGCGATTGGGCCTTGTTTGGGGTGTGACAAGTGGGTCGTCATGTGGTCACGTTCTTCTTTCTGGGGGCAGTCAGTACCAAACAGTAAGGGTCGACGCGGCCGTTGAGCTGCGCGAAGGTGCTTTCATGTAGTCGTATTGCGAACTCGTGTGGCAATAGGGTTTGTGTGTTGTTGGGCCAGGGGGCTTACGCCCGCCGCTCAGGGAAGAGCGTGGGGACAGCGCGGTCTTGATCGTTATCAACTAAGGAACCGGAACCTCTGATCTTCCGCTAAGAGAGCGGCCCAGAGGCGTGTCCGTTGGTTACGGTGCACCTGTGACGATCGTCGTGAAGATGATTGTCCGGTTTGTGGTGCGCTGATCAAGATGGTGTTTGGAAAACTTGGGATCTTTCTTCAAAGATTTCACTGACAGATTTTGACACCCCAGGACAGTTTTTGACATTGGGGGACAAAACGGCCCTGTTTTTGGCGGTTTTCCTCAAAAAAGTGCATGTTTACTGACAATTGATTCGCGACTGCAGAGGTCGGCACTGAAAAGTGCTGCGAGGCTGATGAGAAGCGATCTCAAATCTCAATTTGTGATTGGGAATACGCCGAGGCCGCTATAGCTATTTCGCTGCCGCGGTGCCGACGAGTGAGGCGATCGTAGAGACCAAGTGGTGCGGGTCGATGGGCTTCGCCATGTGGACTTGGAAGCCGGACTGCAATGCGCGGCGGCGGTCTTCGGGTTGGACGAACGCGGTGAGGGCGATGGCGGGGAGGGACTTGGAGGTATAACCTCGTTGGCGGACTTCCCGCATTAGTTCAAACCCGTCTCGACCCGGCAGGCCCAGGTCGCTGACCAGCACATGCGGTTGGAATTGGTCGAGTTGAGCCAAGGCTTGCTGAACATCGCTCGCTTCGCGGACTTCGGCGTGACTTTCCGTCAAAATGCGCTTGGTGAGTTTCCGCGAATCCGGGTCGTCTTCGACAATCAAGACGCGCGTTCCAGTGAGATCAGCCAAGCTACTCAGATGGGCTTGTGGTTCAGATGTGCTGGGTTGTTCGAGGTGCGGCGCGAATTCGGTCGGTAGCGTGACGATGAAGGTTGACCCTTGTCCCAGGCCATCGCTTTCGACAGTGACTTGTCCCCCATGCAGATCGACAAGTTGGCGGACGATGGCGAGGCCAAGCCCCAGGCCACCGTGTTCGCGGGTACTGCTGGAGTCGCCCTGTTGAAATCGCTCGAAGATTTTCGAGACCAATTCGGAAGAGATCCCCTGGCCGCTATCGGCAACGCGGATCTCGACGTAGTCGCCGACTTGCTGCAGGCTGACATTGATGTTGCCGCCGTGGGGCGTGAATTTCACGGCGTTATTCACCAGATTCCACAAAATCTGCTGAATGCGCGACGGATCGCCTGGAATCAGGCAGCAATCGGGCTGCAGCGTCCTGGTCACGCGGATCGATTTTTCATTCGCTGTGTGCTGGATTGCTTTGAGAGCCGCATCGATGACAGGTGCCAAATCCAGCCGCTCCATATCCAACCGCAGCTTGCCGGAGGTGATGCGCGAGATATCGAGCAGGTCGGCAATCATCTGGGCTTGGGCGCGGCTGTTTCGCTCGATGGCTTCCAGGCCTTCTTCGATGTCGGCTGGCGGCAGGTTTCCCAGACGCAAGACTTGCGACCAGCCGACAATCGCATTGAGGGGTGTCCGCAGTTCATGCGACAACGTCGCCAGAAAGTCGTCTTTCAGACGGTTGGCTCGTTCCGCTTCCGCTCGTGCGGCACGTTCGCTCAGGAGTAACGATTCTCGTTCGGACTCGTATCGCAAGCGGCCGGAGATATCGCTGACGATCGCCAGTCGCAAATTCGGATCGGCATGTTTAGAGACATGCCATTCAAGGTGGACGCGATTTCCATCGGCACGGTGGAGCGGCAGGTCGCCTTGCCAGGCAGGTTGTTCGAGGAGGCTGCGTAAGATTTCTTCGACAGCCGAACGATTTTCGAGGGCGACCAACTCTTCGATATTTTTGCCCAGAATCTGGTCGCGGCCCATGCCGAGTAGTTCGCACATCCTCGGATTCACGTCGACGTAGACGAGCTGCTCGTCGAGCAGCGAAACACCGGTGAGCGCGTTGTCGAAGACCGCTTTGAATCTCGCTTCACTTTGACGAAGTTCAATCTCGAACTGCCGTGATCTGAGGAACGATCTGACAGTCGCGATGAGGACGGGGGGCTCAACGGGATGAGTTAAGTAGCCATCGGCACCAGCGTCCAGTCCGGTAACCTTGCTTTCGCTGCTGACGAAGCTGGCTGACAGGTGCAGGATCGGAACTCGGGACGTCACTTCTCGTTCGCGCAGCATGCGGCAAACCGTGAAACCGTCAATGTCTGGAAGGTTAACATCCAGCACGACCATGTCGACGCGATCTTTCGCCTTCGCCAGCGCTTCGGTGCCGGTTCCCGCTTCGGTCACCGTCCAACCCGCGCTTTGCAGAATACGCGAGGTCGAGTAGCGGGTGCCTGGATTGTCATCGACGACGAGAATGGTCGGACTGCTATTTAACATACCACGGCGTCCTCCCGTCGCCTGTTCTATCGTTCGTTCCTAGATTTTCCGCCCCATCGTAACGCAGAGGAACCGTTACTGAAAACGTCGAGCCGACGTTTAGCTCACTCTGCAAGGCGACACTGCCCCCGAGCAGTTCCGCGAACTTCTTGCTAAGCGACAACCCCAATCCGGTGCCGCGCCACTTCCGCTGCGTCGGCGAATCGATCTGCACGAAGTCTTTGAAGATCGCCTGATGATATTCCGGGGCGATCCCAATTCCGGTATCAGAGACAGCGAATGTCACCTCATTCTCGCCCGTGCGGCGAGCGGAAACGCGAATCTCGCCGGCGTTGGTGAACTTCAACGAATTGGAGATGAAGTTTCGCAGGATTTGCGAAAGCTTCTTGTCGTCGGTATAGACGCGTGGCATCTCGCCAGGTTCTTCCAAAATCAGGGAGACGGCGTCATTGACGAGCAGTGGTTTGAACATGCCGCGGATGGCTTCGAAGAGGTCGACCAGTTCAAACCAGGCAGGCGAGATGCTGATACGGCCCGCTTCGATCTTGGCAAGGTCGAGCAAATCATTCACGGTCTCATTCAGTTCGACGGCCGCTTGCTGGATGAACTTGACCTGCCTGGTCTGTTCGCCGGTGAGGGGGCCGTCCATCTGGTCAAGCAGAATTCGCGCAATGCTGCGGATTGATCCCAGTGGCGTGCGGAACTCGTGGCTCATGTAGGACAGGAAGCGACTCTTCAATTCGGACGCTTCGCGAAGCGCAATCGCGTTGTTGTCGAGTTCTGCATAGAGAGCCACGACACCTTGGTTGGTCTCGGCGAGCTCACCGTTCAGGATGTTGACCTGCTGCTCCAGCGACTGAATCTGAGCCCGCAGTGACGCGTTCTCTTGTTCAGGACAGGGGGTGTTCGAGGTCTCGGTCGTCATCAAGCCCTCGATCCTGTGGCAGGCAGGCGAATCACAACGACAGTCACATCATCTCGACCGCGACAAAAGTCACGATAGAGTACGGCGGCGATCAGGCCGGGATGTCGTTGCTGTAATCCCGGATAGTTATCTAACGACCAACGCGTCTGCAGTCCATCCGAGTGCAGAATCAGCAAAGCACCTGGCGGACATGGGTAATCGAACTCTTGTGCTTTACGGAACTGCACGCCGACGATGCCATTGTGCGAGAATAGCCCGCGCCCCGTGCCACCGCCAGACTCCCTAATCGATGCCGAGATATTACCAACACCAGCATATTTCACCTGCTGGCTCTTCGTATCGATCTGTGCCACGGCCAAGGCCGCGCCTCGAGTTCCTCGCATCCTGACGTGCAGATTCTCAATCATTGACACCAGCGGAAGGAATGGATCACGATCAAATGCCTCGGCACCCGCCTCGGCAGCAATCGCCGCTTCAGGTCCATGTCCCAACCCGTCGACAACCAACACGGAGAGCTGATGATCGCGTTCGCACACGCGCCACGTGTCGCCGCTAACCATCTCGTGAAGAGCCGGAATGTTGATCGCACTCCATGTGCTATGGAGTTTGGGTGGACGCGCGGTTTCCTGTTCACCGACTTGGCAGTAGATCACAGTGCCCGCCGGGACGGCTGAATAGATCTCAAAAGTCAGGCTCAGCCGCTGGATGGCACCCATTCCATTACCGGGTGTCCCTCCCGTGGAGTAACCATCGACCAGGCATCTCTGAATGTTGGCGATTCCAGGACCGCGATCGATCGCGATCACTTCGAGTAACTTTTGATCATTGACGATGTCGGCGCGAACGAGAATTTCTCCCTCTTTGCCGTAGCGAACCAGATTCGTGGCCAGTTCGGTGACGACCAAGGCGATGCGGCCCCGGCACGTTTCGTCCAAGCCGTGCTCGTCGGCGATCTTCGTGGCTTGCCGTCGCGCATCGCCGATCTGGCTTTGCTCCCGCACAGGGACCTTTAAATGCATCGCCGCCATGAATTACTTCCAACGGGTAATGGTCACCCGCGTCCCTTTGCCGACTTCGCTGACAATCTCAAAATCGTTGACCAGACGTTTGGCTCCGGAAAGTCCCATCCCCATGCCGCCGCCGCTGGTCCAGCCGTCTTTCATGGCCAGGCTCATGTCAGGAATACCGGGCCCTTGATCCTCAAAAGTCAGCCTTAGTCCAGATTTACCGCCGTCGATGAGGACTTCGCAGCGCATGGTGCCGCCGCCGCCATAAACGACGGTGTTACGTGCCAGTTCGCTGGCGGCTGTCACCATCTTCGTTTGATCGACCAGGCTGAACTTCAATTCGACCGACAGCCGACGGACTGCTTGACGCGCCATCACGACATCTTGTTCAATTCGAACGGGTAGTTCCTCACTCTTGACGAGTGCCATAACCTGCCCCCCCATCATCCGAATAGCGCAAGTCATTGGGGCCATCGCCTTCTTCCGCAGCCCGCTGGGCTCGCAAATATGCCATTCCTTTTTCGATATTGAGCGCCATTTTCACACCGGGCAAAGACAAACCGAGTTCCACCAGTGTGATGGCCACTGCAGGTTGCATACCGACGACGACGGTATGGGCGTCGAGAATGCGAGACATCCCCGAGATATTGGCGATCATGCGTCCGATGAAGGAGTCGACCATTTCCAGAGCGGAAATATCGATCAGGACGCCGCGGGCACCCGTGCGTTCAATCATGGACGTAAGATCGTCCTGCAGGGTCATCGCCAACTGATCATGCATATCGACTTGGATCGACACGAGCAGAAATTCGCCCATGCGAAGAATTGGAATCCGGTCCATTGCGTTCCTTCAACTAGTTTGCTGCTTTGGTTCGAGTGACAGCAAACCCCAACTTCTTGAGAGCCAGGCTGAGTGCATCGGCCAGATTGGCCTTCGTGGTGACCCCTTGCAGATCGACACCCAAGTGGACGATGGTCTGAGCGATCTGTGGTCGGACGCCGGAGATGATGCAGTCGGCACCCATCAGGCGGATCGCCGTAACGGTCTTGAGGAGATGTTGGGCGACCAGCGTATCCACCGTCGGAACGCCGGTGATATCAATGATCGCCAGTTCCGCTCCGGTATCAACTATTCGCTGCAGTAACGATTCCATCACGATCTGAGTACGAGCACTGTCGAGCGTGCCGATCATGGGCAGGGCCAAAATCCCATCCCACATCTTGACGACGGGGGTCGAGAGTTCCAGCATCTCTTGCTGTTGCCGGTTGATCAGATCTTCGCGGGTCTTCTGAAACGCCGCGATGGTGATCAATCCCATCTTGTCGAGCAGTTCGGTGGCTGCCCAGGTCTCTTCAGCGAATGCTTCGTGGTCTTTTGCCAGTTCCGCTCGCAATCGAGCAAACAACGGCTGCTTGAACGAGAAGATAAATCGAGCCGTTTCTTCGGAGGTAAAGCCCTGCTGGACTCGTGAGCGTGACACGTCCTCCAGGAAGTCGACCGTCGCGTTCCACGCTTGGCTGTGCACATCACCACCTACGGCGGCGGCTTCACTCAGCAGGACCAGGAATTCTTTCGTCTGCTCTCGCAGTTGAGATTCACTGATTCGTGAATCCTTACCAGTTCCGGTCGCCTGCAGATTCTTGACCCATTCCGCGGCAAGATCGTCCTGATGTGCTTTGAGAATCTCTGCGATTCGCGATTTGTTTTTCGGCATGTCTGTTCCCTGGTTATTCGTGCTGACGACTTCGCCAACGAAGCTCGGCGATGGATTTTTGAGTTGAATTGCGTTGTGAACGCGCATTATGAGCGCGTGCCACACCCTAAGCTACTTCGACAGCAAGGAAATGCGCTGAATGAGGGAATTAATTGGACACGAAGGAGCTAGCCAAGAGAGTGAATGTAATTTAGACATTCACGGCCGCAAAATCTGCACGCAGCGATACTTGGTGGCTGGCCTGCTATTCATGCCATCTAGGCTTAGACAGGGTACTCGAATCTGCGGAATCGGACGCAACCGAACGCAAAGCAGGCCCCGCCCATGGCTGTTAGAATACCGCAACATTTCGCGACCAGTTGCAGATTTGGCTGTTCACGCGTAAGTAGCTCCTGATATCCGATCAACGCCCAGGCATGAGGCGTGGCGAGGCTGATGTTTTTCATGATTTCGGGCAACCAATCGCGCGGCATGTAGCAACCGCTGATCCCTGCCAGTACCACGACCAGGAAGGTGGAGTAGGAGGAGACTTGAGATTCGGTCCGAACGAATGTCGCGACGAGCAATCCCAGTCCCGTGGCGGCGAACGAGGTGGTCAGGATTACGGGTAACAGCATTGCGGGGTGAGTACCCCAGGACATGCCGAACATGAGTTTGCCCGAGAGGAACAACAGGACGCTTTGCACGACCGACACCAGCAAGAACGGCAGCGTTTTGCCTGTCAGCAACTGGACGGGGGTGACTCGGGTCGCCTGCATGCGTCGCAGCGTGCCGCGATCGCGCTCACCAATGAAGGAACTGGCCATGATATTCACGAGGAAGAAAGCGAATAGCACCATGAACGCCGGGACCAGCGTTTGATAGATGATGTTGGTGGTCCGTCTCACGGGTTCGGCCGTACCCGGATTGGCGTTGCCTCCCTCGCTGGCTTCCTGCTTGTGTCGCTCAAGCATCTGATCGACGACGCGAGAAAACAAAGACGATCGACGCGTGACGGCCGGGGCGACCGACTGCATGACTGCTGCAAACGCGACGTACTTCACCATGTCTTCGACGCTGACATAGGCAGCACCGCAATCGACTTGAATGTCGAGTGACGAGAGGCCATGTTCCAGCTTGCCGTGCCGGGCGTCGAGCACGTCCCCCATATCCAGGTCTTCGACTCGATTGTGGAAGTCTTTGCCAACGGTAATTGCCAAACCATTGCGACCGTCCTGCAGTTCTCGCAACGCCTCGACGTGATTTCGAACCTTGGATACTTTCAGGCCGCCGATCGAATGCAAATTATCAAAGATCGCTTCAGACAGTTCGGTCTGATCTTCGTCGACGAAACCGATATTGATCAGCTTGACATCGTCGCGTTGCGAGAGCATCTGGCCCGTCGACATCCCCAGGATGGCGATGAACACGATCGGCAATGCGAGCAGCGTAAAGAGCGCGCCGCGATCTTGAGCGATCAGGCGGAGATCTTTCAGAGTGATGACCCAGGCACCCATCAATCCCTCAACTTTCTGCCAGTCAGTTTGAGGAAGAGCGTTTCGAGACTCGTTTGTTGCGAAGTCACATTCTCCAGCGGGATGCCTGCCTGGTCCAAAATCTCAAAGACGCTGCGAAGATGATTGGAGTCGTCTCGGTGATGTAATGAATGGCTGACCTGGATGCGAATCTTCCCCGCGGGATTGGTCTCGATTTCTGCGATCTCACGTAGTTTGGTTGCAACGTCGTCCGGCAGCGATTCCACATCGATGGCGAGTTCGGCCTGGTTTCGGTCAAGCAGTTCGTCGAGCGTTCCTTCTTTTAGAAGCCGACCGTGATCCATGATCGCAACGCGATCGCAGATCGCTTCGACTTCTTCCATGTAGTGCGACGCATAAAGGACGCCCGCGCCCCGCTTTTTGAGCTCTCGAATTCCGTCCAGCAAGTTGGTTCTCGACTGTGGATCGATTCCGACAGTCGGTTCGTCCAGAACGACAAATTCGGGTTCATGGACCAGCGCGACGCCGAAATTAAGGCGTCGTGCCATCCCTCCGGAAAATGTGTCGACCTTATGATTGGCTTTGTCCTGAAGCCCCGTGATGTGCAAGACAAAATCAATTCGCTCGTTCAGCTTTTGACCGGATAATCCGTTCAGGCGGCCGAAGAACCTGAGATTCTGAATCGCCGTCAATTCCGGGTAAATCGCCAGGTTTTGAGGAACCAGACCGAACCGGGATCGCATTTCTGAACTGCGGATATCAAACGGCTGATCATCAAAGGAGATCGTTCCGGAGTCTGGCTTCAGCAATCCGATGATCATCATCATGCTGGTGGACTTGCCGGCGCCGTTGGGTCCGATCAAGCCGAAGATTTCCCCCCGCCTAACTTGCAGGTCCAAATCCTCAACGGCAGTCAGGTCGCCGTAGCACTTCCGCAAATGTGAGACAGTCAATCCGTTCATAACGCCGAAGATACCAGAATGGAGGGCACTTGTCGTCGCGTCCTACTTAAGACCCATCACGCCGGCAATGTTGCGTAACAAGTTCACTTTGGCGAGGTCGATCACTTCGGTACCTCGCCCACTGAGAACCGCCTTAATCATGAATAAACCCAGACCACTGATTTGATCAAGTGTGATCGTGGGTGGCATCGACAGTTCTTGTCGCGTGACCGCGATTTCGACCAGTGCCGGACCGTCGTGTGCCAATGCCTGTGCAATCTTGGGACGCACATCTGACGATTTCTCGACGGTGAGCCCCAGCAATCCAGAGGCATCGGCGATCTTGGCGAAATCAGGATTCTTTAAGTCTGTTCCGAAGTCGAGTATTCCCGCCGCTTTCATTTCCAGTTCGACAAAACCCAGCGAATCATTCTTGAAGACGATGATTTTGACGGGCAGATTCAATTGCTGCAGCGTCAACAGATCGCCCAGCATCATGGCGATTCCGCCGTCGCCCGACATGGCGATTACCTGCCGCCCCTTGTGACTGGCTGAGGCACCGATGGCCTGAGGCAGAGCGTTTGCCATCGAGCCGTGATTGAACGAACCAATCAGTCGTCGCTGACCGTTCATCGTCAGGTATCTGGCAGCCCAGACTGTCGGTGTCCCGACATCGCAGGTAAAGATCGCATCGCGTGCGGCGAGTTCATCCAGGACTCGCGTCACATACTGCGGATGAATGATGGACTCGTCTGCGTCTTCAACGGCTAGGTCGTTTAAGCTCTGGCGAGCCTTGGCATAATCGGCCTTGGAGCCGTTCAAATGCTCTTCGTCCTGGTGTTGTTGCAAGCGGGGCAGCAACTGTCGCAGCGTGGTCTTGGTGTCACCGACATAACCATAGTTAACGTGGGTACGTCTGCCCAACTGTTCGCCGCGAGCATCGATCTGCACGATCGTGGCACCCGTCGGGTAGAATTGCGGATATGGGAAATCTGTTCCCAGCATCAACAGCATGCTGCAATTCATCATCGCATGATAACCGGATGCAAAGCCCAGCAGTCCGGTCATGCCAACGTCATACGGATTGTCATACTCGATGTGCTCCTTGCCGCGCATCGCATGGACAATGGGTGCTTTCAATCGAGCAGCCAAGTCGATCAACTCGGTATGAGCCCCCGCGCAACCGGCGCCGGCCAGAATGGTCACGTCCTTCGCACCATTCAGCAGCCCGGCCAACTCGTCCAATTCAAACTCGGACGGTGAAAGACTGGGCTTTGGTTCGGGGAAACGGCCCGGTGGGATCTTGGACGTCAATTTCTGCATCACCAGGTTGCCCGGCAGAATGATCACCGCTACCCCGCGCTTCGAGAGTGCGGTCTGCATTGCGATGTTCAACAGACGTGGTACTTGATCGGCGCTGGAGACCACTTCGCAGAAATGACTGCATTGAGCGAAGATGTGCTCGGGGTGCGTCTCCTGGAAGTAGCCAGTTCCCAATTCTTGACTGGGAATCTGCGAAGCGATGGCAACGACGGGAACACGACTACGATGGCAGTCGTACAAGCCGTTGATCAGATGCAGATTACCCGGTCCGCAGCTCCCCGCGCAGACAGCGAGGCGCCCCGTAAGGTGCGCCTCGGCTCCCGCTGCGAAGGCGGCGGCTTCTTCATGACGAACATGCATCCATTCGATCGTCTCATGGCGCCGAACGGCATCGGTGATGCCGTTCAACGAATCGCCCGCCAGCCCATAGATTCGTTCGACTCCGGCGGAGGCGAACATCTGAACCATCGCGTCTCCGACTGTTGACATGCGACCGCCTCCGTGCGATGGGAGAGACTGGACTGTTTATGACTCCGAGTTCAGCAACATGGCTTCAATTGTCAGGCCAGGGCCGAATCCGAGCGCGACAACTGGTCCCACCAGCGGTTGCTGCTTCATATGCTTCAGTAAAAACAGCACAGTCGCGGACGACATGTTGCCGTATCGAGCCAGAACTTCCCGCGAAGGCATGACGTCATCGGTCGAGATGGACAGGGCAGTGACGCAGGCGTCCAGGATGCGTGGGCCTCCGGGATGGATGGCCCAACCGCTGATGTCCTGAATTGTCAGCCCGTCTTTGGCGAGGAAATCGACCATCCACGCTTTCAGGTTTTGCTCGATGAGGGCAGGCACCTTCTGCGACAGGGT
Organism: uncultured Schlesneria sp.; assembly: GCA_903840265.1. Classification (GTDB taxonomy): domain Bacteria; phylum Planctomycetota; class Planctomycetia; order Planctomycetales; family Planctomycetaceae; genus Schlesneria. Next base: position 27,716 of record CAIMFH010000163.1, on the reverse strand, counting down.
CATTTCGAATCCATGATCGCGGATCCGCCAGCTCATCGCGCCCAGCGTCTTTGGCAGGACGTGCGATCCGCTGCGAATCACTTCATATTTCGAATGGGCTGGGATCTGACCGCTTGGAGCATTGCGGCAAACCACGGCTGCGGATCCGTCGGCGAAGAGGGCGTTCGCGATCACCTTTTCGGTGGACCACCCGTAGTGATGGTGCAGACTGCAGAGTTCGACCGAGCAGACCAGCACGACCGCTTTCGGATCGGCATCGACATAAGCTTTGGCAACTCGCAAAGCGTTAAATGAGCCATGACATCCCATGAAACCAAGGTGCGTGCGTGAGGTCTCTGGCGAGAGCCCCAGTTCCTGGATCAGACCAATATCGAAGCCCGGTGCGCTGAATCCGCTGCACGAAACTGTCACCAGATGCGTGATTTCGGCCACATCCTGGTCGGCCTGTGACAGTGCGTCTTCGCACGACTTCAGCGCGAGAATCAGTGCATGCTCTTCATACTTCTGCATGCGTTCGCCCGTTGTCGGGCCGAAATCATCCAGATCGCGGCGGGCCTTGAAGAACGCAGTGTCGTCGTTCACTTGCTCGACGGGCGTATCCAGCAGCACCGTGCCTCGTTGTTGAACTCCAGCTCCCTGATAGATGAGCTGCATCACACGACGATGCTCATCGGACTCGCAGCATAGCTCCTGAGTCGTCTCGTAGGTGGCTGTCTGAGTGACACTAATTTGCGGTGATGCGGTTCCGATTCCCGTCACGATCATAGACATCTCAATTTTCCTTAAGGAACTATCACCCCGGATGAACTCTCATGAATCGCCACGTCGAGAGAGAGCAGACGAAAGTTATTGTACGGGACCAGTCAATCCGGCCAGCCTGTAATCTTCAATTCTATATTTCGCCAATTGCCGTGTCCGCGATGAAAATTCGGCTGGTCGCTGGCACGATCCGAAAGAGAGTCATTTCTTGCGGCGATGCTGTGACTTCCCCATTCCGGATGATGGTGAACTTCGTGCTGGTGGATCGCTGGCAGGAAACGATTCTTCGGACGCTTCGTCAAATGCCTCTTCTTCTGTGCATTCCGGGGCACTGCAGCCGCATTCTTGCTCGGCCTCAAGCCAGTACTGCACTCCATCGCCTGCTGGTTCACCTGCTTCTTGCCATTTGCGATAAGCGGCGTCCCGTACCACGTCTTCGTTCATGACCATTTGTTCGCCTCCTCTAGGTGGCCCAGCTTCCTGATCGCAATCCCATTCATGCTGGCGCTGAACCGAACATCAGAGATTACGCGTGTCATTGCAGTGTTTTTCAGACGCAATTCACATACCGTAACGAATTTGCGAGCAAAGTGGTTAACGCCGGTTTACGTCCGATCTTCTCCCGCAGCGAATCGTCAATGCACGCGGAAAGATGGACAATTGGCAACCTGATTGAAAGAAAACCGACCACTTGACTTTCCCGTAACATCAACGAGGGCCGAGCTACGCAAGAGCTACGACTAGCGGTTACTGAGGGTTCAAGTCTGCCATCTCACATGGCGCAGCGAACAGTCGAGAATCAAAGTCGGCGCATGAAATGCAATCGTTTTCGTGCTACGAAACGATTGAACCAGTCGTTAGGGTGGTCCCGTAGCCGTCACGAAACCGCTTCGTGCAGGAGCAGCGGGTTGATGAGATGGATTCTGTCGTTTCCGGGGATACCGATGACTATGGCAGGTGGCGCATTTGGGCGGGCTCTTAGCCATCGCAACTATCGACTATTTCTGTTGGGGCAGAGCATCTCGCTGATTGGCACATGGATGCAGCAGGTCGCCACCGCGTGGTTGCTGTATCGGCTGACTGGGTCGCCCTTGCTGCTCGGTCTCATTGGCTTTTCAAGCCAGATTCCCAGTTTGTTCTTGTCGCCACTGGGGGGAGTGATCGCCGATCGTTGCAATCTGCATCGGTCGCTGCTGGTCACACAATGCTGCGCGATGGCACAGGCGATTCTGTTGATTGTGGTCATCAGTGTTGAAGGGACTATTGTATGGCCATTGATTGCACTGGAATTCCTGCTGGGTGTGATCAATGCGTTTGACATGCCGATTCGGCAAGCGTTTCTGGTCCAGATGGTTCCCAATAAAGATCACTTGGGAAATGCCATCGCTCTGAATTCGTCCATCGTGAATGGGGCTCGATTGGTCGGTCCCTCGTTGGCGGGGTTGATCATTGCAACTTGGGGTGAACTCGCCTGCTTCATCTTGAATGCCGCAAGCTATGTGGCCGTCCTGTTCGCAATCCTGGCGATGCGAAACCTGCCTCCACAGGTGGCCCGACCCGCTGCTCGAATCCGTGATCACCTCAGAGAAGGCTTTGCGTACGGGTTTGGGTTTGCCCCATTGCGAACGATTTTGCTGATGCTTTCGGTCGCCAGCTTCGTGTCGATGTCGATGAATGTGCTAATGCCCGTCTTTGCGAAGGATGTCCTGCATGGCAACGCGGGGACGCAAGGCTTTCTGATCGGGGCCAGCGGATTGGGTGCACTGGGGGCGGCGATCTACCTGGCTTCGCGAAAATCCGTGCTTGGTCTGGGACGCATCATCGTTCGTGCGGCGATTGTCCTGGGAATCGCCCAGATTGCGTTCTCTTATTCGCCCAGCCTATTAATCTCGTTGCCGATCTTGACGACAACAGGTTGCTGCATGATGTTGCTGATGGCGTCGAGCAACACCCTGTTGCAGACCATTGTGGAAGATGACAAACGTGGACGAGTGATGAGCCTGTACTCGATGGCATTTCTAGGGGTAGGTCCGATTGGCAGCTTGTTCGGGGGGACTTTGGCCAATCGCATCGGTGCTTCGGGATCGGTGCGTGTTTCGGGAACGATCATGATTGTGGCCGGAGTGTTTTTCGCGATTCGCTTACCGTACCTCCGAACCCTTGTTCGCCCGATCTACCAGAAGGCTGGCATTCTTCCGCTGCCAGCCCCGCTTCCATCGGCTGCGGATTCGCAAACGATGCTGCAGGCTCTCGTGATCAAGCCCGAGGCGATCGATTCACATCATTCTGCCTGATCGTTTGTCGCTTTTCGTTGGCCAGCATCACTGCTAGCCCCCCCGCGATGACTAATTCTGAGTCATTTTGTGTCAGTGTGATCGGCGGATTGGCAAGAGTGGCCCGCGACCAAACCGCATCCTGCTTTTCACAAGCGAAATGACCATGCGGCACCGGAAATGCTTGGCTCAACTGATCCAGATGTCACAACTTGAAGCTTTCATTTAACGGGTCCACATCAAATGTCGAGGTTTAGAGGTCGTCTCATTCCGCGGTTCCTCGTGCTGTCCAAGCCTTACTTGGTGTCGGAAGAAAAGTGGCGTGCGCGAGGGTTACTAACGCTGCTTGTCGTGCTGATGCTGGCCAACACAGCCGCGACGGTTTTACTTAATCAGCAGGCGGGTGAATTCTCGTCTGCGCTGGCGGCTCGAGAATCGGATCGTTACTGGCGATCGATTTACTTCACGATCGGCTTGGTTGTGATCGCCGTCCCCGTGTATGGCTTTTACTACTATGTGCGAGACAAGCTGACGATCTACTGGCGGCGGTGGATGACCACGCACTATCTGGAGCAATACTTCAACAACACCGCCTACTACAAGCTGGCGTTCTCGGCTGATATCGACAATCCCGATCAGCGACTTGCAGAAGACATCAACTCGTTCACACGGCAATCGATCTATTTTCTGTTGATCTTTACCGAGATGCTGCTGCAACTGATCGCCTTTTGCGGCGTGCTGTGGTCGATCTCCCGAGGGCTGGTCTTCTTCATATTGGTCTACGCTGCCAGTGGAACGTTGGTCACGGTGTTTCTCTTCGGTCGCCCTCTGGTCGGCTTGAACTTCTTTCAATTGCGACGCGAAGCTGACTTCCGGTTCAGCTTGGTTCGAATCCGCGAAAACGCCGAGTCGATCGCATTTTACCGTGGCGAAGAACGTGAATCGAAATATGTCGGCAATCGGTTTGCGGAGGTGTTCGCCAACTTCAATCGGCTGGTGAACTGGCAACTGTTTTTGAACTTGTTCGAATACACCTACAAGTCGGCCACACTGATTATTCCTGGCATACTGCTAGCACCTCAAGTGATGTCCGGCGATCTGGAAATCGGCAGTGTCGTGCAGGCGACTGGGGCATTCGCGGCGATCTTCGCAGCGCTCAATGTCGTGGTGGACAAGTTCGACAATCTCAGTCTGTTCGCTGCTGGTGTGAACCGACTGGATCGCTTCGCCAAGTCACTGGACTCGGCGACGGCTCCTCCCGGCGATGATCGCGAACGGATCCAAACGCTCGAAGAACCACGCATCGCACTGGAACAACTCAGCCTGAATACTCCGGATTACAAACGAAAGCTGGTGACAGACCTGTCGATGGAATTGGAGGCGGGTGGCGGCCTGCTCATCGTCGGGGCGAGCGGTGGTGGCAAGAGTTCGCTGCTGCGTGCGGTCGCTGGACTATGGAATGCCGGGACAGGTTCTGTGATCCGTCCTCCTCTGGAGGAGATGCTGTTTCTGCCCCAGCGGCCGTACATGATCATTGGCAGCCTGCGCGAGCAACTACTGTATCCCGACAACAACAAGAAAGTCACGGACGAAGAATTCCAGCAGGTTCTGGAGAAGGTCAACCTGCCGCATTTGATTGAACGCTGCGGTGGATTAGATGTCGAAGCGGATTGGGGCAAGACACTGTCACTTGGCGAGCAGCAGCGGCTGGCGTTCGCGCGAGTCCTGCTGACCGAGAAGAAGTACGTCATTCTTGATGAAGCCACCAGTGCCCTAGACGAAAAGAATGAAGCCGAACTGTACGCCGCCTTGCAAGCGACGGGGACGACGGTGATCAGTGTCAGTCATCGTCCGCAAGTCGCCAAATATCATTCGCACGTGCTGGTGCTGATTGACAGCGATACGTGGCAATTGCAGACGGCTACTGAATACGCCGCTGAAAGCAGCCTGGAACCAGTTGGGGAGGTTCAATATTCGGCCGTCGATACCGGAGGAGTCAAGGATGTCCAGACGCAGAACCATTGAGGATATCACTCGACGAAACGTCGCTACAATTGCGGCGATGCAGGACGCTGCGGCGAAGAGCCGCACCTACGGAGAACGAGTGGCAGACCTCGCCGTCAAATGGGTCGGGAGCTGGACATTCCTGATCGTTCAATCGGTCATGCTCGTCATTTGGATGATGCTTAATATTTTCGGCTGGATCAACCACTGGGATCCCTATCCATTCGTGTTGCTGAACCTCGTGCTGTCGTTTCAGGCCGCCTTCGCTACTCCGATCATCTTAATGAGCGAGAATCGACAGTCGCGTCTGGACGAGCGACGCAATCATCTGGATCTGCAGATCAACCTGCTGGCGGAGCAGGAAAACACCGAGCAACTTCGCCTATTGCAGTTGCTCTGCGAGCATGCTGGGATTCGTGTCAACAATTCCGAAATGCATGCGTTGGAAGGGACTGCCAATCCAGATTCGATCATTCGCCAGATTATCGAAAGCGTCGAATGCACGTCTCCCAAGAAGAGCGCATCAGTGTGACGGTGGTTTGTCTACCTCACCGCGCGGTATTCAATACAATCGGGTCGTTCAACAGAAGACGCGAAGCATCTCACCCCTGCAAAAATATCCTCACTTTGTTCAGCGTTCGGAGTCTCGGCGGTGGGTAGAGATCGCGGCCCACGCTTCGACTTTGTTTGTGAACGACATCGTATGAGCCGGACTTGTGGACGGCATTCGCAGGTATTTCAGCTCCAGAGGGCCTAAATTCGGCACCACATGACGCTGAAAGCTTTGGGCAGCGGTGCCGCCATTGAAACAGACCAGTTTGATTTGCGGGTGGTCTTGGAAGAAGGACGCAAAATCGTTGGGCTCAATGGAGCTTTTCAGAATATCTCCATCGAGACTGCCGGGCCTCTCGCAGCGACGAATGACATCCCAGAGCGCGACTCCAGCCTTGTTCATCTTCAAAATTCGGTCGGCATACGGAGCCAACGGATCGAGACCGATAATCTGCCCCATGACCTTCCAGAATGCATTCTGGGGATGAGCGTAATACTGGCTGTCGCGCAGCGATCGCTCGCCCGGCATGCTGCCCAGAATCAAAACTGTTGCTGCAGGGGTCGAGATCGGAGGGAAGCTTATTACGGTCGAAGACATCGTCATATTCGATAGTCAGCATAGATTGGTAGAAGGGCTCTGGACAAAGATTCTTCTCAATCCCGTGAGAGTCGGCAAGCTAGGCCCCGATGGCGTGGCGCAGTGATCTCGCAAATACCGACGCGTCCATTGATCGACCGCATCTCTTCAAAAATGGGCTAATTGAGGTCTTGGTTGTGCTGCTTCCAGCGCTCCCTCACTGGCATATCGTTTGCGAAAGGGGCTCTGCTGAGAACCGCGGCGATCACAACAAGCGAGGTGAATGGCATCATGAGAAAGCAAATGGAAAAGACCGTATCAGCTTGGATGGCTACTTGCGAACCACCCGCCTACGGCGGACTGACCGAGGACATTGAGACCGATGTCTGCGTTGTCGGTGCTGGCATCGCGGGCCTCACGACAGCCTACCTGTTGCTGAAAGAAGGCCGCCAGGTCGTTGTCATTGAGAGCCGCCATATCGGGGCCGGCCAAACTCAACGAACGACCGCGCATCTCGTCAATGCTCATGATGACTTCTACAGCGAGATCGAGAAAATGTACGGCGAGGCTGGCATTCGAGTCGCTGCAGAGAGCCACACCGCCGCGATCGCTCGGATCGAGAGAATCGTGCAGGACGAGCAGATTGACTGTGATTTCCGAAGGATTCCGGGTTACCTCTTTTGTCCGCCAGGTCAGTCCGGTGACATCCTCGACAAAGAGCTCGACGCGGCGACCCGCGCTGGCATCACCGGTTTGGAAATTGTCGGTCGCGTCCCCTTAGCCTCATTCGACACTGGCAAGGCGCTGCGGTATCCGAACCAAGGCGAGTTTCATCCACTGAAGTATCTCACGCGTCTCGCTGAAATCATCGAAGCCGCAGGCGGCAAGATCTATACGGGTACCGCGATCAAGCAGGTCAAGGACGGCGATCGAGTCACCATCGCGACTGAAAACGGACCGAAGATCACCGCCAATACTGCTGTGATCGCGACAAATACGCCCGTGAATGACATGTACGCCATCCACACGAAACAGGCTCCCTATCTGACGTATGCCATTGGCAGCCCCATCGCAAAAGGGGCACTTCCCTCGGCACTCATGTGGGACACCGAATCGCCGTATCACTACGTTCGAACGCAGCCACTGAATGAAAACCAAGACCTGTTAATTGTCGGTGGCGAAGATCACAAGGCAGGTCAGGCCGATGATCAGGTGACTCGACATGATCGCCTGGAAGCCTGGGCTCGCGAACGGTTCCCGACGATGGAACCCGTGAAATATCGCTGGTCCGGAATGGTGATGGAGACGACCGATGGCGGGGCATTCATCGGTAAGAATCCGGGCGAGAAAAACGTTTACATCGCGACTGGCGATTCCGGGATGGGGATGACCCACGGCACCATCGCAGGCCTATTGCTGACCGATTTAATCTGTGGTCGCGAAAATTCCTGGTCGTCGTTTTACGATCCGTCACGGAAGCCAATTGCCGGAAAGGCAATCCGCAAGTTCGTGTCCGAAAACATGAACGTTGGCTGGGAGTATGTGAAGGATTGGACCAGCTTCGGCGATCGTCCTGATGTCGAGGATTTGGAGAATGATCAGGGAACCGTCGTGCGCCGCGGATTTCAGATGGTGGCCATCTATCGGAATTCAAAGGGAAACCTGCACGAACATTCAGCCGTCTGCCCACACCTGGGGTGCATCGTGCATTGGAACAATCTGGAAAAAGTTTGGGATTGTCCGTGTCATGGGTCGCGATTCGACGCGGACGGAAAAGTCTGTTGCGGCCCTGCCATTTCACCACTCAAGCCACTGCCCGCACCTGAGAAATGATGTGTAGGGAGGGAGCGAACATGTTTCAACGGTTAGGCGATTTCCTCTCCAAGTGGTGGTACGTCGTTATTGGTTGCTGGTTGGTCACATTCATGTGGCTGCACATCATCGCCCCACCATTTAATGATCTGGCAAAGGAAGGTGAGTTCGTCTTTCTTCCGGAAACGATGCCTAGTCGTCAGGGAGAGGCGCTGATGAACAAGGCCTTCCCGGGACACCAGACATCGAGCAATATCGTGATCGTCGCCAGTCGCGATGTCGAAGGGGGACTGACTGATGACGATCGCAGCTTCATTGATGAAACTTTGCGACCTGCATTGGAAGGAATTCGCGACAAGGTCAACTCATTGTCACCCGAAGCGCAACAGCGTGGGGACAAACCCTCAATTGTACTTGGGCAGATCCACACCTTTTCCGATACCGGGATTGGCAACCTGCTGATCAGTGACGATGGGAAAGCAACCTTGGTCACGATCGAGTTGCCAATTGATTTTCAAGACACCAGCAACTGGCTTCCGGTGCAACAAATCTCCGATTTATTGGGAACATTCCAGCGTGGTGACAAGTTGCCAAAAGGGTTGGAGTTGGCGTTGACGGGAAGTGCCACATTAGGACGCGATCTTTCCACCGCAGAGGCGGCGAGTGCTCGAAACACGGGAACGCTCACGATTGGGCTGGTGGTCGTCTTGTTGGCGGTGATCTACCGCGCCCCGCTGATCGCGTTGGTTCCTTTGCTGACACTGTTCATTGCCGTCGACATCTCGCTGCATTTGTTAACGGTGCTGGCCCAAGCGGGGTATGTCCCGCTGTTCAAGGGATTGAAGGAATACACCACCGTCATCACATATGGTCCCGGTATCGACTATTGCCTATTTCTGATCGCTCGTTATGAAGAAAATCTCGAATCATGCTCGTCGCCGAAAAAAGCTCTGCAGGATGCGATCGGACAAGTCGGGGCCGCGATTCTGGCCAGTGCTGCCACGGTGACGTGCGGTATCGGGATGCTGACGTTCGCGCAGTTTGGTAAGTTCCACCAAGCCGGCATCGGAATTAGCGTGACGCTGGCAATTACGCTAGTCGCGACGCTGACGCTGACTCCTGCTTTGCTGTTCTTAGTGGGGCACTGGGCTTTCTGGCCCAAGCCCGGCGTTCGTTGCAGTGAGAACAAAGATCAAGGGGCCGAACCCGGTGAGCATGCCGTTCAGGAAGATCTGTTTCGGCCGTTGTGGAACTTCATGTCGGGCGTGATTGAACGACATCCGATGCGGCTATTGTTGCTGACGATCGCGGGGATGATGCCATTTGTGGTGTTGGGGGCTGCGGTCTATGGCAAGGTCAATTATGGACTTCTGGAATCGCTCCCGAAAGCGGCGACGAGCGCAGCGGGGGCTCGAGAATTGGGGAAACATTTCCCCGCCGGGATCACGGGGCCGGTGAGCGTACTGATCCAGAATTCGTCAGTCGATTACCGCGATTCTGCTGGCATTGCGCTGATCGACGATCTTGTCGAGAAGCTGATGAAAGATCGCGAGGGACTGCAGATTGCTGACATTCGCAGTGTCTCAAAACCGCTTGGCGCGGCCCATGACTCTGACTCCACGGGGGAATCAGAATCGGAATCTTCGTTTCAGAGCCTGTTGACCAGGAAGGCAAAACGTGATCGCAGTGTTGAGCACTATGTCACAAGCGCTACGGATCTGGACGGCCATGTGACAGAGATGGAAGTCGTACTGTCCACGAATCCATTTTCAATTGACAGTGTGCGATCACTAGACCGCCTGAGTGCGGCGATCAATGCGGCCCTGCCACCCGACCAGTCAGCTATAACGAGCGTGGCATTCGTGGGACCGACGGCGAGCGTCCGCGACGTGAACACGATTTCGCAGAGTGACCAGCAGCGGATTTATCTGCTGGTTGTGATTTGCGTGTTCGCGATCCTTGTGGTCCTGCTGCGGTCATTCACGCTGTCTGTCTACCTGATGTTGACCGTGCTTCTCAGTTATCTGGCGACGTTGGGAGCGACGTGGCTGGTCTTCTACGGACTTGATCCCACGGGCTTCATTGGACTCGATTGGACAGTTCCGCTGTTCTTGTTCGTGGTGCTGATCGCCGTCGGAGAGGACTACAACATCTTCCTCGTCACTCGGATCCACGAAGAGCAAAAAGTGCACGGTCCGAAGAAGGGGATCACTGTCGCGCTGGCCAAGACAGGCAGCATCATCACCAGTTGCGGATTCATCATGGCCGGAACGTTCGCCTCGCTGAGTATTGGCACTCTGGCGCGGATGCAGCAACTCGGCTTTGCTCTCGCGTTCGGTGTCTTGCTGGATACGTTTGTCATCCGCCCCGTCATCGTACCCGCATTCCTGGCTGTGATGCACGATGAGCGGTACGGGAACCTGTCGCGATATTTGAAGTAGGCCCACTCAAAAAAAAAAAGACGGCCGATGTTCCGTGGGAACACCGGCCGTTTGCTTGTTGTTACTTCAGTTTTTCGATGACTTGCAGAATGGCCTTGCTGTCGTCGGCAGCCTTCACTTCGGTATCCTTCGAAGCGATCTTTCCGTTCTTGTCGATCACGAATGTCCAGCGCTTAATTGTGGCGGTTCGGACGAAGGCTTCGTCCTTGTCGTCGACTTTCACCTTGGCAGTCGCTTCGCCGACAGTGACGGGAACGCCAAACTTCTCAGCCACTTTGCCATCCGCGTCTGCGAGCAGCGCGAAGTTCAGTTCATGGTGTTTCTTGAATTTCTGATGGGTCTCGACTGAATCGCCGCTCACACCAACGACTTCCACGTCCTTACCCGCCAGCTTGGCCATATCATCCCGAAAGCCACAGGCCTGCTTGGTGCATCCGCCAGTGAAATCGGCCGGATAGAAGTAAACCACCACGATCTTCTTTCCGATGTGATCGGCCGACTTCCAGTCGGCACCGGTATCGTCTTTGGCATGGAACGTCGGGGCCGCATCGCCCACCTTGAGATCCGCCGCGTCCGCTGCGCGGACGGTACCGAGTGACAGTGCCAGAGCGGTCATCAGACACGAGCTAATTTTCTTCATCATCTTCATCAGCGTTCATCTCCTGTTGATCATCGAAACCTAAGATCCATCAAACGGGGAAGTGGCCCTCGCTCAGTCATCGGTGCGACAAGCTTCAAATAGCATAAGAGCGAGTTCATGGAACCTCAACCACTGTTGCGGCACAGATTCTGGTGGCTTGATTGCTGTGCCGGGGATGGCGAGTAGCATATGGCGGCCTTCGGTTCATTACACACTCGGATATGAGCATGCCGACATCGCAAGTCTTCTGGCGACTGTCATTGAGTCTGACGACTTTCACACTGGTGTCGGTTCTGGCCTGGGGGATCGTTTGCGGTTCGCCACCGATGGAGAACGAGCTCACCGCATTGCTGGGATGGCGACTGCGATGCTCGATTATGGTCATGGTGACTTTGGCATCGGCGCTCGTCGTGTCACGTGTGCTTGTTCGCCCTCTGACTGAGCCACTGTGGGCCATTAATAAATTCACCAGGGATCTGGCCGAGGTCGATCCTTCACTCGAACTCACGACCGGCCCGCGCGAAAACGAAGAGTCATCCGCGGGTAATCTGCGAAGCGTGGGTCAGCAAGTTGCCGCCCGACTGGTCAATTTGCGAACCGAGCAACATCGGCTGGAAGAAAGCCACGATCGGCTGGCGGTCGTGCTGGAAGCGATGGTTGAGGGCGTGATTTCAGTCGATCGTGATCAACGAATCTTATGGGCGAACAAAGCGGCACTTCGACTTCTCGATTTGAAGGTCGGCCGCATCGCAGACCATCCGCTGGAGTCGGTTCGCCTTCCCCGGTTGCAGGACCTGGTGAAAGAATCAATCGCGGGAGCAGAAACCCATAGTCTGGAGTTTGCGGTGCCGCGGACGCAATCGACCGTGGTTGCAGTCGTGTCGCGGTTGCCCGGAACTCCTTGTCCCGGTGCGGTGATCGTGCTGCATGATGTCACCGATCTGCGTCGGCTGGAGAATTTGCGTCGAGAATTCGTCTCCAATGTATCGCATGAACTAAAGACGCCCCTCGCGGCGATTTCGGCCTACACCGAGACGTTGCTCGACGGAGCACTCGACGATCCGGCCATCAATCGGGGTTTTGTCAGTCGGATCGAGGAACAGTCCGAACGTCTGAACACGTTGATTATCGACTTGCTCGAACTGGCTCGCGTGGAGACTGACGATCACGCTTTCGAACTAGAACCGGTGAACGTGGGGGCCGCGTTGCAAGCAAGCATCAACGAACACTTGAATATTGCAGAGTCGAAGAACCTGACATTAACAGGGGTTCCTCAATCGGAATCCGTCTGGACGCTCGGCGATCCTGGGGGACTGCGAACCATCATCGATAATCTGATGGATAATGCCATCAATTACACTCCGGCGGGAGGATCGGTGACCGTTCGCTGGTCGCTGGTGGAAGAATGGGTCTGTATCGATGTCGTTGATACCGGAGTGGGAATCGCTAAAGAGCATCAGGGTCGCATCTTCGAGCGTTTTTTCCGGGTCGATCGGGCTCGCTCGCGTGAGGTAGGTGGCACCGGCTTGGGGCTGTCGATCGTGAAGCATTTGTGCCACGTGTTCGGTGGCGATATTAAGGTGCAAAGTCGTCTGGGGCAAGGAAGTACGTTCAGCGTGCGATTGCCGGCTGCGACCCCGGTTGCAAATTGAAGGTGCGCGCAGTTGAATGGATCTACCGCATCTTCACAATTCCGCCCTCTTCACACATTCTTAACACACGGTTCGTCGCAAACTTGCAGTCCCCGGTCTAAGCTGCTCGCGCCTGAATCACGGGAAGCGATGTGAAGTCGGACACAGTGTTTTTATTCGGTCGGAGAAATTGCGAATGCAGTTCGATAGAACAATTTGTGGATTTAGCGCCGTTGCGGTCGCCAGCATGCTTGGGATCGCCGCAATCTGCGGTGGTTGCATTCAATCCGATTCGAAAGTTGATCCTGCAAAGGGAACGATTTCGTCCTCTACAGAACCTGATCATCTGTCGACCGTGAACATCGAAGGTTCCAGCACAGTCTTCTTGATCTCTCAGGCAATGGCCAACGAGTTCGAAAAGAAATCGTCCTACAAAGTCAGTGTTGGTCGATCGGGGACGGGTGGCGGTTATAAGAAATTCGTCCTTCGCCAATGCGACCTGTGGAATGCCTCCCGACCGATCGCCGAAAAAGAAAAGGCCGAGTTGAAGGAAAAAGGGATCGAATGGCTGGAACTGGAAGTCGGTATTGATGGTATTTCGGTTGCGGTCCATCCCCAGAACGATTGGTGTACGGAATTGACTGTTGGTCAGTTGCGCAAGATTTGGGAACCAGACAGCACCATCAATAAGTGGAGCGATCTGGACCCCAAGTGGCCCGATCAACCCATGGAACTCTATGGTGCCGACACCGATTCCGGCACATTTGAATACTTCACCGAAGTGATTGTCGGCAAGAAGAATTCCAGTCGCACGAAGTACCAAGCGGCCAGTGACGACAATGTGCTGATTCAGGGCGTCGCGGGAAGTAAGTATGCATTAGGCTACATTCCCTACGGTTATTGCGTGGAGAACAAAGACAAGATCAAAGTGATCAAGGTTTCGCCCACAATCGATGCCGGCGAAACTGCAGCGCCCGCTGTTGAGCCCACGGTCGAGACGATTCTCAGCGGTGAGTACAAGCCGCTGGCTCGGCCGCTGTTTGTCTATGCCAACGTGGAAACACTGAAACGCCCGGAGATTGCCGAGTTCTTGAAGTTCACAGTGTCCGAAGAATCGCAACCGCTGGTCGCGAAGCGCGGATTCGTACGAATTCCAGATGAGAAGCGTAAAGAGATGGAAACTCGGCTGGAAGCGGCATTGAAAACGGCTTCAAAATAACGACGAGATTGAACTGTGCGCCCATAAGGGGTGCTTTCGAAGACCAATACTTTTGGGCTGAGTTGAGTGTCCAGTACCGGACCAATCCGACGTGACAATCAATCATCTCTGCGACGAGTTTTCTCGTGGCAGCGATTGCAGGAGGAAGCCATTCGCTTCCTGCTGTTCGGTTGCGCACTGCTGTCAGTCTTGACCACAGTCGCGATCATCTTCGTCCTGGTGACAGAGTCTCTGGTCGGCATCCCGCCTCATACGGCATTCTTCCAGGATGTCAGCTTCAGCGAATTCTTTTTCAGCACGGAATGGGCACCGCAGTTCAGTGGTTCACAGCAGCATTATGGGGTCATGCCACTAGTCTGCGGCACGTTTCTGATTACGGGTATATCGGGCCTGATCGGGTTGCCCGTGGGCTTGATGATTGCGATCTATCTGAGTGAATATGCGAGCCCCCGAGCCCGATCCATCTGCAAGCCGGCACTGGAAATTCTGGCCGGTGTTCCCACGGTCGTTTATGGCTACTTTGGTCTGCGGTTTGTCACGCCGTACATGATTATGCCACTCTTCAAATCCATGGGCTTTTCGGTCTATGGCTTCAACGCGCTTTGTGGCGGCATCGTCGTGGGGATCATGATTATCCCGATGGTGGCCTCACTGTCCGAAGATGTGATGCGGGCTGTTCCGAATAGCTTGCGTGAATCGGGATATGCGCTCGGCGCTACGAAATTTGATGTCAGCGCACGGATCGTCGTGCCGTCGGCATTGTCAGGGATATTGGCGTCTTTCCTTCTGGCTCTTTCTCGCAGTATCGGTGAAACGATGGCTGTGGCGATCTGTGCTGGTAACTCACCGAATCTGACTCTCAATCCCTTTTCGTCAGTGCAGACGATGACCGCGTTCATCGTCAACGTCATGCAGGGCGAAGTTGTGGCGGGTTCGACATTGGAAAAGAGTTTGTATGCCGTCGCCCTGGTCTTGTTCGTGATTACGCTGGTGATGAATCTGATCTCGCAAATGGTCCTGAGCCGCTATCGCGAGGTCTACCAATGAGCCTTCACGGCAAGATATACGAACGTCGGCTGGTCTGGCGTCACCGGATTGGTTTGATCTTCGAGTGGGTCTGTCGGATCGCGACGTTCCTGTCGCTCGGCATTCTGGCCGTGCTGTTGTTTTCGATTGGCAGGCAGGCGTTTGGCTGGCTTGGTTGGGGATTTTTGACACGCAGTAATTCGTACGAAGCCGATCAAGCGGGAATCATGGCTGGGCTGATCG
The DNA here is from genome assembly GCA_903840265.1 of uncultured Schlesneria sp. Lineage (GTDB taxonomy): Bacteria > Planctomycetota > Planctomycetia > Planctomycetales > Planctomycetaceae > Schlesneria. The sequence goes on along the minus strand of CAIMFH010000163.1, from coordinate 12,539 downwards.
GCAGTCTTTGGCTGGTCGGCCTGACCGCGATTATGTCCGTCCCGATGGGCGTTGGGGCAGCCGTCTACTTAGAGGAGTATGCCAAGCCATCAAGGCTGACAAAGTTCATTCAGCTCAATATTTCCAATCTGGCTGGCGTGCCATCGATTGTTTACGGGATTCTTGGCTTCACAGTCTTCGTGCGAATGTTTGGTTTGCGAGATCGACCGGAGCGGTTTACCTGCTCGCTGGGGTTTGCTCAGTTCAGCTTCGAACTGCCGCTTGGGCGAGTCGTCCTCTCTGGTGCTTGCACGTTGACGCTGCTGAGTCTACCTGTCGTGATTATCGCCGCGCAGGAAGCGCTGCGTTCCGTTCCGCCATCGCTTCGGCATGCCTCACTCGCACTCGGTGCGACCAAGTGGCAAACGGTGCGCTATCAAGTCTTACCGGCTGCATTACCCGGTATTATGACGGGCGTGATTCTGTCATTGTCGCGAGCGATCGGTGAAACGGCTCCGCTGGCGGTGCTGGGGGCGGCGGCTCAATTGAGTTTTGCACCTGGTCGCATTCGTAGTATTGGCGACGCGGTGCAGCACCCCAGTAAAATCCTGCAGGCACCATTCGATCAGTTCACCGCGATCCCGTTGCAGATCTATGGTTGGATCAATGAACCGAAAGCAGCCTTCGAACATGTGGCTGCCGCGGGAATCATCGTACTCTTGATTGTCTTGCTGCTGATGAACGGAACTGCAATCTTCATTCGTCAAAGGTTTCAGAAAAAGATTCGGTGGTAGCGGGTCGCCTCGGCCTGTTACTGTCTCGTCTCTTATTGATATCAATCATGGCACTTGTCAAAGCATTTACGCAGTTCGTCGAGCCTGTCGACCCCCCCGCCGTTGCGGTGGGCGAAAGTCGTCGTCCGCCGAAAATCGAAACCGTGCAGATGGGGTTCTTTTACGGAACGCATCAGGCGCTGCGGGATATTTCGCTGAAGATCAACGAACGGGCTGTGACGGCGCTGATCGGTCCGTCGGGTTGTGGCAAGAGCACGTATCTCCGCTCGCTGAACCGGATGAATGACATTATCGAAGGGACGCGTGTCACCGGATCGGTGATGCTCGACGGCGAAGACATCTATGCTCGCGAAGTCGATGTCGTCTCGCTGCGGAAGCGAGTCGGCATGGTGTTTCAGAAGTCGACTCCATTCCCGAAATCGATCTTTGACAATGTTTCGTTTGGACCGCGCATTGCGGGGCTGACCAATCGAGCGGAACTCACAGAGATCGTCGAAAAATCGCTGCAGCAGGCGGCGTTGTGGAACGAAGTCAAAGATCGCATGCGTGAATCGGCCATGGCGTTGTCGGGTGGCCAGCAACAGCGGTTGTGTATCGCTCGCGCCTTGGCGACCAGTCCAGAGATTCTGTTGATGGACGAACCGGCATCCGCATTGGATCCGGCGTCGACATCGCGAATCGAAGATCTGATCTTCGAATTGAAGCAAAACTATACGATCGTGATCGTGACGCATAACATGCAACAGGCGGCCCGCATCAGCGAGGTCACCGCATTTTTCTATCAAGGACGACTGGTGGAGGTTGGCCAGACCAAGCAACTGTTCACCAATCCGACGCAAAAGGAGACGGAAGACTACATCACAGGACGTTTCGGTTGAACTGGCGCTTGCATTGCAAGCACGACATGACAGCTTAAACACTTGAGATCAGTCTTCGGGAAACAGGGCTATGTCAATCCATTTGATTCGAGATCTGGATCATCTGCATCGATCGGTGCTGACGATGTGCGGTCGCGTCGAAGAGATGATTCACGCGGCGGTCGACGCTTTGCACAAGCCGGACTACGAACGCGCGATGGAAATCATCCGTTGGGATGACGATGTCGATCGAATGGATGTCGAGATCGAAGAAGAATGTCTGAAGCTGCTGGCTCTGCATCAGCCTGTGGCAATCGACCTGCGTCGCATCACGACGGTCCTGAAAATTGGTGCCGAACTGGAACGTGTGGCCGACCTGGGTGTCAGCATCGCTGAACGAGCCTGTGGGATTGTGAGGTCTCCTGAGATCACTGTTCCCGACGACATGAAAGACATGTCGGCACAGGCCTTGGATATGTTGCATCGCAGCATCGATGCCTATGTTCATCTGGACATTCGCACGGCTCGAGAAGTGTGCCTGCAAGACGAAGCTATCGATAAGTTGAATCGCGAAATTATCGAAGAGTTGACCGAACTGATGAAGCGTCGGCCCGATCTGGTGGAACCGGCCATGCATTTGTTCTCGGCCTCGCGCCAGATCGAACGCATCGCCGATCACGCGACGAACATCGCCGAAGATGTGATTTATCTGGTTCAAGGTGAGATTGTCCGTCACCGAAATCGCGCGGAATCGGGGACGGCATCACGACCGGCTGGAACAGCTCCATAAACAAGTTTCGCTGCGGGATTCCGCAGCTGCAAATATGACCAACTGATAGCGCCGGACGACGAGCCGCAGGTTCGTTCGTGAAGTCCTTGGCGACTGACAACGCGCATCCCATACTCCAGCGAGTCGACTTTATGACGAAGCCGAAGCTACTGATCATCGAAGACGAGCGATCACTGCAAGAAGTCCTGACCTACAATTTGGAAAAGGAAGGATTCGAAGTGGTCGTGGCCGCTGATGGCCACGACGGCTTGCGTCGCGTGCAATCGATGCAGCCCGACTTGGTGATCCTCGATCTGATGCTTCCCGTGATTGATGGACTGGAAGTGTGTCGGCAAATTCGCAGCGATCCTCGGACTCAGGCGACTCGCGTCCTGATGCTGACGGCGCGCAGCGAAGAAGTTGACGAAATTGTCGGCTTCAACATGGGGGCCGACGACTACGTTACTAAGCCGTTCAAGATTAAGCCGCTGATTCACCGCATCAAAGCTTTGCTTCGCCGGACGCCCGCGTCCGAACAGACGCGAGACGTCGTGGTCGCGAGTGGAATTGAAATCGATCGAGTTCATCACACCGCCAAAGCGGGTGGTGCCGACCTCGATTTGACTCCCACTGAGTTCAGGTTGCTCTGGACGTTGGTCCGAGCGCCAGGCCGCCCCTTCAGTCGCAATGAGCTGATGGACCGCTGTCGAGGCGAAGATGCGAATGCTTTGGAGCGAACGATTGACGTCCATGTCCGGTCACTCCGGCAAAAACTGGGGACGTTCGAAGCGATGATCGAGACGGTTCGCGGAATCGGCTATCGCTTCACGGGTGAAGCGACAGCCGAAGTGTAGGGTGTTGCCTCGGGTGGAAGGCTGCTATTTGGCAATCTTCCACAAGGTTGAATCGCTGCGGATATAGATGGCTCCGCCTGACACGGCGGGCGTGCAGAGAAACATTTCTCCCAAGTCATTTGATCCGACGACTTCACCACTGGTGTCGCCGGGTTTAATGACTTGGCCGACCCCTTTTTCGTTAAAGATGTACAGCAGTCCATCGGCGACGATGGGTGTCCCGCTGAAGGGACCTTCCAGACGCAATTTCCATTTCTCTTCGCCGGTCTTCAGGTCGGCAGCAATCAGAACTCCAGCAGCGTTCACGGTATATAGCCGCCCGTCGTAGGCGATTGGGCTGGCTGTCCCAGGCCCAAGCTTGTTGCCTTTCCAGAGAACCTCGGGGTTCGCGCTTCCTTTGGGTGGTTGCAACGCGGTGATCCCTTGAGATGGCAGGTAGATGATGCCTTCGGAAACGACCGCAGATGGAATGGTGGAGGCACCGGCGTCATAGTTCCAGGCTGATTTGCCTGTGATTGGATCAATGGCCGCGATGCCCGCGGACGACTGCAACAGAACCAGATTGTCGTCAGCTCCGGTTTCCTTCGTTAACGTGACCGCCGAGGTCCAGTTGGCTCGTTTGGGCCGTTCTATCGTCCAACGCGACAGACCTGTTGCCACGTCGATGCCCGTTGCGAGCGACTGACTGTCGTTCTCCACCTGCGCCACCACCGTGTCGCCGATGACAACCGGGGACGACGCCATGCCCAGACTGTTGCTGACATTCGGATGATCATAGGTCAGGCCGCGATACCATTGCAGGTTGCCATCCAGATCCAGGCAGATCAGGTCGTTGCTTGAGAAAAGGGCAAACACTCGCTGGCCATCGCTGGCTGGCGACGGAGTCGCATTGCAGATCTTAGGGAAGGTCATCGTTCGACCAGTGGCTGTGAACTGACGATCCCAACGCACACTGCCATCGGTGGCGTTTAAGCAGACGACGTGCAACCGATCCTGACGGAAGCCGCTGGAGCATGTCACAAAAATCCGATCGCCTACGACGATGGGCGAACTGAGTCCGCGGCCGGGAAGCTTCACCTTCCAAGCGATGTTTTCTGTCGCAGACCACTTGATCGGCAGTCCGGTTTCTGTCGAGATCGAGCTTCCGTTAGTCCCTCGGAACTGCCGCCAGTCGCCCGCTTGAAGAGTGGCAGCACTGAATCCAATCATCCAAACCAAAACGAAGAAACGCATAAACGACTCCAGACGGAGATAATTGACTATTAAGAAGGCTCTAACGTCGCCTGAGTTCAACGAACGACTTGAGATGTGGCCGCGGCGGGACTTGGCAGAATGGCGGCACCTGTCGAGTCGCAGATGCGGATCTGATACTTGTAGTCCTGAGCCCATTCTTCCGTCTGCTCGTTCTGGCAGACCTTTAACAGAATGACGTTCGGGCCCTTCTTGAGATCGGTTTTCACCGAGTATTGGTCCAGTTGCACGCCGCGATGATATTCGTCGCGAGCAAAGACCAGCTTGCCATTCACCCACAACTTCCAGGCGTTGGGAGTACCCAATCGGAATTCGACGGGACGAGCTTTGTCCGAGTCGAAGGTCGTCGTGGCATACATCGCGGCCCCCTTGAACGGAGAGAGCTGCTTGGCGATGTTCAATACTCCGTACTCATCTGCCGTCGAAACCTTCTTCCATGTCACTGGCCCCTCTTTCCCGTCGTAGGTCGCGGCGAGGTCGATTCCTTTTTCCGGTGCGTAGACTGTATCGAAGCCTTTCAGGCCGGTGTTGTCGAACGGACCTGCGATGGACCACTCCGTCAGGAAGCCAAAGTGCTTCTGGAGGTCGATGGTCTGGCCCATCTCGCGTAGCGGTGTGACGATCGATTTGACTTGATCGTCGTCGACCGCTCCGGCGAGCGCTTCGTGGTAAAGCTTCAGGGCTCGCTCCGGCTGCTTTTCTTCTTGGGCACCGGTAGCCAATTTGATGAGACGCTGAACGGCATCACGACGAAATTCCGGGCTGGCGTCTTTGATCATGCCAGGGATCAGGCGGTCGGCGGCGGCGGGATCCACCTTGATCAGCCACTCATAAGCCAGTCGCCGCGCTTCCGCACGGCGGCTGGTATCCTTGATGAACGCTTCCAGCTTCGCCGCAGGGAGGTGGCCCGTAGACTTCAGCTCCCGATCGGCGACGGCATCGACGGCACCGCGCAGCCAGTTGATGGCGAGCGGACTGGCGTCGTCGAAGGCATTGAGCAGTGGAAATAAAGAATCTGCAGGGCCGACCGATAGCTCTTTCATTGCAGCAATCGCAGCCGAGTGTCCCTGCCCTTCTGGTCCCACGGCCCGAATCGCAGCGATATTCTTCTCCAGCGTCGCCGCAGTACAAGTGCCTGTTGCGTAAATCAGAATCAGGCCGACCGCCATGGCGCGCTTAATCCGGTGGCCGGCGCCTGTCACTTGAAGACCATTCATTTCCAGAGATCTTTCTTTGTCGGCTTGGGCCTTAATACCTCCCGTCCTGTGGGCGAGCAGGGATGATTGTAACCAACTCAACTTCGCTTAGGGAAACGGTAGCGTGTGTTGAGTGGCACAACTCGTGTAGTCGTTGGTCGCACATCGACTTCGCCCAATCTCTTGGCGCGATTGGTTGCGCAGAATCTGGCTGACCCGATACTACGCCAGCATGATCTGAAATTTGGAAACGGCTATACTCTTTCAAACAATGCTTTTTGTACGAGGGAGTTTATGAAGCTGGATGAGTTGGCCGCCGAATTGGCCGAATTGGATAGTACGGAGAAGCTGGAATGGCTGGTTGAGTTTGCCGACCAACTGCCGGCGATTTCGGGCAACCGGGCCGCGGTCCCGTTTCCAGAGACGTGTCGAGTCCAGGAGTGCCAGACTCCGGTACACCTGTGGGTCGATGTCGAGCGGGGACGGGTGCATTTGGAGGCGGATGTCCCGCAAAAATCGCCGACAGTTCGCGGATTGGTGGCACTGGTGGTGGTGGGCCTGGATGGAGAATCCGTCGAGGCCGTGCGGAGCCTGCCGGATGACCTGATTTCCGCGTTGGGGCTTGGTTCGGCGTTGGGAATGACGCGGCAGCAGGGGTTTCGCGGGGTGATTGCGCGGCTTAAGCAGGCAGTACGAGTTGCCCAAGGGGACGGGGCCGTTCCTTCCTGAACTCAGGAAAATTAAGAAATTCCTCTCCCAATTACGAATTTCTGCGGTATGCTAGGTCCCTAATCTCTCTGATAACCCGAACTTGGGCCTCAGCGAGTCCTGCCCATGATCTCGGTCGAAGTTGGTTCTCGCCCTATTGGTTCTCTGCCGCGTTTCAAGATTTTGCGGTCGCGCCGAGCGAGTTACCAGTCCTCGTTGGAATCAAGAACGCAGGAATTCGTTTGCGTAGAATGCATCCGGGCCGCCAACACACCGAGTTGATCGAACCCTTTTGATTAACTCGTTTTAGTGGGACTAAGCGGAGATTTTCGAGCCAATTCGGCTCGCAAATTAGAGTGAAGGAACTAGAAAGTGATGATGGAAGCAACCGTCGAAGCCGTCAGGCTCCTCCCGTCAACCGATTTGCCGGGTTATACATTTGTTCCAGGATCGGATACCCCGCATCCTATTCGCGATCCACGCGGCCACAGCTACCAACGGAAATCACCTCCGCCACGCATGCTGACGCCGACCAATTGGGCCGAAAACCGTCACTACCTGCTGGCGCTGGATTTCTTTAATCACGGCTTCTATTGGGAAGCTCATGAAGAGTGGGAACGGCTATGGCGCGCCTCTGGGCCCGATACGGCCGTAGGAAAGTTTCTGAAGGGGCTGGTGAAGTTGTCGGCCGCTGGCGTGAAGGTTCGCGAGAACAGCATCCACGGCGTCCGTCGACATGCGGCTTCGGCTGGCGAAGTTTTTGCCGATGTCGCGGCTGAAGTCGGTTCGGAATATTTCTGCGGTCTGGAGTTCACTCTGCTGCAGTTTGCCGCCGATCGTGCCGCCCAGATTTCTTACAAGGAACGCATCAGTTCGCCGCACAAGCCGTCGCGCGTGTTCCCGTTTGTTCTGCAGACGGAACCGATGCCGCTGGCATAGATGTCATCACGAATTGTGAAATGAAAAGCCGCGAGTGATTCACTCGCGGCTTTTTGTTTTTTGTGGTGGGGGTTTTCACGGTGGTTACCTGCGAACTCGGGGACGTACACGGTGCGCGCGACAGTGCAGCGCGGCGAACCGAAGCCGCGTGCGTCGAATCGCCAAAGCTTCACCATCCAGTGGTCGACGGTGGATCCCTTTTCATGACGCGAGTTGGGTTCATCGATTACTCGCCGAATTCTCACAAATCGTGGGTCGCACACGGTCGCCGTTCGTGCGCTGCATAAAACGAAGGCGATGATTGCTGGTTAGACCTGCGCCCCTTTTGTTCAGGCAAGAGAGTTTTCACGCGCTGTTCATCGAATGTTCACATCGCGGCCTAAACTAACCACCCAACAGAGCGACCAGACAGGCCTCGGGCCTTTCAGTGTTGAATTAGGCTAGCCAACAGGAGGGCGTCGTCTATGGCGTAGTGCGTTCTTGTCGCCGATTTGAGTCAGGGAAGAAAAGTACAAGCAGGAAGCAGTTGTTCAACATTGTCGTGTTTCTGTCCTGGTTAGGTTCATCTAAAGGAAATTGTTCGAATGCCGAAAATGACTGTCCGCAAGAAGGGTTTTACACTGATCGAACTGCTGGTCGTGATCGCGATCATCGCCGTTCTGATTGCACTACTGCTGCCCGCAGTACAGCAGGCTCGCGAAGCTGCCCGCCGTACTCAATGCAAGAACAATCTGAAGAACTATGGACTGGGAATCCATAATTACGAGAGCACTTTTAAAGTTTTCCCCAGCTCGGGCGAATCAACCGACGAATCGACCAGTCCCACGACACGCCGATTCTTCCCAGTTTCCACCGCAACTGCGATCCTGCCGTTCATCGATCAGGCTCCGTTGTACCAAGCATGGAACTTTAGCGTTCACTACACCAATGCCGCGAACGCCGGCTTGGCGAAATCGAAACTGCCCTCGATGTTATGCCCCAGCAATGGAGTCACCGGACCGGACCAACTTGGCTACGGAATGACCGACTACATGCCAGTGGCGTACGTCGATTTTGCCGCCAACGGTGCTCGCGGTGGAGTGGCTGGTTCGTACACGGCCAACGTCCAAGGTGTTGACAAAGCTGGCGCTTTGGGCTTCTGCAACGGTATCTCTTCCTGCACCGATGGTCTGAGTAACACTGTACTCGTGATCGAAGATTCGGGTCGCCCCGCCAGCAACGGTGGTTCGTACGATATCAGCAGTGCCGGCGCGGCCTTGGGTGGCAGCCAGGCTTACGACAGCACACAGTTGGCCGCTTCGAAGAACCAGACCCCGTACGCCGCCGGGGGCACATTTGGAGTTCCTGGTCGTTGGGCCGACCCAGATAGCGGCAGCGGAATTTCTGGCCCACCGAACATGACCGGTCAGTTCATCAACAACAATAAGACGCCGACTGGCGGTCCCGCCGGTTGCTTGTGGAGTGTCAACAATTGCGGTCCGAACGATGAACCCGCAAGCTTGCACATAGGTGGCGTTCATGCGCTGCTGGGTGACGGTAGCGTGAGATTCCTTTCCGATAATGTCGATTTCAACACTGTTCGTCGATTGGCCAATCCGAAGGATGGCGAAGTCATCGGCGATTTCTAAGCGAACCCGTTTCGCTCAGGTTTCGGCGACAAACACCGCAGCCCCGCAAGCCAGTCATGGTTTTCGGGGCTGCTTTCGTTTCGAGGCACTTCGAGAGGGGCTTGCAGGATTTCCGAAATCCACCGCGGGAGTTTTTCACGGAACGTTCATCTTTTCTTCACAATCTGATTCATAATTCGTTCATCTGTTCTTCGCAGTTCATTCAAACTGCTGACAGCAGAAGGACCAAACCAGACCTCGGGCCATTCAATGTTGAATTCGGGGTCGCCAAATCTTGCGTCATTGTCAGCGCAAGAAGCGGTTCGTTCAACATTGTCGTGTCCCTGTTCTGGTCGAATACATTTAAGGAAACTGTCTGAATGTCCAAAGTGAGTGTCCGCAAGAAGGGTTTCACACTGATCGAACTGCTGGTCGTGATCGCGATCATCGCCGTTCTGATTGCACTGCTGTTGCCAGCCGTGCAGCAAGCTCGCGAAGCGGCACGCCGCACGCAGTGCAAAAACAATCTGAAGCAGATGGGATTGGCGATCCACAACTATGAAAGCACCTATAGGGTTTTCCCCAGCTCGGGAGAATCGACCGACGAATCGACAAATCCGACCGTTCGACGCTTCTTCCCGGTTTCGATGTTCGTTGCCATTCTGCCATTGACGGATCAGGCACCTTTGTACAATGCCTTCAATTTCGCAAACAGCTACACCTTCACCACCAATCAAGTGCTGTGCAAAACAAAGATCTCGGCATTCCTGTGCCCCAGCAACGGGACCACGGGGCCAGACTCATTGGGTTATGGACTGACCGACTACATGCCGATCGCCTACGTCGATTATGACAGCAGCGGCACTCGCCAAAAGAACGTTCAAGGAGTTGACGTTAAGGGAGCGCTTGGCTTCTGCAATTCGATTGCGTATTGCACCGATGGTTTGAGCAACACGTTTCTGGTCATCGAAGATGCTGGACGGCCGACCAACAACGGTGGATCGTACGACGTGAGCGCCGGACCTCTGGGTGGCATCCATCCGTTTGATGCCTCGCAACTCGCATCGTCCGCTAACGCCACGCCATACTCCGGCGGTGGAAACTTTGGGATTCCAGGTCGCTGGGCCGACCCAGATAGCGCCAGTGGAATCTCTGGCCCACCGGCCAACCGCGGAGCGTTCATCAACAACAATAAGACCCCGACCGGTGGTCCTGCCGGTTGCCCTTGGGGGACCAACAACTGCGGACCGAACGACGAACCGTTCAGTCTGCATGTTGGCGGTTGTCATGCTCTGATGGGTGACGGCGCTGTCAAGTTCATCTCGGAGAATACCGACTACAACACGATTCGTCGTTTAGCCAATCCCAAGGATGGCGAAGTCGTCGGTGACTATTAATCGAGTCCTCTCGATCAATTGCCTACTCTATCGCAGCCCCGCAACCAGACTTGGTTAGCGGGGCTGTTTTCGTTTGGAGAACAACCGAATGCAACCACCTTGACAGGCAACCATATGGTTGCATAATGGGCTCAGTCCCGAGGTTGGGCTGAGCGAAACCAGGAGCGAGCAAATGGCAGATTCGCATTTTGTTTACGTGACTTACATCTGGACCACTCCACAAAAGCTCTGGCAGGCGTTGATCGATCCGGAGTTCACGCGCCAATATTGGTGCGAGACATCGCAGGAATGCGATTGGAACGTGGGGTCGTCGTGGAAAATTGATGATTCCCGACGGGCGGGTCGGCGATGCGGGTGAAGTCCTCGAGATCGAACCCTACCGGCGACCGGTGCTCTCCTGGCAAAACCAATTCATGCCGGAGTTGCGAGAGGAAGGGTTCTCGCGCATGACGTATGAACTGGAGGAGCAGGGCGAAGTCGTGAAACTCACTGTCACGCACGAAATGGACCGGCCAGATTCGAAACTGATCACATGGTGTTATCGAGTGGCTGGCCGAACATCCTGGTGAGCTTGAAGAACTTGCTGGAGACGGGGCGAATCGCTGGAAGCGACTCGTCATTGGCCGGAGGGAATGTAATTCATAGAGCGAGAGGGCTACTGAACCTCGGCAGTTCGTCGCCATCAGTTGGCTTTTAAGGCCCGCGAGCAGGAGAGTCTTCGAAGCCTTTCAGGCGAGCTTCGCGGCTCTCGGCAAAGATCGCGGTGGTTACGGTTAGTTGGCAGGGAAGACATCGTCCGCCACCCCGTCGTGCCACTCCAAAAAATAACAGAGGCATCAAAACAAACAAGGCCAGTAACCTGCGATGAACAGATTCCCAGCCTTGCTTCGACATCAACTAGTCACTTAGCCGATTCTGCTGTTGATGCTAATCGATATGCGAATCTTCCATCGCAAATCGCCAGTTCACAAGGCCATCGGCAACAAAACCTGCGTCAAAATCAGTGGGGGGATTGACCAGATTCTCTAGGTAAGCAGAGTGTGAGTAAGCGGTACTGATGGAATATGTTATGCGATCTCCACTCGATGCCCAGAAACCGAAATCGTCAGCAGTGCTCACATTGCCAAAGGAATTGTTTCCGTTGTTGGCAGGCGAGTCGGTTTCAAGTCCATGCGAAATCCCGTCTTCTGTCCGAGTACTGAGACGGCTGTAATCGTCTGTATTGATACTGGCGACCAAAGCTCCATTACGCAGGATTGAGATCTCAACATAACGCTCCTGGATGACTGCATCGCCATCGAATTCCGTAGAACCGGTCACGATTCCACTAGCCTGCCAATCCATTTCAAAGGTGACCTTAATGAATTGGACTCCATCACCATCAATCGTTAAATCAAGGTCGCCCTTCGCAAGATCCCAGCTATGCTGAATCTTCGATGTAAGTACGACTCCATCTCCGTACTCCAACTCGAGATCTTGATGAAACAATGATTCCCCAGTGTGGTCGATGACGTTCTGGTGATCAAAGGTTCCTGCCAGTTGGCCTTGGTAATAGCCATCAACATGAGTCGTCGAACTGTCGCCATCTGCCGTGAGTGGCGCAATCACTGAGGGAAGTCCATCGGGAATATCCGCTTCATCTTCATCAGCGACTGTGACGATTTCGATAATAGGATATATAAATTCAGTTAATCTCGTCGCGCCGATTTTCTGTGAATTTCCAGTTGAACGTCGGACGAGAGTGACATTACCAGCCAAAGCCCTATCGCTTGCTGCGATGGCCCCACAAAGCGCGAACACCAACGCCAGCTTCGAAATCCACTGCGAACGTGTCATTGGGACTCCTTCGAAAACAAGGTCTTGTTGTGCGACATGCACATTGCACATGCCACAGTAGGCACCTTGCTTCGAACCTGTCTACAAACGTGATTGCATATGAATAATTATTCTCAATTCTTCAATTATTCACATGTATATGTACTGGTCAAAAAAGCATGGCCGGCTTGCGGATATCGAGTGGGAGTTCATCGGTAACGCTCTCGCTCCGCCGAGAGGAAAGCCAACGAAAAACCCGCGACTGTTAAATGGCCGTGCGGAATTCTGTTCGCGAAACAGTGTTGGTATTTGGGAGGGTGAGGCGGGCGAGGCTCCTGCCGAGCCGCGCATGTCGATGGACCCACAATAACAG
>CAIMFH010000162.1 GCA_903840265.1 uncultured Schlesneria sp. | reverse complement strand
GAGAAAGGCGTTTACTTTAATTGAACTGCTGGTCGTGATCGCGATCATTGCAGTTCTCATCGCATTGCTGCTGCCTGCAGTCCAGCAGGCTCGCGAAGCAGCACGCCGAACGCAATGCAAAAACAACCTTAAGCAGTTGGGCTTGGCAATGCACAACTACCATGACACCTACAACCGCCTCGCTTGCGGCGCGTTCACTGGAGTGGGTGGGACAGATACCGCGGGTATGGTTTGGCTGCGATCATTGCTACCCAATATTGACCAAGCGAATTCTTTCAATCAATGGAACTATGCGCAGGACTACTACTCGGGTACCGGTAATACCAACATCAACATCGTTCGAACAAGTTTCACGGCTCATTTGTGCCCCAGCGACACCGCGACAAAGACTTGGAACAGCGCACCAAACTACAACTATGCAGTTAATTTGGGGAACACGGATGTGGCGCGTACCAGCCCGCTTAACAGTGTTGTCTTTCTACCATCGCCGTTCACGTACAATTCGAACGTGTTTTATGGCTTGCGTGATATCAGTGATGGAACGTCGAATTGTTTGATGATTTCCGAAGTACGCCAGGGACCGGTCCCAAATGATCTGCGGGGACTGACTTGGTACGGCCCCCATGTCGGCTTTACGACACTGTACGGCCCCAATACCACTTCGCCTGATGCTTTGAACGGGGGCTTCTGTCAAAATGCGCAATCGTCCCTGGTTGGCCTCCCATGTATCGCGACGCCTGGAGGACAAAATAACGTTTTCGCGGCACGCAGCAAACATACGGGCGGAGTGCATGCTTTGTTATGCGATGGATCTGCACGCTTCATCAGCCAGAATATTGACATTAACACTTGGCGAAATCTGAGCACGATGTCCGATGGCAATACGGTTGGTGATTTCTAATCTAATGCAATAGTCAATCGACTGAGCGGGAAGGCGAGTGCCCGGTCCATCAAATGGTCCGGGCCTTTTTTTTGCGTAGTGGCTCTTCAGTTGGAGATTTGCGGCTCCAACCGGTTCGAGCACCTGTTGGCGACCGAATTTACCTCGGATGATTATTGCTCATCCTGTGGCGGAGACAACTTGGATTAAGTTGTGACGGAAACACTAGTCAGGTTCGACTTGTCGCGTGTCGTCGATGGCGTAGGCTTCGACTTCGAATGGGTTGTCCAAGTAGGCATGGTAGCCTCGCCAGCCGACCCAGGCGCTCGCAGCGAGATACGCGGGGATGAAGAACGGTCCCCAGCGTTCGTATTGGCGGACGTGGACTCGTTCGTGTAGACGAGTTCGAGCCAGCGTCGCTTCGTCGCAGCCCAAAACGACGTGACCGAGCGTGATGGCGGAGATCGGGCCGACCCAGCGGTTGCCCTGAATCAAGCGACTCGTGATCCAGCCGCCGTGCGCTTCGATCACGCCGTCGACGACCCGCGCTTTGCCGCCACTGACCAGTGCCAACGCTGTTCCGAACAGGCCGACGGCGGTACCGGGGAAGACCCAAACATAGACTAGTGGTCGTAACCAGCGCATCCGTGTCTCTTTTAGCGACTCAGTTTAACTCGACCGCCTCTTCCCAGTGCTCGTAGAGTTTTACCAGGGCGGCCTTGGTGGATTCGTAGAGCTCCAGGTTCGCTTTCATTTTCGCAGCATCCCGGTGATAGGCAACGTCAACGAGGTTCGCTTCACATTGAGCGACGACTACTTCTTTTTCAGCGATCTCGGTTTCGATGTCGGCGACTTTGCGATAGGGAAACATTCGCTTGCGGCGTGTTTCACGAGGGACTCGCGTGTCGTCTGAGCGAGGAGCCTTGTCGCGGTTTCCGCTGGCGGCCTCGGCGGCTTTGAGTTCGGTCTCGCGATTCTTCAGGAACAGCGTGTAGTCGGAGTAGTTTCCTTCGTAGGTGGCCCAGCCGCCTGGTTCGACAACGAGCACGTGATCAGCAACCTGATCGAGGAAATAGCGGTCGTGGCTGACAAACAGCAGCGTTCCGTCAAAGCCTTTCAACGCCATTTCGAGAGCGTCGCGAGACCACAAGTCCAGGTGATTGGTCGGTTCGTCGAGGACCAAGACATTTGGCTGCAGGGCGGCGATCTTGGCGAGTGCCACTTTGCTGCGTTCGCCACCGCTCATGGCCCCGACTTGTTGAATGGCGAGGTCTCCCTTCACGCCGAACTTGGCGAGCAGATCGCGAAGCTGTCCGTCGGTGTAGCGGGCCACATCGGACGGGCGGATCGCTTCCATGGCGTCCAGGCTGGGATCGACGCTCGACAATTGTTGATCGAAGTAGGCGACGTTGACGCCGGTTCCGAATCGCACGCGGCCCGCATCGGGCTTCAGTTCGCCGAGTAGCGTTCGCAAGAGGGTCGTCTTGCCCGCACCATTGGGGCCGAGGATTCCCCAGCGTTCGCCGCGTTTGATCTGCAGAGTCACATCGGAAAAGAGTGGTTGTCCCGGTACAAAACCCTTGGTCAGTCCTTCGGCGTCGACGACCCAATCGCCGGTCCGAGTCGGTTCGGCAAATCCCATCGTCGGGCCGCTGATGTCGGCGATCGTGTCGACGATTTCGACTCGCGCGAGCTTTTGCTCGCGGTCTTTGGCTTGCTTAGAGAGTTGCCCGGACTTGTTTCTGCGGATGAATTCCTCAGTCTTTTCGATGTACTCCTGCTGCTTCTCGAATGTCTTTTGCGAGACCGCCTGTCGTTCGTGACGCAGTTGCCAGTACTTCGAGAAGTTGCCGGGGTAATCGGTGAGTTTGCCGCGATGTTGTTCGAGGATGCGAGTGCAGATTCGATCAAGGAAGTATCGATCGTGGCTGACGACGATCATGGTTCGGCCGGAGTCGATCAGGAACTGCTCGAGCCACTGTGTCGCGGCGATATCGAGGTGATTGGTCGGCTCATCGAGCAGCATCAACTCGGGGGCTCGCAGCAGCATCCGAGCGAGCAGGACGCGATTCTGCTGACCACCGCTGAGGGTCGCCAGTGGCTGATCATATTGCGACTTGTCGAACCCCAGACCTTGCAGCACTTCGTCGATGCGATGATCGACCTGGAATCCATTCAGCCGCTGCAGTTCGTGCTGAACAAAGTCGTAGCGCTTATGAAGTCGCTGCGATTCCGGGGAGTCAGCAAGTCCCGCCATCTGATGAGCGATCTCATCGGATTCACGTTGCAGTTGATAGATCGTGGCGAGCCCCTCGCGGGCCTCTTGAATCAGTGTTCGCCCCGCGGCGAAATCGGGATGCTGTTCGAGCAGAACAATGTCGGAACTCGACGCGATCTGAATCTGTCCGGAATCGGGATGATCCAGGCCGACCAGGATTCTGAGCAGCGTGGTCTTGCCGGCCCCGTTCGGCCCGACCAGACCGATGCGGTCGCCGAGGCGAACGTCGAACGTCGCCCGGTTTAAGACGGGTTCGACATCGAATTGGCGGACGAGATCGGTAACGGTCAGCAGACTCATGGGGAGATAACGTGTTTAGCGGAGATACTGGCAAAATTCTCGCATTGGCTGCGAGGCATCAAAGTAGTCTGTTGAACCTGGTGGATCGCTGCGGGCGTGTAGTCAACTGATCGAGTGCCGACTATGATGCCTCAGTTTACCGCTCGCAACCATGCGATGTGTCGAATACCGCCTCCGAACTCTATTGAATCCACCGAATCATGCTAATCCGCGTTGGCCACAGCCCAGATCCCGATGATGCGTTCATGTTCCACGCCTTGGCGAACAACAAGATCGACACGGGATCGTATCAGTTCACTCATGAATTGCAGGACATCCAGACGCTGAACGACCGAGCGTTTCGCGGAGAACTGGAACTGACCGCGGTCAGCCTGCACGGCTATGCCTACGTCACCGACAAGTACGCCTTGTGTGCGTGCGGTGCCAGTATGGGCGACAACTATGGTCCGATGATCGTCGCGAAGCAGCCCGGAAGTTTGAACGATTTTCGCGGCAAGACGATCGCTATTCCCGGCAAGCTGACGACGGCGTTTCTGGCGCTGAAATTGGCCTTGGGTGATGATTTTATTCCTGTTGTTTATCCATTTGACGAGATCCTGGCTGTCACCGCGGCCGGCAAGGTCGACGCGGGGCTGATCATCCACGAAGGTCAGCTCACGTATCAGAACGACGGTCTGCATCTGATCGTCGATCTGGGCAAGTGGTGGATGGAAGACACGGGATTGCCATTGCCGCTGGGTGGCAACGCGATTCGCCGCGATCTGGGCCAAAAGGCGATGGAAGAGGTGACTGTATTGCTGAAGCAAAGCATTCAGTACGCGTTGAACCATCGTGCCGAGGCGCTGGCGTACGCTCTGCAGTTCGGGCGAGATCTGGATCGCAGCCAGGCCGACAAGTTTGTGGGCATGTACGTCAACGATTGGACTCTGGACTTCGGGGCCCGGGGACGCGAAGCCGTGGCGCTACTGTTGAAACGCGCTTATGATGCCAAGATCATTCCGCATCCGGTTGATCTGGAATTCATCGGCTAAAGAGGAGTTTCAGCCACGGATGGACACGGATCAAACACGGATGACGAGGCGACAGCGATTTCACCGCCTGCGCGGGAATGGCTGAAGCCTTGCTGCAAGTGGGATGTGTGCAGTCTTAAGAATACAGAGCGATTCGAATAACATTCGTGGGGTGTTTCGAAGACTGCACAAACCCCACAGACGTTAGCAATAAAAAGAGCCCCGGATGTCGTGACATCCGGGGCTCTTTGAATTCTTGCTAAGTAGCCGTTAGCACTACCAGGCGAAGTGAGCGAACGCCTTGTTGGCGTCGGCCATACGGTGGACGTTTTCACGCTTGGTGATGGCAGCACCTTCACGACGGAAGGCAGCCATCAACTCGTCGGCCAAGCGGCGGTCCATAGGACGGCCCTTCTTGTCGCGACAGGCTTCCAGTAGCCAGCGAATGGCAAGCGTCTGCTGACGCTTGGAATTCACAGGTGTTGGAACTTGATAGTTGGCACCACCGACTCGCTTGGATCGAACTTCGATCGAAGGGCGGCAGTTTTCGACAGCGGTTGTAAAAACTTCGATGGCAGGTCGCTCGGGGAACTTCTCGGCGATCATGTCCATTGCGGAGTAGAACGAATTGAGAGCGATGCTCTTCTTGCCGTCTTTCATCAAGCAATTGATGAACTTCGACGCCAGCTTGGAACCATACCGGGCATCGGGCATCAACTGCGAACGGCTGGCTGTGAAACGATCAGCCATCAAAACCTCCAAAAACGAAAAACTCAGTGAATTAAAGCGAGGCACCAGTTAGCAACAGCAGCGACGAAGTAATTTGTTACTTCGGACGCTTGGCACCGTAGCGGCTGCGGGCCTGCATTCTCTTGGCAACACCCAAGGTATCCAGCACACCGCGAATGATTTTGTAGCGAACCCCTGGCAAGTCGCGCACACGACCGCCGCGAACAAGCACAATGGAGTGTTCCTGCAGGTTGTGGCCTTCGCCGGGGATGTAGGCCGTTACTTCTTTCCCGTTGGACAACCGAACACGAGCCACCTTACGGAGAGCTGAGTTAGGCTTCTTCGGGGTTACGGTTTTTACAAGCAAGCACACGCCACGTTTTTGTGGACATCCTTCCAGAACGGGCGTCTTTGTCCGAACCGGCTGGTGCTTTCGAGGCTTACGAATCAGCTGATTAATCGTCGGCATCGTCAGAATACCCAATCATCAATGTCACAAAACAACGACTACCCGCCACCTTGCGAAAACAATGGTCCCGCAAAACACCAGGGTCGCGGAGTTTATTCCCAAGCCGCGCCAATATCAAGCGTAGCAATCGGTTGCTTGTTTATGGCCGCCGTCGGGGCGAAACAAATCACCCAAAATACCAAATGGCCGATTTGGAATATCGACGTGAATTGACGAGGTGTGTGGAGTAAGTGTTTTATTGTAAGTGGTTTACGTCATGTTATCGTGGCGGCGGTTGTGGTTGTCGCGCAGCCACTTCCTCGTCGATTATTCACCGAAACGACTGAAAAATCGCAGCATGCCGTTCTCGATGATCTCTAAGTCGCGGCCAAATGCGTCTCGGAAATCTTTGATTCTGGCGTCGGCTGGGTAGGATTCCAACGGATTTCGGGTGGCCACGCTCTTTAAATACTTGGCAAATTCCACTGGTCGAGTCTCGGCCAGATAGAAAGAGAGAGCCCAGGCCTGGCTGTAAGCATCGAGTGGAGCCTTCTTGAAGAGGCCGTCCTCTCGCAAGAATGCTTCTAATGACTTCGCGGGGCGGCGTTCCTGGCGGTATTCCTGAAACCAGTGAAATCGCTCGGGATTGAGGCGTTCCTGGATGTCGCCTTTGGTGCCGAGTTTGCGAACGCCTTCCGCTTCAAATAGCGTGGCGAGGCCTTCCACGAGCCAATGTGGCGATTGGCCGATTCGTGAATGGACTCCCGTGTTGAACGCGACTTGATGCGTAGCCTCGTGGATGATCGTTCCGTCGACATCGGCTGACGATCCCCGGTCATAGAGGACGACGCGGTTTGAATTGGGTAAATAGCAGCCCACGAGCCCAGGTTGAGGTCGAATCCCTTCCGCCACGCAGTAGTCGACGAACGCCTGCTGGTCTGGCTGGACGACGGCAATCAGCGGAAACTCGGGGTCGGTCATGCGAAACCCACGGGTCGAAAAGTAAGCATGAAACTGGCGATAGAGCCCTTCAAAGAGGGTGGCGTACCGATCGGCCGTCGAGCGCGTGGCCACGACGACGTAGTGTTGGGTGGTTTTCACTTCAAAGTTGCGTCCAAAGTCCTTTTGAAGCTGATCACGCAGGTCGAGCGACGACAGGGGGCGAAAACGCGGTTCCAACTCGTGAAAATCTGTGACGTCATCGGTGTTGAACGACGCCAATCGACCTTCGCGTGTCAGCAGCCAGCACTTCTGGTCGTCGTGTGCGGCAATTCGTCCTGCGATGCGATCTTTGCCGACGCGCAGTTCAAGCAGGGCGATGGGCTCGCCACCAATGATCATTCCCTGTGTGATCAGGAAGAGCGCACAGGCAGAAATGAGGGCAACCAGTTGTTTCATCTGCTGTCTCGAGTTGATTCACGAAGCCAACCATCGCGGCGGACCGCGGTGTCGTTGTTCAAAAACGAGCACTCGCGGTAGCCGAAACTTAGCTTCTTCTGGTTGCGACAGCGGAGCCAAACTGCGGTCGGACGAGTTTCCGTTCTGGAATTTGGGGTGTAGACTTGCTGATCGGGAGACTCGCAGTGCGACAATTGCCGATTCGAATGGTGACTCAGAGCATGCTGGCCGTGCTGATTGCAGCGGTTGTACCGATCGGGGTCGTCCATTCCGCTGATTTGGCGTCCCCCACCGAAGTCCGGACCTCGGTCGAGTCCTTGATCAAGCAGTTGGATGCGCCAGCTCTGGTGGATCGCACCAAAGCGGAGCGGGGTTTGTTGGATCTTGGGCCCGAAGGTCTGAAGTACTTCCCCGCTCCAGAACTGACCTCCAGCGCGTCTGTTCGAGAGTCGCTTAAGCGAATCCGAGTTCAGCTTGAACGGAGAGCCGCCCGAGAATCGGCGAATGCTTCTCTGGTCCGATTTTCAGGCCGAGCCTCGGTGGGTGAGGTGCTTTCGGAGATCAATCGTCAAACGCGGAATCGAGTGGAACTCGGCGCAGCCATTCGTTTGCTCGGTGATACAGCCGTTTCGGTGGAGTGGGACAACCAGCCATTTTGGGCTTGCCTGGACGAGATCTGCGGCGTGCTGAAGACGCGAGCCGTGTTCGATCCGCAATTGGGTGTGCTGATCCTGCGTCCGCGCGAGGCAACAGATCGCCAAGAGCTTGCGGTTCAACAGGCAGGGCCTTACCGCTTGGCAATCCTGTCGGCCGAGGTTCGTCCGATTGTTGGTAACGGTACGAATCAGTTGCTGCGGATCTCTGGGAAACTCAGTCTGGAGCCGAGATTGCGACCCTTGTTCCTCCATTTCGCCGCGGCTGATCTGGTGGCGATGGTTGGCGATTCGCGGCTGGAGCCTTGGAATCCCGCGGCTACTTACGAACTGCCCGCTGGCGATGCGGGACGTGAAGTTCCGGTTCAGTTCGACTTTTTGATGCCCATTGCCACCACTCCCCAAGAGGTCACTCTGCGTGGGCGAATCTCGGTTCAACTGGCTGCCGCCACAGAACGGATCGTGTTTGATCAAACTTCTCAAACCGCTGGGGCTGCCAGGCGACGAGGTGGCGTGACGGTTCGGCTGCGTGAAGTCAAATTTGAAGGGCCACCGGATGGGAAAGTTCAAGCCGAGATCAAGGTGAATGTCGCCTACGATACTGGCGGGCCGGCCTTCGAATCGCATCGAACCTGGATGTTTCACAATGCGGTGTATTTCGAGAATCAGGCCGGTAAGCGATTCGACTTCACTGACTACGACACGACGTTGCAGTCCAACGGTGCCGTGGGTGTTGACTATCGCTGGGAGCAGTTGGCGGGACCGGTCACGCAATATCATTTCGTCTACGAAGCGCCGACGTTGATTGTAGATCTTCCGCTGGAAATCAAACTCGACAAATTGCCAATTAAGTTTCTGGCAGCCAAGTCTTCTCCACCCGGCAAGGAATGATGATGCGTTGCAGCTTTGCAGTCCTGTTCAGTGGATTCGTGGCGCTGTCTGCGTCAAGTGTCTCTGCCGACGAACCTCTGCCGCCTCCGCGACAGTTCAGTCCCTTTGTGAAGCAACTGGGATTAGACCTGCGAAAAGGGGACGCAGCGCCGTTGACGATGGATGAATGGCAACATCGTCGAGCCTTGCTGAAGGATCATCTTCTAGCGGCCTGGGGTGGATTTCCGGAAACGCCATGTGACTTGGAGCCGCGGAAATTCGGTGAGTTCGAGCGCGAGGGGTATCGCGTCGAGAAGCTGATGTTTCAAACTCGGCCCGGCGTCTGGATGACCGCGAATGCCTATGTTCCCGACAAACCGGGGCGATTGCCGGCCATTTTGAATGTGCATGGACATTGGGCGGGTGCCAAGCAGGATCCGGTCGTTCAGTCGCGTTGCATCGCGGCCGTCAAGTTGGGTTTCTTCGTGTTGAGCGTCGATGCTTTTGGGGCAGGCGAAAGAGCCGTGGGGAAGAAGCTGGGGGAATATCACGGCGAGATGGTGGCGGCGACGCTGCTGCCCGTCGGGTTGCCGCTGGCTGGCCTGCAAGTCTACGAAAACATGCGAGCCGTTGATTATCTGTGTACTCGAGCTGAAGTCGATCCCGAGCGGATTGGGATCACGGGGGCGAGCGGCGGTGGCAATCAAACGATGTATGCCGGCGCGTTTGACGAGCGGTTTCGCTGTGTCGTCCCGACGTGTTCGGTGGGCAACTATCAGGCTTATCTGAGTGCCGCCTGTTGCATGTGCGAAGTGGTTCCCGGGGCCTTGACCTTCACCGAGGAAGGTGACGTGTTGGGGCTGGCAGCGAACCGTGGATTGATGGTGACCAGTGCCACGAAAGACGCATTCCAGTTTTCGGTGGACGAGGCCAAGAAATCGGTCGCGAGGGCCGAAGCGATCGCCAAGCTCTTCAAGGATGCGACGGTACGACACACGATTATTGAGTCGGAACACAACTATAACCAACCGATGCGCGAGGCAATGCTGGGTTGGATGACGAAGCATCTGAAGGGCGAGGGGGACGGGTCTCCTGTCATCGAACCCACCATCGAGACCGAAGACCCCGAACTGCTGCGCTGTTTTCCGGGTGAAACTCGGCCAGACGACTTCGTCACGATTCCGCGATTTGCCGCGGCCGAAGCAGAGCGAATCCTGGCCAAGATTGAAGTCCCGAGCTCGATTGATGGCTGGAACGCAATGCACCAGCACGGCATCACCGAGTTGCAAGAAGCCTTGGGCGATATGCCGAGTCGATCACCGCTAAACCTCAAATCCGAGCGTGATCCCGATAGCAAGATTGAGACATTGACGTTCGAACCCGAACCGGGGCTGACATTGACCTTGAAACGTAATGTCGTGGTGGATGCCGCTCGAATCGCGTTGGTGCTCGATATGGACGGCGGGGCCGAGGCCGCTTCAATGGGGAAACTGGCGGAACAGCTTCGAGCGAGCGGTTGGATGGTGGTCGGAGTTGATTTGCGAGCGACCGGCAATGCGGCGGTGCTGAGGGATACCATTGGCCGAGCCCCCGATCACAATTCCGCTGAGTGGTCGTTGTGGATTGGCCGACCGTTATTGGGGCAATGGACGTGGGATGTCCAGCGAACCTTGGACGCCTTAAAGGAACAAGACGGAAAGCTTCCTCAGGAGATCACCGTCATCGGTTTGCGAACCGCGGGGCTGGTGGCGCTGTGTGCTGGAGCGCTTGATGATCGAATCTCCCGCGTGGCGACAGTCAACTCGCTGGGAAGTTATGTCACTGATCAGCCTTATGTAGGCCAACGTCTGGGACTGATGGCTCCAGCGATCCTGCGCGATGTCGGTGACGTGCCGCACCTCGCCGCGTTGATGGCACCTCGGCCAGTTCTCGTGGCGGGGGCTGTCTCGGGAAGTGCCAAGCCGTACGGCGCTGCAGCGCTGAAGCAGCAGTTCCGATTCACCGAGCAGGTGTTTGAACTCGTGATTCCCGAGCCCGAGCCACGCTTTCGAGTGACAACCCCTGATGATCTTCCGACCTTGTTGAAGTGAGCGTCACGCACCCAGTTCACACCAGGCGCGGCCGATTTGGGTCAGCAAGTCGGACGCAATCATACCCGGCTTGGAAAGTTCTTCGGCGGCCAAGTCGCCGGCAGTGCCGTGGACATAGGCGCCAAGTCGAGCGGCTTCGAATGCATCGAGCCCTTGGCCCAAGAGGGCGGCGATAAGGCCCGTCAGCACGTCGCCGGTACCACCGGTGGCCATGCCGCTATTGCCAGTTGTGTTGACCGCCAAGCGATGTCCGTCGGTGATAATCGTTCCGTGCCCTTTGAGGACCACAACCACGTTGTTCTGCATTGCGAACTTGGCCGCGACCGATTCGCGATCTTGCTGGATGGCCGAAACGTCCAGTCCCGTCAGGCGAGCGAACTCTCCGGGATGCGGCGTGAGCACTCGGGCGGGCGCCCCTTCTGGCCGCTTGATCAGGTAGGGTCGGCGTGCCAACAGGTTCAAGGCGTCGGCGTCAACGACCATGGGCACCGCCACGGTCTCGTAGAGTTCGCTGACCAGTTCCTGCAGGCCGGGTGATTGGCTGAGGCCGGGGCCGAGCGCGACTGCGGTCTGATTCGTGAGCAGTTCGCCGATTTGCTTGAGGGCCGTGGACTTGATGCGGCCTGAGTCATCGTCAGGCAATCCCGAGGTCAGGTAGGATGGCTCGTACACTGAGACAATTGCTTGAATCGCCTGAGGAATCGCTAACGTAACCAGCCCAGCTCCGCCTCGAAGTGCCGCTGATGCGGCCAGGCACGCGGCACCACTCATGCCGCGACTGCCGGCGATGATCAATACTCGACCGCAGCTGCCCTTGTTGGCGTCGTCCCTGCGGGTGGGCGGAACGGGAGCGGTCGTGATACGCTCGATTGATGTGGCGTCGGACATTCGTTTTCTCGTGGCTACGGATTGGCAGAGGTGCAACTTTGACGTGCGATCATGGATGCAAGATAGCCACCTTTGAACCCGGCGTCGATATTCACCACCGCGACATTTGCGGCGCAGCTGTTCAGCATGCTGAGCAATGCTGAAAATCCGCCCAGATTTGCTCCGTAACCGACACTGGTGGGAACCGCGATCACGGGGACCGCGACCCAGCCCGCGATCGCCGACGGTAACGCCCCTTCCATTCCCGCCACGACCACAACGGCGTCAGCGTCTTGCAGACGATCTCGCTTGGCCAGCAGTCGCAGTGGTCCGGCCACACCCACGTCAATCACTAAGTCCGTGTGGCAGCCCATCCAGCGAGCGGTCTCAACCGCTTCTTCGGCGATGGGGCGATCGCTGGTTCCCGCTGTGACGACCACAACGCGGCCGTGGACTTCCACAGGGGCTCGCATCAGCGCAATCGTTCTCGCGATTGGATTGGAAGTCGCGTCGGGGAACAGGCCGCAGATGATCTCGGCCTGTTCCTCAGTAACTCGAGTGGCGAGCGAGTTTTGTCCAGCAGCAAATTGAGCCTGAAAGACGGCTGCAACGGCTTCGGGGGTCTTGCCGGCTCCATAGACGACTTCCGGGAAGCCGCACCGTTGAAGGCGATCCATGTCGACTTGGACATCCGGCGTCGCGACAGTCGCCCCAAATGAAGCTCGCAGGGTTTGTTCAATGGCGGACCAGTCCGCCACCCCTTGCTGCCAGCGAGCGACCAATTCCTGAAAAGTTTCTGGACTCATCGAATCGCCCCGTTTGAACTTAGCGACCAGGTGTCAGCAGCAATGAAGGCAACGCGGCTGATCGGGTATTGAGCAGCGGATAGTTATCGCCACCGTGAAAGGTGAAGACCGCCGAATACTTCGATTCTGTCGTCGTGTTGCGGCTGGCGGCGTGTAGTGTCTTGCTGTGAAAGAACAGGACATCGCCTGGTTCCAGTTCGACATACTGTCGCGATTGGATCAAAGGCTGATTCTCGGGAAGATCTGCTCGAAAAAAGGCTTCTGCGTCGAATCGAGATCGATCGAAATCGACTCGATGCGAGCCGGGGATCACCTGCAGGCAACCATTGGCGGAGTATTCCCGACCCAACGCCAGCCACGTATTCACCAAGTCTGGCTTCGCGAAGGACCAGTAACGAATGTCCTGGTGCCAGCCGGTTTCGCTGCTGAACTGCGGCTGCTTGGTCATGATGCAGTTGTGATGGGCGAGCGGACAGATAACCTGTAGTCCAAGCAACTGCTGAAGTCGGCCGAGCACCTGGGGACGAGTGATCAAGTCGGTGAACAGGAAGTCGCGACTGAGTGCTTGCTTCAGCCGTCGAACGGTTCGCCCGCCGTCGGCGTCCAGAGACTTCGGGGCACCGGGATAGTGCAGGTCCGCTTCGTACTCGATCGGTCCGAGTTGCTCCCGCAGGCCGAGGTCTGTGATTCGCCGCATCTGGGCCACGTCGGTTGGGGTGGCGAGTTGTCGAACGCAGAGGTAGCCATCTCGCCAGAACCGAGCGATCTCGTCTTCACTGAAGCAAATCGATATTTGTTCGTTGCGAGTCGTGTCGGGAACAACCGTATCAATCAAATCCATGATTTCGCTTGCTATCGAATTCCAGTCTCAGGTGTCCATTTTTCGTCGAAGACACAGCCTTGTCGAAGACTCCAAGACCGTGGCACCCGAGCGCCATGATTCCAGTGAAAGAATCGCGCACGTCAGTTAACTCTTGATGTCGTATTCTTTGATCTTTCGGTACAGCGTTCGCTCGCCGATTTCCAGTATTTTAGCAGCTTCTTCGCGTTTTCCACCGGTTAACTCTAGAGCTCGTTCGATGTAGTAGCGTTCGACTTCGGTGAAGGGGCGTCCAATCAGTGCATCGGCACCGCGTGCTGCGACGGCACTGGCGTCCGCATCGGCATTCTGACCGAGTGGGGCGATGTCGTCGGGAAGGTCGTCGACATCGAGCTTGCCGTCTTTGTCGAGGACCAGCATCCCTTCGACGGCATTGCGCAACTCGCGAACATTGCCTGGCCAGGAATGAGCGATCAAGGCTTGCTGAACTTGTCTGGTGACGATCGGGATCGGTTTTTTGTAGCGAGCGGCGAGAACTTTGAGGAAATGATCCACGAGGAGCGGGATATCGCCACGTCGCTCGGCGAGGACCGGGAGTTCGATCGTGACGACTGAGAGGCGGTAATAGAGATCCTTGCGGAAGCTCCCTTTTTTGACCATTTCCTGCAAGGCGGCATTTGTCGCTGCGACGAGGCGGACGTTCACTTCGATTTCGTCGTTCGCGCCGAGACGCGTGATCTTGCGGTCTTCGAGGACTCGCAGGAGCTTAATCTGGGTTTGCATTGGCATTTCGCCGACTTCGTCCAGGAACAGCGTGCCACCATTCGCGTATTCGAACTTGCCGATGCGCTTCGTGGCCGCGCCGGTGAACGCTCCGGCTTCGTGTCCGAAGAGCTCGCTTTCCAGAATGCTCTCTGGAAGAGCCGAGATGTTCAGGGGGACAAATGGCTTGTTTTTTCGCTCGCTGTTTTGATGCAGAGCTCGCGCCGCCAATTCCTTACCCGTGCCGCTCTCGCCGAGAATCAGCACGGTGCTGTCGGTGTTGGCGACACTACGCAGTTTTTCGATGACGCGGTGCATCGCGGGACTGTTGCCGATCACACCTTCGTAACCGAACTTCTCGTCTAGTCGCTGGCTGAGCTCGGCGTTCTGCCGAAGCAGACGAACGCGAGCCGACGCTTTCTCGACCGCGTGTCGGAGTTCGGTGACATCCAGCGGCTTGGTCAGGTAGGTGTGGACACCATGCTGCCCGGCCGCAACGGCGGTTTTGATCGAGGCGTGGCCAGTCAGCAGGATGACTTCAGCGTCGGGCAACTCTTGCTTGGACTTCCGCAGGATCTCAAGCCCGTCGACATCGTCCATCATCAGGTCGGTGACGACGACATCGTAAGTCTGGCTTTCGATCAGCGCGACGGCTCGTTCACCCGATCCGGCGACAGTGCAGTCGTAGCCCACACGGCGCAGGCTTTCCGCCACGGCTTGCGCATGGGATTCGTCATCGTCCACGATGAGCACTCGGATCGAGATTCCGGCCAAGTCAGCCGGCACGCTCGCTTTTTCCGACATCCACGAAATCCCGAAGACGACCCGAAGTCATTGATGGCAGCGAACAACCGATCACAGGCGCGATCACCAGGATTGTCGCAGGAGAGGGAAGTCTAACGGCTGGCGTCCGGGTTTGCACGGCAGGGAAAGATCAGTCCTTGTTGAACCGAAGAGAGCCGTTTCCGAGCCTTAAGGTCCGACAAGTAGTGGTGTTACGGGGCTTCGAGGCGTGGGGCAGCTGTTCCGTGCTGTCCGGACGGTGGACATTCACCAGATACAAAGAGAAAGACCTCTTCCAGAGCTGGAAGAGGTCTATTGTGAGTTCACTGCATTGTTGTCGCGATCTTACTGCTTTGTCGCAGGGGCTAGTCGTTTAGCGGCTTGGACGAGATCCAAGAATTCGCGGCGACGGCCGTTGGCGTCGGGCTCTTTGGCACCCTGGGCGGCTTCGTAGACATCGTTCATCGTCCAGTTCCCTTTGAATTGCGAGTTTCGCAGTTGCATCCCAAAGGAGGCCACCGATGCGGCCCAGACGAGATCGGGTGAGGGAGTGATCTTTTTGCCGACGATGTCGTCGACAACAAAGTCGATCGTTTTCACGCTGACATCGGCGGTCGGTTGCTTGTATCGCAGTTTCACGGTGAACAGGTCGTCGGCCGATTCGGGGGACAAGTTCTGTTTAGGAGCCGTCTCGACGGGAGCCGCTTCTTTGGCGTTTGCTCCGTACTTCAGAGGATCGACTTGCTGAGTGATCGGCCATTGGCCTTTGGGGGCGATTTCATACAGGGCGGTGACCGTGTGCCCGGCCCCGATTTCGCCTGCGTCCTTCGTGTCGTCGTTGAAGTCTTTGGCTGCTAAGGTTCGGTTTTCGTAGCCGATCAGGCGATAGGCCCCGACCGTGAGCGGGTTGAATTCGACTTGAATCTTCACGTCTTTCGCGACCGTATAGAGGGTGCCGACAAGTTCTTCGTTGAACACGCGGCGGGCTTCCTTCAGATCGTCGATGTAGCCGTAGTGGCCGTTCCCTTTGTCAGCCAGTTTCTCCAGCTTGGCGTCTTTCAAGTTGCCCATGCCAAAGCCGAAGATGCTGAGGAAGACTTTGGTTTTGGCTTGCTGCTGGATGAGTTCGACCAACTGATCATCGCTACTGACGCCGACGTTGAAGTCTCCGTCGGTGCAGAGGATGACTCGGTTTTCACCTTCACCATTGAAGTGACGGAGAGCTTCTTCGTAGGCCAGGTTGATTCCGGCGGCACCATTTGTCGAACCACCAGCTTGCAGGGCTTCGATCGACTGCATGATCCGAACTTGGTCGGAACCGGGTGTTGAGGCGAGTTTGACGCCAGCGTCACCAGCATAGGTCACGATCGCGATGCGATCTCGTTCGTTCAGTTCTTCGCACAGCATCGTCATCGCTTGCTTGACGAGCGGCAACTTGTTGGCGGCCTGCATGGATCCCGAGACATCGAGCAGGAAGACCAGATTCGTCGGGGGCCGTTTCGCCTTGTCGATCGTCCGAGCCTGCAGTCCGATTCGAGCGAGGTAGTTCTTCGGCTGCCAAGGACACGGGGCGGCATCGGCAGTGACCGAGAAGGGCTCGTCGCCCTTGGGCTGCGGATAGTTGTAGCTGAAGTAGTTGACCATCTCTTCGACTCGCACGGCATCGGCAGGTGGTCGCTGACCCTGTGTCAGGAATCGACGGACATTTGAATAGGAGGCGGAGTCGACATCGATCGAGAACGTGGAGAGCGGTTGCTGGCTGGGTGTCAAGAAGGCGTTCTCGGGGGGTGCTTCGTAGGTTTCACTTTCCACGAAATGAAGCCGAGATTCCAACAAATCTCCCGAGGGCCCTGTATAGACCTCGATTGGCTTACCGAGTTCCAATCCTTTGGCCTCAACCAAAATCCGCTGTCCGGCCGTTGTCGCCAATTGGGGTAGTCCGAAGTACCGCTTGTCGCGCGATTCGTCTTCAAAGAGCGCATTGCTATTTCGACTTAGTCCCACCGGCAGTCGTGCTCCGTTGCCATTTGAATCAGTGAGCGTCAGACCATTGTTCGACTTCGTTTCTCCCGAGGTGTCTTTCCAGTTGTCGCCCGATGGCATCGGCTTGTTATCGCCAGTGCTGACGACCACACTCTGTTCGACGTCATCCAACTGAGCCCAGAACGAGTCTTCCTTCCCCAGTTGCAGCTTGTCGTTGCTGCTTTTGCGGCGAGCGAAGCGAGCCTTCCAGAACAGCGCCTCGGCGGTGCCGTCCTTCGGATTCAATTCTTTCACCTTCTTGGCGATGATTTCCGCCTCCGAGAATCGCTGTTGCTTGTAGAGGTCATTGAACTCCTCAACTAGATCAGCTGGCTGATTGACCGAGTAAGAATAAGTATCGGAGAGGCTTGCTGTTTGGATTCTGGGAGCAGGGTAGCAGAGGAATCCAACTCCAATCGCAAGACCGGCGGCGATTCCAGGTCCGAGCAGCACCCAACTCTGATCCCGAGTAGGGCGCGTTGCGATCATCGGAGCAACTGAGACAGCAGTTGGTTTGGAAGCTTGTGCCACCAACGACTGATGCTGTGCTGGGGTCAGCGCTGGCTGGACTTCTCCAGCGAGCTCGGATCGAAGCAACCCCGTCAGGCTTTGCAGTTCTGCTAACTCTAGCTGCAATGCGGGGAAATTGGCCAATTCGATTTCGAATGCCAATCGAGGGTCTCCTTCGAGTTCGCCTAGAGCGTAGGCGGTCAGTCGATCGTCGGTGGAATTGAAGGCAGGTGTCGTCATGGAAACCTCCCGAAGGCCGGGTTCGTGGTTGCGTAATGTATTAGGAAAAGCGGTAAAATTCGTGCTTAAAGTCGCTAGTTGTCGTGTTTCATCATGTCGCGCAGGCGTTTCAAACCGGTGTGCAATAGGAA
Organism: uncultured Schlesneria sp.; assembly: GCA_903840265.1. Lineage (GTDB taxonomy): Bacteria > Planctomycetota > Planctomycetia > Planctomycetales > Planctomycetaceae > Schlesneria. The sequence continues at coordinate 24,179 of CAIMFH010000162.1, read as the reverse complement.
GCCGACATTGGAGACGCTTTGGCCCGTAATCTCGGCGATCTCGCGGTATTTCATGTCGTTCTGAAACTTCAGTCGAATGACTTCCTGCTGAGTCGACGGGAGCCGTTCGAGCAGCAGCAAAAGTCGCGAGTTTGTTTCGCGGAGTTCCAACTGCTCGGTTGGGCCAGTGCTGGACGGTAACGTGTGCAGATCCAAATCTGTGGCAACCGACATGCGTTGCTCCTTTCGCTGAACATCCAATGCTCGATTGCGGCAGACACGAAATAGCCACCGCGCCAGGTGTCCATCCAGGGCTGCTCGATCCTGACGGCAAACCCGCAGGAAAGTTTCTTGCACGACATCGCGCGCCAGATCCAGATCCTTGGTGATTCGCTGTGCGTATCTCAGGAGCGGCCCTTCATATTCCTTCAAAATCGCCTGCAGCCAGGCGACCGTTTCTGCTCGATCCGTTTCCATAATGACTTCGGAAGTCTTGGCGGGGACGTGAGTTGGCTCCACGAGAGATTCGTGCATTGTCGCCCGGGTGATTGCCGAACTGCTCATCCTCGTCCCCGAGGTGCTGGAAGTGATCTGCCTTAAAGACGCTTGAGACAGGCGAACATTAGACAGAATCTGGGAAAAATCTGGAGGGGAGCGATCGGCATCGCGAAAATTGTCGACTTGCCTGATGGAACCCGATCACCGATGGACTCAATAGGGTGGGAGCAGACGGCGAAATCCGTACGCCAGGACCACCATCAGGAATGCGACGTTACGAAGCAGGACCATCAATCCGTTGAAAGGTCGAGGCAATGGAGGACGCAATTGGCTGCTTTGGTTCGCCGCCCCGTCGGATTCTGCGAACTGCCTATGCACGTTCTTACCGAGAGCATTTTGCAGCCATGTCGCTGAATAGGGCCACTCAATCAGTCGATCGATCCATTGTGGAGGAATGGCTTGAACACCACACGTGGCACCTGCCAAGCCACCGAGGATGGCACCCGTAGTGTCCGTGTCGCCGCCGAGTTTCACGATTTGTTCCAGGGGGCGACGGAACTCGCCCGGCCAACGGAGCCAGCAAAACAAGACGGCTGCCACTGTGTGAATGATGTAGCCGCTGATCCCTTTTTCGCAGCCGATACGTTGAGCGAACTCAATCGCCGAATCTTCCGCAGCCACCGCCGCTTCCACTTTGGAAATGGTCTTCTGCCATTCGTCGTCGGTGCATTCCTGGCGACAGAGAGCCAAGAATTCAGACGCGTTGATCACGCCGTTTGTGCGAATGGCCTCTCGAACCGCCAGCGCGATCAGCACTGCTCCTGTTTCAGCACGAGGGTCCGTATGAGTGATTCGCGTTGACGCTCGGACAAGATCGCGCCATGGGTCATTGTCGCGATAGAGGCACAGTCCGATGATGCCTGATCGCATCGCAGGCCCATTTCCAGCAGAGAAGACTCCGCTGCGATTTGGAGGCCAGCCCAACCAGAGACGAATGATGGCCTTCGCGGTCGCCATGCCCGTTCCGGCCGGCAACGCCAAGAGCCACCATTTCAATTTCCAGCCGAGGATCCGCGCGAATCGATTCGGGTCTTGTGATTCCCGCAGCAAGGCGACGGCTGTCATTCGCATGTGCTCGGTGTCGTCGCTGACCATTCCGCATCCGAAGATCAGCCCTTGCGTCAATGGGCCGTCGCCGAACATTTTCGCCTGTCGACGGCGTCCAATTCCCTCGCGCGGCAATCCGATGGAATCGCCGACAGCCGTTCCAATCAGAAAGCCGTTGTATCGTTCTGAAGTAGGAACTGTTGTCACGATTCTACCGCTTCGAATTCGCGCCGATGAAGTACAGCCCGGCGTAGACTTTGGGGTCGATTAGTTTGCCCGCGGCGACCTGTTCTGCGAGCCATTTCTTGATCGTTCGCAGCTTTGGAGTTTGGACCTGAATTTGTTCACCCTCGACTCCGCCACCTTCTTCGGTACGAGTGATCTGATCCGCGAGGAAGTAAGAAACCACTTCAGATGTCAGGCCGGGTGATGAGGGACAATCCGCGAGGTGCTTCAGCGTCTTCGCAGCAAATCCGGTCTCTTCAGTCAATTCACGTACGGTTGAAACCGCAAGGGCTTCGTTTTCTTGACCCTTAACGTCACCACTCAGGCCCGCAGGGACATCAATGACGAGTTTGCCCACCGCGGGACGAAACTGCTCGGTCAGCACGTATTCGCGGTCATCCGTCACGGCGATGACGGCGACGACGCCGCGGGCGTTGATACGCTCGGCGATCTCCCACTTGCCGTCACGGACTAGACGCAGGAACTTCCCTTTCCCGAGCACCGTTCGGTCCGATTTCTTCTTCGCCATCTTTGTTATTCCAAGGCCGTAAATCGTTCGAATCGCATTGTGAGTAACGGATGGCAAAAAAACGGTTCATGACTTTCTGCTGGCAGCTCATGAATTGCCGCGGGCGGTCCGTTTCACGATCACCAATGTCGAATCGTCGTCCGGGGGATGCTCGCCATGAAAGTCTAGAACTGCTGTGCTGATCGCCGCGACGATCTCTGAGGCTGGTCGATCACGATGACTGCGCACGATCTCTTGAAGTCGCTGCACGCCGAATAGTTGATTTTGAGGGTTGCGGACTTCGATGACGCCGTCTGTTCCGAGGACCAGCAAATCACGTTCGGCGAGTGCCAATTGCGGGACCACATCGTCGACAGGAATCGGAGGAAAGCCGAGTGGGACTCGGGTGGCTTCTAATCTGGCAAACGAGTCCGAGCTATGGCGATAGTGCAACGCCGGGGCATGACCCGCGTTGGCGTAGCGCGCGGTGTGCGTGATGGGATCGAGGGACACCAGCAGGAACGAAATGAACTGCGATTGCCTCAGGTCCGGCGCAATCGAATCGGCCAGCAGTTCGACGATCCGATCCGGTTCGGCGAATGTTTTCGCCAGAACGTGCAGCATCGCTCGCAGCGATGCCATGATCAGAGATGGACCCAAGCCATGTCCGCTGACATCGCCCATCACAAAGCAGGTTCGTCCATCTGGCAGCGGCAGCCAGTCGTAGTAGTCGCCGCTGACAAATGTGGCGGGCTGCCACCAGGACGCGACATCATAGCCCGGCACGTCAGGCAGACGATCAGGGAGAAAGCCCCGTTGAATCTTTCGGCCCATTTCGAGCGAGTGCTTGAATTCCTGACCACGCAGCAACTCTTCCTGCATGCGGCGGCGTTCCAGAGCGGTTGCTGCGTGAGCCGCAAAGGCTTGGATGAGTTGGTGGTCGAAGGCATCGAAGTCTTCGTGGGCCTTGTTCAGCACCTGAAGCACACCGACCAGTCGATCATCGAGATTGGAGATCACCGGTGCGGCGAGGATATTGCGGGTCACGTACCCTGTGCGCATATCCACGGACGAATTCCAACGATCATCGTGCGGGGGATCAGAGACGTGAGCGATTTGACGATGGCTCGCCACCCAACCGCAGATTCCCTCGTCCATCCCCATGCGGATTTCGCGGATCTCCAATTCCGTGGCGACGTGCGTATACAACTCGGCAGCGGCTTCGTCGACCAGAAACAAGCTCGCTCGTTCGCAGAGCGAAGCCTGGCAGATGCCGGAAGTGACGATCTGCAGAATCTGACCGAGGTCATGTTCCGGACCAAGCTGCAAAGCCACGTCCAGGAGAACTGTTAAGGCTCCGATCCGGCGATCGGCCGTGGGATGGCTCGGGGGATGTCGATCAAACCGATGTTCTTTAGTGCTGACAATCTGTGGTAGCATGAGCAGCGTTCCTTCGCAGGCGCATTCGTTCAGGCTCTTGATAGCACATTTGCAGCTTACGAGTCTGCGCTAAGTGGCGAGATGTCTTGCGTCGGCGACGGCTGGCCGATTCGTTCGTCGATCCAATCGGGATCGACAAATCTTCGCAACAGCCAGCGAAAAGTATGTTCGATTCTGGCTTCCGTGGCTGGATCGGGAACTCCATTCCACTGGAAACCGTTAAGTTGCAGTTTCGCAGGCCACTTTTCTTTCACGGCGATGAAATTGACGCGATCTTGAATTCGTCGTCCCCAGACGATGCCAAACTGATCAAAAAAATCGAGCCACAGTTTGTCGAAGCCTGGCACCAGGTGGCTGGTGAACGCCGCTTCGCGACCCGCTGAAAGAACGGCCATCACCATGCCAGCAGTCGCGAACAGTCGCACCCACCATCGGTCAGACAGCCAGGCAGGACACGCTTGTGAACTTGAGACCACGACGATGGCATTCGCGATGGCATACAGCAGCGCGGCCAGAGTGAAACGAGTTCCGATGTAGTTGCCTGTGCCCATCACCAGGACCAGCAAATAGCCGACGAGTTGAGGCGTCTCGAGTTGCAAGCCGCGGACATCGCTGCCCTGAAGCCAGAGCGTGATCACTGGCCAGCCGAGAGCGAACAGCATTGGGACGAGGATGAACGCAGTCCAGACGCGAGTTCCCGGGCGACGCGATCCCAGGACCGCGATGGGCGGGCAAAGGGCAATGATGGCGCAGGCATACCACAAGTGATCGGCGACCGATTGGGAAACGCTGTTCGTCAGATGATTCAGGGACCAGGTCAGCGTCCACAAAGCGCTGGCTGCGAGGGTCCAATAGCTGGCCGGCACCAGCGTTGTCGCTCTGGTCCAAAGGGGCAAACGAACGATTGTGCCCCATGCAAGGAGGATGCCAATCGAGATGAACAGCAGGGATGTCACAATAAGTCTGATTGATCGGATTGCGGGTAGGGAGTTGCGTGCCAAACGGCGTCCGGAGGGACTCAAAGGCGTTACATCCGGCAAGTTGTCTCACAGTCTACGCCGCTTTGCAAATCGGCAGCCTTTGTCTGAGCGGCACAGCTTGCCAACGCCGAAATCTTAGCGCAGTGATGCACACCATGCGTCAAACAGACGAGTCGAGACCACCGGACAACGTGTCCGGCAGGAACCCTCGACAGTCACTCACGTTCCGGCCCCAGATTGTGTAGGAGATTTGCTATGAAGTACGTTTGGACATTCGCCGCGCTGGTTTGTTTCGCCAGCATCAACAGCGCCAACGCTGGCCTGTTCCATCATTCACGTGGTAACTGTTGCAGCCCAGCTCCTAGCTGTGCCGCTCCAGCTGCCTGTGGCCCAACCTGTGCAGCTCCAGCTGCTTGTGCTCCAACTTGTGCAGCCCCAGTTGCTGCCTGTGCCCCAACCTGTGCCGCTCCTGTTGCCACTTGTGCTCCAGTTGCTACGGGCTGCGGATGCAACACTGGCTGCTGCAAGAAGTCTTGCTGCTTCAAGATGCCTAAGCTCTGCATGCCCAAGTTGCACTGCTGCAAGATCCGTAGCTGCTGCAAGCCAAGCTGCTGTGCACCAACCTGTGCCGCTCCAGCCGCTTGTGCTCCAGCTTGTGCCGCTCCAGCTGCTTGTGGTCCAACCTGTGCCGCTCCAGCTTGCTGCCGCTAGTTTAGACAACGGAGTGACCGTGCTCGACTCGATGACCTGAACGTCACAATCGCGATGAGCGACGGAACGTGAGGCAAAGTCTGGGGGAGTGATGAACTCCCCCGGACAAGTCTCTCAGATCACTCTGACGATGACCGAACACCAACGGTTGTCAAACAACTTGACGATACTTGTGAGAGGTGACGGAATCCTGAATGGAGCCGCCACCTTCTCTCATTCTTTGGCTGTGAAAAGTAGTTGAATGGAGTTCGCCGCGAACACTTCGTGGTGAGCCGCGCTGCGTCAGCACGCGGACTGATTGACGTACAGCTGTGAACCAATCTTTCGCTCGAAACTATTGTCACACTCGCCTGCGATGACATAACCGCAATCACTCCTCACCGAAGAGTCCACGGGTAACGCAGCGCGGCTCACCAAGAAGGATTATTTTGGCGGCGGATTGAATGGTGCCGGAGCAGGCGACGAGATCCCGGCGTCAAGAGTCGGAAGTGGCGCTGGTGGGATCTGTGCTTGAGAGGCTTGTCCCGGATTCACTTGTTGATTTGCTGCGCGGACCAGTTCCCAGCCGGACTCTTTCACGACGAACTTGAATTGGCCTGGACTCAGCGTGTAGCGGACTCCGCCGCGCGGGCCGCCGCTGGCAAAGTCGATCGTCCAAACTCGATCGTTGTCGAGCGATTGCGTCTGACCGGGCTGGATCGAGTATTTGTTGCCATTCAAGACGTAGTTCACGTCGCCACCGGAGTCCGCCGGATTGGTGATCAGCACCTTTCCGAATCCTCCGATCATCGATCCTGGAATCACATTTGGCGGGATGTTGTTTGCGGGCATCGCGACCAAGTTGGGAGACGCGACGCCTGGGTTCCAAGTCCCCCTGTTTCCGTAAACATTACCACCATAGCCAGATGGGCCAGCGTAAATCTGCGGCGAGCCATAGGCAGGAGGGGCGTAAGCCCCATTTGTATAGACACCAACCGCGCCGGTATGTCGACCATATTGATCAACGTGATGACCGCGAGAATCGACAAGATGCCCTGCCCCATCTCGAGCGATCGGTGCTCCATAACCAGAACCAACATGATGATGATGGTGGTGATGATGATAGTATTGAGCTTCGGCATTCTGCGATGCAGCGAGCACGCCTGCTGCCGCGACGGCTGACGCCAGCCCCTTCAGCAATCCGGACATCGCTGCGTTCCAACTGTTACCGTCGATCATAAGACCTCCTCGTCTGCTCGAAAATGGACCTTGGAGATAACGGTTTTTTCATTGTTCTGCAATATCCGCTACCGGATGGTACTGCAGAAACACGATGCCGAGCGGGCACCGGTTGGCTTTGAGCGAATCGGCGTCCTACAGGAGAAATGCAAAGAGCCGATAAGCTAAGAAGGCTCCGATGTAGGCCAGGACGGTCATATAGGTGAACGTGAACAGCGGCCATCCCCAGCTATTCGTTTCGCGGCGGATGACCATCAACGTCGACACGCACTGGGCACACAGAGCGAAGAAGACCATGATCGAAATCGCGACCGGGATTGAATAAACGGGGCGATTGTCAGGCCATTTCGATTCGCGCAAAGCGTTCTGCAGTCCGCTGTCTGCTTCATCGACATCGCCACCCAGGCTGTAGATCGTTCCGAGAGTCGAGACGATGACCTCGCGAGCCGGAAACGAAGCCAGGACTCCCACGCCAATTCGCCAATCCCAACCGAGCGGCTTTACCGCAGGCTCGATCGTCTTGCCGAAACGTCCCAGATAGCTGGTTTCGAGGAGATGTTCGGACATCGCGTTCTTCGTCGTGATCAGTGCTTCGAGGGGCTCCAGCTTTGATTCGACTGCGGCAAGCTTCTGCTCAATCGCGGCGAGTTCGGGGGCGCTCCCCTTCTCCGACAACTTCGATTTCTGCTTTTCCAATTCTGCTTTCTCTGAGATCTCCGTATTCAGCGAGACTTTCGTTTCGTCGACCTGTTCTTGCAGCCGGTTGAGTTCCGTGTGATCGCCAGGGAAGTAACTGGCAGCCCAGATGAGAATGGAGGTCGCGAAAATCAGGGTGCCGGCGCGAATCACAAACGCGCGAGCACTTTCATAGACGCGTAACAGGACGATATGGACCGAAGGCCATTTGTAACTGGGCAGTTCCATCACGAACGGTGGCGTCTCGCCTCGGAACATGGTTTTCTTGAGCAGCCATGCCACGGGGATGGCGACAAAGGCTCCGAAGAATGTCATGACAAAGATCAGCACGCCGCGGAGGGTAATCCACCCACCTGCCCAGGCCATATCAGGGAAAAAGGCGGCGATCATGAGGGTGTAAACGGGGAATCGAGCCGAGCAACTCATGAGGGGAGCGACGAGGATTGTGACCATGCGATCACGGCGATTTTCGATGGTCCTCGTGGCCATGATCCCTGGAATCGCACAAGCGAACGAGGACATCAGCGGCACAAACGATTTGCCACTCAGGCCAACCTTCGTCATCAGCTTGTCCATCAGGAACGCGGCCCGGGCCATGTAGCCACAATCCTCCAGCAGCGCGATGAAAAAGAACAAGAAGCAGATCTGTGGCAGGAAGACCAGAATCCCCCCCACTCCGCCAATGACACCGTCGACCAGTAGACTGCGGAACGGACCGGGGGACATCAGCGAACTGACCCAGTCGCCGACGATCTGTTGCCCCGCTTCGCAAAGCTGCATCACGGGGGCGGCCAGGGTGGAGATTGACTGGAACACCACAAACATAATCAGCACGAACGCGGCCAGTCCGAAGACCTTATGCGTCAGCCACCGATCCAAGTGGTCGCTAGACGTGACCTGTTGCTGTTGGGGGACAACCATGATTCCGGTGAGGACTTGCCGACTCCACGCATAGCGGGCTTTCGCTTCGGCGGCGGGAACTCGAAAGCCGCTGGCCTTCAGGCGTTCTCGCGCTGCTGCCAGCGCTTCGGTCAGTCGCGTGGAAAAGCGGGCGGCAAACGACGATTCAATCTGTCCGCCGACATCCAATAGCAATCGTTCGGTCACATAGAAGGGGACATCGGGTTCGCCCCATTCCTGCAGTTGCGATCCCAGTTGTTTGCCCTCTTCGTAGAATACGGCGGGAAAGACGCGAGGCGATTCGACACCCGCCTTTCCTGCGACGGAGAGAACGGCATCTTTCACCGCATCGATCTGTCGGTGGCGATGTGCTTCACAGGGGATGACCGGGATGCCTAACGTCTGCGACAGCTTTTCGACATCAATTGTGATGCCGCGCGATTGGGCCACGTCCCACATGTTGAGGATCAGGACAGTCGGCAAACCTAAGTCGAGCACTTGGCTGACGAGATACAGATTCCGTTCGAGATTCGAGGCGTCGGCGATGCAGATGACAGCATCAATGCGACCGACTTCAGCTTGGCGACCGAGCAGAACTTCCACCGACACCATTTCATCGAGTGATCGCGGAGACAGGCTATAGGTGCCTGGCAGGTCAACGAGCCGTACGTCCTGTTGCTGGTGGCGGAAGTTGCCTATCTTCTTCTCGACCGTAACACCCGGGTAATTGCCAATCAGCGAATGCATGCCCGTCAGCGCGGTGAAAATCGTACTTTTACCGGTATTGGGATTACCGATGACGGCGACGGTCAGTGAGCGGGTGGAAACGGCGGGTACGGCGGCAGGCATTGCGAGCGGGAGCTTTCAGACGGCGGAAGGCAATGTCAGAGCAATTCAATGGTCACGCGGGAGGCTTCTGCTTTCCGCAGCGAGAGGCGATATCCCCTGATTCGAAATTCGGCAGGATCGCCCAGAGGTGCAAACCCAATCAATTCGATGTCCGCCCCTTCGGTCAGGCCCATTTCCATCAAACGCACGGAAACGGCATCATCCCCGGTGACATCCACGATGAGGCCACGTTGGCCCGCTTGGCGCAGGTCGTTCAGCGTGTGCATTTCAACAATTCCACCAGCACGGTCGTACTGTCTTCAAATCTGAGAGACAGTCGCTGATCGTTCACGGAAAGAATACAGGGCGAGCCCGCGCGGACCATTTGCACGGGAACTCCTTCCCGAAGCCCCATTTCTTGCAGGCGCACGACGAACGCGGGCGAGCCATCCAAGGCATGAATGCGGCCTTGTTCGCCGGTAGTCATCATTTCGAGGGGGACGACGAGCATAGTCACCTCGGGTTCCGCGGATTGAAACTCAGTCTCAATAGTATCCGATTGTCGCTCCAATTCCAAACTGTCAATGACGATCGGGGAGACTGGCGGTCAAGAAGTTGTTCGGGTAGCTTCCTTGTCCTCGAACAAATCAATCAATTCCACCTTGAAGGCTCGCGCTATGCCGAAGGTTGTTTGCACCGCTCTCAGCACCGAAGAAGGCCCTCACATCGCGATCTTGAAGGCGGGCGGGTTCGAAGTCGTGCTTCCTCCCAAGGATATGAATCTCTACGATCCGGCTAGTTTGTTGCCACTTGTTCGAGATTGCGTGGGGGTCGTGACTGGATCGGAGCCTTGGCCCGAGCATCTGCTGGCGGCTTGTCCCAAGCTGCGGGTTCTGTCCCGAACCGGTGTGGGGTTTGATGCGATCGATCTGGCGGCCAGCGATAAGCATCGGATCGTCGTGGCGACGACGCCCGGCGTCAATCACCATGCCGTCGCCGAGCACACGTTTGCGTTGCTGTTCGGCGTGGCTCGAGGATTTCCTTCTCGAGATCAGCTTGTTCGTGCCTGCACCTGGAAGCGTTTTTCGACGCCGCGAATCATGGGGACGACGTTGGGGATTGTTGGCTTGGGTCGGATCGGCCGCGCGGTTGCCACTCGCGCGGTTGGGATTGGCATGAAAGTGGTCGCCTTCGATCCGTATGCCAATCAAGAGTTCGCTGAGCAATGGGGGATTCAGCTCGTTGAGCTTGATACCTTGCTGAGCACTTCAGACTACGTGACCTTGCATCTGCCTGTGATGAAGGAAACGAAGCACATCATGAACAAAACGACATTCGCGAAGATGAAATCAGGCTCGGTGTTGATCAATACCGCTCGTGGACTGTTGGTTGACGAGAAGGCGCTGGTCGAGGTTTTGAATTCTGGACATCTGCGCGGAGCGGGTTTGGACGTTTTTGAAGTCGAGCCCCTTCCCGCCGACAGCCCATTGCTAAAAATGGACAATGTCCTTTTGAGTGGTCACCTGGCAGGACTGGACCACGAGTCGCAGTTCGATACGTTGACGATGTGTGCTGAAACCATCGTTTCGTTGTCGCAGGGTGGCTGGCCGAAAGAATGCATCCGCAATTTGGCTGGTGTGACAGACTGGAAATGGTCGGAAAAGGGTTAACGTGACGGAACTGAACTGGCAGATTGTCGCGACGGGGGCGTTCATCGCGATTGCGGTGGCCATCGTGTTGCGTCGTCTGATCAAGTTGCTGTCTTCGCCTGCTGCTGGCTGTGGTACTGGCTGCAATGGGTGCGCGAAGCAAGCGTCGCCTGGACCGGGGCTGACAACTGATGGGTTTGTGTCGCTCGATTCGCTGGTTAAGGCGAGTTCTTCGCTGAAAGAATCAAAGTCGACGAATTAGGCCGAGGAAGAGTTGAAAACACAGAGGCACAGAGGTAACAGAGAAGATCGAAAGAAGTCTAACTCTGTTTTCTCTGTGCCTCTGTGTTTCAATACTCTGATTCTCAGTCTTCCTCTTTCTACGCCGCAGGAAACCGTTCGCTCATGGAAACCATTCCCGGTCATCTGTACGACTATCCCAAGTACTACGATTTGATTTTCGGATCAGACTGGGCAGCAGAATTTCGTTTCTTGCGTCAGTGCTTTGAGAAATATTCGAAGCGGCCTGTAAAGCGTGTCTTTGAGCCCGCCTGCGGAACAGGTCGCCTGCTGGTTCAGTTCGCCAAGGCGGGCTATGAAGTTGCCGGCAACGATTTGAATGAAAAGGCAATCGAATACTGCAATGCTCGGCTCGAGCGGCATGGATTCAAGCCGACGGCGTTTGTCGGAGATATGGCTGCTTTCACGGTCAAAAAGAAGTACGACGCGGCATTCAATCTGATCAACACCTTCCGGCATCTCCCATCCGAAGCCACGGCCGAAGCCCATCTGAAGTGTGTCGCTGAGTCATTGAACAAGGGTGGGATTTACTTGTTGGGATTGCATCTGATTCCGAAGGCACCGCAACAATGCACGTCCGAGACGTGGTCTGCCAGTCGTGGCCCGCTGTCGGTGGTTTCTAACTTGTGGTCGATTGGTTTGGATCAGAAGAAGCGCGTCGAACGAATTGGCGTGACCTACGATGTGACCACGCCCACCAAGAAGTTCCGGATCGAAGACGAGACAGCATTCCGAACTTACTCGGCCTTACAGATGTTCGATCTGCTCGCGACCGAACCGCGGTTACGATTGGTCGAGACGTTTGACTTCCGTCACGATATCGACTGGCCGATTGAAATTACTGCTAACACAGAAGATGTAATCTATTTGCTGCAAAAGGTTTGATTGTCAATTTGATCCAAGCTCGCCTCGGTCGTGGGTCCTAAGTCGTCGCCATTATTCAGATCGCGCGAGCAAATATGCGGATCTTATTTGCATCTTTGATCTGGTTCGTCGACATGGTACTCAAGTTTGCACTTGGGTATTTGGTTGTGTTCGGCATCGTGTGGGTTGCGGGTGGTAAATTCGATAAAGGTTCCCAAATCCTTGCCCCGATTATCGGGGCCATGATCAACGGCTTTTTCGAAGGAAGCGATATCTTCCTTTTGGGTTGGGCCAAGCAAATCGCGGAAGGATCGAAAGCCTCTCCGAAGAGCCCGCGAGGCGAAGGCTGAAGTTCCAAACATCGCGAAATTGATCCCGGCATTGTTTACCACAGGTGTCGACGCGCAAACATTAGAGATCTGGCCCCCTTGCCGAGGACTAATCTCGCTCGCTCAGAAAATAACGCGTAGGTGAATCGGATTGACAGTGCAGGCGGCGCGGGTACAATTTCGTTGACCGCTCATCCTTCCTGCTCTCTTCGCGGGCGACTCGAGTGGATACACGCTAGACTTGATGGCAGGTTCATCCTGCGTCGCGTGCCCTTGTTGTCGCACCATCCGTCCAATTTTCTGCCAGATTACGTCTTGCGGAAAAGGAGTCAGTCATGTTTCCCGTTGCATTTGCGCTTGGTCCCATGGAACTGGCTTTGGTCTTTGGACTAGCCCTGTTGTTGTTTGGTGGAAGTCGCTTGCCCACTTTGATGCGGTCCCTGGGGCAGAGCGTTACAGAATTCAAAAAAGGGATTCGCGAAGACGATCCGGCTGACCCCAATAATCTCGAAGCCAAAAAATCGGATACGAAGTAACCACCGTTTTTCTCTGGAGGTAGCAACATGCTTCCCATCGCATTCATTGGCAACTTAGGTCCTATGGAGATGCTGCTGGTTGCCGGCATCGCACTGTTGTTGTTTGGCAAGAATCTGCCGAAGGTCGCTCGTGACGCCGGTAAGGCGATCGTCGAGTTCAAGAAGGGGATGGCGGGCATCGAGCATTCGGTCGATGACGCCGTCTACAACAAGCACGATTCAAGCAACGCGACGCGCCCAGCACCTCAGGACGAACCCGTTGAATCGACGGCTCCTAAGTTTGAGCCTCCGACTTCGGAACCGACTCCGACGCACTCGGTTTGAGTGCTGGCAGCACTTGCTTGTCGCGCTGAAACATGGGTGAGACTAAGTCGTGTTCTGCTCGCGGGACGCCACAATTAGGTCTCGTCAAGAGATTGGGCGACCCCGACTTGCGATTGCGAGTCGAAGGTCGCTCACTCAAGGTCTTGGCGACCTCGGCTACGTAATCGAGCAAGCTCGCACGCGCTATTTTGGTCCTATATTTTGCGGCGCCTCAACGTCGACAATGCGAGCTGTTGGGCGGGCCAAGTCAACCAGGATCGGCTGTGCTGACTCGGCTTTGGCGGTGTTTCCAGCGGAGTCGCGAGCGACCACACGCACATAGAACTGCGGTGGTGAACCGGGGTTCACCGTCCATTCAAAGCCACCTTTGTCGTCTGTCCAGCCCGTGACGGCTTCCCATGGACCTGATTTGGTCGGTGAGTAGTAGACGGCCACTGGTTTGTTGGCGAGATGTTCATCCGCGATTCGCCACCGAACTTGGACACGATTGCTGTTCGCCCCCTGTCCCTGGTTCGCTGAAATCAATTCCACGGTCGGTGGGGTTTGATCCACGGCGACAAGTATCGAAGGGGCTTCTCCGGCCAGAGGCGGGTCATTTGCCAGGCCGGCACCGCTGCGAACACGAATCGAAAATCCATATTCGCCGTCTTGTGGAACTTCGACATCAAATGGGCTGCGACGATCTGGGTCTTCGCCGTAGCGATACCACTTCCGTCCATGATCTTGCGTGATAAACAGTTCGACGGCGCCAATTCCTGACGGGCCGACATCATCGACGGTGTACCCGACCTGGAAACGGCGCGAACTGACCACTCGTCGGTGTTCGCTCTGACGAGGAGGAGTGTGGACAGGTGGGGCGACTGGAATCTGCGCTGGAGGAGCAGCGTTTTCCAACGCATCGCCCCAGCGATCTTTGGTAATCTCAGGTCGCGAATCTGTCGTGCTGGCCGCGAACTGATCGGTGGCGATATTTTTTTGCGGGGCGGATGGGGCACCACCAAACGGAGTGATGACTGGACCGCGGTACTCGTCATTGGTGTCGGCAATCAATGGCTTCTCTGCAGGCATCCGTGCGCCGGGCATACTGGTGATGGCGCGGGCTTCATCGGGAGCCCTTTCAGGGGCTATTTCGATGGAGACTTGCTCCTGGCCATCTTCAAGTCCGGCGATTGGTACGCGTCGTCCGGACTTTGGTTTAGGTGTCGGGTCGCCAACTGCAATGATCTGCATCTGGCCTTGGCCCTTGCCAATGTTGGTCGCAGTATCAGCGACTGTGCCACGAACTTTCACCTGGCCTTGCTGAGAGACATTCCAGGCAATCTGCCCGTTCGTTTTGGGCGTGACCTCTACCGGTTCCCAATCCTGGCTACCTGGTTGCAGGTATTCCAGCTTGAGTGTCGTGGGATCAAGATGAGCGTCGGCGGCGTTCCACGTGAGTTGAACGCGGCCTGCAGAGAGCTGTTGCAGGGTCAGATCGAGAATTGGTGCTGCGGTGTCGACCTGGACGATCAATCCAGTCTCATAGCGGCCGGCAGGTGGATGCACCTGATTACGACCGTCGACCGTTTTGACTGCAAACCAATATTCACCGTCACCCGAGGTCTGGTACTCAAATTTTGCGGATTCGGGTGGGAGAGCCTGAGCGAGTTCCCAGTTGACGCCACCGTCTCGCGAGACGTGCAGTTGCAGCTCTCGGGCGTTAAGTCGCTGTAAAGCCGCAGGTTCAATTTTGAACGGGATGCGGAAACGAGTCTTGTTCGTCATGATCGGTTGTGGGGCGGCCGCGAATACAGACTGCTGCCCAAAGAGCAGACCAGCCAGCATCAGCATTGCCGTCAATCGGCGATCCATGCCGCGTCTCCTGGCGATGTTCGCACCGCGGACGGTACTGCATCGCACCAACTCAAGTCCCTTAATTACGATGACGGTGGGCTATCCCCTCCCGAAATCGGAATCTGTCGGGTTGCGCAACGGCGACCCGTGGAGACAATCCCCTGTCGTCCGTATCGGCGATTCCGACAATGCGACTTGAATCGAGCTGACCTGGTTCAGCGGCTTTGACGAATGTAGGGATTAATCCGAGTTCAATAGGCGGCTACGTAAACTGCGGCAGCATAATAGGTTGCCGCAAATGCGGTTGTTGTGACGCCAACATGGGCGCCTAAATGCCATCTGTCCCCGGCGACGCATCTAAATTGAGGTGTGATGGCCGCCACGACGCGCGGTGCGACTGCGCAAGCGGTTAAACGAAGGCAGGGGCGGCACTCAGTGTTTAGGGGCCACGGGTCTGCCGGTTGGGACCGTATAGAGACAGCAATTCATCGGGCAGACATCGTGGTTCGGACCGAACGAGCCCAAGGCGCGGCGATTTGTCGTCTGGCCGAACCGCTCTTGGATGAGTTCGCGGATCATCGAAATAAAGAGGGGGTGAGTCCCAACGGTCGCGGCGCGGGACAGGGCCATACCGAGCTCTTCGCAGAGCACTTTGGCTTCTTCGTCTAAGTCAAACAGAACTTCCATGTGATCAGAAAGAAATCCCACGGGAGCAATCACTAATGACGCGACGCCGTTGCTGTGCAAAGTGCGAATGTGATCACCGATATCGGGCTCCAACCAGGGATCAGTCGGCCGACCGCTGCGGCTTTGATACACCAACTTCCAACGATCAGATGGAATCTGTAATTCGTTTGCGATGAGGCGACAGGTTTCTGTGAGTTGAGCAACATAGTTGCAGTTGTCTGCCATCGACATCGGAATACTGTGAGCAGTGAATGCCACGTTCGCATTGTCTGGAAGGTTGACGAGGGCCGTACGGATATGGTCAACATTGGCGGCAATGAAATCGGGATGGTTGTAGAAAACTCGCAGCTTGTCGACTTGCGGGGCGCTTTCGCCGACTTCGGCCTGCGCCTGCTGGATGTTTTCTCGATACTGACGACACCCCGAGTACGAGCTATACGCCGATGTAAAGAAGGCGATCGCGTGCTTGATCCCATCGTCGGCCATTTGGCGGAGCGTGTCGGCCAGCATGGGGTGCCAATTCCGATTGCCCCAGTAAATGGGGAGATTGATCCCCGAATGAGTCAATTCAGTTTGTAAGGCGGTAATCAGTTCCCGGACTTGCTGATTGATCGGACTGATACCATCAAAGTGGTAGTAGTGCTCGGCGACTTCCAACAATCGTTCGCGCGGAACCGGCTTGCCTCGCAGCACATTTTCGAGGAAGGGAATGACATCGTCACGTTGTTCCGGCCCACCGAAAGAAACGATGAGGATGGCGTCATAGTTTTCAGTCACAAGCCTACCTTTGAACTGGTGTTGCGGGGGTGGCAGGAGCCGGAGTCGGAACTGGCGCTGCTGCTGCTGCTGCTTGGGCGGCTTTGGCCGCGTTCGCAGCATTCGTCGCGTCATCGGCACTCTTCTTCATCCGGTCGAGAAACTGCCGAGTAATATCTTCGGGGGGCGCTGATCCCGGAGGGAGGATGAAGGTGAAATCTTCATCGTTGACGGGACTGTCAAATTCCACCGCTTTGAACTTCAAGGTCACCATCGGCCGGTACACCTTCTTGTCCTTTTCCAAGATCCGTTTGATATACGAAATGCGGACCGGAAACATCGTCTGGGGATCGACCCAGACGCGGACCAGGTCGGGAACATAGGTTGGCAGCAAATCGTCTTTGCCTCGTGGCCAGCGTGCGACGACTTCCGGCTTCCATCGCCCCTGGACAACCATTCGGGGGCCATCGTCGCTGGATTCCTCTTTCATGGCGTCAAACGTCATCGTTCGCTCGAGTGACGCTAATAACGCAGTGATTCCTCCCAGACCCAACTCAGCGGTCAGGACGACATCAGGAGCACTTCGCAATCCCGCGACCGCTGCCTTGATCTGTTGCACGTCGCGGTGGGTGACTCGCGTTGTGTCCGCGATCTTGACCATGCTCCACAATTCTTTTCCGTCGCAGATTTCGAGCAGCGAACCAGCCACTCCTTGCTCGGGCTGGATTGTGTATTCCAGACGTAACTTCTCACCACTACTGAGGTAGTGGCCAGAAATTTGGAACTGTTGGGTTCCAATCGAAACGGTTTGTTCGACCTCGGCTTTGATCGCCATGCGGGCGTAGAGCGACTCGTGCAGCTTCTTCATAAAGTCGGTTGCGGCCTTTGCGACCGCAGGATCAGGTGTCTTCACGGCGTCGGCGGCCATAGCTGCAGCGGGTTTAGAGTCACCTTGACTCTGCAACGACTGAATTCCCAGCCAGCTGATCCAGCCGAGCATCAGCGAAAAAGTGAGTTTTGCCGAAATTCGGGTGAGTTTGCGCCAAGAATTCGGAATATGCCGGATTTGCCAAAGATACAAGGCGATTCCTTCCGAAAAGAGAACAGACCAAAGTACGAACAGTCCCGGGTCTGGACTGCCTTCGCTTGAAGGCTGTCATTGTATCCGGAATTGTCAGTCGCGGTCGACGGAGAAACTGGTTGATCTCGCTGTCAGCCGGTCAGCGTGGGTTGAAGAATCAGGAAACCATGGCGGAACGTTGACCGCTGGTGGAGAGCACGGGATTCGGCAGGGACAGCCGATTCGAGTTGGTGCAGGAGTAATTGACGACAGTTCGTCAACGCTTCTGCATGCGGCGAGTCGCAGTGCCTATTTCGGAGAGGGGTCGCGATGAAGTACTACTTTCTGGCTCTAGGCACGGTCGTCGTCGTGTGCGTCGGCTGCGCCATGGATGGAAGTCACTTGACTGACAAGGGGGAGTATCACGCTCCACCTGCCGCCATGATGGCTCGCCCTGGACCAATGGTTGATGGCCCCGGGCCGGGTGTGATTCCGCAGATGGCGATGGGCGGTGGCCCAGGAATGTGGGGTTGCCCTCCGGGTGGTCCTGGTATGGGAATGCCACAGGCTCCGGCGACAAGCCAGATCCGATTTGTCGGTCCGATTGGACTGCACATCGGTTGGCTGATCCCCAATGGTTATGCCGAAAACCAACTGGTTGCTCCTGCGAGCTACAACTTCTTCCAGGGCGGAACCTACCGTCTGAAGATCACCAACTTGCCAGGTCGCGACGCCGGGGGTCAAGATCCAGTGGCCTTGTATCCAACGTTGCAGGTGTATCCAACTCATCCGAACACGGAAGCCTATCTCACACATAACAGTGTGCCGATTCAGCTCACCGAAGAGGACCTTGAGCAAGTTGAAAGCAACAACTTTGTGACCAAGGTCATCTACCTGCCGGATGCAAAGTACCAGGAACTGGCGATCGCTAACGTCGAAACGCTGGTTTCGACCCGCCTTGATCCCGGTGTCGATCCGATCCAGGAAGCTGACAAACGCGGCACGATCATGGCCGTGTTGCGAATGGGTAACAAAGATCTCGGATCTGCAGGACCAGTCGCTCGCCCAATGGCCGGTATGGGTCAGGACGAATTCGAACAAGTGTCACATCAGGTTGACGGCGACAAAGGCGAGTTGATGCCTCCGATGCCAATTGGCCCCGCTGGTCAGAACACACCTGGAATTCCCGGTGCGATGATGATGGCTGGATCCGGTTATCCAGGTGCTCCGATCTCGGGCGTGAACATGCAAGCCTGGGGAATGCCGATTACCGGTACACCGATTGGCCTGCCAGGACCAACACACCTGCCACTGGGCGGCCCTGCAAGCTTGCAGTCGCACACGGTTCGTAACCGCACACAGCAGAACATTCCCAAGCCGACCAAGGACATGCTGATTGACGTCAGCCATGAACCAGGCCTGAGCCTGCCACCTCCAGTCGGCTACATCAACTACAAGGAAAAGCATCCGGTCTACTCACCGGGCGAGTTGTCGAATCCAGCTTGGAACAACGCTCAACCTCACTAGTCCAAGCATCAGCTCGAAAATACCAGCCCGGTCGAATTCTTCGGCCGGGCTGATTTCCAGCGCGTCAAATCACTTCTTCAGCAGGCGACATCGTGGTGAAGATCTCTTCAATCATCGCGGGACTTCTGGCGGTCTTACTGACCTGTGGGACATCCGTCCTGGCTCAGCAGTACCCTGCCGTCGATGGTCGCCAGTTTCCGCTGAACCAGATGTCACCGCCCGGGACGGCTGCTCAATGGGCCGTGAATGCCGGACGAGTAACTCCAGGCTCGTTTCAACCGGTCAAAGTCACGCTGCCCGCCGAGGGTAAGGTGACGTTTTATGAATCGTGGGATCGCCCCCTAGAGTTGGCGGCCCCCGCGCAAGCAGGGTTGCTGGTCGGCCGGATGTATCGTTTGAAGGTTAGCGGGTTGGAAGAGTTCTCGGGAATCGATTTCTTTCCGTCGATCGAATTGATTGACCGACTGCATCCACCTGCGGGTCGCGAAGAAGACTTCCCGATCGACTTTGAATTCACAATCGAAGAGTTCGAGTGGGCTGCCGCGGGTCGACTGGTCACCAAGGTTCTGTACCTTGAACAACCGGACCGAGTTCCTCAACTGCTCCTCGATCAGACACAACGCATCACGACCATCGAACCTTCTCGCAACGCACTTGCCGAGGCGGATTCGCTGGGGCGTCCGATGGCAATCGTTCGGATGGGTGGTCGGACTCCCGATCCACATCGGCCCGATCCTTCGTTCTACGGACCAGGTGGTCCGATTCGCGTGGTGAAAAGGCCGACTGAGGCGTTGAAACCAGCGTCTCATCAACAAGCTGATTTCAGTGCAGGCTGGCGCGGGCCAGTTGCTGCTGGTCGTCGCTAAACCTGACTTCGCAGACCCATCGCCATGATTCATCCTGCACGCTTCTTGACTAAGCTTTCGCAATCCAGCGCGTTGGCACTGCTCGCGATGACTTGCTCTGCCGCTTTGGCACCGCAGGCCATGTCGCGTCTGGCCACCGCAGGAGAACTGCCTGCGAACGGTCGTTCTGCTCAACCGATTCAGCGAGCCGCGGCACCACGAAATCAAGTCGATTCGCCTGAATCCGCAGTTGGAGTCGTCCGCCTGGCCAAGAAATCGCCGGACTCGCGACGGCCTGCGTCGCAGTCGACAAATCGAGTTACTCAGGTCAGTCATTCACAGGTCGACGATCCGAATTGTCCACCGTTCACGATTACAGAATGCCCACCCACCCCGAGGTGGGGCGCACCTGGCCCGAACCCATTCGCGCAAGGGATGCTGGGTTGTCGCTGTGAAACGACGGCAATGGCCGAGAAGTTCCCTGATGAATACTTGTGCGACGGAGGTGATCGCTCGGTCCCCGTCCACTACGACAGCAACATGCGCGATGGCCTCGACACGGAAGATACCGTCGCCGAATACACCGACCATACTGGCAAAGAGCATGTTCGCCCGACGAACCGCGTTTGCGTGTACGCACCGCGAGTTTCGACGGTGCGCACAATCAGCCGACCTCATGAAGGGATGACCCTGGATGAAGTTGCTGGCGTTGGCCACGCAGCCGGCAGCAACCAGTACCACACTCGCTTGAAGCTTGGAAAGCATACGAAGAATCAGATGACAGGCGGCGTGCTGGTGCGAGCCCGAGCCAGTGGCCTGGAGAGCGAGCAGATTCAAGGCAACATCTCGCAAGCCAAACGCCTGGCTATTCATGACAAGCTGCTGAATGTCTATCAGGATTTGACGTTCGTTCAGTTCGGAAGGCTGGAGACCACGGACGCCGCTCGGTTGAACTACGGCATCCAGGCTTCATTGGTCTGGTCGCGTGAACTGTACCCAGTAATTGCCGCCAAGACTGACGCGGCGATGACGGGCACTTATGAAGCTCACGTCGCCACGATCGTCGGTGTCGATGACAAAGGCTCTGACAAACCAGGCGATCTGCGAGTCGTCAAACTCGCGGACAAGGATACGGCCCAACCCGGCGACATCGTTGAGTTCACGATTCGCTATGACAATCGCGGCCCGAACACCGTTCATCACGTGCGGATCGCCGACAACCTGACTCCACGCCTGGCGTATGTCGAAGACAGTGCTACGTCGGACCGAGAAGGCCGGTTGGTGGTTCAGGACAATAGCGAAGGCAGCCTGGTCTTGATTTGGGAATTGACCCAGCCACTCCCCGCTCATACCGGTGGTGTGGTGAGCTTCAAGGCGCGGGTCCGCTGAGCCTATGGTGATCTCGCGCAATTTCGGCGAGTTCAGCAATGGTGATTTCGAGAATCGCCTACAGGCAGCCCCGTCGCTGTAGCTGATCCAGTCTTTGCAGCACCTGCAGTTTGCGCGTCTGTACATACGGGACCGCGACCCCCGTGCATGCGATCTCAGACACTGCCGTTTTGCGCCGATTGTTGCCAATTGTGTGCAAATTTGCCGCAGTTGGGTCAGGCGCCGGGCGGCTGCAGTTGAGTTCGGATTCTGTAACTGACTTTGCAATAATGCTTTATGCACGAATCGCTGAGCTGCCTGCTATTGCCGGAACAGCGGTTGCGGCAGTTTTGATTTGACGCTGCGACCATTTCGTTGATTTCATATTTTTCATCAGTCAATTGATCGCGTCGTCACTGTTCGCTGGCACGGCCCCAGCTTTTTTGTGACGGCCGGATCTAGAACGAGGTTTGATCAATTGAGGAGCGATCTAAAATGCAATTGGCCAATCAGCTGGAGGTGTATGACGTCGGTGAGTTGACCGTCGTCGGATTCGGTGGCCGCGAGGTTCTGGACCGACTGAGCCTTGCCGAATGTCGCAACGAACTGATGCAATTGATTCGCGAAAATCGCTGTCAAACGCTCGCTTTCGATCTCACGGGCGTGCGTTTGATCCCCAGCGGAATGCTGGGGATGTTGTGTGCGATTCGCAATGAGGGCGTGGAAGTTCACTTGTACAATCCCTCACAGGACGTTCGGGAGGTTTTGGAGATCACGAAGCTCGACTCCCTGCTGGAAATGCACGAAGTCGAAATTTGAGTAAGTTTAGATCGAGATGGTGAAGAGAACTCCGGTTAGCAGCCGGAGTTCTTTTTTTAGCAAACCGTTGCGACGGTCGCGGTCAACGAATATTCAAATCGCACGCAAAGGAAGTCTTCTCGCATTGGACTCCCGTTCAAGTTGTGGGCCCGAAGTACAGGCATCTGAATCCGGAACTCGTTCAGTCCGAACGCATGTTGACCGAAAGTCATCCACCCGAATGGAAGGTTGGTCGGACGCTCGCATCTGACGACATTCAAGTTTCGGGTGTTCACACAATGCGCCATCGCTCGTGCGATTATCGAGATCGGCTCACCTGGCGACATCGTTCTGCATCTAGAACCGTCGACCCGGACAGTCGACAGGCGCGGGAGTTGCGTATCACCCCGTGGCATTCTGAATTGGCATATCCGCATCCACTTTTGCCATGTCAGGGCTGAACCGTGAGGTCGTCAGTCTCGCCAAGCGATTGCGCCTTCGTGATCGATGTCAGAGCAAGCACTGGTAACCTCTGGTTCGACTTAGGGTGATTGATCGGGGAGTAGGAAAGATGAACAGCGCCGTCACTCACGAGTCAACTGAATTGAACTTGGTCAGTGCCGATCATGAATTGAGCGCTGCCCTGCTCGACCACATTCAGCAACTGAATCAGGGAGAGGTGCTGCGGTTCTGGGAGCGATTGTCAACTGGTGATCGAGAACACCTGTCGCACCAATTGGCGCAGTTGGATTGGGATTTCGTGGAAAGCCATGCTACGGAGCACGCACCCGCGGAAGCACAGCTTTCTGTCGACAGCCATGTCACACCGCCGTCACGTTCTATTCGTTGGCCCGAATCGACTGCGGAGCGGCATAGTTGGTTTGAGGCGGCTGAGGAAGGACGCGATTTCCTGCAATCGGGACACATCGCGGTTGTTGTCGTTGCCGGCGGAATGGCAACGCGTCTGGGGACATCGCAGCCGAAGGGGATGTTCCCCATTGGCCCGATCAGTGGGCGATCGTTATTCCATCTGCTTGCCGAACAAGTGCTGGCCCTATCGCAACGGTATGAGATCGAGATTCCCTATCTCGTCATGACCAGCGAAGCGACCCACGCAGCAACCGAACAGTGGTTCGAACAACAACATTGGTTTGGCCTTGATCCCAAGAATGTTTTCCTATTTCAACAAGGTACGGCCCCTGCATTCGATTCGACGACTGGCAAGTTGCTGATGAGCACCGAATCGTCGCTGGCCCTGAATCCTGATGGACACGGTGGCCTGCCATTCGCAATGTCGCGAGCCGGTCTATTCAAAGAGTTGCAGCACCGCGGGATCGAGACCCTTTTTTATCACCAAGTCGATAATCCGCTGGTCCACATCTGTGACCCGGCGTTCATTGGACTGCACTTGCGACATGCAGCCGAAGTCTCGGTCAAATTTGTGAGCAAGCAAACACCCGATGAACGCGTCGGCTTACTGGTGGAAATCGACGGGCGGACCCGCATGATCGAATACAGTGACCTGCCCGAGTCGCTGGGCGCGTTGAAAGATCGCGACGGCAAATTGCAATTGCGGGCGGGAAATACGGGAATCCATCTCTTTCAACGCACGTTTCTAGAACGGATCGCCTCGCAGCCAGCCTCGTTGCCGTGGCATACGGTTCATAAGAAAGTTCCCTACGTGGATGCCGAGGGAACGCTCATACAACCTGAGTCTGAGAACGCCCTCAAGTACGAGCGATTCATTTTCGACTCGTTTTCCATCGCGAAATCGGTACTGGCGGTTGAAACCTTGCGTGAGGTTGAATTCGCACCTCTGAAGAATGCCGAAGGCGAATGCTCGGCTGACGAGGTGAAGCAAGCCATCATCGCGGCCACGGCGACCCGACTACGATCCGCTGGTGTGACAGTCACAGAAGGTACGGCAGTCGAGATCGCTAATGTGGCGCCGGACGATGCTTTGACATTCGAAGCGGGTTGCCCGCGCCGAATAGATCAGCCAGCTTTGTTCCACGGAACGCGTCGTGCCGCCGGTTTCCCGTTTGTCCGCCTGCAGGTCCAGAAATAAGTATCTAGTGGTTTGTCAGGCTTGAAAACTAGGGTTGCGTCGAATGAGGAAATCGGCGCTGATTTGCAGGACCAAACTCGATCCAAGGAGGGGTTCTGTGATGAGTGTGAAGAAGTATCTCGTTCGTTTGACCGATGCGGAACGT